>NZ_AOUN01000015.1:0-99272 GCF_000371385.1 Sphingopyxis sp. MC1
CAATCAGGGGAGCACGTCAGTCGGGCTTGTTGCCGTTCTCGGTTATCGCGCCGCGAGAATAGTTGATCTCGAAAGCGTTCAACAACGCTTCGATATGACTTTCAAGAGCCAAGCCAGCCCGTGACTTGCGACGGTTCTGAACGCTCAGCGAAAACGAGATAAAGCCATCGACGTCTTCGCCGTTCTTTGTCTTGAAACCCGCACGCAAACGCTCGGCAACGATTTTCCGTTCAAGACGCCGGAATAGCTGATCCTCCCGCTCCATCCAGGCCATCAGGGCTAAATCGGGTTCCTCAGGGACATTAGGGAGATTAAGGGAATTGCGTGCAAGCTCTGAAAGATGGCGTGCCTTGGGCATAGAAAGACCGAAAGGCTCGATAAGTCGGTCGAGATCTGCGCCCTCCGGCTCCTCGGGATCGATTTCCAGCGCTTCAAGAATGAAACGGCTGACAAAATCCAACTCGGCGTCCGAATTCCCGCCGACTTTCTGATAGTTGAAATGGAACTGCGATTGCACATCGATCCCGAATAACCAGAGAAGCTGGTTGTACATCGTGCTGTCGCTGGGTGTGATGATGACAAGGCAGTCATCGCTCTTCCGCTTGGCCAAGAAGAAGGCGTCACCTTCATCCATCATCGCCGTAACGTCGTTACTCGGATAATAGAGTCGGTATTCCGAGCGGGTCGGATGTCGACGCCGTGCGTCATACCAGGTTACAAAGCCCTCGGTTTCGACGGTTTCCTGCTCATGCCCGATCCAGAGAAATTTTGTCGGAATATCCTTCTGATCGTCGTTGCCGAGCAGTTTTTTCAATTCGGCGGACGCATTGAATTCATGCTGATTCGAAGCGGCAGGGCGCGTTTCAACAGCACTCAGGCGCTTGACCGCGATACCTGAAAAATACTCGGAAAGATGCCCCCGCTTCATAATTCTATTGGTGAGCCGAAACAGGTTCGTCGGTCAACCAATTCCTGCAGTTCACTAAAACGGACTCGATTTCTTCGGTAGAGCGCCCTTTGATTTGACATTCCCAGATTGTCAGGGTCCGCCACCCGGTGTCTTCGAGCCTCTTGATGACCATACGGTCACGTTCCTTGTTCGCGCAGATCTTGTCCCGCCAAAACTCTGTTCGCGTGGAGGGCAGTTTGAAAAGGCGGCAATCGTGCCCGTGCCAGAAGCAGCCATTCACGAATATTGCCGCCTGCCACTTCGGAAAAACCATATCCGGTTTCCCTGGCAGGCGTTTGTCATGGACCAGGAAGCGAAGGCCCAAGCGATGAAGCCCTCGTCGGATCAGCATTTCCGGCTTGGTATTCTTACCCCGGATCCCAGCCATCATTCGGCTACGCACCTCCGGGGTTACGACATCAGCCATCGACTTCTGCCATCGGTCGGACCTGAACCACGTCAGGAGCGGCTTCTTCCGGGAGATGTGCATCATTAGACAGCGCTGTCGCCAGATATGGCTTCATGGCGTTGGCGAGAAATTCGACTACCGGAACAACGACGGCATTCCCGAATTGCCGATAGGCTTGAGTGTCTGATACACCGATCTTCCACCGCCGTTCACCGCGATCGAAGCCCATCAGCCGGGCACATTCCATTGGGGTCAACCTCCGCGGACGTTCGCCGGGCTGATCAATGAGGATTTCGGAGCCGTCCTTGTAATAGCGGGCCGACAAGGTTCGGGCGACGTCGTCGGGGCCGAACAGGCTGTACCCGAACCCGTTTCCCTTCGAGCTATGTTTTTCCTTGTACTTCTGCAGGTATTCCCAAAGACGTGGCGTAAGCGTGTACTTCGGGTCGACATCCTCGTGTCTTTCCAGGATGCTGCCAAGCTTTGGTCCCTTCGATGCATCAGGGATTTCGAGCGTTTTCAGGTTGAAGTCGGTCTTCTCGCGAAATCCAACGATAAAAATGCGCTCGCGTTTCTGCGGAACCCATGGCGCTGAACTGATAACCCTTGCCTGCACATTATACTTCAACTCGTTCTCGAGCACGTTCATTATCGTCGCGAACGTCTTGCCTCCATCATGGCTTTCGAGATTCTTCACATTCTCCAGCACGAATGCCGCTGGCCGGTGATGGGCAATGATTTGCGCGGTATCGAAAAACAACGTGCCTTGTGTGTCGCACAGGAAGCCGTGAGGTCGGCCAAGGGCATTCTTCTTCGACACACCGGCAATAGAAAATGGCTGGCAAGGGAAGCCGGCGAGCAAGACGTCATGATCGGGGATCAGGTCCGGGTTCTCCGAATACTGTCGAACGTCGCCGTGAAGTTCGTGATTGTCCCGGAAATTCTTACGATAGGTTTCTTGCGCATTCTTGTCCCATTCGGACGTGAAAACGCAGTGACCGCCAATGCTCTGGAATCCGATTCTCAGCCCGCCAATACCTGCAAAAAGATCGACAAAGCGAAATGAGAGATCCCCCGCAGGTGCGTCCTGAACAGGCTTGGGTTTGAGGCTGCCGATCAATTCCAGCGAGCGGTAGATGTGCGCCTTGGGTGCAGTTTCGCCGCGCTCCCAACGGTACACCGTGCTTAGATCGCATTCCAGCTCTCGGGCCACTTCATCGACCGACATGCCGAGGCGCTGCCGAAGCTCGTGGAAGGACAGGCTTTCGGTCATATTATGCTCCTCTGGGTCGATTTTTGGCAAAATGCCAAGAAGAGTCCCAGAACGCAAGAACAAAATGTAAACAAAATCGCTTTCCTACATTCCTCCGCCGCGTCATATCCTGTCCTGTTTGGCTAACAGGAGGACGCATCATGCAGAACCGCACCCCCATCGCGAAGGAGGCGCGGCCGCCGCTTCCCGACTTTACGCCGGTGCCGCGCAAGTACCGGCACGATGGGTGGACGCCCGAGCGGCAGCGGGCGTTTATCGCGGCGCTCGCCGATACGGGGTCGGTCAGCCGTGCCGCCGCCATGGTCAATATGGCGCAGGCGAATTGTTATACGCTGCGGCGCGCGCCCGGCGCGGAGAGCTTTCGGCGGGCGTGGGAGGCGGCGCTTGATTTCGGGGTCGCGCGGCTGAAGGATATTGCGTTCGAGCGCGCGATCGACGGCTATCTGGTGCCCGTCTTCGTCGGCGGCAAGCTGATGGGGTTTCGGCGCAAGCATAATGACGCGCTGCTGATGTTCTGCCTGCGCCACTATGGGCAGGATGCGGGCGGCAAGCGGACGACGATCAACTATTTCTCGACGCGGGCGAGCGCGGGAGCCGGGTCCTTGGAGGCGCCGCTGCGCGGCTCCTCAGGACGAGCGGAGGTCGGGGACGCCGCGGGTGCGGTGGCGGAGGCTTCGACGACGACGGTGCGGACGGTGATTCACGGTCCCTCGACTTCGCTCGGGACGAACGGGGATGGGGTCGCGGCTCAGGATGATGCCGCGGCGCTGATCGAGGGGTTCGACGGGGTGGCGCTCGACGCGCAGGCGCAGGCAGAGATCGACGCGGCGCTGCTCGCGCTGGCCGAGCGGCAGCGCGCGCTGATCGCCGCCGCCGACGCGGGCGGGGTCGACGCGATCGCGGCGCAGCTGGACGATCCGGGCACCGCGATGGTGTCGCTGCGCGACCATGACGCGCCCTATCACGGGCCGATGCAGATGTTCGACGGGCCGCCGGTCGATGGCGAGCCAGCGCAGCGCTTTGCCGGCGAGGCCGACTGGATCGCGGCGGGCGACACGATCCCCGAAGCCTATCTGGCGTGGATCGCGGCCGAGGAGGCGGCGGGGCGGCCGACGCCGGCGGTGCCGCTGACGCCCGCGGTGCCGCTGACCGGCGCGGTGCCGGCGCAGGCGGCGGACGGGGTGGCCGCGGTAAAGACGCGCCCGTCGTGGCGCAAGGCGCGCAAGGCCCGCGAAGCGCGGGCGGCGGAGGCGGCGGCGCGCGAATGAGGGGCCGCGCTCGCCGCGCCCGCTGATCCGTCCGTGCGGCGGGAGGAGATGCCGCCCATTGCGCTCGCCGATATATTGGCATAGCATATGCCAAAACATGGGAGGGACGGGTGAGCGAACGGCCTTATGAGGTGCATGGCGCGCTGGGTTCGCCCTATTCGATGAAGATTCGCGCGGCGATGCGCTATCGCCGCCTGCCGCATATCTGGGTCCATGGCGCCGCGACGCAGGGCGGGGCGCTGGCGCATGTCCGCGCGCCGGTGATCCCGGTAGTGCGCTTTCCCGACGATAGCTGGCACAATGATTCGACCCCGCTCCTCTATCTGCTCGAGGATCGCCATCCGGGCAGCCGTTCGGTGGTGCCGCCCGATCCCGCGCGCGCCTTTCTGGCGCATCTGATCGAGGATTTCGCCGACGAATGGCTGACCAAGGCGATGTTCGGCTATCGCTGGCTGGCCGAGGTCGACCAGCTGCAGATGAGCCGCTGGCTGGCCTTCGATGCGTTCAAGGGCGGCGGGGCGGAACAGCGCGAGCGCTTTGCGGCGAGCTTTCGCGAGCGGCAGGTGGGGCGCATGGCGATCGTCGGCTGCACGCCCGCGAATTTCCCGCTGATCGAAGCGTCGACCCGCGCGGTGCTCGCGGCGCTGGAGACGCATGTCCAGGACCGGCACTGCCTGTTCGGCACGCGGCCGTCGCTCGCCGAATTCGGCCTGTTCGGCCAATTGTCGCAGCTCGGCGTCGATCCGACGGCACAGGCGATGATGCGCGCCGACTATCCCTTTGCCTATCGTTGGCTTTCGCACATCGACGACATGTCGGGGATCGACGGCGAATGGGACGCGGCCGATGCGCCGCTGCCGCCCGTGGTCGAGGCGCTGCTGGCGGTGGCGGGCGCGGTCTATCTGCCCTTCTTGCGGGCGAATGCGGCGGCATTGGAAAAGGGGGAGGCGATGATGCGGTTCGAGGCGATGGGGCATGGCTATGACCAGGGGGTGTTCAAATATCAGGCGAAATGCCTTGCCGACCTGCGCATGCGCTACGCGGCGCTGAACGACGCGGCGCGCGGCGCGGTCGATCCGCTGCTCGAGCGGACGGGCTGCCTGCCCGCGCTGGTGTCGGCATGAGGCGCGCGCTCGCCGCCGGGGTCGCCGCCGCGCTGGTCGCGGCGCCGCTGGCCGCGCAGACCGCGGCGCCGACCGCGCCCGCGTCGCCGCGCCATCCTAATATCGTCATCCTGCTGGCCGACGACTGGGGCTTTTCGGATGTCGGCGCCTTCGGGGCCGAATTCGCGACCCCGAACATCGACGCGCTGGCCCATGCCGGGATGCGCTTTTCCAATTTCCATGTGTCGGGGTCCTGCTCGCCGACGCGCGCGATGCTGCAGACGGGGGTGATGAACCACCGCGCCGGGCTGGGCAATATGCCCGAAACGATCCCCGACGCGCACCGCGGCAAGCCGGGGTACGACACGGTGATGAACCACAGCGTCGTCACGATCGCGGAAATGCTGAAGGCGGCGGGCTATCGCACCTATCTGACCGGCAAATGGCATCTGGGCAGCGATCCGACGCGGCTTCCCGAAGCGCGCGGCTATGACCGCGCCTTCAGCCTGGCCGATGCGGGCGCCGACAATTTCGATCAGGAGCCGATCAAGGGCCTGTATGACAAGGCGAACTGGACCGACAATGGCAAACCGGGGGTGCTGCCCAAGGATTATTATTCGTCGCGCTTCGTCGTCCAGAAGATGATCGATTATATCGACGCCGACCGCGCGAGCGGAAAGCCGTTTTTCGCGTCGGTCAATTTCCTTGCCAACCATATTCCGGTGCAGGCGCCCGACAGCGATATCGCGCGCTATCAGGCGATGTACCGCGAAGGCTGGACCGCACTGCGCGCCGCACGGGCCAAGCGCGCCGCGGCGCTCGGCATCATGCCCGCGGGCGCGCCGATGGTGACGATGGCGACGACGCCCGACTGGCAAAAGCTGGACGGCGACGAACGCAAGGCGGCGATCCGCGTCATGCAGGCCTATGCCGGGATGGCGACCGCCGCCGACCGCGAGATCGGGCGCCTTGTCGCGCATCTGAAGGCGACGGGCGATTACGACAATACGATCTTCGTCTTTCTGTCGGACAATGGCCCCGAACCGACCAACCCCTATAACCGGCTGCGCAACCGGCTGTTCCTGGGGATGGAGTATGACACCTCGATCGGCAACATCGGCCGCCGCCACAGCTTCAGCGCCATCGGTCCGGGCTGGGCGAGCGCCGCGGCGGCGCCGCTGTCGGGATACAAGTTCAGCGCGACCGAGGGCGGGCTGCGCGTACCGCTGATCATCGCCTGGCCCGGCCATCCGCAGGTGCGCGCGGGCGCGATCTCGAACGGGCTCGCGCATGTCACCGACATCGTCCCGACGCTGACCGACCTCGCCGGCGTGCCGGGTCACGGCGGCAGCTGGGGCGGGCGGACGGTCGAGCCGATCGCCGGGCGCAGTCTGGTGCCGATGCTGGCGGGCGGCGCAGGCAGCGTTCATGGCGACGCGCCGATCGGTTATGAACTGTCGGGCAATGCCGCGCTGTTCCGGGGCGATTACAAGCTGGTGCGCAATCTGCCGCCGACGGGCGATGGTCAATGGCGGCTGTTCGACATCGCCGGCGATCCCGGCGAAACGCACGATCTGGCCGCCGCGATGCCCGATCGTTTTGCGGCGATGAAGGCCGATTATGCGGCGTTCGCCAAGACCAACCAGGTGCTCGAAATGCCGGCGGGCTACACCGCCGACGAACAGATCAACCTTTATGCGTGGCGGCAACAGGGCCGCAAGCGGGCGATTCAGGCCGGACTGATTCTCGGCGGGGCGATCGTCGCGCTGTCAGCCCTCGTGTGGCTTTTCGTCCGGCGGCGGCGGGCGCGCCGTGTCGATCAGGCGAATGCCGACATGATCGGTACCTAGCGAGCGTTCCTGAAACTGGCGCGCGGCGGCGCGATAGCGCGCGCAATAATTTGCCGCGCACAGAAAGCTGCCGCCCTTGATGACATTGCGGTCGGGGTCGATCGCGCTTGCCGTCCATTCCCAAACATTGCCGATCAGGTCGTGGACGCCGTGCTTGTCGGCGGGGAAGCAGGCGACGGGCGCGCGGCTCTTGAAGCCGTCGGTGCCGAGGTCGCGGACCGGGAATACGCCCTGATAATAGTTGGCGGTCGGCTTGCCGTTTGCATCGACGGGAACATCGCGGCGCGCGCCGCCGGTTGCGGCGGCAAGCTCCCATTGCGCCTCGTCGGGCAGCGCCTTGCCCTTCCAGCGCGCATAGGCGAGCGCGTCGTCGTAGCCGACCTGGACCACCGGATCGCGGTCGCGGCCGGCGATACCGGTCTTCGGCCCTTCGGGATGCCGCCATTCGGCCCCGACGACCCAGCGCCACCAGTTGGGATTGCCGTCGGTCGGCGCGGTAAACACCGCCGATCCGGGGATCAGCATGTCGGGCGGCGCGCCGGGCAGTTTCGGCGGGTCTTTCTCGGCAAGCGTCTTGTAGCCGGTCGCCTTCACGAATTCGGCGAATTCGGCGTTCGTCACCTCGTGCGTCGCCATCCAGAAGCCCTTGACCGTAACCTCGCGCGCCGGTGCCTCTTCGGGCAGCGTCGCGTCGGCGCCCATGGTGAAGGTCGCGCCGGGAATCCAGACATAGTCGCGCGCCGGCATCGGCGGGCACGTCGGAGTCTGCGCCTCGGCATGCTGTTCGGTCTTTTTGGCGCCGCATGCGGCCAGGGCGCCCAGCGCGGCGAAAGCGATCAGCGCCGCGCCGCGCTTCACCGATCGCCGCCTTGCGGAAGCGCGGCAAGCAGCGCTTCGACCATATGCGCGGTGACGGTCCCCGCTTCTTCGGCCGGCAGGCCCTGGTCGTGCCGCAGCGCGCGCCAGTTCTGGAAGGAGAGGGTGGCACATAGCGCCTCCGCCGCCACCTTGTTCGCAAGGACAGGCGCGGGTAGCAGGCGCATCACCAGTTCGCGCTCGACCGTGATGACGCGGCCATATTCGGCCATCAGAAAGGGCGACTGGTAGCGTTTGATATTGGCGGCGAGCCGGAACGGCAGCATCGTTTCGAACACGCGGACGCGGCGGCGGGCGAGGTCGCGCATGTTCGCACGCCAGTCGTTGTCGAGATAGGGGGCGGTGACGATCGGCATCACCCGTTCGGCGATCGTCGCCGAAATCTCGCTATAGAGCGAATCCATATCGTCGAAATGGCGGAAGACGGTACGAATGCCGATCCCGGCTTCGTCGGCGACGCGCGCCGCGCTGGGCATCAGGTCGCCGCCGGCGATCAGTTCCATCATCGCCTTGACGATGCGCTTGTGGCTCGACCGGCTGCGTTCGCGCCGACCATCGATCCGGGGCGTCACGCTTGCCGGATTCGCCTTTGCCTCGCCCTCCGCTTTCGCCGTTGTCGTCATGTCCTCCCCGCTGGCGCAGCTTGGCGCCGTGGTCAATGCCCGCTTCGAAGCATCTTGCGCCGCGCCCGATATAATGACACATATAGTGCCAATAGTTTCGGGGCAACCGAAGAGTCGGGGGGATGATGGGGGAGCAGGCTGTTCTTGTCGGCGCGATTTGGGCGGGCGCGTTGCTGCTCTGGCTCGCCTTCCTGCTGTTCTACGACGGGTTCCGCCGGCCGCTGACGCGCGCCGAGATCGACGCCTTTCTGGATACGCTCGGCGATCGCATGGAGGAAACGGGCAACGACAGCGCCCGCCTGCGCGCCTTTCTGGAGGACGACGACGGACGCGAATTCGTCATGGTCAATCTTGTCCGCACGCGGCCCGGCCAGGTCACCGATCCCGCCAGCGGCGAGACGCGCGCGGGCAGCGAATGGCTGCGCCGCTATTCGGACCCCTTCGTGCGCGGGCTGATCGCGCGCGGCGGGCATCCGCTCTATGTCGGCGCCAAGGTCGGCGGCTATATCGACGCGTGGAACACACCCGCCGACCCCGGCTGGTCGCTGGTCGGCACGATGCGATACCGCAGCCGCCGCGACCTGATCCGCATGGCGGCCGATCCGGCCTTTCGCGCCGTGCATCCGAACAAGACGCTGGGGATCGAGACGACCTTCTCTTTCCCGACGCAGCGACAGATCGCCTTTTATGCCAGCCCGCGGGTCACGGTGGGGCTGGGGCTCGCACTCGCTGCGGCGCTTGCGCATATCGCGCTTTTGACATGGGCTTAGAGGGGGCCGGAGGGGACCGATGAAGAAACGCTGGATTGCATTGGGCGTCGTCGCGCTGATCGGCGCGGGCGGCTATTGGGGCTTTCAGGAGAATAAATATCGTCTGCCCGGGATGATCCAGGACTGGCGCGACCCGGTGCAGCCGAACCACGCCGTAGTCTGGCAGCAGGGGCCGGGTGCGGCCCCCGTCACCGCGCCGGGGACCAAGCGTCCGCCCAATATCATCCTGATCGTCGCCGACGATCTGGGCTGGAACGACATCAGCCTGAACGGCGGCGGCGTTGCAGGCGGGATCGTCAAGACGCCCAACATCGACGCGCTGGCACGTCAGGGGCTGAACTTCACCACCGCCTATGCCGCGAACGCCACCTGTTCGCCGTCGCGCGCGGCGATGATGACCGGCCGCTATCCGACGCGCTTCGGTTTCGAATTTACCGCGGTGCCGACCGCCTTTGCCGAGAATCTGGCGCATGGCGGCGGCCTTGGTCCGCTGAAGGCCGTATTCCACAAGGAACTGATCACCGACGATATCCCCGACTATCCCGACATGGGCGTCCCGCCGAGCGAGATCACCATCGCCGAGGCGGTGAAGGCGGCGGGATATCACACCATCCACATCGGCAAATGGCATCTGGGCGAAGCGCCGCGCTTGCAGCCCAATGCGCAGGGTTTCGACGAAAGCCTCGCGATTCTGGCGGGGGGCGCGAAATTCCTGCCCGACGACGATCCCGATACGGTCAACGCCAAGCTGCCGTGGGATCCGATCGACCGTTTCATCTGGGCCAATTTGCGCCATGCCGTGACTTTCAACGGCGGCAAGCGCTTTCATCCCCAAGGGCATATGACCGACTATTTCGCCGCCGAAGCCGAAAAGGCGATCGACGCGAACAAGAACCGGCCCTTCTTCATGTATCTGGCGTTCAATGCGCCGCACACGCCGTTGCAGGCAACGCGCGAGGAATATGACCGGCTGCCGCAGATCAAGGACCACAAGACGCGCGTTTACGGAGCGATGATCGCGCAGCTCGACCGCCGCATCGGCGATGTCATGGCGAAGCTCAAGCAGGCGGGGATCGACGACAATACGCTCGTCATCTTCACCAGCGACAATGGCGGGGCCTGGTACAATGGCATCCCGCACCTCAATGCGCCCTATCGTGGATGGAAGGCGACCTTCTTCGAGGGCGGCATCCGCACGCCTTTCTTCATGCGCTGGCCGGGCCATATCGCGCCGGGGTCTGCCCGTGCCGACGTGACCGGGCATATCGACATCTATTCGACGATCGCCGCCGCGGCGGGGGCGAAGGTGCCGACCGATCGCATCGTCGACAGCCAGAATATCCTGGCCGGGCCGGCGCATCGCCAGGCGATGTACTGGCGTTCGGGCGATTATCGCGTCGTGCGCGCGGGCGACTGGAAATTGCAGGTGACGAAGCGGCCCGAAAAGGTTCGCCTCTATAATCTCGCCGTCGATCCGACCGAACAGCATGACGTGTCGGCGCAGGAGCCGCAGCGCGTCGCGCAGCTTCGCGCGATGATCGAGGCGCAGAACAAGGGGATGGCCAAGCCGATCTGGCCGGGGCTGATCGAGGGGCCGGTGCGGATCGACGTGCCGCTCAACGCGCCGTGGAAGGACGGGCAGGATTATATCTACTGGACCAATTGAACCGTCCGGCCCCGGCCGGAGGGAAGGGGTTAGCGTTCGATCTTGGTCACCAATATGACCGACGTCGTCGTGCGTTCGACCCCGTCGAGCAGGCCGATCTCGTCGATCAGTTCGTTGAGCAGGGCGCTGTCCTCCGCCTCCAGCATCGCGATGATGTCATATTCGCCGCTGATCGCGTGGATCGCCTGAACCTGGGTGAAGCCGGCGAGGGCGGCCTCGACCTCGCGATGATAGCGCGGCAGCGTCTTGATCATCATATGGGCGCGGACGCGGCCGGCGGCAAAGGCTTGCCCCAGCCGCACCGTATAGCCCGCGACGATATTATCCTCTTCCAGCCGCGCGAGCCGCGAATAGACCTGGCCGCGCGAGATGCCGAGTTCCTTCGCAAGCTGTGCGATGGTCTGGCGCGCATCGTCGCGCAGCAGGGTGAGCAGGCGATCGTCGATCTCGTCGAGACTGACGGTCATCGGCGCCATCAGTCCGCCCATGCCTCGTCAGCGAAGATCGCCGTCTGTGGTTCCGCCCCGGCCGTCATCCGGCCACGATACATGCCAAGGTCGTTGAGCGCAAAGACCGGACGGCCGTCGGGGCCCATCGCGATCAGACCGCCGTCGCCGCCGATCGCACCGACCGCCGCGATGGTCGCCTGCGCCGCGTCGTTCAGGCTTTCGCCTTTCCACGCGACGCGGTCGCAGACCTGCCGCGCCGCGCTTTCGCGGATGAAATATTCGCCCGATCCCGTCGCCGAAACCGCGCATTGGTCGTTGCTGGCATAGGTGCCCGCGCCGATGAGCGGCGAATCGCCGATGCGGCCCCAGCGCTTGCCCGTCATGCCGCCGGTCGAGGTTGCGGCGGCGAGATTGCCGTCGGCATCGATCGCAACCGCGCCGACGGTGCCGAACAGGTGCGTCGGGTCGAGCGCGGCCTGATGCTTCTTGCGCCAGGCGAGCAGCTGCTGCCACCGCTGATCGGTCCGGAACCAGGCGGGGTCGACCTGTTCGAGCCCCTGTTCGACCGAGAAGCGGTCGGCGCCGTCGCGCGCCAAGAGGACGTGCGGGCTCTTGTCCATCACCGCGCGGGCGAGGTCGATCGGGTGACGGGTGCGCGTGACGCCCGCGACGGCACCGGCCTTGAGCGTCGCGCCGTCCATGATCGCGGAATCGAGCTCGTTGGTGCCCTCGGCGGTGAACACGGCGCCGCGGCCAGCGTTGAACAGCGGATTATCCTCGAGCACGCGCACCGCCGCCGCGACCGCGTCGAGCGCCGGGCCGCCCCTGTCGAGCACCGCCGATCCGGCGCGCAGCGCGGCGTCGAGGCCGGCGCGATAGGCGGCTTCCTTGTCGGGGGTAAGCGAGCCGGGCTTGATGACCCCGGCGCCGCCATGGATCGCGAGCGACCAGCGCGGCACCTCGACCAGTTCGCCCGCGCGCGCGGCGTAGTTGCGCACGAACACCGGCGCATCGACGCGGCCCGAGGGCAGGTGAACGACCGAGCCCGGCCCGACCCCCGTCACCTTGACCCGCGGCGCATCGAGCGGCCTGCGGTCGCTGACGTTGCGCAGCCCCGATCCGTCGACGACCCAGGCATAGCCGTCGGGTGCGGTCGCATAGATGCGCCCCGACCCGTCGGGTTCGACCGCGAGCGCGGCGCTTTCATCGACGCCGAGCCCGATCATCGCGGGCGCGTCGGCAGCGCGTCCGACCTGCGCTTTGGCTACGAAGGCGAAAAGGCGGCCGAGCCGGTCGCGTTCCTTGAAATGCGTATCGGTGACGACGCCCTTGAGCAGCGCCAGGTGCAGGAAATCGCCTTCGATGGTGTTCGCGGGGCCGAGCGGATCGGCGAGCGCTTCGGGGCTCTTGATGCTGCCGTCGTCCATCGCGCCATAGAGTTTTTCGCCCTGCATCGCGAGGCCGGCGCTGGTCCCGGCGAGCGGCTTGCCCGCCGCGACATGCGCGTCGATGATCTCGTTGACCGGCGTGCCGCGCCAGAAGCGCACATAGCGCGACTGATCGCCGCCGGCGATGAAGATGCCGTCGGCCTTGCGCAGCCGGTCGAGAATCTTCTTGTCGGTCGCTTGCGAACGCGCGTGGAAAACGAAGATTTCGACCGACTGGATGCCGCCGATGTCGCGATAGAATTCCTCGCCGATTTCCTTGCCGTAAGACGCGCTGAGGACGACGATGTGGCCCTTGCCGGCCTTGCCGAAGAACCATTTCATCGCGTCGATATTCCGATCGCCTCCGCCCATCAGCAGCAGTCCGCCCGATACCGGACCCGGCGTCGGCGTGTTCAGCGCGCCATAGACATAATGTTCGTAGGGCTGATCCTTCGCCGCCGCCGCAAGCGGTGCGGCGAGAAGGAGCGCGGACAGCAGTGCGGCGATCCATTTGAACAGTCTGATCGGCGGCATCGGCATATCTCCTTCGGCAACTCTGATCGATGGATGTTACATAATCGACACGAAAAATGACAATATGATTCCTGTTTTAGTCATAATGATTGAAATTTTCGGTCCGTTCTGGCTGATAGGGCGCGTCTCGTGACAGGGCATTGGGGGCGCCGATTCGCGCCGCAGACAGGATAGGGGCTTTTCGATGGAACATCTCGGCCGACGGTCGCTTCGCATCATTCTCGGGCTGGGCGTCTGCCTTCCCGCGCTCGCCACGCCGGCGCTGGCGCAGGACGCGTCGGACGAGGGCGCGGTGCAGGAGATCATCGTCACCGGTTCGCGCATTCCCACGATCAAGGATCAGGGGCCGTCGGCGGTCACGACCATCGATTCGGATGCGATCCGCGCCAACGGCTATACCAGCGTCCCCGAACTGCTCGCGGCGATGACGCAGAACAGCGGCGAGACGCAAAGCCCGCAGTCGGGCAGCAGCGCCGACTTCACCCCCGGCGCGCAGCAGGTCGACCTGCGCGGGCTTGGCCCCAACCACACGCTCGTGCTCGTCAACGGCCGCCGCATCGCCGATTTCCCGCTGCCCTATATCGGCCGCAGCAACTTCACCGACATTTCGAACATCCCGGTGGGGCTGATCGACAAGGTCGAGATATTGTCGGGTGCAGCCTCGGCCATCTATGGTTCGGACGCGATTGCGGGCGTCATCAACTTCAAGATGAAGGAAAATCTGGACGGCCTGACGCTCGACTATCGCCACGGCCGCACCCAGCATGGCGGCGGCATGTCGCATCGCTTCACCGCGACCGGCGGCTGGTCGACCGACCGCTTCAGCATCGCGGCCGGGATCGAATATCTCGATCAGCGTCCGCTGTGGGCTTATGATCGTTCGATCCAGGACAGCACCGACGACAGTCCCGGCAGCACGATCGCGCGCCGCACCTTCCTGCGCTACAGCATTGAAAACGACAGCTATATCGATCCGGGTCCGGCGGCCTGCGCCGGGGTTGCGAACCTCAACGGCGGTTCGACCATCTATACGTCGCGTCCGCGCTACGGCGATTATGATCCGGCGATCGACGATTATGGCCCCGGCTATTACTGCGGCAGCAAGACGTCGATCGGCTACGGCACGATCGTTTCGGGTCGCAAGGGCTTCAACAGCTTCGGCACGATGTCGTACGAGCTGTCGGACAATGCCAAATTGTTCGCCGACTTTCAGTTCGGAATCAGCAAGGTCCGGCTGATGTACGATGTCACGAGCTGGGCGTTCGAAAGCTCGTCGTCGAGTTCGGACAACAGTTTTTACAACGCGTTCGACGATACGATCGACGACTGGTCGCGCCAGTTTGCCCCGGAAGAAACCGGCGGGCTGGAAATGCAGCGCAGCAAGCAGACGACCTACAGCATCACGCCTGGTATCCGCGGCAATTTCGGCAATGCCTGGAATTACGAGGCATCGTTCAATTACAGCCGCTACCAGTCGGTCGTCCGCTGGCCCCAGATCGTCAATTCCAAGGCGATCGCTTTCTTTCTGGGCGAACAGCTGGGGGTCGACGAGGACAGCGGCTATCCGATCTTCAACGCCGATCCCGCGCGGCTCTACACCGCGCTGACGCCAGCCGAATATGACAGCATTTCGGCCGATACGGTCTATCGTCCGTATAGCTGGACCAGCAATTTGCAGGCGACGCTAACCAATGGCGAGCTGTTCCAGCTTCCGGCCGGTCCGGTCGGGGTCGCGGTGGTCGCCGAATATGGCAAGCAAGGCTATAATCTGCGCCCCGATCCGCTGGCGCTCACCGACTATTATTACAGCTGGAAGGACAGCGACGGCGCGGGCAAGCGCAGTCATGCCGCGATCGGCGGCGAAGTGCGCGTGCCGGTGCTCGATTTCGTGACGCTGACGGGTGCCGGCCGTTATGACACCTTCGGCTTTGCCGGCCGCGATGTCGGCAAATTCACCTATAATGGCGGGGTCGAAGTCCGACCGACGAGCAGCCTGCTGCTGCGCGCCGCCTATGGCACCGCCTTCCGCGCGCCCGACCTCCACTATGTCTTTACCGGGCCGGGCAATGTGCAGAGCAGCGTCGATGACTATTATCTCTGCGCGGTCGAAGAGCCCGACGAGGATATCGGCGATTGCAGCTATTCGGGGACCGGCGTCGTCGTGAACCGGACCGGCAACCGCAACCTCGACGCCGAAACCGGACGCACGTTGACGGGCGGCATCGTCTTTTCGCCGTCGAGCCGCCTGCATGTTTCGGTCGATTATTTCCGCGTGACGCTCGACAATCAGGTCGACGATCTCAGCATCGATACGCTGGCCCGGACCGAGGCGGATTGCAGCGTGCTGACCGAGGGCGGCACGCCCAAGCTCGATCCCAATTCGCCGACCTGTCAGGACGCCTTCGCGCGCATCACGCGCTTTGCCAGCGGCGGCAATGCCGGGCAGATCTCGTCGATCCGCGTCAATCCGATCAACATCGCGCGCGAAAAGACGAGCGGGATCGATATCGCCTTCCGTGGCAGCCTGCCGACCGGTATCGGCACCTTCACCCTGTCGCTCGCACACAGCCATGTGTTCAAGCACAGTTTCCAGCAATATCCCGGCGATCCGTTCGTCGACAAGCTCGCGGTCGATAGCGGCTATTATCTGCCCCGAGACAAGTCGAACGGCAGCATTTCATATGAAAATGAGGGTTTTCAGCTGACCTTCTCGGGCACCCGCCTCGGCAAGCTGCCCAATTATGACGAGGATGCCTTCATCAAGGCGAGCTACCTCTTCAACGCGACCATGCAATATGATTTTACCGATCATCTGCGCGGCTCGCTGACGGTGCGCAACCTGTTCGACACGAACCCCGTCAAGGACCCGACCTGGTCGAGCTATCCCTATTACAACACCAGCTGGTTCGACAGCATCGGACGCAGCGTGTTCCTGCAGCTCACCTACAAATTGGGAGGATCGGCGCTCTGACCGGTCGCGGCGGGGGCGGGCTTCCGTCCCCGCCGCCCTCCGCTTAGGCGCTTGTGAAACAAGGCGGACGCGCGTTAAGGGGGACCATGGCTAATGGCACCGGTCCCCTTGGCGGCGGCAATGCGCGCCCGACGATGGCCGACATCGCGCGCGAGCTGGGCGTCGCGAAGATCACCGTTTCGCGCGCGCTTTCGGACAGCCCGACGGTCAAGGAAAGCACGCGCCGGCTGATCCGCGATACCGCCGAACGCATGGGCTACCGGCTCAATATTTCGGCGCGCAATCTGCGGCAGCAGCGCACCCGGACCATCGCCGTCGTCATCGAAATGGCCCCCTCGCACGACCGCCTGATGAGCGAGCCTTATCCGCTCTCGCTGCTCGGCGGGATCATGCAGGAACTGACCGCGGCCGGACAGAATATGGTGCTGACGACGATCGAACTGTTCGCACAGCATCCGCCGTCGGCCGACGGGGTCATCCTGCTGGGGCAGGGTGTGCATGACGACGCCGCCGCGGCGATCGAGGCGACCGGGCTGCCGTATGTGGTCTGGGGCGCGGCGCACGGGCCGCCCGGACGCGTCGTCGTCGGCAGCGACAATCGCGCGGGCGGCCGGCTCGCCGCCGACTATCTGCGCGCGCGCGGGCGCCGCGCGCTGCTGTTCCTTGGTGAAACCCAGCATGGCGAGGTCGAGGATCGGCTCCAGGGCTTTGCCGACGCGCTGAAGGGCAGCGACGCCGCGGTGATCGACCGGATCGCCTGCGCCTTCACCGCCGCAGCGGGGCGCGAGGCGGTCGATCGGCTTCTGGCCGAGGGCACTGCCTTCGACGGCGTCTTCGCGGCGAGCGATGCCATTGCGATGGGCGCGATCGAAGCGTTGCAGGCGCGCGGCCTGTCCGTACCCGGCGACGTATCGGTCGTCGGCTTCGACGATTCCCCCGGCGCAGCGATCGTATCGCCGAAACTCACCACCATCCGGCAGGACTGGGCGGTCGGCGGCGAATTGCTCGCCAAGAAGGTGCTCGATCTCGTAGCGGGCAAGGGCGCCGATTCGCGCGCCATGAGCGTGGAACTGGTCGCACGCGAAAGCTGAATCACTGCGCGAATGCGCCGTAGTTCGCGCGACCTTTCCCCTAATGGTATCGATAACTTGACATCGATACCATTTTTGGATCAGAAGGCGGCTTCGATGGAGCGCGCGCCGGCCGAGCGTGCGCCGCGGGTGAGGATGACAGTGGCAATTTCCAGCGCAGCTTCCGATACGATGCGGCTTGTCCGGCACGGCGGCGACGCCGTCGGCGATCAGGCGGCCGCGCTGTTCGCGCTCGCCAACGGCCTGGTCGGCGTCGAGGGCGTCGCCGACGAATGCGCCGCCGCGCCCTGCGCCTATCTTCCCGGCGCCTATGTCAGCCGCCCGATCGATTATCATGAAAGTTTTCCCGGCTACGCGACCGCGACCGACACGCGGATCAAATGCCCGAGCCCGGTGGCCCTGCGCCTGCGGATCGACGGCGCGCCGGTCGATTTTGCTGCTGCCGAGCGCCTCGAATCCGAGAGCCTGCTCGATCTTGCCTCGGGACAGCTTCGCCGCCGCACCCGCTGGTGTCTCGCCGATGGCCGGACGATCGAGATTGCGGCCGTTCGCATCGTTCCGCTGGACGGCGATGCCTGCGTCGCAACGCGCCTGTCGGTCTCGCCGGTGGATTTCGCCGCGACGATCGAGATCGATCTGATCTTCGGCACCGATGCCGATCGCGGCAATGCCGATGCGGCCGACGATCCGCGTATTTCCGGGCGGCTACGGCCGGTCTGGACCGTTCAGCCTTCCGAACCGGGCGACACCCCTTCCGTGGTCCGGTTTGCCCAGGGTGCCGCCGAACTCGCCTATCGCCAGCGGGTCGCCAGCATCGATGCGCCGGTGGTGCGCATCGACGGCGGCCATATGGTGCGCGGCGCGTTGGTCGCCGGCGGCACGCTGAGCGTCGACCGGGTGGTCGCCATGACCTGCACCCGCGGCCGCCCGGTCGACATCGCTGCGCTGCCCGAACCGCAGCCGTTCGACGCCATTGCGGCGGCGCAGCAGCGCGCGGTCGACCAATTGTGGGCGCATGCCGATTTTGCGATCGCGGGCGACGACGCGCTGACGCAGGCGCTGCGTTTCAACCTGTTCCAGCTCCACCAGTCGGCCAGCCGCGACCCCGAACACAGCATCGCGGCCAAAGGGCTGTCGGGCGAAGGCTATGAGGGCCATTATTTCTGGGACGCCGAATCCTTCATGCTCCCGGTGCTGGCGCTCCAGATGCCCGACCGGGCGCGCACCCTGCTGCAATATCGTATCGGCAAGCTTGCGGCGGCGCGGGCGCATGCGCGCGGCATCGGCCATGCGCGCGGCGCGCTCTATCCGTGGCGGACGATCGGCGGGGCCGAATGTTCGTCGCACTATCCGACGGGATCGGCGCAATATCATATCAACGGCGACATCGCGCATGGCGTCGCTTTGTATGTCGCAGCGACGGGCGATAGCGACTTCCGCCGTGCCGCGGCCGAAATGCTGTTCGAAACCGCGCGGATCTGGCCCGAGATCGGCGCCTTCGACCCGCGCCGCGGCGGTGCCTTTTGCATCTATGGCGTGACCGGGCCCGACGAATATTCGGCGCTGGTCGACAATGATTATTACACCAACGCGATCGCGGCGCGCCACCTTGCCTATGCTGCCGACACCGCCGACTGGCTGGCGCACACCGCCCCCGAGGCCTTCGCGGCGCTGGCGCAGGCCATCGGCCTCGATGGCGAAGAAGTCGCGATGTGGCGCCGCGCGGCCGAGGCGATGTGGTTGCCGGTCGATGCAGAGGCCGGGGTAAGCCCGCAGGACGACGCCTTTCTGAGACGCCCGAAGCTGGCTGATCTGGCACCGCTCGACGAGCGCGGGCCGCTGCTGATGCGCTATCACCCGATGATCCTGTTCCGGCACCAGATCGCCAAGCAGGGCAATGTGCTGCAGGCGATGGCGATGGATCTCGTGTCGTTGCCGCTCGCGCTGCAGCGGCGCAATTTCGACTATTACAGCCGCGTCACCGCGCATGACTCGACATTGTCGTCGGTCGCCTTCGCGATCGTGGCGGCGCGGCTCGGCGAAGATGCGGAGGCGCTCGATTTCCATCGCGAAGCCGCCTTCGTCGATCTGGAAAATCGCCACGGCAACACCTCCCACGGCCTGCATATGGCGGCGCTGGCGGGGAGCTGGCTGGTGCTTGCGCACGGTTGGGGCGGCCTGCGGCTCGGCGGCGATAGCCCCGCCTTCGCGCCGCGCATCCCGGCCGGGTGGACGCGCTATCATTTCCGCCTGATGTGGCGCGGCAGCGTGATCGAGGTTGCGGTCGATGCCGAAGGGGCGACCTATCGCCGCCTGTCGGGCGCGCCGGTCGAGATTGTCGATCACGGCCGCCCGGTTCGTCTTGCCGACGCGGCGGTCCGGATGGCGCGCCCGGCGGTGCAGGGCGTGATCTTCGACCTTGACGGCGTGCTGACCGACACGGCCGAGGATCATTATCATGCGTGGCAGGCATTGGCCGACCAATATGGCTATGCCTTCGACCGCGCCGCCAACGATCGGCTGAAGGGCGTCGATCGCGCGGGATCGCTGCGCCTTATCCTGGACGGCGCGGGCGCGTCGGTCGACGACGCGCGCTTCGAGGCGATGCTTGCAGAGAAGAATGCGCTCTACCGCGCGCGGCTGACCGCCTATTCGCCCGCCAATCTGTTCGACGGCGTGCGCGCGCTTTTCGCGGCGCTGCGCGGGGCGGGCATCAAGATCGGTCTCGCCTCGGCGAGCCGCAATGCCGGCGACGTCGTTCGGTTGCTCGGCATCGCCGACCAGTTCGATTTCATTGCCGACGCGGGCGCGATCGCGGCGAACAAGCCCGCGCCCGACATATTCCTGGCCTGTGCCCACGGCATGGGCCTCCCCCCGGAACGCTGCATCGGTATCGAAGATGCGCAGGCCGGAATTTCGGCCATCCATGCGGCGGGCATGGTGGCGATTGGCATCGGGTCTGAAGAGGCGCTGCCCGACGCCGACGTGCATGTCCCCGCCATCGGGGCGCTTTCGGTCGACCAGATCCTGTCAGCAGAACGGGAAGCGGCGAGCGCAGGCAACCTTTCAAAGAAAACAGGATAAGTGGAGGAACAGCCATGTTGAAACGGACCTATCTGCTCTCGTCGATCGCGCTCATCGCGCTGCCGGCGGCGGCCCATGCCCAGGAAGCGCCTCAGCCCGCCGACGATGCGGCAGGCAATGAAATCGTCGTCACCGGCACCGCCGGCGGCGGGGTCAGCCGCCAGGCCGCGGCCTTTGCGATCACCAGCATTTCGGCCGATGCCATCGAACAGGCCGCGCCGAACAGCACCGCCGAC
The DNA here is from genome assembly GCF_000371385.1 of Sphingopyxis sp. MC1. Lineage (NCBI taxonomy): Bacteria > Pseudomonadati > Pseudomonadota > Alphaproteobacteria > Sphingomonadales > Sphingopyxidaceae > Sphingopyxis > Sphingopyxis sp. MC1. The sequence continues at coordinate 20,580 of NZ_AOUN01000015.1, forward strand.
CTGCTGAAGGTCGTGCCGGGCGTCATGGCCGAAAGCTCGGGCGGCCAGAACGGCGCCAACATCTTCGTGCGCGGCTATCCGTCGGGCGGCGACGCCGAATTCGTCACGCTGACGACGCAAGGCGTGCCCTTCTTCTCGCCGCCGACGCTGTCGTTCCTCGAAAACACGCAGCTTATCCGCATCGACGAAACGATCGCGCGGGTCGAGGCGGTACGCGGCGGCACCGGCGCGCTGTTCGCCAACGGCCAGCCCGGCCTGACCGTCAACTTCGTCCAGAAAGAGGGCGGCCCCGAATTCGAAGGGCTGGTGAAGGCCAGTGTCACCGATTTCGGCGACGTGCGCGGCGACCTGCGCCTGTCGGGTCCGCTCGGCGACAACACGACCTTCATGGTCGGCGGCTATTATTCGAGCGGCCACGGCATCCGCAATCCGGGCTTCACCGCCGAAAAGGGCGGGCAGATTACTGCCAATATCCGCCATGACCTCGACAAGGGTTCGATCCTCGTCTTCGCGCGCTACCTCAACGATCATGGCCAGTGGCTGCTGCCGATTCCGGTGATCCGCGACGGCGACAAGGTGCGCCAGTTCGGCAATATCGACCCCGGCACCGGCGTGATCGCCGGCCCCGAAACGCGCCTGTCGGTGCTTCCCGACGGCACGCGCGCCGACCTTGGCGACGGCCGCGGTGCCAAGCTGATCAACCTTGGCACCAATTTCGATTACGAGATCGGCGACGGGCTCCAGCTGCGGTATCGCGCGAGCTACCTGAAGGGCGATGCCGATACGACCGGGTTGGTTCCGGCGAGCACCGCGATGTCGGCCGCCGACTATGCGGCGAGCCTCGGCAGCACGATCGGCAGCCTGACCTATGTCAATGGCGGCGATGCGGTCGCCAATGCGGGCAGCCAGCAGGTGATCCGCGCCGGCACCTGGATCGTGCGCAAGCAGATCGAGGATTTCACCAACGACCTCAACGTCGAATGGGACAGCGGCAACAACAAGTTCACGCTGGGCGCCTATTTCTCCGACTTTTCGTCGAAGGACCAGTGGAACCTCGGCAACATCCAGCTGCTGACCGCCGAAAACAACGCGCGGCTGCTCAACCTGACGCTCGCCAACGGCCAGGTGGTCACCGATCGCGGCTTCACGCAGGGCAGCTTCTTCAACGTCAACGCCGCCTATGACGGCCGCGAATATGCCTTTTATGCGGTCGACGAGTTCCAGATCACGCCCGAACTGCGCTTCGACGCGGGCCTGCGCTATCAGCATTACAAGGCAACGGGCACGCTGGAAAACAATGCGACCGTGCTCGACGCCGATGGCGACCCGAACACGCTTTACGACCAGAATGTCGCGGTGCTCGACGGCACCTTCCGCAATATTTCGTACAGCAAGGGCGCCTGGTCGTGGACGGCGGGCCTGAACTACGACTTCTCGTCGTCGGTCGGCGCCTATGTCCGTTACAATCGTGGCAACACCAATCCCTTCTTCGACAATCTGCGCGACGGCATCCGCGTCTCGCCGCGCGTCGACAATTTCGAAGGCGGGGTGAAGGTGCGGACCGACATGCTGTCGCTCTATGCCACCTTGTTCCACACCAAGTTCGAAGGCCTTGTCACCACCGTCATCCAGAATGGCGCTCCGCAGGCGTCGATCGGCGGCGCGCGCAGCACGGGTGTCGAGCTGGAAGGACAGCTTCGGCCGGTCGACAATTTCACGCTCGCCTTCTCGGGCACGTGGCTCAACGCCAAATATCGGGACTTCTTCACCAACAATGGTGCGACCGACCTCAGCGGCAACCGCGTCCAGCGGCAGCCGAAGTGGCAATGGCGCGTGACCCCGGCCTATGAACTGCCGTTCGGCAACGACGGCAAGGTCGGCGTCTATTCGACCTTCACCTATATCGGCGATCGTTTCTCGGACACCGGCAACACCCAGTCGCTGCCGCATTATTTCAAGATCGATGCCGGCGTGACGGTCGACGTCAACCGTGCGCTCAGCTTTGCGGTCACCGCCGACAATCTGACCAACGAGATCGGTCTGACCGAAGGCGATCCACGCACGCTGGGCCAGAATACGGCTGAAGTGCTGAACGCCCGTCCGATTCTGGGCCGGTCGTTCCGCTTCAGCGCCGCCTATAAATTCTAGGTCATCCCTCCCTGGGTGGTCGCGGCCTCTTCGCGACCACCCCTCTTTGCGGCAAAGGACTTGGCATGGCCCGCACGCGTTTGATTGCCGCAATGATTCTGACCTATGTCGCCTTCGCGATGCTGCTCAACAGCGTCGGGACGGTGATCCTGCAGTCGATTTCCAGCTTTCATGTCACGAAGCCCGAGGCGAGCACGCTCGAAGGTTTCAAGGATATCACGATTGCGATCGTTTCCTTCCTGACCGCGAGCTATCTGCCGCGCATCGGCCTCCGCAACGCGCTGATCGGGGCGCTGCTGCTCGCGATCGCGGCCTGTACGGTCATGCCGCTTGCGGGAAGCTTTGGCGCGGCGCAATTGCATTTCGCGATGGTCGGCGCGGCCTTCGCGGTCGCCAAAGTCGTTGTCTATTCGATGATCGGCCTCGTCACCGACGACGCGCGGCACCACGCCAGCCTGACCAGCCTGATCGAAGGCATGTTCATGGTCGGCGTGCTGTCGTCCTATTGGGTGTTCAGCGCCTTCATCGACCCGGAGGGCCTGCGCTGGCTCAACGCCTATTGGGTGCTGGCGGTGATCCCGGCGCTGGCGCTCGCCTTGATCCTGTCCGCATCGCTCGACGAGCGCCGCACCCATGCGGGGGAGGAGGCCGCCGATGAACAGGGGCCGCCGCTCGTCGCGATGCTGCGGCTCGCGGCGCTGCCGCTGGTGCTCGTCTTCATCGTCTGCGCCTTTGTCTTTGTCCTGATCGAGCAGGGGATCGGCACCTGGCTGCCGACCTTCAACAACGAGGTGCTGCACCTGCCGGCGCAGATGAGCGTCCAGGCCGCGAGCCTGTTCGCGGCGTGCATCGCGCTCGGCCGTTTCGGCGCCGGCGCGGTGATGGCGCGCTTCGACTGGTATCCGGTCCTGAATGTCTGCCTGGCCGTGCTCGCGGCGCTGATCATCCTCGTGCTGCCGCTCGCCGATGGCCTGCGTCCGGTGCCGATCGAAAGCTGGCGCGACGCGCCGATCGCGGCCTTCCTCTTCCCGATGATCGGCTTCGCGCTCGCGCCCATTTATCCGACGATCATTTCGGTGATGCTGAGCGCGATGCCGAACCGGCATCACCCGTCGCTGATGGGGCTGGTCGTCGTCTTTTCGGCGCTTGGCGGCACGACGGGGTCGCTGATTACCGGCGCGCTGTTCGCGCATCTCGACGGGCGCACCGCATTCACGCTGATGCTGGTGCCGACGGCCCTGCTCGCCGCCGGCCTGTTCCTGCTCCGCCGCCGCATCCGTGCCAGCGAAACGGCGACAGCGCAGCCCGCCTAACCGAGCGAGGGCAGGTCGAGTCCCTTTTCGCGCGCGCAGTCGATCGCGATGTCATAGCCCGCGTCGGCGTGGCGCATGACGCCGGTGCCGGGGTCGTTCCACAGCACGCGTTCGAGCCGCCTGGCCGCTTCGGGGGTGCCGTCGGCGACGATCACCATGCCGCTGTGCTGCGAAAAGCCCATGCCGACGCCGCCGCCGTGGTGCAGCGACACCCATGTCGCGCCGCTCGCGGTGTTGAGGAGCGCGTTGAGCAGCGGCCAGTCGCTAACCGCGTCCGACCCATCGCGCATCGCTTCGGTTTCCCTGTTGGGCGAGGCGACCGATCCCGAGTCGAGATGATCGCGGCCGATGACCACGGGCGCCTTGAGTTCGCCCGACGCCACCATCTCGTTGAATGCGAGCCCAAGCCGGTGACGATCGCCGAGCCCGACCCAGCAGATGCGCGCGGGCAGGCCCTGGAAGTGAATTTTCTCACGCGCCATGTCGAGCCAGTTGTGCAGATGCGCGTCGTCGGGCAGCAGTTCCTTCACCTTGGCATCGGTCTTGTAGATGTCCTCGGGATCGCCCGACAGCGCCGCCCAGCGGAACGGACCGATGCCGCGGCAGAAGAGCGGGCGGATATAGGCGGGAACGAAGCCGGGGAAATCGAAAGCATTCTCGACGCCCTCGTCCTTCGCGACCTGCCGGATATTGTTGCCATAATCGGTCGTCGGCACGCCCGCGGCCTGAAAATCGAGCATCGCGCGGACGTGCACCGCCATCGACGCCTTGGCCGCCTTCGCGACCGCCTGCGGGTCGCTTTCGCGCTTCTCCATCCACTCGGCGACGCTCCAGCCAATGGGGAGATAGCCGTTCACCGGGTCGTGCGCGCTCGTCTGGTCGGTCAGAAGGTCGGGGCGGATGCCGCGGGCGAACAGGTCGGGCAGGATTTCGGCAGCGTTGCCGAGCAGGCCGACCGACACCGGCTTTTTGTCGGCGCAGCTCTTTTCGATGATCGCCATCGCTTCCTCGATCGTCTGCGCCGCGACGTCGAGATAGCCGGTGCGCAGCCGCATCTCGATCCGGCTCGGCTGGCACTCGATCGCGAGGCACGATGCGCCGGCCATCACCGCCGCGAGCGGCTGTGCACCGCCCATGCCGCCAAGCCCGGCGGTGAGCAGCCATTTGCCCGCGAGGTCGCCGCCATAATGCTGGCGCCCCATTTCGACGAAGGTTTCGTACGTCCCCTGCACGATGCCCTGTGTGCCGATATAGATCCACGATCCCGCGGTCATCTGGCCGTACATGGCGAGCCCGCGCTTATCGAGTTCGCCGAAATGCTCCCAATTCGCCCAATGCGGGACGAGGTTGCTGTTCGCGATCAGCACGCGCGGCGCGTCGGGGTGGGTGCGAAAGACCCCGACCGGCTTGCCCGACTGGACGAGCAGCGTTTCGTCGCCTTCGAGGCGCTTCAGCGTCTCGACGATGCGGTCATAGCTTTCCCAGTCGCGCGCGGCGCGGCCGATGCCGCCATAGACGACCAATTCCTCGGGGCGTTCGGCAACGTCGGGATGAAGATTGTTCATCAGCATGCGCAGCGGCGCTTCGGTCAGCCAGCTCTTGGCGTTGAGCCGGTCGCCGGTCGGTGCCTTGATGACGCGGCTGTTGTCGAGGCGGGTCATGGATATCCTTTCGCAAAATCGAGGGTCGCGGCGATCACTTGCTGCAGCGTCGGCAGGATCGCGGGATCGGCGTGGAGCGGGCTTGGCCAGTTGCCGGGGTCGAAAGACGCCGGTTCGACCATATAGCCGCGCTGGGCGAGCTCCATCTGGATCGCGTGGATGCCCGCGTCGGGGTGGCCATAATGGCGCGTTGTCCAGCCGCCCTTGAAGCGGCCATTGACGACATGGCTGTGGCCGCTCGCGGCGCAGATGCTTGCAACCACGGTTTCCAGCTCGGGCGCACAGGTCGCGCCGCCGTTGGTGCCGATGTTGAATTGCGGCAATTCGCCGTCGAACAGGCGCGGCACATGGCTGCGGATCGAATGGGCGTCGTAAAGAATGACCTTGCGATGCTGCGCCTTCAGTCGCTCGATCTCTGCCGCGATCGCATCGTGATACGGGCGGTGATAGAGGCCCAGCCGGCGGACGACTTCGGTCTCGTCGGCCGCGCCGAAGCGATAGAGCGGGTCGCCGTCGAAGGTCGTCGTCGGGCAGAGCTCGGTCGTCGCTTGCCCCGGATAGAGCGAGGCGCCCGACGGATCGCGGTTCATGTCGATCACGCTGCGCGAGATCGCGGTCGCGATCGTCGTCGCGCCCAGATCGCGCGCGAAGGCGTAAAGATCGGCGATCCACCAGTCGGTATCGAACTGCGCGCGCCATGGCGAGACGAACTGATCATCGAGGCCCGCAAGATCGGTGCCGCCGTGCGGGAAGGCGACGATCAGCGGGGCGTCGCCGCGGTGGATGCGCAGCCAGTCCATCAGCCGATCCCCGGCAGCTCCGCGGCCACCGCGGCGGCGAGGCTGCCGGTGCGGATCAGCGCGGTCGCGGCTTCCATATCGGGATGGAAATGCCGGTCGTCGTCGAGCGTGGGGACGACCGCGCGCAGATGCCCGCGCGCCGCCTCGAGCGCGGCGCTCGATGTCAGCGGGGCGTGGAAGTCGATGCCCTGACAGGCCGCGAGCAATTCGATGCCGATCACTGCGCTGACATTGTCGGCCATGTCGAGCAGGCGCCGCGCGCCGTGCGCCGCCATCGAGACATGATCCTCCTGATTGGCCGAGGTCGGGATCGAATCGACGCTGGCGGGATAGGCGCGCTGCTTGTTCTCGCTGACCAGCGCGGCGGCGGTGACCTGCGGGATCATGAAGCCCGAATTGAGGCCCGGCCGCGGGGTGAGGAAGGCGGGCAGGCCCGACAGCGCAGGGTCGACGAGCATCGCGATGCGCCGTTCGGCGATCGACCCGATCTCGCACAGCGCCAGCGCGATCATGTCGGCGGCGAAGGCGACGGGCTCGGCGTGGAAATTGCCGCCGGACACCGCCTCGTCGCTATCGGCGAAGATCAGCGGATTGTCCGAAACGCCATTGGCCTCGATGCGCAGCGTCGTGCCGGCCTGCCGCAGCAGATCGAGCGCCGCACCCATCACCTGCGGCTGACAGCGGAGGCAATAGGGGTCCTGCACGCGCGGATCGTCTTCGGCGTGCGAGGCGCGGATCGCCGAACCCGCCATCAGGCCGCGCAGCGCATCGCCGACCTCGCGCTGCCCCGCATGACCGCGCAGCGCATGGATGCGCGCGTCGAACGGCGCGTCGGAGCCTTTGGCGGCTTCGGTCGAGAGCGCGCCGGTGATCAGCGCCGACTGGAACAGCGTTTCGGCGCGGAACAGCCCGGCGAGGGCGTTGGCGGCCGAAAATTGCGTGCCGTTGAGCAGCGCCAGGCCCTCTTTGGGGCCAAGCTCGAGCGGTGCCAGATCGGCGGCGGCAAGGGCCTCGGCCGCGGGCAATATCTTGCCGCCGACCGCGATCGCGCCGACGCCGATCATCGCGGCCGCCATATGCGACAGCGGGGCGAGGTCGCCGCTTGCGCCGACCGAACCCTGCGACGGGACGACGGGGGTCAGGCCCTTGGCCAGCATCGCTTCGAGCAGTCCGACCGTTTCGCGCCGTACCCCCGAGGCGCCGACGCCGAAGCTGGCGAGCTTGAGCGCCATCATCAGGCGGATGACGGGCGTGGGCGAAGCGACGCCGGTGCCGGCGGCGTGGCTGAGCACGATGTTGCGTTGCAGGATCGACAGCTCGTCGTCGGCGATCCGGACGCTCGCCAGCTTTCCGAAGCCGGTGTTGATGCCATAGACCGGGGCGCCGCGCGCGACGATGCGCGCGACCGCCGCGGCGCTGGCGTCGATCGCGTCCCAGGCCCGCGCAGCGAGCCGCGCCGCCGCGCCTTCGTAAATGGCCCGCCAGTCGGCCAGCGTCATGCTGCCCGGCGTGATGGCAATCTGCGTCACGTCGTCTGTCCCATCCATATCCGCTGGTGCAGCGGGTTGAGTCCCATGCGGCCGACCAGATCGGACGGCCGTTCGATATCCCAGATCGCAAGGTCGCAGCGCTTGCCCGCCTCGATCGTGCCGATGCTGTCCGACAGGCCGAGCGCCTGCGCCGCATGGCGCGTGACGCCGAGCAGGCATTCGTCGGTGGTGAGCCCGAACAGCACCGCGCCCATGTTCATCGTCAGCAGCAGCGAGGTGAGCGGCGAGGTGCCGGGATTGCAATCGGTTGCGAGGGCGATCGGCACGCCCGCCGCGCGCAGCGCCGCCACCGGCGGCAGCTTCGTTTCGCGAAGGAAGTAAAAGGCGCCGGGCAGCAGCATCGCGACCGTCCCGGCATCGCGCATCGCGGCAATTCCCGCCTTGTCGAGATATTCGAGATGATCGGCCGACAGCGCGCCATGCCGCGCGGCGAGTGCCGCGCCATGCTGGTTGGAAAGCTGTTCGGCGTGGAGCTTGACCGGCAGGCCATGTGCGGCGGCGGCGGCGAACATCCGTTCGGTCTGCGCGGGCGTGAAGCCGATATTTTCGCAAAAGGCGTCGACGGCATCGGCGAGTCCTTCGGCCGCGATCGCGGGCAATATCTGCTCGCACAGCAAGTCGATATAGCCGTCGGCGTCGCCCACAAATTCGCTCGGCAGTGCATGGGCGCCGAGAAAGGTCGTCCGCACCGTGACCGGGCGCGCGTCGCCCAGCGCCCGCGCCGCGCGGAGCATCTTTGCTTCGTCGGTCAGGGTCAGGCCATAGCCCGACTTGATCTCGATCGTCGTGACGCCCTCCGCGATCAGTGCGTCGAGGCGCGGCAGTGCGCTGCGGACCAGCGCCGCCTCGCTCGCCGCGCGCGTCGCCGCCACCGTCGACGCGATACCCCCGCCCGCGCGCGCAATCTCTTCATAGGACGCGCCCTTCTGGCGCAGTTCGAACTCGGCGATGCGGTCGCCCGCGAAGACCAGATGGGTGTGCGCGTCGATCAGCCCGGGGGTGATCCAGCGGCCGTCGCAGTCGATGACATCGGCGGCATCGGGGGCGTCGGCTGCGGGGCCGGCGAAGGCGATCCGGCCGTCGCGCATGCCGATCGCGCCGCCCCTAACCACACCGAGACCGGGCAGGTCGGGGCGCATCGTGGCGAGACGGGCGTTGGTCCACAGGCGATCGCAGCGCATGCCCTCTCCTCCGGCTTGTGGCATCGACTCAATAATGTATATACATAAATCCGAACGCGGAAGAATGTCCAGACGGGATGAAGCGATGGCGCTTTGGTGCGAACAGGCGTGGCTGGCGGAGGGCTGGGCGGAAAATGTCCGGCTGACGATCGTCGATGGCCATATCGGTGCGATCGAGGTGGCGGCGCCGCCGCAGCCGGGCGACGACCGGCACGCTATCCTGATCCCCGGCCTGCCCGATCTGCACAGCCATGCCTTTCAGCGCGGCATGGCGGGCCTCGCCGAGCGCGCGGGCGAAGGCGACGACAGTTTCTGGACGTGGCGCGAAGTCATGTATCGCTTCGTCGACCGGCTCGATCCAGACGGCATGCGCGCGATCGCCGCGCTCGCCTATGCCGAAATGCTGGAGAGCGGTTTTACCCGCGTCGGCGAATTTCATTATCTGCATCAATCGCCTGACGGCCGGCCCTATGGCGATGTCGCGGCGATGGCGCAGGCGATTGCGGCGGCGGCCGATGAAACGGGGATTGGTCTGACCCTGCTTCCCGTCTTCTATGCTCATTCGGGGTTCGGCGGCGCGGCCCCGACCGCGGCGCAGCGACGCTTCGTCAGCGACCTCGACAGCTATGCCGCGTTGCTCGACGCGTCGCGTGCCGCGGTTGCGGGACTGGGTGATGCCATCGTCGGCGTCGCGCCGCACAGCCTGCGCGCGGCGACCGCCAGCGAACTGACCGCTGTTGCAGCAATGGCGGCCGGCGCGCCGGTGCATATCCATATCGCCGAACAGATGGCCGAGGTCGAGGCGTGCCAAGCCTGGAGCGGCGCCCGGCCTGTCGAATGGCTGATGGCGAACGCCGAGGTCGGCGCCGACTGGTGCCTCGTTCACGCGACGCATGTCACCGAAGCCGAATGGCGCGCGATCGCGCAGAGCGGGGCCGTCGTCGGGCTGTGCCCGATCACCGAGGCCAATCTTGGCGACGGTGTGTTCCCGGCACGCGAGTTTCTGGCGGGCGGTGGCCGCTTCGGGGTCGGCTCGGATTCCAATGTCGAGATCGACGCGGCGGCCGAACTGCGCCTGCTCGAATATGGTCAGCGGCTGGCGCATCGCGGCCGCAATCTGCTCGCGGGCGGTGCGGGGCGTTCGACCGGCGCCGCGCTCCACCAGGCGGCGCAGGCGGGCGGGGGACAGGCACTGGGGCAGGCGGGGCACGGCATTGCGACCGGCGCGGCGGCCGATCTTGTCAGCCTGACTGCGGCCGACCCCGCGCTCGCCGGGCGGCGCGGCGATGCGATCCTCGACAGCTGGATCTTCGGGCGAGGCGGCCGCCTGGTCGACTGCGTCTGGCGCCGCGGCGTCCAATGCGTCGCGGGCGGCCGCCATGTTGCGCGCGCGGCGATCGACGCGCGCTATCGGGACGCGATGCAGGCGCTGCTCGCATGAAGCTAAGCGGCGCTCTCCATGCGCAGATCCGCCGCGATATCGAGGCGCGGATCATGTCGGGCGAATGGAAGCCCGGCGACCGCATCCCCTATGAACATCAATTGATGGCGACCTATGGCTGTTCGCGGATGACCGTGAACCGGGCGCTGCGCGCCTTGGTCGAGGCGGGGCTGATCGAAAGCCGCAAGCGCGCTGGCACCTTCGTTTCGCACCCGCGTATTCATCGCGCCGCGCTCGAAATTCCCGATATCCGCGACGAGGTGGCGCAGCAGGGCGAGGATTATCGGCTCGACCTCGACCGCCGCGAAATTCGCGCAGCGAACGAGGAGGATCGGCGCCTGCTTCAGATCGACGGCGGGTCGGTGCTCGCGATCGAGTGCCGCCACCATGCCGGCGGGCGGCCCTATGCGCTCGAGAGGCGCCTCATCAATCTGGCGGCGGTGCCCGGCGCGGCCGACGTCGATTTCGCGGTCGAGCCGCCGGGATCGTGGCTGCTCGCGCATGTTCCCTGGACCGAGGCCGAGCATCGCATCACCGCGGTCAATGCCGGGGCGAAGGAACTGGTCGCGCTCGGCATCGCGGCGGGCGCGGCCTGCATGGCGCTCGAACGCTGGACGTGGCGCGGCGCCGAGCGCATCACCTATGCGCGGCAGGTCTATCCGGGCGACCGCTACGCGCTCGTCGCGCATTTTCGGCCCTGAAGAGGAATGGTCATGGATTTTTCGCGTCTCGAAACCAGCAGCAAGATCGGCGACGGCTGGCGTTATCCGGCGGCGGAGCCGCGGCGCAGCGGCTGGCTGGACGTCGATGCCGAGGCGGGGCACCGCATCTATTGGGAGGAATATGGCGCCGCGGGCGGCGAGCCGGTGATGGTTCTTCACGGCGGGCCGGGCGGCGCCTGCTCGCCCGAGATGGCGCGCTTTTTCGATCCGGCGCGCTATCGCATCATCCTGTTCGACCAGCGCGGCTGCGGCAAGAGCGAGCCCAATGTCGCCGCCGCTGGCCCCGCCGCGGCGCTGCGACACAATGATACGCCGCACCTGATCGACGACATCAACCGGCTGCGCGATGCGCTGGACATCGCGGGGCCGATGCATGTGTTCGGGGGCAGCTGGGGCAGCACGCTCGCCATGGCCTATGCCATCGCCTTTCCGCAGCATTGCGCCAGCCTGATCCTGCGCGGCATCTTTCTGGGATCGGCCGAGGATCTCGACTATCTGTATCAGGGCAATGCTGCGACCTGGCACGAGGCGCCCTATGCGCTGACCGCGCCCGGCGCCTATATCAACTATCCTGACGAATGGGCCGAACTGCTCGGCGTGCTGTCGGTCGCCGAACGGCGCGATGTGATGGCGTCGTACAAGGCGATCTTCGACATGGTGCCGCAGACCGACGCCGAACGCGAGCGGCAGCTGCATGCCGCGCTCGTCTGGTCGCTGTGGGAAGGGACGATCTCCAACCTGATTCCCGAACATGGCGCGACCGGCAAGTTCGGCGATGCCGACTTCGCGCTATGCTTTGCGCAGATCGAGGCGCATTTCTTTGCAAACGACCTGTTTCTGGAACCCGGTCATCTGATCGGCGGCGCGTCTACGCTTGCGTCCATCCCCGTGCATATCGTCCACGGCCGCTTCGATGAGGTGTGTCCGCTGACACAGGCGTCGCGGCTGGTCGCGGCGCTGCGCGACGCGGGGCGCGAGCCCGCCACTTACGTCGTCACCAATGCGGGACACAGCGCGATGGAGCGCGAAAATGCGCTCGCGCTGACCGCGATCATGGACGGATTGCCGCCGCTGCGCTGAATTATGTCGACAGCAGCGCGAGGATGACGCCGCCCACAACCAGCAGCAGCCCCAGCGTCTCGTGCCAGCGGACGGGCTCGCGCAGATAGAAATGCGCAAAGGCGATGGTGAACACCACCTCGACTTGCCCGACGACGCGGACCAGTGCCGCGGGGGCGGCGGCGAAGCCGGTGTACCAGCACGCCGATCCGAGCGCCGATAGCAGCCCGACCTGCGCCGAGGAGCGCCACGTCCGGCCGACCGCGGCGAGCGTTTCGCGGTCGCGCGCGATGATCCACGCAAGATGCAGCGCGCTTTGCATCGCCATCACCACGACGAGGGTGACGAGCGCCGATCCCACCGTATCGACGCCCTGCAGCTCGGCGGTGGCAAGCTTTATCGCGACCGCGGCGCAGGCGAACATCGACCCCGCGCCGAGCCCGAACAACGCGGCCGGCTGACCGAGCGAGCCCGCAATTTCGCGCAGCGTCAGCCCGCGTCCCGCAAGCGCGAGGATCAGTACCCCGGCGACCCCTGCAACGATACCCGCCCAGGCAAGCAGCGGCAGCTGTTCGCCGAGGAACAATGCGGTGACGAGCGCCGCCTGCACCGCTTCGGTCTTGGAAAAGGCGGTGCCGACGACGAAGCCGCGATGGCCGAAGGCGGTGATGAGCAGGATGGTCCCCGCCATCTGGGTCACCGCGCCGACCGCCGACAGGCCGGCGAAGGCGAGGCCGAGCGGTGGCAGCGCCGCATGGCGCGCGCCGAGCCAGGCGACCGCAAAGGCGAGCGCGAAGGGCAGGCCGTAGAGATAGCGGACCAGCCCCGCGCCGCTGACGCTCAGTTCGGCGCGCAGCCGCTGCTGCAGCGCAGTGCGCCACGCCTGAAAGAGCCCGCCGAACAGCGAGGCGGGAAGCCAGATGGGGTTCATGCAGCGGCGTCAGGCGGGCTGATTATACATCTCCGTCGGCCCCGGATATTCGCGGCCGTCATCTTCGCCCACCTCGCGTGCGACCAGCGCGTTGACCATCTTGTTGAGCCGCAGCACATTCGCCTTCTGCTTGGGATCGTACGCCAGATTGACGATCTCGCCCGGGTCGGCGTGGGTGTCGTATAGCTCGAGATCGTTTATCGCGGCCAGCGTCTTCCAGTCGGTCGGCGTGTGATGATGCGCCGGCGCGAAATAGCGCGCGAATTTGTAGCGGCCGTCATGGACGCCGCGGTGCAGGCGGCGCTTCGACAGATCATATTGCTTGCTGTAATCGGGTTCGCCGCTTGGCAGCTTGGCGGCGCGGTCCTTGGTCGGCTCCCAATAATGGACGACCGCGTAGTTGAAGAGGTGGCCCGTCTTGTCGCGCTGCGTCGGCAGCGTCGGCGATCCGAGCAGCGCCGACACATCCACTCCCGGCAGGCCGGGGAAACGGTTCTGCTGTTCGTCGGTGGACAGGCCGGCGAGCGTCATCAGCGTCGGGGCGATATCGATCGCGCCCATCAGTCCCTTGGTCGACCGCCCGCCGGGGAAATCGGGGTGGGCGATGATCATCGGGATATTGGTTTCCTCGCGGTACATGGTCGCGCCCTTCTGGCGCATCCCGTGCGCGGCGGCGCGCTCGCCATGGTCGCTGGTATAGATGATGATCGTATTGTCGATCTGGCCGCTTTCCTTGAGCGCCCAGAGCAACTGGCCGAGCCGCCGATCGACGTCGCGCAGGCAGTTATAGTAATAATTGTTGAAGCGGTGCCACGAGGCGAGATCGTCGTGCGCCATCTTGCCGTAGAAAACGTCGTTCAGCCGGACGATCGCGCGATGCGCCTCGGGCTTCGTCGACAGATCGTCCCTGCTGAAGCTTTCGGGCAGGTCGAACTTGTTGTCGACCTCGTAGATCGGATCGCCGGGTTCGCGGCGCAGCGGCCCCAATATGTTCGGATCGGGGCGGCTTTCGGCCTGCTTGCCCGTCGCGTCATAGAACATGATGTCGTGCGGATTGACCAGACCGACGACCTGGAACCACGGCTTGCCGCCAGCCTTGTCGTTGCGTGCATAATCGAAGATCGCGCGCGCCGCGTCGCCCGCAACATACATGTCGGCCCTGTAGCCGTCCCATGTCAGCCCGACTTCCTCGCCATCGAAGCCGTAATCGTGGAAGCCGTATTTCTCCATGGCATTTTCGGTCGTCGGATAGATGCCGCCTGGAATCCGAGTCCAGTTGCGCTCGTAATTGATCCGGCTGAGGTGCCATTTGCCCTTGTAGCTGGTGTAATAGCCCGCCGCCTGCATCATGTGGCCGAGCGTCGGCATGGTTTCCGCCGCCACCGGATAGGGGGCGTTGTCGCTGTTGAGGAACAGGCCCGTCTGCTGCGTATGGTGCGCCTGAAAGATCGTCGAGCGCGACGGGGTGCAGGGGGTCGTGTGCACATGATAATTTTCGACGAGCATCCCGCGTTCCATCAGTTCGCGGTGCGCGGGGAGCTTTTCGAGCAGACCCTCGGGATAGCTGGCGACGCTCTGTTCCTGATCGGTGACGATCATCAGGACGTTGAGCTTCTTGCCGTTCTTCGCATAGGTCGGCATTGCGAGGCCTGCGGCGGCGAGCGCCCCCATTCCCCCGACGAACGTGCGGCGGTTCACATCCCAAGCCATCTCAATCTCCCTTGGCCAGCAGTCCCGAAACGCGATCCGCGGCGCTTCGGCAAGGAAGCGCCGCGGACGGATTGCGTCAGAATTTGAACGACAGGTCCACCCCGAATTCGCGCGGCGGCTGATAGAATTGCGAGATCGGGGTCGCGCCGGCGTTGGTGGCGCCCGAAATCACTTCCTGATCGGTCAGGTTGGTGCCGTAGAGCGTCACCTTCCATTTGTCGTCCTGTCCCGCGACCGCGATGCTGGCGTTGAGCAGCACCACCTCGTCACGGTAATAGCCGTCAAGGTTGCTGCGGCCCCAGGTGTTGAAGCGCGACGAATAGCGCGCGTCGCTGTGCAGCTTGATCTCGCCGAACGCCATCGGAATGGTGTAATCGACCGACAGGCTGCCGCTCCATTTGGGCGCATTGGCGAGGTCGAGGCCGCTCGAATCGGTCGGGACGGCGAAGGTGCCGTTCGGCACCCCGTTGATCAGGATCGGCACCGCCGGTCCGCACTGGCCGGGTTCGGGTGCGCCGTTGGTGAAGACCCCGTTCGTATCCGCGCAGAAATCGGTGTAGCGCGCATGCAGATAGGCAAGGTTCGCGCCGATGGTGAAATTGGCGGCGGGGCGCAGCAGCGTTTCGATTTCGAAGCCCGATATTTTGGCGGCCGCGATGTTGGTCGTGATATTCTCCGCCCGTACCGCGCCCATCTTCGTCACCGAGCTTTGCAGATCGCGATACTTGTTGATGAAGCCCGACACGTTGAAGCGTAGCAACCGGTCGAACAAGTCGGTCTTGGCGCCGATTTCGAACGCGTTGACGCGTTCGGGGTTATAGGGACCGATATTTTCGGGGATCGTCCCGCGCGAGTTGAAACCGCCCGATTTATACCCCTGCGAATAGTTGGCGTAGACCATGGCGGCGGGCGAGAAGCGATATTCGGCGGTCAGGCGCGGCGTGAATTCGGCCCATGACGCCTTCAGGCTGCTCGTGAAGGACGAAGCCTGGTTGCCGTTGACGAACACCTGCGAGGCGATGTCATATTTCTTGCGGTCGTGGCTGTAGCGCCCGCCAAGCGACAGCGTCAGCCCCTCGACCGGATGCGCGTTGACGAGCGCGAACATCGCATAGCTCTGCGTGTCCTGATGAAGCTGGGCGAGCGTCGTCGTGGTCGGGGTGGCGAGCACCGTGTTGAACTGACGCCATTTGTCGGCCTGATAATAGAGGCCGACGACGAAATCGACGGGCTCGCCGGCCGGCGACACGTAGCGCAGCTCTGCGCTTTTGGATTCGCCCGAAAAGTCGCGGGTCACGTCGAGCTGCGGGGCGGGATTGATCAGCCCGTCGAAGTCGCCGCGGGTGATATAGGTGAGGTGACGATAGCCCAGAACCGAACTGATCGTGCCCCAGCCCACGTCGAGGTTCGACGACCAGGATCCGCCATAGCTTTCGGTATTTGCATAGGGATCGAACAGCACCGCCGCTTTGCGCACGTCGGTCTTCACCGCGTCGGGCAGCAGATCCCAATTGGGATCGCCATTGTCGAGGACGTGCGGCGCCGGACCGGTCGTCTTTTGCTTCAGCCAATCGACGACCAGCGTCGAATCGAACGGCCCGCCATGGTCATAGTTGAGCGCGCCGCGCACCGCCTTCACATTGGCGCCGTTGAGGCGGTTGCCGGTGATGACGTTGCGGCTGTAGCCGTCATAGTCGCGGAAATTGACCGAGATTTTGGCGGCCAGCGCGCCATCGGCGAAGCGGCCGCTGTTGAGCTTGCCGCGGAACTGCTTGAGCCCGTAGGATCCCAGGCTGACGCGCGCTTCGCCGCCGAAATCGTCGGTAGGGCGCGCGGTAATGACGTTGATCGTGCCGGCGAGGTTGTTCTTGCCGAACAGCACGCCCTGCGGCCCCTTGAGCACCTCGATCCGTTCGACGTCGAACAGGTCGAGCATCGTGCTCGACACGAAGGGAATATAGACGCCGTCGATGATCGTGCTGACCTTCGGATCGGCGTTGGGATCGGGATCGGCGGTGCTCATGCCGCGGATCGAGATCATCGGCACATTGGCGACGAGGCCCTGCGTCTGCAGAACCACATTGGGCGCCAGGCCGTTGAGGCTGGTGATGTTGGTGCTGCCGCTCGCTTCGACCATCTCGGCATTGAAAGCCGAAATCGCGATCGGGACATTCTGCACGCTTTCGCTGCGGCGCTGCGCGGTGACGACGATGTCGCCATAGCTATTGTCTTCGGCGCCGGTGGCGACTTCCTCCGCCGCGGCGGTTTCGCCGGTCTGGGCATGCGCCGCCGTTGGTGCGGTGCCAAGCGCGACCATGGCGGTCGAAAGCAGGAACAAGCGCGTCGTCATCATATCCTCCCACATGATGGCCGCATCGATCCGCTCCCGCACGCGCCAGCGCGGCGGAAATGCGGGTTCGCATCCGGCCTTGTCAGTCCATGAAACGGGGTGATGCTGTGGCAGGCTGCCCATTTTGCCGCCGGCGCCGGGCATCGTCTTGTGCCCGATTATCGTGCCGGTGGAGCGACTCTATCCTCCGTTCCCACCGCATGCTTAGCAGGACTGAAAAATACTTCAACTACTAAGTATTGTGATTTTGTGACAGGCTGGCCCCACGCAAAACCGCTTGATTCGACATGCTTGCTCGCCATATAAGTTAGAATCCTAAGTAAATGGCAGCAGTGAGAATCTGCTCGGCGGGGAGCAAGGACAGGGTGACGTCTTTCGAAAATCCGGGCGCGGTGCAGGCGCCGAATCGATGACCGGCCCGCGCACGCTCTACGACAAGATATGGGACGCGCACGCCGTTGCCGAGGACGATGGTGAAACCCTGCTCTATGTCGATCTGCACCTGTTGCACGAAGTGACGTCGCCGCAGGCCTTCTCCGCGCTCGAGGAGGCGGGGCGGGGGGTCCGCCGGCCCGAGCGGGCGCTCGCGCTGTCGGATCATAATGTCCCGACCGAAGGACAGGCCGCCGGGCCCGCCGGAGTGGCCGATATCGAAGCGCGCGCGCAGCTCGAGGCGCTGGTCAGCAACACGGCGCGGCACGGCATCGAGAATTTCGCCATGGGAGACCCGCGCGGTGGCATCGTCCATGTCGTCGGCCCCGAACAGGGGCGCTCGCAGCCCGGCATGACGATCGTGTGCGGCGACAGCCACACATCGACGCACGGCGCGTTCGGCGCGCTCGCCTTCGGCATCGGCACCTCCGAAGTCGAACATGTGCTGGCGACGCAGACGATCCGCCAGCGCCGTTCGCGCAACATGCGGATCACCGTCGATGGCGTGCTGCGTCCGCATGTCCAGGCAAAGGATCTGGCGCTGCATCTGCTCGCGGCGATCGGCGTCGACGGGGCGACGGGTCATGTCATCGAATATGCGGGCAGCGCGATCGGGGCGCTGTCGATGGAAGCGCGGATGACGCTGTGCAATCTCAGCATCGAAATGGGCGCGCGCGCCGGACTGATCGCGCCCGACGACACGACCTTCGCCTATCTCGCGGATCGGCCGGCGGTGCCGAAGGGCGATGCCTGGACCGCGGCGCTGGCGCGCTGGCGCGCCTTGCCGACCGACGCCGGGGCCGCCTTCGACCGCGAATTGCGGATCGATGCCGGCGCGGTCGCGCCGATGGTCAGCTGGGGCACCAATCCGTCGCAGGTGATTGCGATCGACGGCGTCGTCCCCGATCCCGCTTGCCTGGCCGATCCCGACGCGCGCGCGGTTGCCGAGCGCGCGCTCGCCTATATGGGCCTGACGCCGGGCCGCCCGATCGCCGGGACCCCGATCGATCGCGTCTTCATCGGAAGCTGTACCAACAGCCGCATCGAAGATCTGCGCGTCGTCGCGGCGGTGGTCGAGGGGCGCCGGGTCGCGGACCATGTGCGCGCCATGGTCGTGCCGGGGTCGGGGCTGGTCAAACGACAGGCCGAGGCGGAATGGATCGACCGCATCTTGCGCGCGGCGGGCTTCGACTGGCGCGAGCCCGGCTGTTCGATGTGCGTCGGGATGAACGCGGACCGCCTTTTGCCCGGCGAACGCTGCGCCGCGACGTCGAACCGCAATTTCGAGAATAGGCAGGGGCGCGGCGGCCGCACCCATCTGATGAGCCCCGCGCTCGCGGCGGCGAGCGCGATTGCCGGTTGCATCGCCGATCCGGCGATCCTGACCGATGAAGGATCGGGCTAGGCCGCCGTTTCGAAGCGGGTGATCGCGGCCTCGTGCCGCAAGGTGCGCGCGATGTCGTCGCGTCCGTCCAGCAGCGTGCGGCGATCGTCGGGGTCGATGGCAAAATCGATGCCTTCACCCGACGCCAGCGTGAGGCGCTGCTCGACGAGGTCGACGGTCATCGGCGCGAATTGCGCGAGCGCGACCTCGTCGCGGAGCCGGTCGCAGATTGCGGCGGGCAGCCGGATCAGCAGCAGGCCGTTTTTGCGCGCATTGTTCGAAAAAATATCGCCGAAGCTCGGCGCGATCACGCAGCGGATGCCGAAGTCGCGGAGTGCCCACACCGCATGTTCGCGCGACGAGCCGCAGCCGAAATTGCGGTCGGCGATCAATATCTGCGCGCCGCGGGTTGCGCCGCGGTTCAGCACGAAATCCTCACGCTCCACGCCATCGGGCGCGTAGCGCAATTCCTGGAACAGATGCCGCCCCAGTCCGGTTCGCGACAAGGCTTTCATGAAGCGCGCCGGAATGACCATGTCGGTATCGAGGTTGGCGATCGGCAGCGGCGCCGCCACGGCGGTCAGCCGGTCGAACATCCGATTATCCTTTCCATAACTTAGAACACTAAGTATATGGGTTGCCCCTCCCTGTCCACCGATATTGGTACATCGAAGCATATTGCCGGGCAAATCATAGGCCCCTAAGGTTCGGGAAAAGGGGAAGAGAATTGGCGAAGAAGACCCAGACGTTTCGGCATCCGGCTGAATATTACACCAATCCCGAAAACAGCATCGGCTATCTGGCGCGCATCGTCTTCCGCTCCTTTTCGCGGCTGCTCGAGCGCGGGACGCTGACCTATGATGTGTCGGCGGGGCAATGGCGGTTCCTGCGCCAGCTGTGGCGCGAGGACGGCATTACCCAGCGCGAGCTCAGCGAGCGTGTCGGCATGCGCGAACCGACGACGGTGGTCGCGCTCAAGGGGCTGGAGAAGGCGGGCTTCATCACCCGCAAGAAGACGTCGGACGACCGGCGCAAGACCTTCATCCATCTGACCCCGCACGCCCGCAAGCTCGAGCTGATCCTCGCGCCGATGAATGCCGAGGTCCATGAAATCGCGACCCGCGGCATGACCGATGAAGAGGTCGAAACGCTGCAGGCGCTCATGCGCCGCGTGATCGAGAATCTGGCCGACGAAACCGCCAAGCTGTCGACGCTGTCCGACATCAAGGCCTGACCCCTTTCGCAACGGGCTTGCGGACGTCCGCGATAATAGGTTAGTATTCTAATTATTATCGCGGGGAGGGTAAATTGCCGAAAATTGCGGTTGTCGTCGGAAGCACGCGCGAAGGATCGTTCAACCGGGCGCTGGGCAGGCTCGCCATTCGCGCGCTCGAGGCGCAAGGGGCTGAGGTCACCGACGTCGATCTCGCCGGCTACGACCTGCCGCTCTATTCGGCCGCGATCGAGTCCGGCGCCTTTCCCGCCGATGCCGAGCGGCTGAAACGGGTCTTTGCGGCGCAAGACGGGCTGTTGTTCGTCTCGCCCGAATATAATGGCTCGGTATCGCCGCTGCTCAAAAATGCGATCGACTGGGCGTCGCGGCCGACCGGCGACGAGGGGCTTGTCGCGCTCGTCGCCTATCGCGGCAAGGCGGCGGCGATCATGTCGGCCTCGGTCAGCCCGTTCGGCGGGTTGCGCGGCCTGATCCATCTGCGCCAGATCCTGTCGACGGTGCAGGCGCTCGTGATTCCCGAACAGGTGCTGATCCCCAACGCGCATGCCGCTTTCGACGAGAGCGGCGCGTTGAAGGACGCGCTGCCCGCATCGCTGGTCGACATGACGGCGATGCGACTCGCCAAGGTGGCGGCCGCGCTCGCCGCCTGACCCTAGGCCGGGCGGCGTTCCTTGTTGTCGCCCCAGTCGGCCTCGAGCGTCGCGAGCAAGGCGTCGAAGCGATCATGGCCAAGCCGATCGGCCAGCTGATCGGCGAGCTGATCCATCGCGCGCTGCGCGTCCTGACGCATCCGGGCGCCCGTTTCGGTGAGCGAGACGATCATGTGCCGCCGGTCGTCGGGATCGGGCGCCAGTTCGACCATGCCCAGCTTGACCATCTGGTTGATCGTGCTGTGAATCGCCTGCCGCGAGACGCCCAGATTGCGCGCGATGTCCGACGGGCGCACGATGCCGCTGACGATATTCGTCATCACCATCGATTGCGGGCGGCTGATGTCGGGCCAGCCGCGATCGTGCAGCCGCGCCTGCAGTCCTTCGTCGAGCCAGCAGAAGCGTTGGAAAAGAGCGATGATAAGCTGGTTGGTGCGCATGGAGTGACGCGATATTCCCCGTTTTCGGCGGCACGCCGATGGCGCGCACGCTAGGGTCAGGACCCATTAATTCCACGATCGAGGCATCGAAATGGCGAAGATATCGGGTTCGGGCGGGTGCAGCGGGTAGCATCGCTACTCGCAAGGCCGCGCGGGCCTGAGATCGAAGCCATTTCGGCGTCCCTGCGGGATTTGACCGATTTTGCCCATGGCGTCGTCGAAAAGACTTGAAATATATTCATATTCCTTCGCCTTTTCTCCTCGCCCTGAGCAAAATCGCTTCAAACCTCGAACGCGGAATTAATGGGTCCTGACCCTAGAAGAAGCGCGGGGGCTAGGCAAGGCGTGGCTGAGCGTGTAAAGACAAAATACTTAGTATACTATGTTTTTGGGATGAGCGAGGAAGAGGCGCCGCCGATGGACGGATTGATGCAGAATGTCCCGCTGACGGTCGACCGGATTTTCGACCATGCGGCGGCCTGGCACGGCGCGCGCGAAGTCGTGTCACGCGACGTCGAAGGGCGCGTCACCCGGTCGACCTATGCCGCGATCCACGCCGATGCAAAGCGGGTGTCGAACGCGCTGGTGGCCGCCGGGATCAAGCCGGGCGACCGCGTCGCGACGATGGGGTGGAATGGCGCGCGGCACCTCGCCGCCTGGTATGGCGCCGCGGGGATCGGGGCGGTGCTTCACACGCTCAATCCACGGCTGTTCATGGAGCAGATCGCCTATATCGCCAATCATGCCGCCGACAGGTTGCTGATCGCCGATCCGGCGGTGGCCGACCTGGTCGGCGAATTGCTGGCACAGGTGCCGTCGATCGAGCAGGTGATCTTTTTCTGCGATCGCGCTGCGCTGCCGCAAACACCCTATCCCGCGCTGGCGTTCGACGACTGGATCGCGGGCTATCCCGCCGAACATGACTGGGGCGGGTTCGACGAAAACAGCGCCTGCGGCCTGTGCTACACCAGCGGGACGACGGGCAATCCCAAGGGCGTGCTCTATTCGCATCGCTCCAACTATATCCACATGCTGATGACGCTGCAGCGCGATGCGCTGGCCTTGTCGGCGCGAGACACCGTGCTGCTCGTCGTTCCGATGTATCATGCCAATGCGTGGGGCGTCGTCTATTCGGCGCCCGCGGTCGGCGCGAAGCTGGTGCTGCCCGGACAGCGGATGGACGGCGAATCCATCTATAATCTGATCGAGGAGGAGGGCGTGACCTATTCGGCCGCGGTGCCGACCGTGTGGCAGATGCTGCTCCAATATATGCAGGAAAATGGCAAGCGCTTCACGACGCTGGAACGCGTCACGATCGGCGGGTCGGCGTGCCCCGAATCGCTGATCCGCACCTTCCGCGACGATTATGGCGTCGATGTCATCCAGGGGTGGGGGATGACCGAAACGTCGCCGCTCGGCACCGTGTCGGTCCCCAATGCCTCGGTCGCGGCGAAGGGGGACGACGCGCAGATGGCGTACAAGCTCAAGCAGGGGCGTCTTCTGTGCGGGCTGGAGATGAAGCTGGTCGATGATGCCGGCCACCGCCTGCCGCACGATGGCAAGACGCCGGGGCGGCTGATGATCAAGGGGCCGACGATCGCGCGCGGCTATTTCGGCGGGGAAGGCGGCGATGTGCTCGACGATGAGGGCTTTTTCGATACCGGCGATGTCAGCACGATCGACGGCGAAGGCTATATGCAGATTACCGACCGCGCGAAGGATGTGGTCAAATCGGGCGGTGAGTGGATCAGTTCGATCGAGATAGAGAATATCGCGACCGGCCATCCCGCGGTTGCCATCGCCGCGGTCGTCGGCATCGCGCATCCCAAATGGGACGAGCGGCCGATCCTGCTCTGCGAGCTCAAGCCGGGCGTGCAGGCGCGCGCCGACGATATTCGCAGCTATCTGGATGGCAAGATCGCCAGATGGTGGATGCCCGACGACATAGTGTTCGTCGACGCCATCCCGCTCGGCCCGACGGGCAAGATCGACAAGAAGGCCATCCGCGCCGGGCTGGAGGGGTATGAACTGCCCTTCGAGGTGAGCCGTTAATATGTTTCCCACGCTCGTCATCCCGGACTTGATCCGGGATCCATTCTCTCGACGCTGGTTAAATGGATCCCGGATCAAGTCCGGGATGACGATTATGAGATATAACAGGCAGGAGAGAGACTGATGGACCCGAACGGGATTGCAGGACTGGACGCACAATTCATCGGCCGCACGTCGCCGACCGCGCCGCGGATTCAGGCGGGCGGCCATCCCTGTCAGGGCATCTATTGGACCGAGGCGGGCAAGCGGCCCAAGGTCGCGATCATCGCCACCCATTATAATGTCGATTTTTCCGAACATTATATCGCGCCCTATTTTGCCCGCGCCGGTTTCGGCTTTCTCGGCTGGAATACGCGCTATCGCGGGTTCGAGGACCAGTTCCTGCTCGAACATGCCATCCTCGACATCGGGGTCGGGATGAAGTGGCTGAAAGAAGAGGCCGGGGTCGAACAGATCGTGATCCTCGGCAATTCGGGCGGCGGCTCGCTGATGGGCGCCTATCAGGCGGAAGCAATCGCGCCGACCTTGACCGACCGGCTGCCGCCCGCCGGCCAGGATGCGCTGGCGCAGCTCATCAAGGGCGATCTCTATATCAGCTTCAACGCCCACCAGGGACGTCCCGAAGTGCTGACCGACTGGATGGACGCGTCGGTGATCGACGAGAATGATCCGACGCTGACCGATCCCGAGCTCGACCCGTTCAATCCCGACAATGGCCCGCCCTATTCGGACGCCTTCATCGAAAAATATCGCGCCGGCCAGCGCGCGCGCAACCAGCGCATCACCGACTGGGCAAAGGCCGAACTCGCGCGGCTAAACGCGGCGGGAATCCCCGACCGCATCTTTCCGATGTTCCGCTGCTGGGGCGATATTCGCTGCGTCGATCCGGCGATCGACCCGTCGGACCGCAAGCCCAACTGGTGCTATCGCGGCGACCCGGCAATCGCCAACCGCACCCCCAGCATCGGCCGCGCCAATACGATCAAGACCTGGCTCAACATGTGGAGCCTCGAAACATCGCCGTGCCAGGGGCAGCCGCACCTCGCCAAGCACGACACCCCCGCGCTGGTGGTGCAGGGGCTCGCCGACACCGGCGTTTTCCCCAGCGATGCGCGCAAGATTTTCGACTTCCTCGGCACCGCGGACAAAAGGCTCGAACTGATCCCCGGCGCGCATTATTTCGAGGATTCGATCGAAGAACGGCAAAATGCCGCCGATCTGGTCAGCGGCTGGATCCGGGAGAAGCTGTAAGTGGACACGGCGACCGCCGATATCATTGCAGGACTGCGCGCGGCCGGGCTGACGGGCGAGGGGGAGGTCGTCCTCGAGCCATTGACCGGCGGCGTGTCCTGCGACGTGTGGCGGGTCGACGGCCCGGCGGGGCCGATCGTGGTCAAGCGGCCGCTCGAGCAATTGCGTGTCGCCGCCGAATGGCACGCGCCGGTTGAGCGCGGCGCGAGCGAAGTGCGCTGGCTGCGCCGGGCGCGCGGTGTCGATCCGCATCTGGTGCCCGAGGTGCTGGCCGAATTGCCCGGCCACGGCTTCGCGATGCGCTTCCTGCCGGATTGTCCGGTGTGGAAGGATGAATTGATCGCGGGCCGTGTCGATCCGGCGTTCGCGGCGGCTGTCGGTCGCGGCATCGTGGCGGTCCACGCCGCGACCGCGAACAGCGCCGCCGACCGCGACGCCTTTCCGACCGATGCGATGTTCCGCGCGCTGCGCGTCGATCCCTTTCTGCTGTTCGTTGCGCAAAAGGATGCCGAGCTTGCGTCGGCGCTCTACGCGCTCGCCGACGACCTCTCGTCGCGCAAGGTGGCGCTTGTTCACGGCGACGTCAGCCCCAAGAATATTCTCGTCGGTGCAGACGGGCCGGTTTTCCTCGACGCCGAATGCGCGGTCTATGGCGACCCTGCGTTCGATCTTGCCTTTTGCACCACGCACCTGCTGCTGAAGGCGGTGTGGCTGGGGCACGAACGGCTCGGCGAGGCCGCGGCGGCACTGGTCGAGGCCTATCGCGCCGGCATCGATTGGGAAGACGCCGACGCGCTGGCGCTGCGCGCCGGCAAACTGACCGCGGCGTTGCTGCTCGCGCGGGTCGAGGGCAAATCCCCGGCGCCCTATCTGACCGATCCCCATCACAAACAAATCGTGCGCGATCAGGCGCGCGCGTTGCTGCTCGCGCCGACGCCCATCGATGCGCTCGTCGCAAACTGGAAAAGGACCAAGGAATGACGTCGCCTATCGCTTCGGTTACCGGGCGCCAGCTTTGGGATTCGCGTGGCCGCCCCACGGTCGAGGCCGAAGTTACCCTCGAATCGGGCGCGGTTGGTCGCGCCATCGCGCCAGCCGGGGCCTCGCGCGGCGCGCATGAGGCGATCGACCTGCGCGACGGCGGCCCGGCCTTCGGCGGCTATGGCGTCAATGGCGCGGTTGCCGGGATCGGGGCCGAGATCGCGCCCGCGCTGATCGGCATGGATGCGGGCGATCAGGCGGCGGTCGACAAGGCGCTGTGCGCTCTGGACGGCACCCCGAACAAGGCGCGGCTGGGCGCGAACGCCGTCGTTGCGGTGTCGATGGCGGTGCTTCACGCGGCCGCCGCCGATGCGCGGCTGCCGATGTGGCGCTACCTCGCCGGGGAACGCAAAGTGCGAATACCACTGCCCGAGATCCAGATTTTCGGCGGCGGCGCCCACGCCGGGCGGCGCACCGACGTGCAGGATTTCATGATCATGTGCCCCGCGGCGGGCAGCTTTCGTCGCGCACTCGAAATCACCGACGATGTGTATCGCACCGCGGGTAGGCTGATGGAAGCCAAGGGGCCGCTGTCGGGGGTCGCCGACGAAGGCGGCTGGTGGCCGAATTTCGCCTCGAACGAGGATGCGCTCGATACGCTGACCAAGGCGATCGAGGCGAGCGGGCACCGCGCGGGCGAAGACGTGTTCATCTCGCTCGACATTGCCGCGAACGAACTCGGCGATGCCTCGGGCTACAGCCTCGCGCTCGACGAGGGGCGGTTGACGAGCGAGGCGATGGCGGCGCGCATCGTCGAATGGGCGGGGCGCTATCCGATCCTGTCGATCGAAGACCCGGCGGGGCAGGATGACTGGACCGCGATGGCGGCGGTGACCGCCGCCATCGGCGACCGGGTGCAGATCATCGGCGACGATGTGCTTGTCACCGATGCGGCGCGCGTCGAGCGCGCGGGCGATGCGGCGGTGTGCAATGCGGCGCTGATCAAGGTGAACCAGGTCGGCACCGTCACCGAAGCGAAGGCCGCACTCGACGCCGCGGTCGCGCGCGGCTGGGGCGCGATCGTCTCGGCACGCTCGGGCGAGAGCGAGGATGTCACGATCGCGCATCTCGCCACCGGCTGGGACGCGGGGCAATTGAAGGTCGGCAGCTTTACCCGCTCCGAACGGATGGCGAAGTGGAACGAGATGCTGCGGATCGAGGAAGCGATGGGCGCCGATGCCGAATTTGCCGGCTTTTCGGCCTTTGCGGGGTCGATCGGGCGGGTCGCGGCATGATCGTTCTCCACGCCCGCCCAAGCCCCGGCTTCCGCGCGGCGGTCGATGCCATCTTCGGCGCGGGCGTTGTTACCCATGTCGATGAAGCCGCACCGCTCGACGCGGTGGCTGGCGAGATCACCGCGCTGCTCCATGTGCTGACGCCAGTTACGGCCGACTTCATCGCCTCGGCGCCCAGGCTCAAGCTGATCCAGAAGCTCGGCGTCGGGGTCAACACGATTGCGCTCGACGCGGCGCGCGAGCATGGCGTCGCGGTGTGCAACATGCCCGGCACCAACAGCCAGGCAGTCGCCGAAATGGCGCTGTCGCTGATGATGGCGGTGCTGCGCCGCACCTGTTTCTTCGATGCGCGAACGCGCGCGGGAGAAGGATGGACCGCCGATCCGTCCGAACTCGATTCGGTGGGCGAGGTCGGCGGGCGCACCGTGGGCCTTGTCGGCTTCGGCAATTCGGCGCAGCTGCTCGCGCCCCTGCTCGCCGCGCTGGGGGCGCGGGTCGTCTATACGGCGCGGAGCGAGCGCGACGGGCCTTATGAATTTCTGCCGCTTGGTCAGTTGCTCGCGGAGAGCGATATCGTCTCGCTGCACATGCCGCTGACCGAAGAGACGCGCGCCAGCATCGACCCGTTCGCGATGAAGCAGGGTGCGGTCCTGGTGAACACCGCGCGCGGCGAACTGGTCGATGAGGAGCGGCTGGTCGCGGCGCTGACCGCGGGCCATCTGCGCGGCGCGGGGCTCGACGTGTTTGCGGAGGAGCCGTTGCCGCGCGGGAATCCGCTGCTCGGCCTGCCCAATGCGGTGCTCGCGCCGCATATCGCTTGGCTGACCCCCGAGACGCTCGTGCGCAGCCTGACGGTGGCGCATGAGAATTGCCGCCGGCTGGGGGCGGGCGAAGCGCTGCTGCATCAGGTGGTATGAAATATTTCGTCATTGCGAGCGAAGCGAAGCAATCCGGCGCGGTTTACGCCTGCTATGGATTGCCGCGTCGCCTTCGGCTCCTCGCAATGACGACGCTTTAGGATTGACCCCATGACGCTTCCGATCGTCCTCATCACCGGCCAGCTGTTGACCGACGCGGTATGGCAGCCGCTCCTTGATGCCTGGACCGACCGCGAGGTGATCGTCGCGGACAACCGCAGCGACGATACGATCGCGGGTTTCGCGCAGCGGCTGCTCGATAATGCGCCGCCGAAATTTGCGCTGGTCGCACACGCGATGGGCGGCTTCGTCGCCTTCGAGGTGATGCGTCGCGCGCCCGAGCGGGTTGCGAAGCTGGCGCTGATTTCCACGCTCGCCTCGGCCGACGGCCCCGCGCAGACGGCGCGGCGGCAGGGCTATATCGATCTCGTCGAGAATGGGCAGTTCGATCAGGTGGTCGAGGAGCGCATCCCGATCCTGTTTCCCGAAGAAAAGCGCAGCGACGCGCGCCTGCTCGGCATTGCGCGAAAGATGGCGGCGGACACCGGCGCCGACACCTTCCTCGCCCAGCAGCGCGCGATCATGGCGCGCATCGACAGCCGGCCGCGCCTCCGCGAGATTGCGGTGCCGACCTTGCTGATCTGGGGCGACAAGGACGGCATCACGAGCCGCGCGCACCATGAGGAGATATTGGACGCGATTCCGGGCGCGCGGCTGGAGGTAATCGCGGGGGCGGGGCATCTGCCGATGGTCGAGGCGCCGGAACTAGTGGTGCCGTTGTTGACGGAATTTATGGACGCGTGACTAATTCGTCATCCCGGCGAAGGCCGGGATCTCACCGTCGAGATCCCGGCCTTCGCCGGGATGACGATATTATTTCAGCTCCGCCCTAACCAGCGCCGCCCCGTCGACCATCGCCTTTAGCTTGGCCTGGCTATGGTCGCGGCTGTGATATTTCATCCCGCAATCAGGCGCGACCCACAGCCGTTCGGCGTCGACATAGCGCAGCGCCTCGCGGATGCGTCCTGCGACCACCTCGGGGGTCTCGACCTCGGGGATCGACAGATCGAGCACCCCATACATGATCGTCTTGGTCGGCAGTTCGGCGAGGATCGCGGGGTCGAGCCCCGGCTGCGCCGCCTCGATCGAAATCACGTCGATCGCCGACGCTTCGAGTTCGGCGAGGAAATCATAAGCTTTGGGCTTCGGCCCCGTTGCCCCCGCGCTGTGGTGCACCATCGCATAGCCGAAGCAGATATGCAGCGCGGTCGTGCCGCCGACGCCATCGAGCGCGCGGTTGATCGCCTCGATCGCATAGGCGTTCGCCTCGGCGGCGCGCGCCTGCAGATAGGGTTCGTCGAGCTGGACGACATCGACGCCGGCGGCGAACAGATCCTTCACCTCGGCATTGACCGCATCGGCATAATCCATCGCGAGCGATCTGAGGTCGGGATAATAGGCGTTCTCGGCCTGCTGGGTCATGGTGAAGGGGCCGGGCAGGGTCAGCTTGACCGGCTTGGTTGAATGGCGACGGAGAAAGGCGGCGTCCTGCGCCTCGATCGGCGCCACGCGGCGGATCGGGCCCGAGACGAGCGGCACCGGATTGGCGTTGCCGGTGCGGTCGATCGCGGTGCCATGCTGTTCGGTATCGATCCCCGACAGCGCCGTCGCGAGCCGGTTCGAATAGCTTTCGCGGCGCATTTCGCCATCGCCGACGATGTCGATGCCCAGCTCTTCCTGATCGCGGATTGCCATCAAGGTCGCGGCCTCCTGCGCATCCGCCAGCCAGGGTTCGGGGATGCGCCACAAAGTCTCGGCACGCACGCGCGGCGGCAGGCTGGCCTTCAATCGTTCGCGGTCGATCAGCCAATCGGGTTGGGGGTAGCTTCCGACGATCGTTGTCGGCAGGATGGGGTGATCGAACAAGGCGGATCCTCTCGCTTTTTTGCTGGCCAAGTATTTGCTTAGTATTCTATCTAATTCAAGATCAAAGTGACGATGGGAGAGCGAAATGATCGATCTGGAGGCCATTCGGACGCTGGCCGATATTCCGGCGGCGCAGGCGCGCGCGCGTGGGCAGGCGGTCGCGGTCAAATATGGAGATCGCGAAACGAGCTTTGCCGAGCTTGATGCGCAGTCGAACCGGGTCGCGAACGCGCTGCTGGCGTCGGGGGCCGCGCCCGGCGACCGGGTTTCGGTGCTGACCAAGAACCACGACGCCTGGTATCCGCTCTTCTTCGGCACCGCGCGTGCGCGCGCCTGCCTCGCGCCGATCAACTGCCGCCTCGCCGCGGGCGAGATTGGTTTCATTTTGGGCGACGCCGCCCCGAAGCTGCTCTTCGTGGGCGAGGATTTCTTCGACACCGCGCTGGCCGCGGTCGCCGGGCTCGCCGACAAGCCGCGGTTGGTGGCGCTTTATGGCGCGCACCCGGACTTTGAAGGCTTCGACGCCTGGCTCGGCGATGCGGCCGCGACCCCGCCCGCCGACGCGCCGCAACTCGCCGACGATGTGTTGCAGCTCTATACGAGCGGCACCACCGGGCGGCCAAAGGGCGTAGTGCTCGCCAACAAGAATTACCGCCGCTTCCTCGAAATGGCGACCGAGGTCGACGGCTTCGCCTATGGCGAGGACGAAACGGTGATGATCGTGATGCCGCTGTTCCATGTTGCCGGGACCAATGTCAGCTTTTCGGGGCTGGCGCAGGGCGGGCGGCTGGTGCTGGTCAAGGATTTCGCCGCGGACGATGCGGTGCGGATGCTGACCGAGGAACGCGTTGCGCACGCCTTCCTCGCGCCCGCGATGATCCAGATGATGCTGCAACAGCCCGCCGCAGCGACAGGCGACTATTCGGCGTTGCGGTCGATCGCCTATGGCGCCTCGCCGATCGCGGAGGATGTGCTGCGCCGCGCGCGCACGACCTTCGGCTGCGATTTCGTACAATTCTACGGCATGACCGAAAGCTCGGGCGGCGGCTCCTACCTCTCGCCCGCCGCGCACGACCTGCCCGGCAAACTTACCTCGTGTGGTCAGCCATGGCCGCAGACCGAGATGGCGATCCTCGATGGCGAGGGGCGGCCGCTCGGCGACGGTGAGATCGGCGAGATCGCGATCCGCGGCGACATTGTGATGAAGGAATATTGGAACCGCACCGTGGCGACCGCCGAAACCGTGATCGGCGGCTGGCTGCACACCGGCGACGTCGGCTATCGCGACGCCGACGGCTTTTACTTCGTCCACGACCGGATCAAGGACATGATCGTGTCGGGTGGCGAGAATGTCTATCCGGCCGAGGTCGAAAGCGCGATCATGGGTTGCCCCGGTGTCGCCGATGTCGCGGTCATCGGCGTGCCCGACGACAAATGGGGCGAGGCGGTCAAGGCGCTGATCGTCCCCGCGCCCGGCGCCACGGTCGATCCCGCCGATGTCATCGCGTGGGCGCGCGAGCGCATCGCTGCCTACAAGGCGCCGAAGAGCGTCGAGACGATCGACGCGCTGCCGCGCAACCCGTCGGGCAAGGTGCTGCGCCGCGAACTGCGCGCGCCTTATTGGGAAGGCCGCGACCGCGCTGTGGGTTAGGGGCGCCCTATAATATCTCGTGGATTACATGGCGCACGCCGAAGTCGGTGCGCTCGCCCACGCCGACGGCGAGCAGGCCGTTGAGCCAGTCGTATCGGGGACTCGCGGTCTCGAACACAGGCGCGATTCGCAGATAATAAAGTGCGGGATCGACATCGGGCGCGGCAGGGTCGGCGAAGGCGGCGCGGACGTCGTCGGGGATCAGGCTGCGCCCCGTATAGCTGAGGTAGATGAGCGCGCCGTCGTCGGTCTGCCACACCGCGCGCGCGTCGAAGGTGCCGACCGACGCCGCCTCGCCCAGCCGCCCGCTGCGCGACCAATTGCCGCCACCCGGCAGAACGATGCCGTTGATTCGCGGTCCGAAAAATCGGCCGCCGGTGATATAGCCGAGCCGCTGGTCGCCGAAAGGCGAGGCGCCGATCCCGATCAGGCCGCCCCCCACCTCGAACTCCACGGTGCACAAGGGGCGGCTCGCAAGCGCGCTCTGGCGATTTTCGTCGGGCATAATCGGGAATCCTCTCTTGAAACTCTGGACAAGTATAAAACCATTAGTATACTAAGGGTCAATCAGATTGACGGATCGGACGAAGAAACCGGTACCGTTGCACTAGGCTCTATGGGAGGGTGAAGATGAAGGCTCGACATTCGAATCTGCTCGCCGGCGTCGCGACGCTTGCGATGCTGGCCACCGCCGCGCCGGCGATGGCACAAACCGCCGACGATGGCGCCGAAACGGCCGCCGGGGCAAGCGGCAGCGGCAATGAAATCATCGTGACCGCGCAAAAGCGCGCCCAGAACATCCAGGATGTTCCGATCTCGATGGAGGTCGTCAGCGGCCAGCGGCTCGACGATTTCAACTCGAACGATATCAAGGCGGTGATGAATTACACCCCGAACGTCTTCGTCCAGTCGACCGCGGGCAATGACGTGATCTACATTCGCGGCTTCGGTTCGCCGCCCGCGAACTTCGCCTTCGACCAGTCGGTTTCGCTCTATGTCGACGGCGTCTACGCCGGCCGGTCGCGTCAGGCGCAGGCACCCTTCTTCGACCTCGCGCGCGTCGAGGTGCTGCGCGGTCCGCAGGGCGCCCTGTTCGGCAAGAACACCGCGGCGGGCGCGGTCAGCGTCGTGTCGGCGGGGCCGACGGACCGCTTCGAAGGCAAGCTGACCGCCAATTATAACTTCGATTTCAAGGGCACCGATTTCTCGGGCTATCTGTCGGGGCCGCTGACCGACACGCTGAGCGCGCGCCTCGCGATGAAGGTGCTCAACCAGCAGGGCTATATCCGCAATCTCGCGACCGATCATGACGATCCGGAGATCAAGCAGCAGCTTCTCCGCCTGACGATGAAATGGGAACCGTCGGCCAATTTCGATTACACCGCGAAGGTCGAATATGCGAACCGCGATGTCGTGGGCGGCATTACCGTGTCGAGCCCGCTGACCAGCGCGCAGGATCCGCACCTTACCCGCTATCTCGACAAGTCGGCGCTCGGCGATGAAGGGACCAAGACCAAGTCGGTCATGATATCGGGAACCGGCAACATCGCGATCGGCGACTATACGCTGACGTCGGTGACGGGTTACAGCTGGTTCAACGCCAATATCGTCAACGGTTTCGATCAGACGATCCCGGGCGGCGGCGGCGCGTTTACCAACAATTCGGTCTACAACAGCTTCCCCGAGCGCTTCGAGCAATTCTCGCAGGAAATCCGCCTGCTGTCGCCGACCGGCCGCACCTTCGACTTCATCGTCGGCGCTTATTATGACCATGGCAAATACCGGCTCGACCAGCTGCAGGGATTCAATATCGCCGACCTGTTCGGTTCGCCCTATTTCGGCCGCATCGACAGCCGCTTCAACCAGACCTCGGAAAGCTGGTCGCTCTTCGGACAGGGTACGCTGAACCTTGCCGACACCTTCCGCGTGATCGGCAGCCTGCGCTACAGCCACACGAGCAAGGACGCCGATTTCGCTTCGCGGCTGGTCTATGGCCCGTTCGCGATCCGCCCGATCTCGAGCGCGGACGGTTCGCTCAGCGAAGGCAATGTCGATCCGTCGGTCACGGTGCAGTTCGACGTCGCGCCGCGCATCATGCTCTATGCGACCTATGGCCGCGGTTCGAAGTCGGGCGGCTTTGTGTCGAATACCTTGGGCACAACGGACGCGACGTTCGCATTCAAGCCCGAGCGCTCGACCAACTATGAAGCGGGCGTCAAATCGACGCTGTTCGACGGCAAGGTCGTCGCCAACGTCTCGGTC
The DNA here is from genome assembly GCF_000371385.1 of Sphingopyxis sp. MC1. Classification (NCBI taxonomy): domain Bacteria; kingdom Pseudomonadati; phylum Pseudomonadota; class Alphaproteobacteria; order Sphingomonadales; family Sphingopyxidaceae; genus Sphingopyxis; species Sphingopyxis sp. MC1. Next base: position 53,921 of record NZ_AOUN01000015.1, read on the forward strand.
TATGACACCCAGTTCAAGAATCTGCAGGTTTCGGTCTATCAGCCGGCAAGCTCCAGCTATCTGACCGGCAACGCCGCGAGCGCGACGTCGAAGGGCATCGAAGGATCGCTTGCGCTCTATCTGTCGCCCAACCTCGATATCACCGCATCGGGTGCGTATCAGGACATCAAATACGACGATTATCCGGGGGCTGCCTGCCTTGCGTCGCAGCCGAGCACCTGCACGCCGGCGACCAACAATCTCGCCGGCTATCGCCTTGCCTACACGTCGAAATGGACCGGCAATGTTTCGGCGCACGGCCGCGTGCCGCTGGGCGACGATCTGAAGCTCGACATTACGGGCGTCGCCGCGGGCCGCTCGAAATATTTCGACTCGGACAATCAGAGCCCGATTTTCGGCATTCAGAAGGGCTATGTGAAGCTCGACCTGCGTGTGCAGCTTTCGGATGCGGACGAGCGCTGGTTCCTGGCCTTCGTCGGCAAGAATCTGACCAACGAGCTGACGACGGGCAGCGCGTTCAACCTGCCGGCGCCGATCACTGCGGTTCCGCGCGCGATTCTCTACCTCGAACCGCCGCGCAACCTGTCGATCGAAGCCGGCTTCAAATTCTAGCAGTCCCACTAGAATGCCGACGGACGCGACCGCTATCGACGCTTTCCTTGACCGGGAAGCGGCGGTGGCGGTCGTGACCGCTTATGCCGCCGCGCTCGATGCGCGCGACTGGGGCGCGTATCGCGCGCTGTTCGCCGACCGGATCGCGATCGACTATGGCGCGATCGGGTCGATCGTCGCGACGATCGATGCCGATGAATGGACGCGCCGCTGCCGCGCGCTCGAGGGTTTCGACGCGACCGCGCACCGGCTGCACAATCTGCGCGCCGAGATCGAGGGCGATCGCGCCGTGGTGACGGGCATCGTCGATGCCGCCCACTTCATTGCCGTCGATGGCGCCGCGCTGATGGGCGACCTTGTCGGTCATTACACCCACCATCTGATCCGCGACGGGCGGTGGCGGATCGCGGGTGTCACGCTCACCGTTGCGGGCTACCCCGCGGGGAAGCCCGCCTTCGAAGCCGCATTTGCCGCCGCCCGCGCCCGTTTTGCCGAAAGAGGAATTGCATGATCGAGGTTTATTTCACCCCCACGCCCAACGGGCACAAGGTTTCGATCATGCTCGAAGAGACGGGCTTGCCGCACCGCCTGCTCAAGATGGATGTGCTCGCGGGCGATCATCTGACCCCCGACTTTCGGCGCATCAACCCCAATGGACGCCTGCCCGCGATCGTCGACCATGAACCGATCGGCGGCGGGGCGCCGCTGCCTGTCTTCGAAAGCGGCGCGATCCTGCTTTATCTTGCCGAAAAGAGCGGCAAGTTCCTGCCCGAAAATCCGCGCCGTCGCAGCCAGGCGCAGCAATGGCTGATGTGGCAGATGGCCAGCTTCGGGCCGATGCAGGGGCAGGCGCATCATTTCATCCGCTACGCACCCGAAGGCCAGACCTACCCGACCGAGCGCTACCGGAACGAGACGGTTCGCCTGCTGCATGTTCTGAACGGACGCCTGTCCGAGGCAGACTATCTGGCCGAGGAATATAGCATCGCCGACATGGCGGCCTGGCCCTGGGCGCGCGCGGTGCAGTTGATCGGACTGACGCTCGACGATTATCCTGCCGTTGCCGACTGGTTCGCGCGCGTGGGCGAGCGGCCGGCGGTGATTGCCGGAACCGACGTCAAGAATGCCGCCAACCTAGCGAGCGCGCGGCCCGTGCTGACCGAGGAGCAATGGTCGAACCTGTTCGGCAAGAATATGCTCGCCGCGCCGACGCGCTGACCCCCTGCGCCATTGCGAGGAGCGAAGCGACGCGGCTTCGCCCGCAATGACGAGCGTGGATCAGACCGTATCGGCATGACCCCACTGATATTCGATCTTTCCGGCGAGCCGCCGCACCGCGAGCCAGTCGCCCCCGGCCAGGCCGTCGTCCTCGATCAGCGCGATGACGCCGCCCGCGATATCCTTGGGTTCGCACGCTTCATTATTGGCGAGCACTTGCTCCATCCACTCCGATTTGCCGCCCGCGCCCGTGGTGTCGTGGATGGGTGTATCGACAAGGCCCGGCAGCATCCCCGCGACGCGGACGTTGCATTCGGCCTTCAGCGGCGCGCAGCAGCGGGTGAACATCATCACTGCCGCTTTGGTCGTCGCATACATCGCATCGTAGAATCCGGTGCCGAGCGCGACGGTCGACACGGTGTTGACGATCACCCCGCCGCGGCGGCGGCGCATCGCCTGCACGGCGATCTGCGTCGCGGCGATCAGCGAGGTCACATTGACGTCGATGATCCAGCGGATGCGCGCCGCGTCGACGTCGGGAAATTGCGGCAGTCCCGATACGACCCCGGCATTGTTGTGGAGAATGTCGACGTCGCCATGCGCCGCGAACCAGGCTTCGGTCGCGGCGATGTCGGACAGGTCGAGGCGGTGGACCGTCGCCCGCGCGCCCGCCGCCTCGACGCGACCCGCCGTTTCGCGCAGGTCGATATCGTTGACGTCGACAAGTGCGATCGCGGCGGCACCGCGCTCGGCAAGCGCGACAGCGGTGGCGCGGCCGATGCCGCTCGCGGCCCCGGTAACGATGGCGGTTTTATCCTTGATATCCATTGCTCTCTCCCGTTCGATGTCGCCTTACCGTAAAGCACATTGACAGATAAACTTAAATACCTAAGTATTTTGACCCGACAAGAATCACATGTTTGGGGAGAGCCATGACGCAAGCCACCGCCCTTGATGCGGGCGCCGCGCCGGCCGACCGTTCGATCGCCGTCCGCCGCAATTTTGCGCTCGCGATGCTGTTCCTGGTTGGCACGATCAACTTCGTCGACCGTCAACTGCTGTCGGTGCTCGTCGAACCGATCCGCGCCGATATGCAGTTCAGCGATACGCAATTCGGCTTGCTCACCGGCCTTGCCTTCGCGCTCTTCTATGCGGCGATGGGCGTCCCGGTCGCGATGATCGCCGATCGCTGGAACCGGGTGAAGCTGATCGGTATCGCCTGCGTGGTGTGGAGCGGCTTCACCGCCGCGTGCGGTATGGTGTCGAACTTCTGGCAACTGGCGCTGATGCGCTTCGGCGTCGGCGCGGGCGAGGCGGGGGGCACCGCCCCGTCGCTGTCGGTCATCGCCGATTATTACCCGCCCGATCGCCGGCCGCTGGCGATCGGCCTGTTCACGCTGAACGGTCCGTTCGGCGTGTTCGTCGGCGCCGCCTTCGGCGCCTGGGCGGCGGCCAACATCGGCTGGCGCAACGCCTTTCTGGTCATCGGCGTCGTTGGCGTCCTTGTCGCGCCGCTCTTGATCTGGCTGGTCCGCGAACCCGCGCGCGGCGCCATGGACAAGCAGCAGACGGCCGACGAAGCGCTGCCCTTTCGGCAGAGCCTTGCGATGTTCGTGCGCCGCCGGTCGCTGCGCATGGTGATGGTCGGCAGCGGCCTTGCCGCCTTCGTCAGCTATGGCATGCTCAACTGGATTCCCGCCTTCCTGATGCGGACGCAAGGCATGCCGCTCGATGCGATGGCGACCTGGTTCGCGCCCGCCGCGGGCATCACCTTCGGGATCGGCATCCTCGGCGGCGGCTGGCTGGTCAGCCACGTCGCGAAGCGATCGCCGCGCGCCTATGGATCGATCCCCGCTTTGGCCACCGCCGTCCTGATACCCAGCTTCGCCGCGGCGCTCCTCGTCGATAGCTGGCAAGTGTCGCTTGCGCTGATGCTGATCCCGATGGCGGCCTGCACCGCCTATGTCGCGCCGGCGCTGGCGCTGGTGCAGAATCTGACCCCGCCGCGCAGCCGCGCGACGGCCGCCGCGGTGCTGATGCTGATGTTCAATATCGTCGGCCTCGGCCTCGGTCCGCTGTTCATCGGCGTGGTGAGCGATCACCTCAAGCCGGCCTATGGCGACGAGAGTCTGCGCTGGGCCTTGCTTGCCATCCTTCCCTTTGCGGTCGCCGCAGGGCTGGCCCAGTTCGCGATGACGCGCCACCTCGATCAGGATTTTGCCGAATGACCGATGTTGTAGGCAAGACGGCGTTCGTCACCGGCGGCGCGAGCGGGCTTGGTCTGGCGACGGCGCGGGCGCTGGCGGACAGGGGGGCGCGGCTGATTCTCGCCGACATCGACGGAGCGGGCGCGGAAGCGGCGGCGGAAAGCCTGCGCGCCGCGGGGGCCGAGGCGATGGGGTTGCAGCTCGATGTGACCGACGAGGCAAGCTGGGCCGATGCCGGTGCCGCCGCGCAGGCTTTCGGCCCGGTGCGCATTTTGTTCAGCAATGCCGGCGTGGGCGGCGGTTCGGGTCCGTTCGAGGATTATGACACCGACGTCTGGCGCTGGAACTATGCCGTCAACGCCCATGCGCATCTTTATGCCTGCCGCACCTTCCTCGGTGCGATGAAGGCATCGGGCGAGGCGAGCCACCTTATCATCACATCGTCGATGGTCGCGATCGTGCCGCCGCCGATCTCGGTCGCCTATATCAGTTCGAAATATGCCACGCTCGGCATCGCGATGGCGCTGCGCAACGAGCTTGCGGGCACCTGCGTCGATATTTCGGTCCTGATGCCGGGGATGTCGGCGACGCGCATTGTCGAAACGACGCGCGATCTGCGCCCGGCGCAGGTCGAGGTCGGCCGCGCGGCGGCGACCAGCCAGGCCATGCAGGGCGTGCTCGCGGGCGGGATGGACCCGGCAAAGATCGGCGCGCGGGTTGTCCGGGCGATCGAGCATGGCGACTATTGGATTTTCACCCATCCCGAATGGAAGGCGATGGCCGAACAGGTGACGCGCGACATGCTGACCGCCTTCGGCGAATCCGCCGATCCGGATTACAAGGGCGACGATATCGACGGGCTGATCGCGGCCAATGGCGGCCGGATGTTCGGCGCGCGGATTTGAGGAGAGACTGATGAGCGAACAGGACGACATTCGCGCCATGGCGACGCGCTTTTTCGACGCGATTGAGCAGGGCGATATCGAAACGATGCAGAACAGTTTCACGCCTGATGCCGCGATCTGGCACAATACCGACGAACTGATCGTGACGCCGGCGCAGACGGCGCAGACGCTGGCCGGGATGGTCGCGCGCATCAAGGACCGCGAATATGCCGACCGCCGTCTGACCACCTTTCCGGGGGGATTCGTCCAGCAGCATGTGCTGAAGGGGCGCCGCATTCACGACGACGGCCCGGTGCGCCTGCCGTGCGCCATTATCTGCAAGGTGGAAAACGGCCGGATCACGCGCCTCGACGAATATTTCGACAGCGCGCACGTCGCCGAATTCCGCAAATTTGCCAACGCCTGAGGAGTCCGTTTCATGCCCGTCTTGCGCCAGGTGCCCCGGTCCGAAGTGACCGACGAGACCGTTCTCGCTTATTATCAGCGCCTGTTCGGCGACCGCGACCCGGTGGCCGAACCCGGCACCGCGACCGGCACGCCGGGCGATTGGTGGACCGTCTATGCGCTGTCGCCCGACATCTTCAAACATGCGGTCGACGGTTTCGCGGTCTATCGCAATCCGGCGCGTTCGATCGACCCGGTGCTGCGCGAGCTTGGGCAGACGCGCGCGGGCTGGGTGAAGGGCAGCCAGTTTGTCTTTTCGCAGCATTGCAAGTCGCTGCGCGGCCTGGGGGTTAGCGAAGAGAAGATCGCATCGATCGCCCATTGGCAGGTCGCCGATTGCTATAATGATCAGGAACGCGCCGTCCTTGCCTATGCCGATTGCCTCAGCCAGGCGAACGGCCGCGTCCCGACGGCGGTGTTCGACAAGCTCAAGACCTTCTGGAACGACGAGCAGATTTTCGAATTCACCTACATCACCTGCCTCTATGATATGCACGCGGTCATCACCCGCGCGCTGCGCATGGAGTTTGACGCGCGTGAAGATCCGATCGTTGAGGTCGCGGCCCCCGAAGGCTTCGATGCCGCCGACTTCCTGAGCGCGCCGCGGTCGAAACCCGAATGAGCGACTTCGGCGCGCCCGAGGTCGTCGCCACCGGCCTGCACTTTCCCGAAGGGCCGGTGCCGATGCCCGACGGGTCGGTGCTGCTCGTCGAGATTGCGCGCGGCACGCTGACCCGCGTCGCCCCGGACGGAAGCCTGTCGGTCGTGGCCGAGCTCGGCGGCGGGCCCAATGGGGTGGCGATCGGTCCCGATGGCGCCGCCTATGTCTGCAACAATGGCGGGTTCCAGTGGACCCGGGCGGGGGCGCTGCTTTTTCCCGGTCATGCCGCGCACGACGCCGCCTGCGGTGCGATCCAGCGGGTCGACCTCGCCAGCGGGGCGGTGACGACGCTCTACGACAGCTTCGACGGTGAGCGGCTGAAGGGGCCGAACGACATCGTCTTCGACCGCGAGGGCGGCTTCTGGTTTACCGACCATGGTCAGGTGCGCGGCAGCGGGCGCGATCATGGCGCCATCTACTACGCCGGCATCGACGGCTCCTCGATCACGCGCCAGCGCGCCGAGATGATCGGTCCGAACGGCATCGGCCTCTCCCCCGACGGCAAGACGCTCTATGTCAGCGAAACCATGACCGCGCGCGTCTGGGCGATGGACGTGGTGGCACCGGGCCAGCTTGCGCCGCCGCCGCCGTGGGCGCCGGGGCGGTTCGTCGGTACGCCGCCCGCCTTCCGCCTGCTCGACAGCCTTGCGGTCGAGGAAGGCGGCCGCATCTGCGTCGGCACAATGGTCGAAGGCGGCATCACCATCTTCGATCCCGATGGCGGCGGGTCGGAGTTTCTGCCGCTTCCCGATATCGGCGTGACCAACATCGCGTTTGGCGGGGCCGATCGGCGCGACGCCTATATCACCGCCTCGACCACCGGGGCGCTCTACCGCGTCCGCTGGCCGCGCCCCGGACTGGCTCCCGCATAACCGTCAATTAAGTTGACGGTTATGCGGGAAGCTGCTAGAAGGATCTTGAGAGGATGGCCATGAAATTCTACAATAGCGTCGGCCCCAATCCCCGTGTCGTGAAACTGTTCATGGCGGAAAAGGGGATCAGCCTGCCCGAGGTCGAGGTCGATCTGCGCGGCGGTGAAAACCGGCGGCCGCCCTATAACAGCAGCGTGAACCCGGCGGGGCAGACCCCCGCACTCGAGCTCGACGACGGCACGGTGCTGACCGAGATTACCGCGATCTGCGAATATCTTGAGGAGCGCTTTCCCGATCCGGCGCTGATCGGCACGACGGCCGAAGAGCGCGCGGTGACGCGGATGTGGACGCGGCGCGTCGACCTCAAGATTTGTGAACCACTGACCAACGGCTTTCGCTTTGCGGAGGGACTGCCGCTGTTCGAGCCGCGCATGCGTTGTCTGCCCGAAGCCGCGGCGGGGCTGAAGGCGATGGCGCAGGACGGGCTCAAATGGCTCGATCCGCTCATCGCCGATCGCGCGTTCATCGCCGGCGACCGGCTGACGCTCGCCGACATCATGCTCTTCGCTTTCCTCGATTTCGGCGCAAGTGTCGGTCAGCCGCTCGACCCCGAAAACAAGAATATCCTGCGCTGGTACCAGGGCATGAAGGCCCGGCCCGGCGCCAATTCGAACTGAGACGCAAAGGAGACGGATGATGGCAGAAGCAAACAAGGAATTCGAATTTTGCGGGGTCAACCACCTCGCGCTTGTGTGCAAGGACATGGCCAGGACGGTCGAATTCTACCGCGACATCCTGGGCATGCCGCTGACCAAGACGATCGACCTGCCGGGCAATCGCGGCCAGCATTTCTTCTTCGATATCGGCAACGGCGACAGCCTGGCCTTCTTCTGGTTCGACGGTGCGCCCGAAGCGGTGCCGGGAATTTCGGCGCCCGAAGCGCTGCCGACGCAGGGCAATTTCATGTCGGCGCACGGATCGATGAACCATATCGCGATCAACGTGCCCGCCGAGCGCTTTGATGAATATTACGACCGCCTCGTCGAAAAGGGCGTCAAGGTCACCAAGATCCTGAACCACGACAATTCGCCGACGCAATCGTCGGACGAGATGAACGACGATGTGTTCGTCCGTTCGGTCTATTTCTTCGACCCCGACGGCGTGTGCCTCGAATTTGCGGCTTGGACGAAGGTGTTCGACGACAGCGACGTCGCGCACGACCCGGTCCGTGCGGACGGAACGAAGGTCGAAGGCATGATCACCGCACGCAAGCCGGTTCCCGCCGAATAAGCCGAAATAGCGAAACACTCCTCGGGCCCGGCCGCTGTGCCGGGCCCATTTTGTGCCCGAGCGCTAATCATTCGGCGCGCGGCGCGGCGCCTTGGCGCGGAGGAAATTGCCGAGCGCGACGAATAGCATTTCGCGCGCGTCGCCGCCCAGCATTTCGGCGCTGAGCCAGTCGAACGCTGCGCGGTCGTCGCGACCGGCGACACCGACCAGCGCCGCGAGCAACGCTTCGTCGAAGCTGGCGCGCGGACAGCAGGGCGGGGCGACCGCGAAGGGGTCGGGCCAGCAATGACCGATCGCCTCCACGACGAGACGGTAGCGGCGCGCCGCGAGGATGTTGCCCCAGCGCCGTTCGAGTTCGGGCATCGGGTCGCGCTCGCTGCGATGGCACAGCACGCAATAGCGCAGCGCGAGGACCGCCTGCGCCGCATCGACCGGCAGGTCGCGCACGAACGGCTGTTCGGTCAGGCGGCGGACGAGCGTGCTGGTTTCCATCATTCCTCCCATCGACGGCCCAAATCCGCGGCGCATCGGCATGCAGCCCGGTTCCTCCGAAAAAGATGCCGGCTGCCGCAGGGCCGCAGCAGCCGGCAGGAGGGGACTGCGTAAACAGTGCCATTGATAATCAGTCGCAAAAACAAGCGAAAAATGAGGCGCCCGCAGGCGCCCCCAAAAATCCGCGGATTTTGGCCGGTCCGGCGTCAGTCGTCGCCGGCGGGCTTCGACTGGAGCTGGACGTAATTTTCCATTCCCATGCGCTCGATCATCTCGAACTGCTTTTCCAGCTCGTCGACATGATGCTCTTCGCTTTCCAGAATGTCGGCGAACAGATCGCGGCTGACATAGTCGCGCACGCTTTCGCTATGCGCGATCGCGTCCTTGAGCAGCGGGATCGCTTCTTCCTCGAGCGCGAGGTCGGCCTTGAGGATCTCTTCGACCGTTTCGCCGACGCGCAGCCGTCCGAGCAGCTGAAAATTGGGCAGGCCGCCCAGAAACAGGATGCGGTCGGCCAGCTTGTCGGCGTGCTTCATCTCGTCGATCGATTCCTCGCGCTCGAAATGCGCAAGGCGCGCAACGCCCCAATTGTCGAGCATGCGATAGTGCAGCCAATATTGGTTGATCGCCGTCAGCTCGTTCTTGAGCGCTTCGTTGAGAAAATCGATGACCTTGGGGTCGCCCTTCATTGTCCGTCCTGTCCTTGTCGGGTGGGGTAAGAAGACAGGATTATAGGCGCCCGGACCCGTTCAGGCCAAGCCGAAAAGTGGCGGAAATCTTGGAAAAATTCAGGCGGTCGCCGTAATGTCGCTGATGATATTGCGAGCGAAAGGCAGGCATTGGCCGCATTTGGGTTTGCGACCCAATTGCGCATAGGCGGCCTTGGCGCAGCGCAACTGCCCGTCCTTTGCGACGTCGCGCAAATCGCGTTCCCTTATTGCGTTGCAGACACAGACGACCATGTGCGAATCCTTCTCAACAAGGCCGATCTAGGGATAGTGCGAGGGATTCGCAACAGGAAAGTTGCGAGCGGTTCGCATTTCCCTGGTGCGGCCGATTTGCCGCGCTGGCCCCTTGCTCGCGCGACGATTCGCGGGCATAGGCGCGCCCATCCTCGCCGGCCCGAAACCCGCCCGGCCGAAACATGAAGGTACGCGCCCATGAAAGTGAATGTCTATGTGACGCTCAAACCCGGGGTGCTCGACCCGCAGGGCAAGGCGATCCATCATGCGCTCGAAGGGCTGGGCTTCGGCGGCGTGGCCGATGTGCGCGCCGGACGCTTCATCGAACTCGACGTGGCCGACGGCACCACCGATGCCGATCTCGACGCGATGTGCGCAAAGCTGCTCGCCAACACGGTGATCGAAAACTACCGCATCGAACGCGCCTGACCGCCGCGAAGGAGCCTTGCTCATGAAGACCGCCGTCATCGTCTTTCCCGGCTCCAACTGCGATCGCGACATGGCCGTCGCGCTCGAAACCGTGACCGGCGTCAAGCCCGCGATGGTTTGGCACCGCGAGACGGCGCTTCCGGACGGCACCGATTTCATCGCGCTGCCTGGCGGCTTTTCCTATGGCGATTATCTGCGCTCGGGCGCGATGGCGGCGCGCTCGCCGATCCTGCGCGCCGTCGCCGATGCCGCGGCGCGCGGCGTGCCGGTGCTGGGCGTGTGCAACGGCTTTCAGGTGTTGACCGAGGCACAGTTGCTGCCCGGCGCGCTGATGCGCAACGCGGGCCTCAATTTCGTCTGCCGCACGGTGCCGCTGACGGTCGCGAACAGCCAGTCGCTGTTCACCGCTGCCTATGGCGCGGACGAGACGATCCATATCCCCGTCGCCCATCATGACGGCAATTATTTCGCCGACGCCGATACGCTCGACCGGATCGAGGGCGAGGGGCGCGTGGCTTTTCGCTATGCCGACAGCGTCAACGGTTCGGCGCGCGCCATCGCCGGCGTGCTCAACGATGCGGGCAATGTGCTCGGCATGATGCCGCACCCCGAACGCGCGATCGACCGCGCGCATGGCGGCACCGACGGGCTACGCCTGTTCGAGGCCGCGCTCGGCGTTCTCGCCTGATATGACCGCTTGCGCTGGCGCGTCGGCGCGCGGCTCCAGCCAGCGGCCGACGATCAGCAGCATCGTCGGCCAGAACATCGTGTTCCAGATATCGTGCCAGTGCGCCGCGTCGGGCTGGATCGCCGAGCGGCCGATCTCGGCCTGAAGGTCGAGCCATTCGCCGCCGCACGCCATGACAAGTACCGCGCCCCAGGCGATCAGTCCGCCACCGCGCCGCCGCCAGACCAGCCGCACCGCCAGAAACAGCGCCAGCCCGAAATAGATATGCAGCGCATCCTTGCCGAGCCCGACCGAGGAGACGATCGACAGCTTGCGCTCCTCGAACAGCGCGGCGAGCAGGGTCAGCGTCACGCGGATCAGACCTTGGCGCGGAAGGGGGTGAAATCGGTTCCCTCGTCAAACACGTCGACGCCCTCGCGGCGCTTGAGCGTGCCGACCACCAGATAGGTGACGGGGGTCAGCGCCGCCTCCCAGGCGGTCTTGATGAACCATTGCGACAGCACGACCTGATAAAGCTGCTCGGGCGGCCAGCCGGCGAGCCCGTAAAAGGCGAGCGGGTAGAAGATCAGGCTGTCGAGCCCCTGGCCGACGATCGTCGACCCGATGGTGCGCATCCACAGATGCCGGCCTTCGGTCCACAGCTTCATGCGCGCGAGGACATAGCTGTTGGCGAATTCGCCGACCCAGAAGGCGGTCATCGAGGCGATCACAATGCGCCAGCTGTTGCCGAACACGAACTCATAGGCCGCTTGCCCCGGCCAGTCGCGCGCCGGCGGCAGCGCGACGACGACCCATGCCATGAACGCCATGAAGACGAGCGCGGCGAACCCGGTCCAGATCACCCGCCGCGCGCGCGCATAGCCATAAACCTCGGTCAGGACGTCGCCGATGATATAGCTGATCGGAAAGAAGAGCACGCCCGCGCCGAACGCCCATTCGGTACCCCAGGGCAGGGTGACATAACTCGGCTTCGATGCCCCGATGATGTTGCTGAGCAACAGGATCGCGACGAACGCCGCCATCATCAGATCATAATAGCGGAACTGGTGCACGCTGGCGGCGCGGACGTGCACGGGATGGGCGGGCGGCGGAGACTCGGTCATCGCCGCATTGCTTAACCCGCTTTGCAGCCCCCGCAAACCACGCTATTCGCGCGATCCACAGCCTTGGTGCACGCGCCCGTAGCTCAGCTGGATAGAGCACCCGCCTTCTAAGCGGGTGGTCGCAGGTTCGAATCCTGCCGGGCGCGCCATTTCCATTGTCCGGTTTCATTTGAGATGCACCTACGGTGCACAAGAATGGACCGGCTTGTTCGATTGAACGACAAGCATTGAGGCAATGCGAAATTTTCGGAGGGGCGATCGTGTCCGGCGCAACATGCGAAGGTCCACCGATTACGCGAAATTTCCTTGATTTGTGCACTTGAAGAAGGCGACTAGAGGTTACCTGTTGCGACGCTTCGACGGCGGCCGCCTCAGAGCTCAGCGCCGAGCTTCGGCGGATTGAGGATTCCTAAATTGCACTCTCCGAGAGTTGATCGGTCATCGAGCCAGACCGCCCGCTCCGACGATGATCGACAACAAACGGCTTGTAAGCGCAGACGCGCCCTTTCGGTAAGCGATTTCACCCCAATCATCCCAACGGTGCACTCGCTCGGCGAGCCAGGCGAAGAGGTCATCACGTGATTTTGCATCGGCGAATGACTGCGACCACGCGATATTGCGCGTCGGCATCCGCGCGCCAACCTTAAGTCCGGTCAACGTCACCAGGTATCGACTTCCGAAATCTTCGCGCGCGAACAGATGGCGACGAAATCCAACCTGCTGCTCAAAGGTGATCAGCGCACGCTCTCGTGCCTCGGCGTCCAGCCTCTTGCTCGCACTTACCGCGGCGACAACCGCCGACATTGGCAAGCGCTCGAATTCCGGCTCGCGCGTGGCCTGCAGCATCATGAGGACCGAATTCCCCAAAGAGGTCAGTCCCCCGTCGAAAAAATTCCTCTCGTTCGATTTCCCGACCATTCCGATGCTGGCGAGCCAGCACTGATAGAAACGCCAGAACATCATGTCCCCGCCAAAAATGTCGTGCTGACGCTCCTCGCCGCACCACATCGATTTTATCGCGGTCATCACCCTCAGCATCAGTTCATGCTGCTCGGGCACGAAGTGGACCGGCGGGAAGCCAAGTTCACCTTCCCAGAAGGCGTCCCTGACGCTTGCCCAATTTCGCCCAGCCTCATCCTCGAAGCCGCGCGGATTGGCTCGAAGCCACCAGCCCCACGGGAGTTCGCCGACGTGACGCTCAAAGTCAGCCACGGCGACCCCCGCGACCAGGATCGAGGCTGAGCGGCGGCGGCGCGCCATCGCGCACGGGCGCCGCGCCTCCTTCGGCGATTGCTTGCAGCTGAGCCGCGAGGGCGATCGTTTCCCTGACAACATATGCGTCGTCGCGATATATCCGTGCAAGCTCCGACGACTTCGATCCGGACGAATTCGGCCTAGCGTTCGGAATAAGATCGTAGGCATGATCGCAACTGAAGCCGAACCACCACGCATGCGAATCTTCGACCCGGTAGTCGGTTGCGTGTTCTACCGGATGGTAGACCGCCGGTCGTATTGTCACGTGGCAGATGCGTCGCGCCTCAACGGCTAACCGACGCGCCGGACTCGGGCCTTCCTCGCACAGTCGTGAATAGGTCAAACCGCCATGCACCTCGATCCCGATGTCCGGCGGAACTGCGTCGGCATCCCAGCCCCAGAGAGGGTGATCGCGCGGGACGCCGACGTATCCTGACAGAAAGCCGTCCTCTGTGTCGCGCAACATGATGCAGTCGTATCCGCTCGCCGCATCGCGCCAGCTCACCTTGTCCGCCTCACCAAGCCACGGCCCCTTGCCGCCGGGCCGCGCGGCCTGATCGTAGAATATTTCTTCCGCGGGAACGACGCATTCGCGGGTTGCATAGGCGCGGCCGCTGACGAGACCGACGCCGCCTTCTCGCGCGACTTCGCCTCCAACGCCGATTAGTTTTGCCAGAGCGAGTTCGGAGTCGACGATCGACAGCAGCGTGTCGTTCGTGGCGGGCACGACAGCAAGCGCGGCAGCCTTTCGTTTGACGGGCGTCTTATGCTTTCCGGTCGGGACGAGCGCGGTGGACTTGGTGGACTTTTTGGTCATGCCTCTTCTCCAGTCTGATTAGGGGTATCGATGCGCATTGGTTCGGGTTGAGCGTCATGGCGGTCGGTTCGACGGCGCTGTCGGTGCGTAGCGTTCCCGCCACGTCAGCCGCTCGATGATCGGTCCAAGAGCTCGGGGATTGGCCTCCATCGAGTAGATATGACTGGCGAGCCACCATTCCTCCTCGGCGCGACGGGCGTCGGGCACTTCTCGCCACCAGCATTTCGGATTGCTCGCAGCGTCCCAGCGGTAGCCCCGCAATCGAAGCAAGTCCTTCACCTCGAAGGAGGCGCCGACCGCGCGGAATCGCCAGCTGGGCGCGCGGGCGGTGGTGAGCATCTGCGCGAGCGCAGTCGTGCCATCAGGCATATTCTGTCGTAAAATTTGGATCACAGCGTCGACATCGTCCACGGCGCGGTGCGCACCGTGGAAATATCCGCTCTGCGCAAGAAGCCACCCCAGCGACCGGCCGTCGAAACCATTGGCGCGCCAGTCGATGTCATTGCAACTGCAGCACCACGCGAGCCCCGCAGCCTCTGGTAGCCGGCGTTCCACATGACGACGGTCGAAGGAGGCATTGTGCGCGCAGACAAATGTAGCGGATTTGAGAAGTCGCAGGGCTATCCCGTCGTCGATGGATTTACCGGCCACGTCGACGTTGGTAATGCCAGTCAGGCGCACAATGTCCTCGGGCAGTTCGCATCCCGGATCCTCTAACCACGAGTATGGCCGGTCGATCTTGACGATCACGCCAGCGGGGTCGACGCGGAAGCGCCGCAATGCGAGTTCGATGATCGCGTCCTCATCACCGATACCGGTTGTCTCGCAGTCGACGGCAACGCCGATAAAGGTATCGACCCGGCCGCCGACGCCGGTTTCTCCCTCGCGGACATCGAGCCGGCGCAGCAGGCGCACATCGTCATCGCCGTTCGGCACGCACGGCGCAGCCGGATCAGGAACCTCGTCCTGCATGGGTGTCTCCGATCGTTGAAGGAACTTTGCCTGGGCCGAACGCCCCCATGTTGGACGGCGGGCGTGGCCAGGAATATTGTCAGGCCGCGATGCGCTGCCGGATGCTGACGTTT
This sequence comes from Sphingopyxis sp. MC1, assembly GCF_000371385.1. Classification (NCBI taxonomy): domain Bacteria; kingdom Pseudomonadati; phylum Pseudomonadota; class Alphaproteobacteria; order Sphingomonadales; family Sphingopyxidaceae; genus Sphingopyxis; species Sphingopyxis sp. MC1. The sequence continues at coordinate 68,960 of NZ_AOUN01000015.1, forward strand.
AAAAGACGCGCGACGACATAGGCTCGACGTCGACCATCCTCATTTTGGATCAGACGTCGATGCGCTGCTCGATGGTCACTGCAAAATCATTGTGTAATGGATGATCTGCTTCAGGTGCCACGCGGCGGATAAGTTCCGCGACGGGCTCCTGCACCAATGCCATCGCCACTGGAGTCGATTGGTGGAAACCTTCGCGAATGTCGGCAACATTTGCGGCCGAATGTCCAAAGCGTTCACACAATCGGGCCGAGATCTCGGAAGGCTCATGTGCGATGGAGGCATGGAACGCCTGAAGCATCAGCTTTCGGCTAGAATAGATGATGGTCGCTGTGAACAAGCGGGGTGCTGCCAAAGGCCGGCGACCGGAGCGGTGATCCTTTTTTCCCGACTTTCGTTTGGACGACATGTATTGCCGTGATCGTCGGCGCTTGTCCTCTTCATCGTCTGAAAGAAGATTATCAACAGCCGTGGGAGCGAGGTCGAGCCCAAGTGACAGGCCATGGACGAGAATGCTGCGCAGACAATGCTCGCGCTCGAGGCACGCGTCGATAGCCGCCCTGCCGTCAAACAGCCGCCGCGGAGCCAGCATCCATGACATAGGGTCATGCTCGATGCCCTCGCGCTGGAAGCGGCCTCCCGTTTCTACCGCAACCAGAGCAACGCGTGTAATTGCGCGCCGCGTGGTGATGATGGCGGTGTCATCAGATGGACAGTCTTCGGCAAGTGGATCGAGAACGATCGGCTCTACTTCGATAGGTGTAGCGCTGCCGGGCATGGTTTGCGGGGCAATGGTCATGAGATCCATTGAAAGTCTCCTGATCGCCGAAGTGGCATTTCCTCTTATGCAAAAGCGGGGCGACACCGCTGACGAATGACCATATGGAAACTTCAATTTATATTTCAATAGTTCGTGAAGTATTGCATGTTAAAATCGGTTAACCAGGATTGCGAGAACCCTCATTTTAAGAGCTTTCCGAAGGGCACATCGCAGAAACGAATGTCCGGTGGGCCGAGAGCTCTGCTTCGATGACCGCCCTACAGGCCCAACAGTTTCTTCTTCTGCGCGTCAAATTCGGCGTCTGTTAGAACGCCGTCATCGCGGAGCTTGGCGAGCTTAGCCAATTCGTCGGCTACCGACGGTGCTGCCACCTCTTTAGCCGCCGCCGGGGTTGTATCTGGCGCTGGCTTAGCAACCTCGGTCCAGTCAGGACGGAACGCCCGTGCAACAGTCACTTTCATTGGCTTACCGTCGCGCATCAGTTCCACAACGTAAGTGGGGGTCTGCGCGGCCTTGGCGGTGGCGTCCAAATAATCGTCGTATTGCTTGAACTTCTTCCCGGCCACTGAGAACACGATATCGTTCGGCTTTATGCCGGCCACTTCCGCAGGGCTTCCCGGATCAACATCGGTAACTCTCAGCGCCGCATTTTTCCCCATCGGGTAATCGTCTGATTTGAATCCCATCATGACGTGGTTCGGAAACCTTGTCCCGACGGGGAATGTTCCGCCGGCGGCGCTCATGAACGAGAAAATACCGTTCTGAAACTCGGGTCCGGAAAAATCGGTGCGCTTCATCTGTCCGAAGGCCATCTGCAATTCCATCCATCCCGATGCCTGCACTCGGGACACGCCGCTGATCTCCGCGACATTGAAACGGAAGAAGCGACGCGGTGGAGTGGAGTAGCTGTTGCCCATGAGCATCTGCCCCAACACCGACTGCCCCATGTTCAGGGGGGCCTCGCAGACAAGTTCTGTGGCGGTCGAAGATATGACCGTCCAGCGGGCGTCGATGCACTTGTTTGATAGCTTTCCGACAACTTCAGCGGCGTGATCAGAAAATAGCATCTCCGCGGCGCCGGAAGGCGTCACAGCCATGAATTCGTCCGCCAACGCCGGCGCCGACGCATGCGCCAAAGCTACGACAAAAAGTAGCCGCCCAAATTTCATATCCTATATCCCCCAAAATTCCGCACAGGCTTTTGCCCGCATATCTCAAACTCACCGCGTGGAATACGACAACCATTTCTCAAGATTGTTGATGCATCGACCAGATACACCAACGGGAGAGAGCTTGATCATGTCGTCTGAATTCCTCGCCGAACAAGCGAAAAAATTCTCCCGCCTTCATAGTCTAGATGACGAAGGTTGTGCCCGAGATCGTAAAGAAGGTGCGGCGATCTTCCTGCGGCTGAACGATCGAGAGCGTTTGGAACTTGTCGCTTCAATGATCGAAGCCTGGGCATGCGATCTGCCCTTGAACAGGCCCATGATCAGCGGTGCGCTGCGCCATGCTTGGGACAGCGAGCCTTACATAGGCGTCGGCCGACGTGGATCTTATGTTAGCGCTGTTGCACGTTCTCCGGGCGGGGAAGAATGGACGATGCAGGAGTTCGTAGAAGACTGGGGTCCGGATCTGATGACGCCGGACGAAAATGATCAGCTCAACGCGATGGAGTTTCCGCTAACCGTCTATCGCGGCGGCGTAGGTAAATTCGAGGAGCTCGCGGACGGAGTAAGTTGGACCTCAAGCTTCGAGATTGCGTCATTCTATGCAAACACCTGGCCCGAATCATGGGGAAATATGGGGCAGCCATTGATCTTGTCGATGACAATCGAGCTGGAAGACGTCGCTGCATTTCTAAACGACCGAAAGGAAGAAGAGTTGCTCATTCCCGAGGCGCGTTTCATGCACAAGTCGATGCGCATTGTGGGCCATGAACAGGCTTCGGTCGCAACTGCGTAATGACAGCTTGGTGGGTATTGGTTGAAGAACGCGCGTCGCCCGCATCCTTGTTATACCGTCACCAGATCGGTGAGTTTTAAAGCTACACCGGACATCGTGTCGTCTGCCGTGTCTAACTCCTTTCGCGAGGCCCCGACCGATTCAGTTTGAAGTGCCGCGACACTCCTCGACTGAATTTCGGGTCATCAAATCAACGGCAGGCGTTCCGTCGCTTTCGGTTTACGGGCGAACCATGGATCATTGGTGCGCTCCACCGTCAGCTTCGCCGCCGGATATTGCGTCACGACGTTCATTGCCTCCTTCGCGTCAGCGCGGAGCCATGTCTCGTGCGCGTCAGGGTGCAAGATCACCGGCATTCGATCGTGAATGTCCCAAAGCTCTTTGGTCGCATCGACCATTACGCCGGTATATGCGTTGCCCCATTCAACAGTGGGTCGCCAAAGTCCGGCCCATGCTGCAACCGGCTGGTCTGCAACGCTGATCCAGGTTCGGGTCATCTTACCCGCTCCCCGTGATCTTCGCGAACGACAATGCCGGGATACTGCGGATAGACGTCGGCGGGCGCATTGAAACCGTAGGTCGCAGGTGTCGCGAAAAGCGAAGCCATTTCCTGCACCGTCGATTTGTTGGTGTAGAGATTGCACATGCGAATAGACTGGCGCCAGGTCGAGGTCTGTCAACTGTTTCGATGTGGGAAGACGACGGAAGTTTCCAACCTTCCGAGTTACAGCGTGTCGCCTTCATGGTTCTGGCAGTTTGAGGTCAAACTCTGACCGCCACCATTCTCGGTTCTCGGGCGTGTTTGTTCCGCGGCTTCCCGGGCGATCCAAAGTTGGGTTGGATATTATGCTGATTGCCCGGCGCAGTCCCGACAACCACCGAAAGCACTTCTGCAGATCCTCCCATGTGATGGAATGCTTTTCGCCGTTAAGTTCCCAATGCAGTTGGGCTGGCTCCTGCCCATTTTCCGCCGAGATGCCGACCAGGCCGTGGCATAAGCCATTTCGCATATCGAGGGAGCCTTGCAGCTGACATCGCACGACCTTGGCCAACGAAGGGCACAGTGAGGTGCCTGGATGCGCCGCGATCACTGCGCTTTCCCAAGTTCGCACGACGGCTGCAATGCCGTGAGCCCGTGGCGGCAGGGAGCCATGAAAGCGAATGACTTCGTCGCGCAAAGACTTTTCCAGCCTTGACCATACCAACAGCAGCGATCCCAATGAAGCGCTGATCCTGTCATAGTTCACTTCCAAGGTAGTGCGACCTCTGCTTTCGCCATCGTCGGATCGCCATATTATCCACGCCCTAATGATTGGTAATCTGGGGAAGGCGCAACTTTACCTCTCGGCCGCTCTGTTCCTATCGGCGGCGCCGTAGTTGGCGCTTCCATTCAATGATGTCAGGCATCGGCAACTGCCGCGTATGGTCAATGTTCACCAGTTCGAGCGTTGCGAGCGTTCGCTTTCGCTTCGCAAAATAGCACTGAAGGCACCGCATGCGCTTGCGCACCTCGGGTAGCCGGTCGTTCCAGCCCTTGCGCTCGAACAGATACCAGAGCGCGTGCGGATCGAAGATGCCGACGTTCCCACACTTGCAGGACACTTGGACGGTATGATGCCTGCACGCGACGTCGAAAAGGTCGCTGATGGGGTTCACTAGTTGCCGACTCATGACTCGACAAAAGAGAACAAAAGAGGAACAATGGGCAAGAGAGATTCGAGTCGGAGTATGGAAAAATGGATACGATCGACCGCAAATATCGCGGCCTCGAGATATGGGATGTCGATGACGTTGCACCGGAGATCAGAGACGAAGCGACCGCTGCCGCGCTAGCGGTGCTCGATCTAGAAGGCGTGTCGCCTCTGCAAGCTCGCGTTGCGCAGTTCACGCTGGAAGCGATGGATGACAAGGGCGTCCTCGACCGCGCTGATCCGTCGGACTTCGGCCTCAATATGGCGCATCTAAATGCTTGCCGAGAAGCTGAAGGCGCTGCTCGCCGAGTGATTGAGCGGCTCGCGCCGAATCGCGCCGAACCCTATCTTATGCTCGGCGTTGCGGAATGGGCGCTAAGCGAATGGCAGACCCACGATACGGATCCGACCAAGTTATGACACCGGGTCACAACGGTAAGCCAGAGGCGGACCGCATCGCCGATTACCTGGAAGGCAAGGCAGAGCGGTTCAAGGATCGCGCAGGACGAACGGGCGACGTTGATTTACGCACTCGCGCCTCGACGCTGAATGCAGCCGCGTCAGACATTCGGGCGCGACTGTTTGACGACTGACATGCACCGTGTTGATCGCGATTATCTCAGCACCTGTATCTATGTAGCCATCAAAACGATGCGTGCCGGGAAGAATGGAAAAGGAAAACATCCAGTCCCCGAATTGCGGGATGACTGGAATGTGCAGAAGCTGGTAAGCGTCGTGCTGAACCAGGTGGACAACGACAGCACGTTCGTTTGTCGCGCCGGACCCGACCCCACTGACATCGCATTCGTCCCATCCTGCTCGACGAGGAAATTCGGGATCGACGAGCCGTGGCCCGATGGTATCAAGCCGCGATGATGTTCTCACTTCTGCTTGCCGCTGCCATCGTGCCCGCAGGGCAGACCTTCGATTGCACCCCAACCGCGGTGTGGGACGGCGATGGACCAATCTGGTGCGCGGAAGGTCCGCACATACGACTCTCCGGTATCGCCACTCGCGAGATGGACGGGACATGTCGTCCAGGGCATCCTTGTCCCGCTGCCGATCCCATCGCGGCACGAGATCATCTTGTCCGATTGCTCGGTGACCGTGGCGGTGTGCGCCCCACAGGTCACGTCATTGTGGTCGGGCCGGTTATGCGATGCAGGTCAGCTGGTTCGGCGGGCGGTAATCGCACGGCCGCATTTTGCACTTCGCCCCGATCGGGAGATATTTCCTGCGCAATGGTGCGAGACGGCTTTGCGGCGAAATGGGATCGTTATTGGCGAGATCATCGTTGCAACTGACATCGGGCATTTGACGCTCCGTGCCGAAGGGCGCCTCAAGGCCAAAGGCTTCAAGGCGATTTTTGCCGATCCAAAATGTGGATGCGATTTCGCTAAACTTTAAGTTTAGACGCGTCGCTCAACTTGAGCTATTCTGCATGAAGAACAAAGAATCGACCATATTTACCGGTATAATGATAAATCGAAGGAGCATTATCGCCTTTCTTTGGGCAACAATAAGGCTGTGAGTGCGGTCGGGAGCGGACCTAGTGGCGTGAATTCCGTGGTCATGAGACATAATTCGCTAACGAAGGAACACATGCTGTATGAGCGTTGCCGACGATATCAAAAAGAATGCCAAAGATACGTTCGGTTCGACTTGGACTGTGCGGAACGGCACTGTTGTCCCGAGCGCTGCAGACCTAAAACTGACGAATGATGCCGTCCGCTTCGAAACTGCTACGGTGCTCTATGCCGATCTCGATAAGTCGACGGCCTTGGTAGAGGGCCATCGGTGGGACTTCGCAGGCGAGGTTTACAAGACTTTCCTCTACGCGGCGTCGCGCCTCATCCGAAACCGTGGTGGGTCGATCGTGTCGTATGACGGAGACCGCGTTATGGGTGTCTTCATAGGCGACGCGCAGCGCAACAGTGCAGTCAACTGTGCTCTCGAGATCAACTATGCGGTGAAAAACATCATTCAGCCTAAGCTAAAAACAAATTGGAAAACCGATTATGAACTTGGTCATATCGTAGGAATCGACACATCTGAAATCCGCGCTGCAAGAACCGGTGTCCGCGGCGACAATGATTTGGTCTGGATTGGGAACGCAGCAAATTTGGCCGCCAAGCTGACAGCCCTCGATGAGGGGCACCCGACTTGGATAACAAAGAGGGTATTTGATTCTTTGCACGATAAGCAGAAGCTCGGCCCGGAGGGAGAAGGCATCTGGCGACAATGGAGCTGGACCGAGCATGATGGCCAGCCGATCTATTCATCGACCTACTGGAAGGAAATCTCGTGACGACACTCATCGACCGTTTCCGCGGAGACGCCGGACGAGAAAACCTATTTGACGCAATGATGCAGCAGGCGATCGTTTGCGGCAATCGCGAACTGGCCGCTGAGATCGCTGCGAAGGCCGAGCTTGTAGATGTCCCTGAAGGCGCTGCGATCATCACCCAAGGAGCTGATGATAACGATCTGTTCCTGATCATTGCGGGTTCATTCAAAATTATCGTCAACGGCCGTGAAGTCGCGATTAGGGGCCGAGGAGACAACGTCGGTGAAATGGTCGTGGTCGAACCAACTCAGCTTCGATCTGCAGACGTTGTCGCTGCGGAGGCCTCCTTAGTAGCCAGACTAAGCCATGCCGACACGACCGAACTCGCCTCGCGATATTCCGACATCTATCGTGTGATCGCCAGATCGCTCGCCCGACGCTTACTCGAACGAAACAAACTGGTCGGAAACCATCGCGAGAAAATCAGGGTCTTCGTCATTTCCTCCGCCGAAGCGCTGGAAGTCGCGCGGATCATTCAGAATGCAATGGCACATGATGGCTTCCTGGTGACACTCTGGACCGATGGCGTGTTCAAGGTCGCAAGCTACCCGCTGGAATCGCTTGAGAGCGCGGTAGATGAGTCCGACTTCGCCATCGCCGTTGCACACAGTGACGATATGACGCTTTTCCGTAACCAAGACTGGCCCACCCCGCGGGACAACGTCGTTTTCGAGCTCGGTCTCTTCATGGGGAGGCTTGGACGCAAGCGAGCAATTCTCATGGAGCCTCGCGAAGACAAGATTAAATTGCCGAGCGATTTAAGCGGGATCACCACGATTCCTTACACCTATGAACCGGGCAAGGACGCTGCCGCCCTTATGGCTCCTGCATGCAACATCTTGCGCGACCATATCAACGAGTGGGGCCCGTTCAACGGCTAGAACTGTATCGGCCGAAACATCCATTTCGGCATGATCTTTCGTGGAGCGACCTAGTCATGCTGCATCCGTTCTGGTAATGTTCTAATTATAATCCAGCCGCTGTCGAGCAACGATTCGCGGTCAACAGGGAGCTGCAAGCGATGGCATGGAGTGAAGACCGCGCCCGGAAAAGGATTTCCGATTTCAAGGCGAGCGTTCCAGAGGGCGACATTAAGGTCGAGGACTTCAGGTCCTTTCTGACCGAGGCTCGAGTGCAAAAGGGAGCCGCTCTGGACGCGTCCGCAAGAGCTGCATTGATCGACATCCCTCAAAACCGGGCGATCACCACCAACGCTGTTCATGTTTATGCCAACCTTATCGACTTCAATGATGTGCTGGTCGATGCGGGCCGGGAAACTGAGGCAAGTCACCGCCGCGCCCTAGAATTTCTCCACGCCCATTACCGTGGCTGCGACGAACTCATCGACGAGTTTGAAATGCAGCGAGTCGATTTTCACGGATCCCGCCTCCATGCCGTGGTCCTTGCTCCAGATGGGGCTGAAAACGAGGGCGAGCGTGTAAGGGTTGCGGTGACCTTCGCGGCGGCATTTCGCGAGATGGTGGAGCGCCTTGGCGAAGATCATCCCAACTTCCAAACCCGTGTATGTATCGGCATCGACAGTGGCCCCGCCGTTGCAATCGATTCCGGTCGAAGCGACGAACGCGAGCCGCTCTTTGTAGGCAGTCCGGCCAATCACGCGGCCAAACTTGCGGATGGCGATCAAGAGGGTCTGAATCTCAGTCCACGGGCAGCGGCTGCTATGGGACAAAATCCGAGCCCGCTCGCCAAGAGCGTGATGATCACGGAAGATGCCGAATACGGCTATCTGCGTGACAATGTCATGACCGCGAACGTGCAACGGAGCGGAAACGAGCGGCTTGAGAAAGCCTATACTGCGGTATTGGAAAGTCTCGACGCTCGAAAGAACGATGACGGCGGTGAAGCGGTATTCCGCTTCCACCACAAAGAACCGCCATTGAAAGACGTGATCTACGCCGACCATCCGCCAAGCAATGCGATACGGATGGATCTGGCTTCGATTTTTGCCGATGTCGATAACTTCACCGCCTACATCGATAACGCGATCGCGACGGGTCAGATCGCTCAGGCCGTTGCCAACCTTCATGTTATCCGCGCAGAATTGGGAGCAGTCCTCCGCGACGATTTCGGGGGGCGAAAGGTTCGCTACATTGGCGACTGCATTCATGGTCTGGTCGCGGAAGGCAACAGAGTCGAGACTGACCAGATGGCGACCATGAAAACAGCAGTCGGAGCAGCTGCTGGTTTGCGGTCGTCTTTCGACCTCTGCCGCGACATGCTGCCGGGCATTGATAACCTCGGTCTCGCAATAGGGATCGACTATGGCACCACACCCATTTGCCGGCTCGGAATGCGTGGTGAGGCAAGCGTCCGTGTCGCTGCAAGCCGGGCCACTTGTGTTTCCGAGGCAGAGCAACGGGATTGCAGCGGCATCGAAACTGCGCTGGGCGAGAGCGCATATCAGGCTTCACCCGCAAACATTCGTGAGGCTTTTTCTGTCCAGCGCAAAATCCAGAATTTGGACGCGAACACTGCCGAGATTTTGCTGGGAATGATGCCTTCGCCGTATATCAATACCGGAGCGGAGCCAGATCCCATGCGGGCTCATGAGCCCGATGCGGCACCCCCGATGCGAGCGCATGATTACAGGTGAAATCCGCTCTTCGCTATTTGGCTGATGCCGCTCCAATTTGGTTTTTCGTTGATAAGCTTAGCAGCGATGCGCTGCTAGGCTCCGCACGTGTTAGTAAGACCCCGTGGGAGAAGAATGGACTTCGCCTGCATATCTTTGGCAATCCAAAGCCGAAAGCACGCGAAGAGGTTCCAGGCACCGATCTGCCGATCCGTTGTCCCGAGCGGCATATCCAAGGCGATCAGACATTCTGTCTCGGCCTGCGTTATATCGATGTGCGCTGCGCCGAAGAAGCGCGCATAACCGGATTGTTTGGCGTGAACACGCTGATCCTCGCGATATGTGCTCTCAATGTTTCGGCAGAAGATTTGAAGCTTTGGTATGTAAGTGTGCCGGGAGCGGCCTTCATTGCCTTACTCGGCGCCTCTTACATCTTCCTGTTCAAAGCCAACTTTCCCGATGTCAGAGGAGGCGAAGGTAGTCTCGTTTACTTTGGCGAAATTCGAAAGCGAACGGAAGTTGGATATCGCGACGAAGTCATCGCGTGCAGCGATGAAAAATACCGCGATGATCTGATCGGACAAACTTGGCGAAACGCCGACATTCTGTGTGCGAAATACGAAGGCGTGAAAAAGGCGATCATCGCCACAACCATCTCTCTCGTGCCATTGTTCATTTTTCTGGCGGCCACGGCGACCATCCATGGCCGCATCCCATTTTTCAAAGGTTGATCAATCGCGATTCAATGATTGAGATACATAGGGGTTTTAAACCCTGCTCCACATCGCCTGAAAGCGGAGAGCGGCGCCACCGTGCCGACGGATCATGACGATGTCTGCCAAGATGGCGACCACTTTAATATTCCAATGCTTCGCGAAGTGTTGTAAGTTAATGCTTCTTAACTATGGAACGTAAATCCCGCACACTTGTCGGATCTACGCTTTCGTTTGAGGAGGCGGAATGGAAAAGAAAAAGGCCCGGATGGCGATGAGTGCTTTGAGCCAGGAAACGCGGCTCGCAGTGTTCATGCTGCTGATCGACGCAGGCGATGCGGGTATGCCTGCGGGCATAATTTCGGAAACGACAAAGACTTCGCCCACGGCAATGAGCGCGCATCTTGCAATATTGTCGCAGGCAGGACTGGTGAAATCCAAAAAAATCGGTCGTAGCGTGATTTATCGTGCGATACCCAAGGTTGCACATGAGCTGGCGGACTTTCTTAGAAATCTCTGCAAGTCCGATGCACGCTCCTGATAATCGGAAACTTTGATTTCTTTTAGCGTCGGGCGCGCTTCGTTTCTCTGGCGCCTCTCTGCCACCGAGCGCAACCGTGGGGGGCACGCGATGAGATTGGTTGCCGTAAAGGCGAAATACAAACTGCCTTTCCCAATATCACTTTGGGAAACAGGCACTTCATCCTAGAACAAATTGTCTGCACGCTCTGCGGAAACAGGGAATATTGCATGTCGAATAGAAACAACAGTCAGAGCGCCACGCTCGCCGCCTTTGTTCGGAGCGGCGCCAACGATGATGGGTGTGGCGTTTGGTCCTCTCAAAACGGTGCGAGCATGTGCGGCGTTGGACAAGAATCGGAGGATTCCAAGTGAACGTCTTCGATCTGGATAAGGAGGTCATCGCAACCTACGAATCATTTTCTCGGTCGTTTGCGAATATCCGCGCTCCGGACCTGCTCACGCAGGTGTCGAAAATTTACGAAGATGGGGTTTTCTGGCCCGAGCCCTTGCTCGGGATCAACCCGCGATACCTATCAGGACCCAAGGTGACTGATCTCGTTGCAAGCGGCGATCTCGACCCCGCGCTTGCTAGCATATTTGCCAAGGGTACATGTCAGCGATTGGCAAAGCGCTATGCCACTCCCGGCTGTGGGGCGCGGACGGTCCGAAGCGAAAGCATTATGCCGACTTCATCTCGACGTTGATCAAGGCCGCCGAAGCCCACGAGATCCTGCGCAAGATCCCGATTGGCGGCGGTGATGCCTGGCGTCTCTCTCCGGCAGCCCTTCGGCTCCACGTCGCCATGCCATCGTCAGAGGATGCGAAAGCCAATGCCTTCTTTCGTGATCTCTACACTTCGGTAGCCACATCGCTCGGCGAGCCGGGTGCGCTCACGTTCTCATTTGAGGCGCGAGAGCACACGGCGCAGGTCGAAAATGACGTCAGGCAGTGGCGCGAAGACCGCTTCCGCTTCGAGGAGGCCGATCGCCAGCGCATTTTGTCCAACAAGGAACTGATGAAGGACAAGGAAGAACCGGACAGCTTCCTGCCGATGATGTTCTGCTCGCCAACCATGGAGCTCGGCGTCGACATTAGCGCGCTCAGCACAGTCTATCTGCGCAACGCGCCCCCTACGCCAGCCAACTACGCGCAGCGCGCAGGCCGTGCGGGGAGAAGCGGCCAGGCAGCGCTCGTCGTAACCTACTGCGCAGCGCAGTCGCCGCACGATCAGTATTATTTCAACGACCGCAAGCAGCTTGTGGCGGGGCAGGTTAAGCCCCCTGCGCTCGATCTCGCGAACCGAGACCTCCTCGCCAGTCACATCCATGCCGAATGGCTGGCAACCGCACGTGTGCCACTAGCTGCATCGATCCCGCAGAACCTTGATATGGACAACACGGATGGTTTTCCGGTCGCGGAAGAGCATCTGCGCGCCTTCGAGCGGGCCAAGCAGAACACTCAGCTGCCACTCGATCTCAAGGCCATCATCGACACGGTTACGCCCTATGTCGAGCTCGAGGCATTCCCGGATCTGGCCGATCCGGAAACACTGATCGAGAGCGTGATCGCTGCAGCAAGCGGTGACTTCGATACGACCTTCGAGAGATGGCGGGATCTGTATCGCGGAGCGCTGCGCGAGCAGGGGGATGCCGATCAGGTTCGTAACAAGACCAATGTCGCCCCCGGCGAGCGCAAGGCTGCGGCCAATCGTTATAAATTGGCAGCTGACGAGCTCGAGATGTTAGTGCACGGACGAGCAACTAACGGATCGGACTTTTACACCTATCGCTACCTGGCGACCGAGGGTTTCCTTCCTGGATACAATTTCCCGCGGCTGCCTCTTTACGCCTTCATCCCAGCGATGCGCGGCACGGCGGTGCTGCAGCGGCCGCGTTTCCTCGCTATCTCGGAATTTGGACCTAATAGCCTCGTCTACCACGAGGGGCGCGCGTTTCGCATTACCAAGGCCAAACTGCCGGCCGGTCGCCGCAGCGATGACGGCAATCTCGCGACAGAGACGCTGCTTCTATGCGGACAATGCGGCGCGGCGGAAACTTCGGCAGTCGCCGAGCGCTGCCAAGCGTGCGGGAGTTCGCTCGGCGAGGCTGAGCGGCTTGACTCTGTCTTTCGTATCGAGAACGTCGAAACCTATCCAACCGCTCGCATCACCGCCAACGATGAGGATCGCCAGAGGCGCGGTTTCGAGATCCAGACCGTGTTCGCATGGACGGGTGATCCGGGTGATGTCCAGACCATACGACTGAAGCATGGTGGGGCGTCGCTCGCTGCTTTGTCATTCGGCCGGCGCGCCAAAATCACCCGTCTCAACAAGGGGCTGAAGCGCCGAGCTGAAAAGGCAATCTGCGGCTTTGTCATCGACCCACTCACGGGCCGCTGGCTGGCAGACAAGAACAACGATGACGGAACGGGGGCCGAGCCAGGCAAGTCGCGTCAGCAGCGCATCGTGCCGGTTGTCGAGGACCACAAAAACTCTCTCCTGCTGATTCCCGACCCTTCATTCGGATTTAATCTGCCTGAGATGGCGACGCTCCAGCATGCTCTTGTGCGCGCTATTGAGATCAGCGAGTCGCTCGAGGAGGGAGAGATGCTCGGCGAACCTATGCCCAACAGAGACGATCGCAGGGCATTGCTTCTCTACGAAGCGACCGAAGGTGGTGCCGGCGTTCTCAGCCGTCTGATGAACACTCCCGGCCGCTGGCAATCGCTGGCCCGCAGCGCGCTTGAACTCATGCACTACACGTTCGACGATAAGGGCGAATTTGTAGATGGAAACAATCCCTGCGTCGAGGCCTGCTATCGGTGTCTGATGTCCTACTATAACCAGCCGGATCACGAGAACCTCGACAGGACCAACCGGAAGGTTATCGATTTCCTCCTAGCCATGGCTGCCTCGGATACCGTGAAGGCCAACCGCGCATCTCCACCTCGTGACGGTGGAAGCGGGCCATGGATCAGCCGGATAAACGACTGGGAATTGCCTGCCCCATCGGCAACTACCGTCGATGGCCACAAGCACGACCTGTATTGGCCTGGCCAGCTTCTGCTGGCCGTGCCAGGTGGCGCTTCGGAAAACCTGATCGCGTCGTGCACCGCGCGCGGTATCGACGTGCTTGATCTTCCGGCAGACCCGCCGGCAACCATCCCTGCCAACCTCGCGCAATATTTCGGAAAGTGACAATGGAAGCAATCGACTACCGGCCAGGAACTCTGGTCACTGCGCGAGGACGTGAATGGGTGGTCCTTCCGTCCCAAATGCCCTCAATCATGCGCCTGCGCCCTTTGTCCGGCGCTGAAGCGGACGTCATTTCGCTGGTTCCTGCGCTCGAGCGATCGCCGGTAAGAGCATCGACATTCGCGCCGCCGCGCGCTGATGCCATCGATAACCAGGACGGTGCCCGACTGCTCGCAGATGCGTTGCGCCTTGCCATGCGCCGCGGTGCCGGTCCGTTCAGAAGTGCTGCCCAGCTGGGCGTCGAGCCGCGCGCCTATCAGCTTGTGCCGCTTCTCATGGCACTGAAGCTCGAGGTGAAGCGCCTGCTGATCGCGGATGACGTTGGCATTGGTAAAACGATCGAAGCCGGCATGATCGTGCGAGAGATGTTCGACCGCGGGCAGATCGATCGTTTCGCCGTGATTTGTCCGCCCCACCTCGTATCGCAATGGCGCGAGGAACTCGCGACCAAGTTCGATCTTGATGCAGTCGAGGTCACCGCATCCAATGCTCGATCCCTTGAGCGGGGCCTTCCAGCCTCGCAGAGCCTTTTTGAAGCCTACCCCTATACTATCGTCAGCCTTGACTACATCAAGGCCGACAACCGGAGGGACGAGTTCGCGCGCGCTTGCCCCGGAATGGTAATCGTGGACGAGGCGCACAGTTGCGTCGGTGGCGACCAGGGCAAAAGCAAGCACCAGCGCTATGAATTGCTCCAAAGTCTCGCAGCCGACGAAGAAAGGCACATGCTGTTCCTGACAGCGACGCCCCACTCGGGTGATGAGGACGCATACGACCGACTGCTCGGCCTCATCCATCCCGACTTCGCACTGGGTCCAGAACCGTTTACATGGGACGAAGGTCGTCGCGCCGATTTGCGTGCCGAAATTGATGCTTGGTATGCGCTGGCTTACGGGCTGGATCGCGAAGAACTGCGCTACGTCCTTGATCCAAAGGACGTCATGGGCGCCGACTATCCCAGTGAGACTTTTCGCGTGCTGCAGAAGAACGAGATCGCCAAGTATGGCGAATACCGCACTCAGCGGCTCGTCCTCGCCGCCTATGACGAACTGATGCGTCAGGGCATGCGCCCCCGCACGGAAGGGTATCGACAACAGTGACCGCGTCGACCGCCCTCCGTGCGACCAGCATTCCGTTCGCCGTCAGCAGTGAACTGCAAGGCGCTGCCAATGGGCAAGGCTACCGTGTGGCCATGGGCGAATCCAACGGTTGGCAGTTCTGGCAATCGGCCAGCGCCCCCGGTGAAATCGCTCTTGCGAGCGCAGGTAGCGAAGGACCGTGGTTCCTCTCCGTCCAGCACAGCGGCGTCGCGAGGGAGTTGAATGCGGAAAAGGCGGATCCATGCGCTCGCGGCCACGTTGCCGCCTTCGCGTTTCCCAGCCGCGATGACCTCTACGAAGGCGTGCGGCGAGCCTACGAACTCGCCCTATCGCTCCCCACGCTACCGCTTGAGCGTTTCAAGGACGAGCTCGCCAAAATTGGCGCCACCGAGCGGGACGCCCTGATCCGCCAGCGCGTGGGCCAGGACATCTTCCGCGACGCTCTGATGACCTACTGGCGCGGCACCTGCCCGATGACCGGCATCACCGACCCCGAACTTCTGCGCGCATCGCACATCATCCGCTGGGCCGACTGCCCGAATGATGAGGAGCGCCTGAACGTCCATAACGGCCTGCTGCTTTCCTCGCTGTGGGACGCAGCCTTTGACGCCGGCCTGATTACCTTCGACGAAAGCGGCCGCGTCCTCGCCGCCCGCGAGCTCAGCCGCGCCGCCCGCGCCGGACTGCGCATCGAGGAAGCGAGCCCGTTGGTGCTGGTCGATGCCACGCAGGAGCGCCTAATCTGGCATAGGCGGAACCTGTTCCGGGGGAAAATGGTAGCATGACGTGATCGAATGGCTCGCTCTTGGTGCGCTGGCAACCATTGGCAGCATGTTCGGCTCCGGCGAAAAACGTCTCTCATCTATCCGGATAGGCGGTGCAGTCCAGATTGTTATGGCCTCTGGACCAGGTAAAGGCAAAAGGCCACGTAGACGGATGCGAAGGCTTTCCGAATTACCAGATAACGGCGACGCTTCTCCTGCCCGTTTCCTGACCACTGAGAACGTCACAGCGAGAAATTACGCACTACGCAATTCATAGCCATCTGACGGAACCCGCTTATTCGGCTCCCATCCGCTGAAGGCAATTTCGCCTGATTTCCTGAGGGCAGCAGCCATGGACCCAGCGTCCTTTTTCCGGATCGCATGGTCGGCGAGAAGCCTTGGCCAGACTTTGCCCCACTGGATACCGGCTTCAGCGGAGGCAATATCCATCAGGGAAATTCTTGCTGCCGCCCGTTGTTCGTCGAGGAATTGGCGATGGGACACCGGCGCGGTTTCCCAGCTACTGTCGAATAGCGAGCCTTGGCCGGCCGTCTCCCGCTTTTGAAGCGACCGCTGTCCCGAAATCATCGACTGCGCTTCCAACGCCTTGATCTGACAGTCCCGAAAGACGGCGATGCCCGGCGGTTCACGCGTGCCATACACTAGGAAGTAGAAAGTGCGGTTGGTGCCAGGGTAGCGGATGTCGACATCAGCGACATATTTATAGCCGCCCACCGATTTCACCGCCTCTTTGAAGCATGCAAGGAAGGCAGCCTTACGCTCGGTCGGCCCCGCGGCGTCAGCGGATGCGATGCGTGGCCTCCAATCGATACCGGGGAGAAGACGGTCGTAGGTGTCACCCAAGCTTTCAAGCGTCGTGAACCTGTTGGCGAAGTCAAACATGAAATTGAACACGACCTCGCTCTGGGGCCGGGCCAGCAACGGGCGAAGCTCTTCGAGGTCGAGTTTGAAGCCCTTGGGATCTATGAGCGAAAACGTGAACGCCCGACTTGGAATGCGCGCCGCGATAGTTGGGGCCACATTGAGGAAATCGCCGCGGTGCGGGTGGACAGTGACTTGAGGGAAAAGGGTTCCAATCGTTTCAAGTTCAGCAAATGGCTGTGTCTGCTTCTCGACCAAATGAGCCGTCATCCTGACGTTGCGCCGATGCTGGGGCATATCCAGCCAAGATTGACGAGCATCAGTCATGCTCTGCAGCGCGATGCCGAACGAAGTATCGGTGTAAGCCTCGCCTCCGCTCTTCCACGGGCCGGAATAGCCATCAACATAGACGACCTCGTCGTAGGCGCTGGCGATCTTATGAACCAAGCGCTCGAGATAGTTGCGCAGGAAATGATGTTTGACGAAGGCCTGCTCGCGACCGACATAGTGCGGCGGGACCTCGATATCGATCATGCCGCCACCAGGCTCGGCATCTCGTTCCATTCCCTGCCATCGAGCTCGCGCCCTCCGGTCTTCGGTCTGATGCCGCCCCATTGCTTGAAGAAGAAGGCGACATCCTGCTCTTCGCACTGTCGCCGAACCGCCCGAACCCACTCAGGATTCATCGGTCGCGCGCCAGGCCCGCTCTCGCCGCCGACGATTACCCAATGAATGCCCGAAAGGTCCATTCTGCCGACAGGCGCGATCAGCGGTTCTATCGATAGAAAGCGAACGGATGCAGGCGCCTGGCGAATTTGCGCGATCCGCGATTTAGCCTTCGCATCCTCCACGGAGGTGCCGAGCCAAATGTGCTCGGGCGCCAGCCGTTCCCCGTAACGAGCCTTCAGATAATCCCGCATCAACGAACTACGCTTCGTTAGGACCTGGAACGTGTGCCAGTCGGCTCTTTCCATCGTGTCGAAGACCTTGTCGATAAAGGCACGGGGCACTTGCTTATGAAATAGGTCGCTCATCGAATTCACGAAGATCATACGCGGCCGACGCCACGCCAACGGCTGAGCAATTCGTTCTGGCCTTATGGTAAGGTCAAATCCTGCTTCGAACGGATGATTGGGGACTCCTCGGAACCTCTCCGAGAAGCGCTTGGCATAACAATTGTCGCACCCAGCAGAGATCTGCGTGCAACCTGTCACTGGGTTCCACGTCGCATCCGTCCATTCGATGGCACTGCCGTCCGCCATAGCACTCCCTCAGAACACATGAAGAACGATGCCACAGTAGGAATCGGCTTGCAACGAACACCATGCGGGATCGCCCCAATATCTGACAGCATTCTGTGCCGGTTGGGTCACTACATGGATATTTGGTGGCCCGATCTAGTGCTCTGCCTCCGTCCGCCATGCAGCTGGCGCATGGTCAAACACCCACAGGTGCCAACTGCACTTGCCGCATCGGCGCAATCTGGACGGCGATCGTCGGCGTCAGTGCATTGACCGCGAAGACGTTTCGCAAAATTCGAATAAATCCAAAAAAGGACATGAAAAAATGAATACACCCGACTTCTCGGGGATCGACCCGCTGCGCGTTCCTGAAGCTCGCCGCCGTGTTGCTGCTCTGAACGAATACCTGAGCCTTCCCAACCCGTCGTCAAATGATACCTTGCGTATCGCGGCTTCGATCGGTCTCAGCCGAAGCCAGTTTTGTCGCTTAGCGCGAGTATGGCGGGACCATCAGGACGCCAGCCTGCTGGTCGTAGGGAAGCGCGGTCCGGCTAACCGAAAGTATAATGTCGATCAGCGCGCCGTCTCGATTGCCCAAGAACTGCTGGCCGAGGCTGGTCCGACTGCAAGTCTTGCGCTGATTGCTCCCCAAATCGAAAAGCGATGCGCTGAAGCAGGTATCTCACCGCCAGCTCGATCGACAATCAATAACTACATAAAGGCCGCTCGAGCTGGAACAGCGGCGCCAGCGGCGGGGCCTCCTCGCATCGTGGTTGGTCGTATGTGGTTTCATATTCCAATTCGCCTTGTCATGGCGCACGAGATCGTTGCCGATCGCTTTCACCGGGATAACCTCGAACTCTTCGCAGCACGCCGGTTCGTGAACATTCGGCCAGAGCACATGCGCCGCTTCGAGGCATTTGGCATTCAGAATGGCCCAAGCACAACATATGGCGAGCTTGCCCGGGTCATCGATCCGCAATGTCCCACCCGGGGCGCCGCCATAATCCAGGGACTCACGGTCCTGCGCCGGGTCGAAATAGACCTGCGCCCATTACTCACAAACCGAACACCGCTCTGCATCCATTGATCGGATTCACTGTGTGACTTGATCCCGATGCCACCCGTGGGTGGCGACCCTCAGAAATCGTGGCGTCATTTGGCGTCCCGTTCCGGGTTTGCAGGCTCGGTTCATTCGAGATCGTGCCTGCGGTCGGCGACATGCTGACGCACGCTCTCCTCACGAGGAGAAATAGCGTGAACGATCTGCCTTTGCCCGAGTATAATTATCCCGTCGGCACAATCATTGAGATTGACGGCCGCCCACATCGACCGCCCGTCCAGCATATACCTGGCCGACTTACAATCATCGATTGTCACACCGGCCAGCCGTTCCTTGTGCCAGATGGCAACGGCGGCACTATGATGCCCACTCATGACGATTTCGATCGCCTTCTCATCGACGATCGTATCGAGGTCAAGTTCGCGCAGAATGTCCTCGCGTCGAGGGCGCTCGCCACGAGAGCCGAATGGGACCTGTCGGATCTAGAAGTGTTCGATCCGGGCATTCGCAAGGTTATTGCACAGGTCGAATTGCTCGACTCTAAAGGCGTAAAAAACGGTGTGCTCGCCATTGCGAAAGGTCTGGCTGAACACTGGAGGGAGGAACTGCAGGAGCAGTTTGGCGACCCCGATCGTCCCGAGAACATAAAGCGCTGGCGGATGAAGAGCGGCAAACCAGGTGCCCGCGATTTGCGCTTGCTTGTCCGCCTCAGTGGTAACGTTGCGCGCAGGCCCCACGACGCCGAGATACCAAAAGAGATCCGCAACAAACACGCAATGGTTGCGATGGCAGCCAACGACAGAATCAACATGAAAGCGGCATTTTCGCTCGCCCAAGCAGAGTTGATAGAGGTGAATGAGGGGCGCAGCGCGCTGTATGGGAAGCCCGAAACTCCATACCCGCTTTTCAGCTATGCTACTTTTCGTCGCGACTGCATTGCAATCGATGGGTCAGAATTCGTTGCAGAGCGCGATGGCAAGCAGATGGTGGAAAGCGCGATGCGCGGGGGCGGGAAGCCGCTCAGGGCGAGCCGAATTCTTGAAAAAGTGATCATCGATCACACTCCTTTGGACGCGTTCGTCGTCGTTGACCTAGAGCGCGATGTTGTCGCCGGCCGTCCTTGGCTGACATTGGCAATCGATGTTTATAGCCGAGCTATCGTTGCTTGGGTCATAACCTTTCGCCCACCCAGCTACTGGACGGTATGTGAGTGCCTTCGCCGCATGAACCTTCCGAAACGGCCTCCAGCTGCGGATGCCGCTAGATATCCCATTCTCAAACGTATTTGTGGGAAACCGACAGAGCTGATCCTTGATAACGCAAGAGAGTTCACCGGTCATGGCCTCGAGGACGCAGCGAAGTGCGGATCATTCTCCGTGCGTTTCTGTCCGATAAAGAAGCCTCGCTACCGCGCAATCGGCGAGCGGGCGATCGGCACTTTCCAGCGTCGCATGCTCGAGCACCTGCCGGGCGCGACCCGACCTATCGCTGAGACAGACCGCTCTGGTCACGATGCCGCAGACAAGGCGGTGGCCACCATGAATGAGTTGGAAGCGCTCGCAAACAAGACGGCGGCGGAATTTCACGTTGACCCGCACGAGGGCATCAACAATCTGCAGCCTGCTCTTTTATGGCAGCGGTCAGCAAACCGCCACGGCATCGACGTGATGGCTGATCTTCGCCGATTCCGCCTTGAAACCTTCGAGACCAAGTCGAACGTAAAGGTCACGAAAAGCGGGGTGCGCGTATTTAATGGCCTTCGGTATCACTGCGCCATTGGCGTGCCGCGCCTGATCAACAACTGTCTGCGCTTTGAACCTCGACGCCAAAAACGCGTCGATGCAACGATCCATACCAAGATTAAGTTCGATCCAGATAACATTGCCGTCATCCACGTGTGGGACAAGACGACAAAAACCTACGTAGACCTCAAATGCGCTGACGAGACCTATGCCGATGGCATGCCTCTCTGGTTTCACAAAGAACTGGTGGAACTGGCCAAAGCGGATGCCACTGGCGCCCCCAAATCATCCGCAGTTTCTCGCCGCAAATCCACGCCTCAAAAGGCAGATGCCGAACTCAAACGCATCGCCGAGACCGAGGACGACGAAATCACCCCCAAGGGCTTTAATACCGAGGCAGAGCGGCTAGAATCTCGCGCACGTCGGATTGCGGCCATTCGAGCGATCAAACCGGGTGCCAAGCATCGCGAACGATTAACGCTGGCTCGACTCTACGATATTCCGCGGGTTCGCGCGATTACCGGCAATATTGTCCATCTCGACACCGATTTTGCGCGATCGGCCACTACCGACGACTTTATAGCCCATGATGTCTCAGCACTAACGATGCTCGATCAAGAAATCTTGGCGCCACGCCCCGGTGTTTCTGCCGCGCGGCCTCGCACAGGGAAGGGGGACCGGCGCGCGCTCGGCGCACCGCGCAAGTCCGAAGTTCCGTTTGACCAGAATACGTCGGCAACCGCGAACCACGTCACCTTGAGGGTGTCGTTCACTTCACCAAGCTCCACGGATCACTGGATTGGCGATACGAAAAGCCTCGTCTGTTTCGAACGGGACTGCCGTTCGGAGCGGATGCAGCACACCCCGCCATTCCGGCGAGTCCGCGCGATTCCGTCATGATCTATCCGAACGCGGTCAAAGACGTTGAGACCGCTTCCTATCCCTATGCTGACCTTTTTCGCGACTTTTCTTCCTCAATCTGTCAGCCGAACCATGTGCTTGTCACCTATGGATATGGCTTCGGAGACGACCATGTGAACAGGGTCATCGCCGACATGCTGACAATACCATCAACACATCTCGTTGTTCTCGCTTGGAGCGAGAAGCCGCATGACCGGATTGCTTCGTTCATAAAGCGCGTTGGTCGCCCGCAGCAGCTTACGCTTCTTCTCGGAAAGCACTTCGGGGATTTTCGTCAGCTCGTTGAGAACTATCTCCCGAAACCTGCAATCGACCCACTTACTATTAGGATGGGAGAACTTGTTGAACGACGCGGCAAGGCCAAGAAACAGGAAGCCGATGTTGGCGTCGAGGGCGCATGACGACTCTTGTTGAACGGATCGGGACACTAGCCGTTGGGCGCGTCGAAACAGTGTCAGCGGAAGCGTTGCAAATATCTCTGTTCAACGAAACGCCCCAAGCAATTGCACTAAACACTGGTTCGCCGTCGGGCTTTCCCCGCGTCAATGCTTATATCCTCATACCCAATGAGACGGGGGCAGTTGTTGCCGTCATTAAAGAAATTTCTATCGTGCGCGCCAAACCTGTCGCAGGGCAAAAGGCGGAGGGTTTGGTTGACTTGCCGTACCCCGCTCGCACGCTTGCCGCGATCCCATTTGGTACCTTGCTTCGCGAGAAGAATGATGAAGACGGCCAGCCCCAATTCTCTTTAGAACGAGGCGTTCCAGTGCTTCCGTCAGTTGGCGATCCTGTCTTGTTGCCAACCGCCACTCAATTGCGATCGATCGTCGAGGCCAAATCGGATGATCGCCTGATTCAAGTGGGGACTGCTCCGTTTGCGGGCAACGCCCGTGTTTGGGTTCATCCTGATAAACTTTTCGGTCGTCATTTAGCAGTGCTCGGGAATACAGGGAGCGGCAAATCGTGTTCCGTAGCGGGCATCATCCGTTGGGCGCTTGAAAGCGTTCCCGACAAGAAGGTGGATTCCGCAGATGGTGAGCCTACTCCCGCGGAATCAGATCCGCCACTGCCGCCCAATGCTCGATTCATCATTCTTGATCCTAACGGAGAATATTCTCAGGCATTTTCGGACGGATTGTTACCTGTTCGCCGCTTTGCTGTAGGTGGGAAGGATGGCGCGAACGCGCTGACAGTCCCAGGTTGGCTGTGGAACGGTCAAGAATGGGCAGCTTTTACCGCTGCCCAGCCAGGTGTTCAAAGGCCAATCTTACTTCGGGCACTTCGGCAGCTGCGCAATGCGGGTTCTTCCGTTGCGACTGCCAAGGCGCAAGCGCTCCGCAGATATAGTGGCTACGTCCGCCAGCTTGAGCAGCTCTATGCTGACTTACCACAAAGCGTTGCGGGCTTTCCCCGAAATCGAGACTTCGGCTCTCTTCTGGAAGGGCTGAAAGGTTTGACGGAATCGGACGAAGAGACGCTTGCCAACTATGGAGACGACGTCGCTGGTCTCGCTGCTGCCATCGCCAGCATTCGCGATCCGATCGAGACGGTCAGAGCGCAGCGTCACTGGACGACCCAAAATTCCTCAGGGTACAACGATTTCCAGCCTGCCGATTTGCAGAAAGTTTTAGAGGCACTTCGTTCCCTTACCAACGCATTCCCCATTACCGCTACCCATGGAGAAATTAGCGAGGATGCCCCTGTCCGTTTCGACGTCGATGCGCTTCCAGACTGCATTCGCGAGGTCGCCATGGCGACGGGCGGGCAAGCCCTGAACAACGTCGAGCCGCTGATAAATCGGATTCAGATCAATCTTGGCGATTCAGGACTGAAGCCAGTTATAGCCACAGATGGCGCGGAATCCCTTACCAAATGGCTTTCGGCATTTTTAGGACCAAGTGAAGACTTTCCTGAATCCGTCGCAATTCTCGACCTGTCCCTAATCCCTTCCGATGTCGTGCACATCGCTGTGGCCGTAATTGCACGGCTAGTCTTTGAGGCACTTCAGCGGCACATTAACGCGACAGGTCAAGCACTTCCAACCGTTCTCGTGTTGGAGGAAGCCCACAACTTCGTTCGACGTGATACGGACGCAGGAGCGAACGCGCAGGCCACCGACCTTTGTCGGCAGGCCTTCGAGAGGATCGCACGGGAAGGTCGTAAGTTTGGATTGGGGTTGCTCCTTGCCTCGCAACGCCCATCAGAGCTTTCTCCAACGGTTCTCGCCCAATGCAATTCATTTCTACTCCATCGGATTGTGAACGACGTTGACCAAAATCTCGTGCGCCGTCTCGTGCCGGACGCATTGGGCGGTTTGCTTGGTGAGCTACCGACCCTACCTTCTCAGCAAGCCATACTTCTTGGTTGGGCGGTCCCGACGCCAGTGCTGCTGAAAGTGCGCGACTTGCCCAAGGCTCAGCGTCCTCGCTCGCATGACCCCAAGTTTTGGGATACTTGGCTAGGTACAGCCGGTTCGGTACCCAATTGGGCGGACATTGCGACGAGCTGGGAAAACGTAAGCCCCGACGCTACCGGCTAACGCAGTCATTTGCCAATCCAACTGCTGCCAGACCTTCCTTCCACTGCACCCTGAGACTGAGCCGCGAATGTGGCTGTCGTCATCGTCCCGTCAACGGGCGGCCCGATCCATTCGCTGCGCTCCCGTGTTGCCCGTTTCGCCTTACGGCTGACAGCCCGACTTTCCCCCAGCCTGTTCCCTTCGCGTCCTCAGGATACAGCGAAAGGAGATCAGGACATGACCACTTCATCAAAAGAACGCTTCGACGTTTACGGAGCTATCACCGATCAAATCATTGCCGCAATCGAAGCCGGAGCCGAGCATCCGCAAATGCCTTGGCATCGTGCAGGCGGATCAATCGAACGTCCCACCAATATCGAAAGCAAGAACGCCTATCGCGGCGTCAACACCGTCGCCCTCTGGGCATCGGCATATTGCCAGCAGTTCGATCATGGCCTTTGGGGCACATATCGCCAGTGGCAAGAAAAGGGCGCACAAGTCCGCAAGGGCGAGAAATCGTCCATCATCATTTTCTATCGCGACCTACAGCCGCATGAGCGTGACACGCAATCATCCGGCGATGATGATGATCGCGGAAGTCGCTTCTTCGTTGCCCGTGCATCACGCGTGTTCAACGTCGCACAAGTCGATGGCTTCGAGCTTCCTGCAATCGAACCTGCCATTGATCGCATCGATCCATGCGTTGCCGCCGAGGCATTCATCGCATCCACAGGTGCGAACATCACCGTTGCTGGTGAACGTGCTTTCTACAATCGCACAACCGACAGCATCACGATGCCAGATCGTCATCGTTTCGTTGGTACGAAAACCAGCACCGCGACCGAAGGATGGTATTCCACGTTGCTGCACGAGCTGACCCATTGGTCAGGCGCAGAGCAGCGTTGCGCGCGCACCTTCGGTGAACGCTTTGGCGATGATGCCTATGCGATGGAAGAAATGGTTGCCGAACTTGGCGCGGCGTTCCTTTGTAGTGATCTTGGTATCACGGCAGAACCACGCGCCGATCATGCCGACTATATCGGCCACTGGCTGCGCATTCTGAAAGGCGACCGCAAAGCAATCTTCACGGCGGCGAGTGCTGCGAACAAGGCTGCTGAATACCTCAAGAGCATTGCTCAGATCGAACATCGAGAGGCGGCTTAGGCCGCCCTTCAATTCCAATGCCGTTCTAAAGTGGGGCCGCTTGTCGGCCCTTTTCATTGTCTGCCGCGCGTCTGTGATCATCCGGTGATGATGACGGGAATGTTGGCAGGGCCGGTGCATCGTCAACGGCTTGCCCGCTCCATTCGCTGCGCTCCCGTGTTGGCCGTTTCCCTTCGGTGACGCTGCCCCTTCGAACCCTGCCCTTTGCCTCCCCGTCCACTGGACGAACCCAAACGCCAAAGGAGGCAGACATGAAAACCGACTACGCAATCATTCACAAAAACTGGAACGGGATCGAAATCGAAATTCGCTGGATCGCCGATTACGTCTCATTCGACGACGGACAATCAATGGCGCATCTTGAGGTCGAAAGCGTAAAGCCAAAACACGCACCGCTGCCGATCACCGAAACCGGCTATCGCTCGCACTTCATCAATCGTAGCAATGTCGATCACATGGGCGGTCCCGAGGCTTACGTTGAAGCATGGATCGACGAGATGTCACGCACCCACGCATGGCGCGAAACCACATCCGCATCACGCCAACTCGCGCTCTTTTGAGCGCGAGACACGTGCGTTGATCACGTGCATTGCAGCGATAGAATAATTATGGCTCAATGCTTCGATGAGTAAAGTATATCAGCCGCTCGGAGATTTTCTCGACGATCAGACAAGTGATTGCATCGCTTTGAGCTTCGATCAGATCGAGCAGATCATCCATCGCAATTTGCCACAGAGTGCCCACACCTATGATGCGTGGTGGAGCAATTCGCCAGTCGAGGGACGTCATAACGAAGCATGGTTGAAGCGCGGATGGGCGACCGCAGACCTCAATCGCAAAGCACGCACCGTAAAATTCGTTCGCAGCACATTGCCAACAACACGCGAAAAGCCTTTGCGGGCAAAGGCCGGACGACGTGTCAGCGCCGATGGCGAGCGGGTGACGGTATTGAAAGCTGCGCCGACCGCAGCCGCGCACGACATTGCATTGGTCTTCGAATGGAAAATGCTGGGCAATGTTAATCTCGATGCAAACGGCAGCGTTGTATTCCCGAGCGTGACGGGCGGCGCGGGACTTTATCGCCTTCGTCTCGATGGTGTCGGCAGATCGCAAGTGTATGTTGGCGAGTCGGTGAATCTGCGCCGCCGCTTTGGAAATTACCGTGGCCCAGGCCCAACACAGCAAACCAGTCTTCGCATCAATGCACTTCTCAAAGAGGCGATTGCCGCAGGTGCAATCATCGCGGTCGATATCGTCACCGAAGGGGTGAAGCTCACAATCAATGGCGTCCAAGTTTCCGTTGATCTCACCGACAAGGCCATGCGGCGGATGATTGAGCACGCGGCGATTGTTGCCACAGGTGGCACGGATATCGAGATCGCCAACCGATAGGCGATCCGCCGTCACCCAAAGTGAAATGTGGCGCGGGCAGTTTGTCGTGTCAGATCATGCTCTCCTAAAATTGCCACCGAGCAGCGGACATTCCCATCGGCATTCATTCATGGGTTTTTGACCAGCCGCATCTCGGATCAAGGCCGCTCGCTTCCGCGACTTCGTCTTGTGTAGCTCCGCGCGATTGTTCGCTTCGCTCAGCCTTTGATCCTCGCCTCCATCGCCAGGTCACGAGTCTCCCCATGAAGCCGAGGAATTGTCCTTCGGTGGAAACCAAGGAGAACTGAAATGTCTGACACAAACTCAAACCGCCCGAGCCACCGCCTGTTCAACGTCATGGGTGACGGCGACAACGCACGCTGGACTGACATCGGCGTCGCGTGGGCAACCAAGGACGGCAAAGGTTTCACGCTCGCGCTCAATGCGATCCCGGTGAATGGCCGGATCGTCATGCGGATCAACGAGGAAAAGCCAGCCAACAAGAAGGGGAGCTAACGCTCCCCTTCGGGGCTTCGTGAGCCAGCGTCGCTATGGCGCTGGACCACGGCGGCCAAGTTCTTGCGCGATCATCGCGAGAAGCGATTGCGCCGATGCGATTACCGCGTTGCTCGCCGTGACGGCGCGCGATGCATCTTGGAACAAGGCCGCGAGTTGAGCGGTGGATTTGGTCGCAAGATCGTTGCGGTTGAGATTGAAGTTCATGACATCCTCCATTTCGTTTGCGCCGCCCACCATGGGCCGCGTTGGAGGACGTGCATCCGCACATCGATTGCCGATGCATCACCTGTGATCGCAACGAATGTGGAGAAGATCAGGGATCACGATCCCGCCTTGCATCATGCTCAACCGAGTGCGGATAGGTTCGATCAATCAGCGGATCATGTGGTGGTGTAGAAGAGGAGGAAGGCGAACGGCAATGACCCGCAAAGGATCATCCCAAATCCAAACCCCGATCACGTGGCTTTGGAGAAGGTGAGCGCCCATCACGCGTGCGACCATTGCGGTCGCGCTCGGCTTCGCCCTCGCGCATCCGGCGGAACTTGGCAGCGTCCCGATAGAGACCGAGGATGCGTTCAGCTTCCCTGCGTCGGCTCTCTTTGATCAACTCTTGCAGGGCTTGGCGATCCTTGTGCTGCGCATGGATCATAGCGTGCCGCTCATGGCTATCGCGCTCGCGCGCAAATTTGGCTTCCATGTCATTCTGCTTGCGGATTTTGAAATACCTCCCCGTCAGGAAGTCCCATGCACCGGCAATGCCTTTGCGCAGACGTGATGCGCGAATACGCTGCTCCTCGTTCCAGCGTGCTGTGATGGATTTATCGAAGGCTTGGCGTTCAGCCTGATGCTGAACCTTGAGCGCTTCGCGCTTCGCTATCAGCGGTTCCATGTTGCGATGTGCGATGCGTTTTGCCTCTGCAATGTATGTCGAGAGGCGGGGTGCGATCTCTGTCGCGATGCGTTCGCGTGTTTCCGCGACGGACATGAGCTTTGATGAATCGCCGAGCCGTGCTGCGATGTCCGCTTTCTTGTCGGGGATGATGCGCGAGAGTGAATAGACATCGCCGTCAGTGGTGACGGCGACGAAGCCCCGTCTGTCACCGCGCGCGAGAAAGAGGCCGCGCTCTTCGAGCGCCGCCGCAAAGCTCTTGGCATTGTCCGCTTGGCGGTAGCATTCGATAACTGCACCGCGCAGCTCGCGTGGATCGATGCATGCACGCTTGGCTTGCTGCCATTCGTCCAAGGAGAAATTGCGATGATCGCGGAGCTGCGGATTCTCGAAACCGCGTGGCATCTTCCACCCGTTTTCGAGATAAACTTCTTTCGCCAAGGCCTGGAGCTTGTTCTTGAAGAACGGCATATCGATTGCCGTCATGGTCTCAGCGTTGATGCGCGACCAGACGGCATGACAATGTCTGCGGCCTTCTTTTTCGTGAAAGACGATCACACGCGGCTGACCGGTGAGGCCGAGCCGCTCTTCGATATCGCCGATCACTTTCTCGAACACTTCGATGCGCACGGATTCATGTGCGGGAGGGCTGAGTGACATCGAAAAGAGATACTGCTTGCACTTCGTGCCGCGCGCTGCCGCATAAGCTTCGTTCATCGCGCCCATGACTGTGTCGGAGATGAAGCCCGACACTTCATGAATCTCGACATGCTCATTCTCTTCCGTCTTGAGGAGATGGCTCCCAAGCTGACGACCACCGCTGCGCTTGGAGGCTTTGAAGATCATAGGCGCGCATCCAGGTCGAGCGCTTCGATCAGAAGCTGCCGCATCCGCGTGACTTCCTGAACAGCCGTGAGCAGCGCTTCCTCTGTCTCTGGTGTGACAGGAAGGCTGCCCGTGTTCGCGGCCTTCGCGAGTTGGTTCACATTGTTCGCCAACCGCGACTGACCAAGCATCGCCAAGAGCTGCGCGAGCGCGCGATGATCCTTCACCGGAAACTTGCCCCGACGACGCGGAGCGATCCAATCGGGATCAAGGAGACGCGAGCGAATGTATCCGCCGAGCGACATACCAGCCGCATCGGCTTCGATCTTTGCTCGTTCTTCGAAAGTGAGGCGAAGCGAGAAGGGAGGTGGACGACGGCTACCCATGGCCGACCTCCATTCCCTCGTCATCCGAACGACGCTTCTTCGGTCCGCGATAGGTTGGACGTTGCGGACGACGTGCCGAGAGATCGACGCCGATCACATTTGTATCGAGCGAAACCGCACCGACTATCGGTGATGAATCATCATCGCCAGCAGCATCGTTGCTGTTAGCGGCTGGCAAGATTCCGGCGATTGATGTTTGGCTTAAAGCGTGGTTCCACTGGGCTAGCGTATCAAAGAGGAGTTTCGAACTTTCTCCTCCTAGGTGCGCCATTTTCCGTTGCTCTTTATGGTGCGACATTGCCGCTCGCGGTCGGCTACGACATTTTCGTTCCGACCGGAAACGACCGGTTGCGGACGTTCAGCCAAACAACCGGCCGCACAGATACAGCGACAGTTCGCGAGCATGCTGCCCCCAATGGAAGAAATGAAGCCGGAAGGCGAAATGCGCGTCGTTGAGGCTGACATGCTCAGCAAACCATAAGACCTCGCGCATGTCTAACGTAAGGTCAGCCAAGTCATCGATTGCGTCAGCGACCATCAGCGCGTCGTCTAAAGATCCAGTGGGGTCCGCTACCGGATAAGCGCCATAAGTTGGAAAACGTGCCGCCACTTCGGCGTAGAGATATGCGCCGTTTTGCCTCGGCGCGTCCACGTCAGCATCTGACACATCTCCAACTGGGGTTACGTGATAAGCTGCGACTAAGCTGTCCAGCGCAGCGAGGAGCGTTTCGTCGTCCGGCCGATCGCCATCCCATACGACGCTTAAGAAGTGTTTGGCGGCTCTGATGGCTGGCGAACTGTTCATCGCGAGCAAGTCGCACGAGCGGGCGGATGAGGCAATCGTTCACCGCCGATCTGGGTCGAATGACTGACAACGACCGATTGCGGACATCAAATCCTCCCTGTGGCCGCAGGCCATGGGGAGGTGGCAGCGCGAAGCGCTGACGGAGGGGCTAATGGCGCGCCTTCACAGCCCCTCCACCATCGCCTACGGCGACGGTCCCCCTCCCCATCGCTTCGCGACAGGGAGGATTCGAATGGCAGCTTCCCACCCTATTCTGTTGAA
>NZ_AOUN01000016.1:0-117731 GCF_000371385.1 Sphingopyxis sp. MC1
TAACAATCAGGGGAGCACGTCAGCGTTGTTCCGGCATATGGAGCGGCTTGTTGTAGCCGATCGCGTCAAAGATGGCTTTTTCGAAGGTGACAAGGCTGACGTTGACGGATTTCTGTCCTTCTCGCTGAGCGTTCAAAATCGCCGTAAGTCGCGGGCGGGATATGCCTTCGCCCACCATGTAGAAGCTCTGCTTGTCGCATGTGACGTTCGCTACAAGCGCGAAGCGACCACTGAAAAGCGCAATGCAGCGGACTTTTTGTTTCCTGGCGAAGCCGAATATGCCGACCTTGCTTTCGCTCCCGAGAAACTCCGTATGCTCGCGGTGAAAACCACCTGCAAAGACCGGTGGCGTCAGGTGCTTGCCGAAGCGGACCGCATCCCCCTGAAGCATCTGCTTACGCTTGAGCCGTCAATATCGCGGGCGCAGACGGACGAGATGAAATCTCAGCTGTTGCAGCTCGTAGTGCCGGCCGGCATCCACGAATCCTATCATGCTGAACAGCGTGAATGGCTCATGGCAGTGCGTGATTTCGTAGATCTGATAAAAGAACGATCCTGATTGGATCCTATTTGTCTTGCCAGTTACCACTACTGAATAAAGACGGATTCACGTAAACTCGAGAGACCGGAGATTTTAATGGCCAAACGGCTCGTTATGGACGCAATGATTCTTCGTGCTGATTTCTGGCAGAAGGGTACAGATCAAAACGTCGGAAATTCGGCGAGCGCCCGGCTCGCAAGCTCGATCACCTTTGAAAATCTGAGATCAGAGTCGGCATTTGTTCTCTCGCTACGCAAGCCTGATTTCCAGCGTGAGACTAATCAGTGGTCGCCTGCGCAGGCCGTGACCTTCATCCAGAGCTTCATCGACGGGGACCTGGTCCCGTCAGTGATTTTGTGGCAGTCTGACGAAGGCTACATTTTCGCAATCGACGGCGCACACCGGCTTAGCGCCCTGCGCGCTTGGATCGAAGATGACTATGGTGATGGTGCGCGATCGATTTCCTTCTTTGCGGGAGAAATCCCGGAGGAACAGAAAAAGACGGCCAAAGCGATGCGTACCGCCGTCGAGAAACAGGTGGGCAGTTACAAGTCGCTCATGGACAAACTCGCCGCCCGCGCAAATCAGCCTGATATCGAGTACGATGTGAAGACTACCAAGCGGTTGAAACATTTGGGTTCGCGCCAGCTCGATCTGCAATGGGTCACCGGTGATGCTGAAGTTGCTGAAGCATCGTTCTTTAAAATCAACACGCAAGGAACCCCGCTCGACAAAACCGAAGAGGAATTGCTTCGCAACAGGAGCCGCGCGCCTGCAATTGCAGCCCGGTCCATCGTGCGCGCTGCGACCGGTCATAAATATTGGTCTAAGTTCGACGAACCGACGAGGAAGCGCATTGAAAAGCTCGCTTCGGAGGCCAATCAGCTCCTATTTCAGCCCGAACTGAGCACCCCCATAGACAACGCTCGGACGCCGTTTCTTCTCTCTGGCCTGATTGATGACGAGATTGCGGGCAGCGCGGAACAAGTAGGCTTCGGGGTTTTCCACTCTCTCGAATGCTCCGCAGCGCAGCATCCCGGTAAAGGCTTGCTGGACGAGATCGGGCGCTTCCTCGCGACCGACCCTCCTCCTGAAATAGTGGAACAGACGGCGGTTCTGGGACCGATAGAATTCGTCGAATGAGGCGAACGAACCGGTGCTGGTCATGGCCGCGCCTCCCGACGATCTCGGGTGGGGAGGGGCGTTGGAAGCTATTCAGTTCCACATTCACGGAAATTCATGCATCGGCAGGGTGCGCAGGAAATTGTTGAATGCGGGATATATCCCGGCATGTATTTTCTCGATGCGGCTCTCGCCGAAGCCCTCGCCGCTGAGCAGTTCCTTCTTCCTTTCGAATGTCAGCCCGTCGAACTCGGGACGTCGCAACGCGACGATAATCTGGACCGCCTCGCAAAACGAACGGGCTCGGGGAGTGGGCTGCTGGGCGTGCGAGAGCAACCACTCGATGCGTCGGTCGAACAGTTCCGGGTCGGGCGTGTCCAGCAAAACGCGTGAAGTGACCAAGGCCGGGGCTACCCGTCCGCCCATGCGAACCCATAAGGAACTCATCGGGATCGGTCGGCGCGGGATGCATTGCCAGAGGGTTTGGTCACGGCTCAAGATGAGGAGCGTGCCGTGGTCGGCGGCAAAGGCGCTAAGAGCCGTTGGCGCGACGGGTTTGAGAGTGCCATCGGGCAATCGCTCCGCGCACGGAATGTCGCCGCTGGCGATCAGATTGCGGAAATCGTCGAGAGCACGCAAATTGCGTTCGAGGGTCGCGTCCGGCCCAGCAACGACTTCGTCGATCTCCGGTTCGTCTCTTATTTTGGACCGGTTGTGCGCTCCGATAAATCCCACACCACCGATCAACAACATGCCAATGCCGATGATCATGGGGTTCACTGCCACGCTGACGATCGCGCCAACCGAGGCGACGATGGCCGAAGCGATCCGTAAGACATTGAGCAACCTGCGGCGCTTGCGGCCCCTGCGCGCTGCATCTGTCATCGCCGCCAACGCGTGGGGCGGGATCACCGCGTCGATTGCGGTTCCGGCAGGCTGCTTCAGGAACGCGATATAGCCGTCCCAAACTCTGACCAGATCGGACGGGCGGAGAGGCAATTGCTGCTGCATGCCAACCGAATCTTAGGTGCGGTGACGCGCCTCTGCAATTCGGAATGACGCCTCCTGCACGTTCAAAATGGATGCGTTCTGTCGCTTTTGTTCCCAGAAAGTTCTGGCTTGCTTGCACCACCAGTGCACCACCAGAGGGCAAAAAGGGGCTTGACCCCTTATCGACCGACCCGCAGGCGCCTCGTAAGTATCTGAAAATACTTGATAAATTGGTCGGGACGAGAGGATTCGAACCTCCGACCCCCACACCCCCAGTGTGATGCGCTACCAGGCTGCGCTACGTCCCGACCGGCCCTCTCGGGCAGGCGAGGCCCCTAGCGCGGCTTTGCTGGCGATGCAAGCGGCGATGGCCATTTGGCGGTGTTTCTTTCGGCGGGCTTGATCGCGCCGTCGTCGACCCCATCTGGCGGGGGCTTGCCGTGGGGGAGGGGCGCAGCGACGGTTGCGCGGGACGCCCCTGCGTGATAGGCGCCGCGCTTATTTTTGCGTGGTCCTTCCATGGGGAAAGGCCGCGCCACGGTAACGGAAAGTCTTTCATTCATGTCGACCCAATTGCTTCTGACCCAGGCGGCCGGATCGGGGGGCGGGGCAGCCGGCTTCATCATGCTGGTGCCCTATCTGTTGATCTTCGTCGTATTCTGGTTCTTCCTCATCCGCCCGCAACAGGTGCGCATGAAGGAGCATCGCGCCAAGATCGCATCGGTGAAGCCGCGCGATCAGGTCGTCACCGGCGGCGGGATCGTCGGCAAGGTGACGCGCGTCGACGATGATTTCGCCGATGTCGAAATCGCCCAGGGCGTGAAGATCAAGATCGTGAAGTCGACGATCTCCGACGTCCTCCAGCCGGGCGCCAAGCCCGCCAACGACTGACGCGCCGGCGTCGGGGAACCGGCGCCGCCCAGACCATCGGAACCCCGTCATGCTCGATTTCCCGCGCTGGAAAGTCATCGGCATCAGCGTCATCCTGGCGCTTGGTGTCATCTTTTCCATTCCCAGCTTCCTTCCCCAAAAGCAGTTCGAAAGCCTGCCGTCCTTCGCGCAGATGAAGGTCAATCTGGGCCTCGACCTTGCCGGGGGCAGCCACTTGCTGCTCGAGGCCGATCTTGGCGACCTCCAGAAGACGCAGCTTGCCAATATGGAAAAGACCGTGCGCACCGCGATGCGCGGCGAGCGCGGATCCGATGACGATATCGCGATCGGCGAATTGTCGACCGCGGGCGGCAAGATCAGCTTTCTGGTCCGCGATCAGGCGCAGCTCGACGAAGCGCGCGAGCGGCTATTCCGCGAGACGCAGGGTGCGGGGCTGACCGGCCAGCGCGACTGGACGATCGATGTCGTCGATACGACGCGCATCGTGATGACGCCGACCAAGGCGGGGCAGGCGCAGGCGATCAGCCGTGCGATGGATACCGCCCGCGACATCATCGACAAGCGCGTCAACGCGCTCGGCACACGCGAGCCGACGATCATCCGTCAGGGCGACGACCGCATCGTCGTGCAGGTGCCGGGCCTTCAGGACCCGCAGCAATTGAAGGATCTGATCGGCAAGACCGCGCGGCTCGAATTCCGCATGGTCGATACCAATGCCGATCCCAACCAAGTCGCCGCGGGCCGCGTCCCGGTCGGCAGCGAGGTCGTTCCCTATTCGCCTGACGCCGGCAATGGTGTGCCGTTCGAAGTGTTGCGCCGCCAGGTCATGATCAGCGGCGACCAGCTTATCGACGCCAAACAGAGCTATGATCCGCAGAGCGGTCTGCCGGTCGTCACCATCCGCTTCGATTCGGGCGGGTCGGCGACCTTTGCCAAGGTGACGGCGCAGAATGTCGGCAAGCGCTTTGCCATGGTGCTCGACGGCCGGGTGCTGTCGGCGCCGTCGATCAACGAGCCGATCCTGGGCGGTAGCGCGCAGATTTCGGGCAATTTCACTGTCGCAAGCGCAAATGCGCTGGCGATTTCGCTGCGATCGGGCGCGCTGCCCGTCAAGATGGCGGTCGTCGAAGAGCGGACGGTGACGCCCGAGCTCGGCGCCGATTCGATCCGCAAGGGCGCGATCGCCGGGATCATCGCGACGGTCGCGGTGCTGGCGTTCATGATCGTCGTCTATGGCCGCTTCGGCATCTACGCGAACGTCGCGCTCTTCTTTAACATCTTCCTCATCGTTGCGATCATGGCCGCCTTCAACGCGACGCTGACGTTGCCCGGTATCGCGGGTTTCGTGCTCACGATCGGCGCCGCGGTCGACGCCAACGTGCTGATCAACGAACGTATCCGCGAAGAGTTGAAACGCGGTCGACGCGTCTTTCAGGCGGTCGAGCTGGGCTACAAGGAAGCCAGCCGCGCGATTTTCGACGCCAATATCACCAACGTCATTGCCGCCGCGCTGATGTTCTGGTTCGGCACCGGGCCGATCAAGGGCTTCGCGGTCGTGCTGACCATCGGCATCGTGACCAGCGTCTTCACCGCGGTTACCGTGACCCGCATGTTCGCCGCGCACTGGCTGCACAAGACGCGTCCGGCGTCGCTGAATATTTGATAGAGGGACCGAACCCATGCGTCTGCTGAAACTCGTCCCCGAAGACACCAACATCCATTTCCTCAAGTGGCGCAACATCGCCATGGGGATCAGCTTTCTGATGATCGTCGCGTCGATCGTGCTGGTCGCGGTGCGCGGGCTGAACCTCGGCGTCGACTTCGTCGGCGGCCAGTCGGTGCGCGTCGAATTTTCCGGCACCATGCCCAAGATCGACGAGATCCGCGAAAAGGTCGACAATATCGGCCTCGGCGAAGCGACGATCCAGCAATTCGGGTCCGACCAGGCGGTGTCGATCCGTACCGCGCTGCCCGAAGGCGACAAGGCGGCCGCCGACCGTGCGGGCAAGCAGCTTGTCGACGGCATCCACAAGGCGTTTCCGACCGCCAAGACCGGGTCGGTCGAAACCGTGTCGGGCAAGGTATCGGGCGAGTTGCTGCGCACCGGTGCACTCAGCCTCGCGCTCGCGATGATCGCGATTTCGATCTACATCTGGATCCGCTTCGAATGGCAGTTCGGGGTCGGGGCGCTGTTCGCGCTGTTCCACGACGTCATGCTGACCTTCGGTTTCTTCGCGCTGACGCAGATGCAGTTCGACCTTAACATCGTGGCCGCGCTGCTGACGATCATCGGCTATTCGCTGAACGATACGATCGTGGTCTATGACCGCATCCGCGAAAATCTGAAGAAATATCGCAAGATGGAGATCATCCCGCTGCTCGACCTCAGCATCAACGAGACGCTGGCGCGCACGGTGATGACCAGCTTCACGATGCTGATCGCGCTCGCGGTGCTGCTGTGGGTCGGGCCGGACGTGATCTTCGGCTTTACCGCTGCAATGCTGCTCGGCATTTTCGTCGGCACCTATTCGTCGATCTATATGTCGGCGCCGATCCTGGTGTGGCTGAAGGTCGGTCCCGACAGTTTCGTGCCGCGGACCAGCGCCGCGACGCAGGGCGCCGAGCGCGTGACCAGCAAAGAGGACGACGACGGCGCTGTCGTCTGATCGCTCAGCAGCCCGCGCAGCGACGGAGATGTTCCGCCAGCTCGCGGCCGTTGCGGTCCCAGTCGAAGCGGCCGGCAAGGCTCGCCGCGACCGCATCCGGCGCAGCGGGCGCCGCCAATAGCGCGCGCACCGCATCGGCGATCGCCGCTGGTGTGCGCTCGACGATCCGTCCTGCCGCCGGCGACGTCACCAGTTCGGCCGCGCCGCCGGCATCGCTGATGACGATCGGGGTGCCGCAGGCAAGCGCCTCGACCCACGCATTGGCGAGCCCCTCGCTGACCGACGGCATGACCACGGCATCGACCGCGCGGTAGAGCTGCGGCAAGTCGGCGTTGGCGACGGGCCCCATCAGGTGAACCCGGTCGGCGACGCCGAGCCGCTGCGCCAGGGCGCGATATCGCGCTTCCTCTTCGCCCGCACCCGCCAGCCAATAGTGGACTCCCGGCAGGGCAGGCAGCGCTTCGATGACGAGCGCCTGGCCCTTGCGGGGGATCAGCGCGCCGACGGTCGCGATCGCGGGCGCGTCCCCCATGCCGAGCGCCGCGCGGGCCGCGGTGCGGTCGCCGGGATGAAAGCGCATGGTGTCGATGCCCGTATAGTGGACCATCGTCTTGCCCGCATCGATGCCGATCGCCGCCATGTCGCCGCGCATCGCCTCCGACACGGCGAGCAATCCGGCGGCGCGCTCGGCGGCGGCGAGCAGTTGCGGGCGAGTCGCCGGATCGTGGCCGAAATGGCTGATGTCGGCGCCGCGCGCCTTGATCGAAAAGGGAAGGCCGAAGGCGTCCGCGATACGCATTGCGGCGGGACCGTCGGGATAGAAGAATTGGGCATCGACGACATCGAAGTCGCCTTGCCGCGCAATCGGCAACACGGCGCGCGCGATCGCCGCCGGATTGCGCGCTGCGCCGAATTTCGGAATCAGCGTGAAGCGCGGCCGATGGACGGTAAGGCCCCGCCACGCCTCGCGCTGTGGCAATCGGCGCAGCGCCCGATATCGTGGATGGAGCGAAAGCGGGAAGGGCGGAAGGCCGACGGGAGCGACGACGGTCAGCATGACGCCCGGCTGCGCGGCGAGCGCAAGCAGGCTCTTTTCGACGAAAAGGCCGAAATTGGGGCGCGCCGCATCGGGAAAGAGCGTGGCGATCGACAGGATGCGAAGGGGCTTCATTTCCGCCTCATCGCGCCATCAAAGCGTCCGGATGAGGCGGACCGCGACCGCGGCCCATGACGGGTTGCTCACGACCTGCTGGCGCTGACCGGCTCCAAGCGGCAGCAGGTGCAGCTTTTCGCCATCGATGTTGAGCAGCCGCGCAAAGATGAAGCGACCGGCGGGGCGCGGCACAAGCAGGTCGCGATTGAGCGCGCTGGTCCAGTCGCCCTCGACCTTGCGGCACCATATCTCGTCGCCCGCGCGATAGTCGCCGATCGACGAGGTGACGCGCATGGCGATCATGTCCTCGGTCGGACGCGCGGTCAGCGCCTGTTCGACGCGCGTCGGCGCATGGGCGCCATCGGCGCCGAGCAGCGCGGTAATCGCAAGCTGGGTATCCTGGGGTAGTTGGACGAGATCCGCGGCATCGACGCCGAGCGCCTTGGCGATGCGGTTCATCCAGCCGAGCGACAGGTTGCGCGTTCCCGTTTCGAGGCGTCCGATCGTCTGGGCGGTCGTCGGCGGGTCGCAGCGCTGCGCAACCTCTTCGAGCGTCAGTCCCTTGGCGCGGCGCACGGCGCGGATGCTGTTGATCATGACGAACCTCCGATAACCAAATCGGTTTCTTCTTTCCTACAAAATATTCCAATGTCAAGCCGACACTCCCAGCAAGGAGAATCGCATGACGACGCGCCATTTCGTAACCCGCCTGCATCCTGACGATCGGGTTGATCCCGGCAGGGCGGGGCCGCAGGTGATGCGGCATGTCACCGTCAATGTCGCGGAAAGTCCGCTGGCATGGCTCGCGGCGCGCAGGATGGTCTCGGACGCGCAGTATCGCGCCGGCGAGCGGCTGCGGACCGATTATGAGCGAGCGGGGCTGGCGGGACGGGTGACGATGCGCTGGGACGCGGCGCCGCCGTCGAAAAGCCGCGGAGGCGGCCGCGCTGCCGATGCCTCGCTGGCGCGCATCGACGCGCATCGGCGTTTCCACGCTGCGGTGGAGCATGTCGGGCCGGGATTGGCCGACATCTGCTGGCGCGTGATTTGTGCGGGTGAGGGGATCGGCGGCGCCGAAAAGGCGCTGGGATGGCCGTCGCGATCGGGCAAGCTGGTTTTGACGCTGGCGCTCGATCGGCTGGCGCGCTTCTATGGAACCGGCTGAACGGGGCGGCGCAACTTCTCGCTGGACCCTCGCGCACCGCACCGCCTATAGGCTTCGCCGATGTTTTCGCCCGAACGGGCAGGGGAAGGACAAGAGCATGAGCGTAACGACGGTTCCATTGCGCCCGGTGAGCAAGGGCGGGCTGTGGCTGCTGTGGATCGGCCTGATCGCGCTGTTGGGCATCGGCGTCGCGTTCGCCCTGACGCACACGCCGCGGATCGGCTTCGAGGTCGTCAAGGAAGGCAGCGGGCCGAGCCCGACCAAAGCCGACATCGTCCTCATCAAATATGAAGGCAAGCTCGACGACGGCACCGTGTTCGATTCGAACGAACAGGCGCCGCTCCAGGTATCGCAGGTCGTCCCCGGCTTTGCCGATGCGCTGACCCGCATGAAGAAGGGCGGTAAGTACAAGGTCGTGATTCCGCCGGCGCTGGGCTATGGCGACCGCGCCGCCGGGCCGATCCCCGCGAACAGCACCTTGCACTTCGATATCGAACTGATCGACTTCCGCAGCGAAGCCGAAGTGCGCGCGATGCAGCAGATGATGCAGCAGCAACAGATGATGCAGGGCGCCCCAGGCGGCGCACCCGCAGCGCCGGGCGCCGCGCCGCAGCCCTGATCGGGATTTTCCGTTTTGAAGAAGCGGCGGTGAGCTAGGCGCTTGCCGCCGCTTTTTTCTTGGGGGCGGCGCCCGCGTTCCGCTCGGCCTCGCGCTCCAGAGCGACCTTGATCATCGCGACGATCGGGTCGGCGAGGAACAGCCCCATGATACCGAGCAAGGTGCCGAGCAGGATCTGCGCGCCGAGGACGAGCGCCGGGGCAAGGTCGACCGTCTGCTTCGCGACCATCGGGACGATGAGATAGCCGTCGACGGTCTGCACGAAAAAATAGATGCCGATCGCCCACAGGCCGGTATCGGTGCCCGCCGAAAAGCCCACGAGAACGAGCAGCACGCCCGACACGATCGCGCCGATGTTGGGGATGAAGGCAAGCAGGCCGGTGAGCAGCCCCATGAGTGCCGCCATCGGTATTCCCACCGCCATACAAGCGAGCCAGGTGCCGACCCCCTCGACCGCCATGCCGAGCAGGCGCCCCGCCATCAGGCGGCGCAGCGTGAAGGCCATGCGCGCGGTCGTCACGTAGAAATCGTCGCGGTTCTTCATCGGCAACAGCCAGGCGATGCCGCGTTCATAGAGTCGCGGTTCGATCGCAATGAAGATGCCGAGCACGACGACCATGACGAGGCTGGTGAGCGCGCCGAGCACCGACCCGACCGCCGCGGTGACGCGCCCGACGGTGCCTGCGAGATTCTCGGTGATCGTCTTGGTGTCGATGTCGATCGTGCCCATGCCATGCTCGCTCGCCCAGTTGGCGGCGCGCTCGACCTGGCTCATGATCACCTTTTGCAGTGTCGCCGCCTGATCGGCGATCTGTGAACCTGCGAACATCACGGTCCAGGCAAGAAAGGCGACGAGCGACAAGCAGATGATCAGCAGGCGCCAGCCGCGTCCGATCGGCAGCACGCGGCCAAGGAGGCGGGTGCCGCCATCGAGCATCGCCGCCATCACGATACCGGCAAAGATCAGCAGAATGGGCTGGATCAGGATGACGCAAACGCCGACGAGCAGCGCGACGCCGAGCCACACGCTGGCCTTGAGCAGTTCGGTGCGAACGAGCTGGCTGCGGATCTCGGTCGGGCCGGGGGCTTCGATCCGCGTTTCCATGTCGGCCATCGCTTCGCTTCCCCGCTCTTGCGCCTCAGTTCTTGCTGGCCTGACGCTCCGGTCGGAGATTGGTTCCGGCGCGGCCGGGGCGCAGCGCCTCGAACCAGCTCAGCGGATTATACCATTCGGCGGTGCCGTCGGTCGAAAAGCTGATGATCTCGGCCCGGCCGGCAATGGCGTCGAAAGGTACCGGGCCGCCCAGGCCCTTGCGGTCGACCGGCACCCGGCTGTCGGCGCTGCCGTCGCGATTGTCGCCCATCAGGAACAGGTGGTCGGCGGGCACCGTGATCGGCCCGTAATCGTCGGTCAGATAGCCCGGCCCCATGTCGATCGTGTCGAAGGTCGCTCCGCCGGGCAGCGTCTCGCGCACGATCGGCAGTTCGAGAACTGCCTTGCCGACCGCGTCGCGGGTGACGAAGCGGCCGAGGCTGCTGTCCGAACCCGGCATATTGGCATCGACGGGCACCGACAGCATCGGCTGCACCTCGCGCTTGATCGGCTTGCCGTTGATGATCAGCGCGCCGCCACGCAGTTCGATCGTGTCGCCGGGCAGCCCGATGACGCGCTTGATATAGTCGACGCGCGTCACGGGATGTTCGAGCACGACGATGTCGCCGCGTTCGGGCAGCTTGCCGAACCAGCGCCCCGGCTTCTTGGGTGCGAGGTGAAAGCTGACCGAGGCGTAGGACCAGCCATAGGGATATTTGCTGACGATCAGCCGGTCGCCGTTGCGCAGGATCGGCATCATCGAATCGGACGGGATGTAAAAGGGCTTGGCGACGCAGCTATGGATGCCGAGCACCAGAATCAGGATCACCACGATGTCGCGCAGCAGTTTGAGCATGCTGCCTTCGTCCGCGGCCTTGGTCTTTGCCGCCTTGTTCTTTGCCATGGTCAATCCTTGATGGCTTCGATGATGACGAACGCCTGCGCCCAGGGATGGTCATCGGTGAGCGTGAGGTGGATGCGTGCGCTATGACCGTCGGGCAGCATCGCGGCGAGCCGCTCGGCGGCGCCGCCGGTGAGGGCCAGTGTCGGTGCGCCCGAAGGGGCATTGACGACGCCGATGTCCTTCATGAACACGCCGCGCTTGAAGCCGGTGCCGACCGCTTTGGAGAAAGCCTCCTTGGCGGCGAAGCGTTTGGCGTAGGTGCCGGCGCGGGTGAAAGGCCGCCGCGCCGCCTTGGCCCGCTCGACCTCGGTGAAGACGCGCAGTTCGAAACGCTCGCCGAAACGGTCGAGCGAAGCCTGGATGCGTTCGATGCTGCAGAGATCGGAGCCCAGGCCGATGATCATGACGACCCCGAAAAGCCGTCATCGCGTGGAGCCGAAGGCGACGCGGCGATCTCCAGCCATCGGCCTCGCGCAAGGCGGAGGGCTCGAGATTGCTTCGCTTCGCTCGCAATGACGAAATTCTTCATCCCCGCGCCTCGTCCATCAGGTCGCGCATGCGGCGCACCGCAGTTTCGAGTCCGGTGAAGATCGCCTCGCCGATCAGATAATGGCCGATGTTGAGCTCGGCGAGTTGCGGGATGGCGGCGACAGGGATGACATTGTCATAAGTCAGGCCATGGCCGGCGTGCGGCTCGATCCCGTTCTTCCACGCCAGCGCGGCGGCGTCGGCGAGGCGGCGGAGTTCGGCGGCGCGTTCCTCGCCCTCCACATGCGCATAGCGGCCGGTGTGGAATTCGACGACGGGAGCCTTCAGCCGCATCGCCGCCTCGATCTGGCGCGCGTCGGGTTCGATGAACAGGCTGACGCGGATGCCCGCGTCGGACAGGCGCGCCACGATCGGGGCAAGATGGTTGTGCTGGCCGGCGGCGTCGAGCCCGCCCTCGGTCGTGCGCTCCTCGCGCTTTTCGGGGACGATGCAGGCGGCGTGCGGCGCATGGCGCAGCGCAATCGCCAGCATCTCGTCGGTCGCCGCCATTTCGAGGTTGAGCGGCAGGTCGGTCGCGGCCTGGATGCGGGCGAGGTCGTCATCGCGGATGTGGCGGCGGTCTTCGCGCAGATGCGCGGTGATGCCGTCTCCGCCGACCGACGCGACAATCTCGGCCGCGCGTACCGGATCAGGATGATCGCCGCCGCGCGCGTTGCGGATCGTCGCGACATGGTCGATGTTGACGCCCAGGCGCAGCCGCCGAGGGGAGGGCGCGCTCAATTCGCGCGGCTCCCCGGCTTCATCGCTGGCGTCGCGGCGAGTTCGGGCGGCAGTTCGTCTTCGGCATAGGTCGGAAAATTGATCGCGACGAGCGGGTAGAAGGGAACGCCGAGGTCCACGCTGCCCGCCGAACGATCGACAAGGGCGGCTTCGGCGATAACGTCGCCACCCGCGGCACGGACCGCCTCCATCGCTTCGCGCGACGACAGGCCGGTGGTGACGACATCCTCGACCATCAGGATTTTGGCGCCGGCCGGGATCGCGAAGCCGCGGCGCAATTCGAAGGTGCCGGTCGGTCGTTCGACGAAGATCGCGGGCTTGCCGAGCGCGCGGCCCATTTCATGGCCGATGATGACGCCGCCCATCGCGGGCGAAACGACCATGTCGATCGCCGCGCGCAGGTCGCGCGGCAGCTTGGCGGCGAGGGCGATCGCCAGCCGTCCGGCGCGTTCGGTGTCCATCAAAACGCGCGCGCATTGCAGATAATATTCGCTGTGGCGCCCCGAAGAGAGCAGGAAATGCCCCTGCAACAGCGCGTCTGCGGCGCGGAATTCGGCCAGAATTTCGTCGTCAGTCATGGGAGGTTCGGTCTTTTGTCCATCAAGTCGCCCGCGTCGGATGAGCGGGTTTCGGGCACGAAGATTATCGTGCTGCAAAATAGTGTTAGAGATGCTTGAGGCAAGCGGCAAGCGGGTCTATAGCCCCGGCGAGTTTCAGCCTGTTCGCGGGCTGTCCGGGCCTGTGCCCGGCTGCCGAGACGGAGAGGTTGGGGGATCGAGAACAGCAACAGGCAACGGGCGGCACTATCCTTATGAAGAGCTTGAAAACCCTTGTAATTGCGGCGGCTTTGTCGCTCGGCACCGTGGGCGCGGTGCAGGCGCAGGCCCCGGCGGCAGCTCCCGCTGCGGCGCCGGCCGCGACGACGAACGCGACTCCGGCCGCGGCGACCAGCGATGCGGCGGCTCCCGCCGGCGACAAGGCTGCGGTGCCGGCCGGCGATGCGACCTATGTGCCGATGAAGCCGACCGCAGGCATCGGTCAGCCGGTCGAGGGCGGATGGAACTTCCAGGAACAGGAAAGCCCGATCGGCAAGCGCGCTTATTGGTTCAACCATTATATGCTGCTGCCCGTCATCACCTTCATCTCGCTGCTGGTGCTTGGCCTGCTGCTGTGGGTCGTCGTGCGCTACCGCGCTTCGGCCAATCCGGTGCCGTCGAAGACGACGCACAACACCTTCATCGAAATCATCTGGACCGCGATCCCGGTCCTGATCCTTGCGGTGATCGCGGTTCCGTCGATCCGCCTGCTCGCGGCGCAATATGAGCCGCCGAAGAAGGATGCGCTGACGATCAAGGTCACCGGCTATCAATGGTATTGGGGCTATGCCTATCCCGACCAGGGTATCGGCGAATATGTCTCGAAGATGCTGCCCGAGGACAAGGCCGTCGCCGCTGGCGAGCCTTATCACCTCGCGGTGGACAATCGCATGGTCGTCCCCGTCGGCAAGCAGGTGAAGCTGATCATCACCGGCGCCGACGTGATCCACAGCTTCGCGGTTCCCGCGCTGTGGACCAAGATGGACGCGGTTCCGGGCCGCGCCAACGAAACGACGTTCACCGTCGACAAGCCCGGCGTCTATTACGGCCAGTGTTCGGAACTGTGCGGCGTCGACCACGGCTTCATGCCGATCGCGGTCGAAGCGCTGCCGATGGACAAGTGGAAGGCGTGGGTCCGCTCGAAGGGCGGCAATCCCGACGGCGCCCAGGCCGCCGCCGCGGCAGCGCCCGCCGCGGCCGCCCCGGCGCCGACCGGCCCGATCCCGGCGACGACCGTCCCCGCCGCCGACACGACCACAGCGGCTCCGGCTGCGGCGCCTGCCGCCGCGCCGGCCGCCAAGAATTAATCAGGGGGTCCGACAGATGACCGATATCGCAGCGACTGCACCGGCGCATGGCCACGACCATGCGCACGACCACGACCATGACACGCCCAGCTTCTTTGTCCGCTGGTTCATGTCGACGAACCACAAGGACATCGGCACGCTTTACCTGATCTTCGCGATCATCGCCGGCATCGTCGGCGGTGCGCTTTCGGGGATGATGCGTCTCGAACTCGCCGAACCCGGCATCCAGTATCTTCCGGGCTGGGCGCATATGCTCGGTG
This sequence comes from Sphingopyxis sp. MC1, assembly GCF_000371385.1. NCBI lineage: Bacteria > Pseudomonadati > Pseudomonadota > Alphaproteobacteria > Sphingomonadales > Sphingopyxidaceae > Sphingopyxis > Sphingopyxis sp. MC1. The sequence continues at coordinate 14,577 of NZ_AOUN01000016.1, forward strand.
GCGCGGCGGACGCGACCGCGGGCAAGCATTTCTGGAACGTCATGATCACCGCGCACGGCCTGATCATGGTCTTCTTCATGGTCATGCCCGCGATGATCGGCGGCTTCGGCAACTGGTTCGTCCCGCTGATGATCGGTGCGCCGGACATGGCCTTTCCGCGCATGAACAACGTGTCCTTCTGGCTGACGGCGGTTGCGTTCGTCATGCTGTGCGGATCGATGTTCGTTCCGGGCGGCAGCGGCCTCGGCGCCGGCACCGGCTGGACCGTCTATGCCCCGCTGTCGACCAGCGGGTCGGTCGGCCCGGCGGTCGACATGGCGATCTTCTCGCTCCACCTTGCCGGTGCGGCGTCGATCCTCGGTGCGATCAACTTCATCACCACGATCTTCAACATGCGTGCGCCGGGCATGACCCTGCACAAGATGCCGCTGTTCGTCTGGTCGGTGCTCGTCACCGCCTTCCTGCTGCTGCTCGCGCTGCCGGTCCTTGCCGCCGCGATCACCATGCTGCTGACCGACCGTAACTTCGGCACCACCTTCTATGACGCCACGGGCGGCGGCGATCCGCTGCTCTATCAGCACCTCTTCTGGTTCTTCGGCCACCCCGAAGTGTACATCATGATCCTGCCGGGCTTCGGCATCGTCAGCCAGATCATCTCGACCTTTAGCCGCAAGCCGGTGTTCGGCTATCTCGGCATGGCCTACGCCATGGTCGCGATCGGTGTCGTCGGCTTCATCGTGTGGGCGCACCACATGTTCACCGTCGGCATGAGCGTGAACCTGAAGATGTACTTCACTGCCGCGACGATGGTCATCGCGGTCCCGACCGGCATCAAGATCTTTTCGTGGATCGCGACGATGTGGGGCGGTTCGATCAGCTTCAAGACCCCGATGGTCTGGGCGATCGGTTTCATCTTCATGTTCACCGTGGGCGGCGTGACCGGCGTCGTGCTCGCCAATGGCGGCGTCGACACCAACCTGCACGACACCTATTATGTCGTCGCGCACTTCCACTATGTGTTGTCGCTCGGCGCGGTTTTCTCGCTGTTCGCGGGCTTCTATTACTGGTTCCCGAAGATGTCGGGCCGGATGTACAACGAGTTCCTCGGACAGCTGCACTTCTGGATCTTCTTCATCGGCGTGAACGTCCTGTTCTTCCCCCAGCACTTCCTGGGCCAGCAGGGCATGCCGCGCCGCTATCCCGACTATGCGGAAGCCTTCGCCTATTGGCACTATATCTCGTCGTTCGGCTATGTGATCATGGCCGTGGGCATGATCTTCTTCTTCGTGAACATCGCCTGGTCGCTGTTCGCGGGCAAGAAGGCCGCCGACAACCCGTGGGGCGAAGGTGCGACGACGCTCGAATGGACGCTGTCGAGCCCGCCGCCGTTCCACCAGTTCAACGAACTGCCGCGTATCGCCTGATTACGCTGTGCCCCCTGCTAAGAGCCTTGGCAGGGGGCGCCCCGCTTTCCGGCCTGGAGTTAGCATGGCGCAGAGCCTGACCCACGGCGAGATGTCGCTTCCTGCAGATTGGCGCGACCTGTTCGCGCTGACCAAGCCGCGCGTGATGTCGCTCGTCGTCTTTACCGCGCTGTGCGGTTTGCTCGCGGCACCGGGCAGCGTTCATCCCGTGCTTGCCTTTTCGTCGATCCTCGCGATCGCGCTCGGGGCAGGCGCATCGGGGGCGCTCAACCAATGGTATGAAGCAACGATCGACGCGAAAATGAAGCGGACGGCGAACCGCCCGCTGCCCGCCGGTCGTCTCGACCGCCAGACGGCGTTGCAGTTCGGGGTCGGACTCGCTGCCTTTTCGGTCTTTCTCATGCTGTTCGCCGCCAATTGGCAGGCGGCGGTACTGCTGACCGTTTCGATCCTGTTCTACGTCTTCATCTACACAATGTGGCTCAAGCCGCGGACGCCGCAGAATATCGTGATTGGCGGCGCGGCGGGGGCATTCCCGCCGCTGATCGGCTGGGTCGCGGCGACGGGCAGCGTCGCACCACTGCCGATCGCGCTGTTCCTGCTGATTTTCCTCTGGACCCCGCCGCATTTCTGGGCGCTCGCGCTGTTCGTGCGCTCGGACTATGCCGCAGCGGGAATTCCGATGATGCCGGTGGTCGCGGGCGAGCGCGCGACGCGCCACCAGATCCTGCTCTATGCTGTGTTGATGGCGGTGGCGGCGATCGCGCCGTGGCCGCTCGGCTACACCGGCGCGCTCTATGGCTGGACCGCGACGATCCTGTCGGCGCTGTTCGTGCTGCTGTCGGCGCAGGTCGGCTTGCGCAGCGCGGGCTCGGACGACCGGATGCAGCCCGAAAAGCGCCTCTTCGCCTTTTCCATCGCCTATCTTTTCATCCTCTTCGGCGCGGTGGTCGCCGATCACTGGTTGCCACTATGACCGACGAAAATCCGCAACAGCCGTTCGACGAAGCCGAGTATCGCCGCCGCCAGCGCGTGCGCGCCAACCTGATGGGCTGGATCCTCGGCGGGCTCGCTTTCCTCTTTTTCTTCATTACGATGGCGCGCATGGTGGTGCCGACATGACGGACGAAGCGACACGCCGGAAAAATGGCCGCACTGCGGCGCTCGCGGCCTTGCTCGCGGCGGCGATGGTCGGGCTGGGTTTCGCGGCGGTGCCGCTCTACAATCTTTTCTGCCGCGTCACCGGTTTCGGCGGCACGACACAGCGTTACGACCCGGTCGCTGCGGCCGAGACCCCGAAGGTATTGAGCGATACCGTCTCGGTGCGCTTCGATGCCAATGTGTCGCCCAAGCTGCCGTGGAAATTCTATCCCGAACATCCCACCGATACGGTCAGCATCGGCGCACGCGACATGGCAATCTTCATCGCGCAGAATAATTCGCCGCACCCGATCACCGGCACCGCGACCTTCAACGTGACCCCCGACCAGGCGGGGAAATATTTTACCAAGATCCAGTGCTTCTGCTTCACCCAGCAGACGCTGAAGCCGGGCGAACAGATCCGCATGCCGGTGCTGTTCTTCGTCGATCCCAAGATCAAGGACGATCCCGACGCGCGCGACATTCAGGAAATCACCCTCAGCTACACCTTCTACCCAGTGGACGAGGGCAAAAAGGCGAGCTAAGGCCGCAACCAATAGAGTCTTACCAAGGACCGGCAGATGATGGGGATCATCGCGCTGGGGCAAAAAACGGGAACTGTGACATGGCCGGTGCCAAACATCATGATTATCACCTCGTAAATCCCAGCGTCTGGCCGCTTTTCGGCTCGGTCGCCGCGCTGGTGATGTTCTTTGGCCTCGTCATGGCGATGCACGCCGACCATTTCGGCGGTGCCGGCAAGTGGGTGCTCGGCCTCGGTTTCATGGGTGTGATCGCCACCTTCTTCAGCTGGTGGGGCGAGGTCATCAAGGAAGCGCATGCCGGCGATCATACGCCGGTGGTTCAGCTGCACCTGCGCTATGGCATGATCCTGTTCATCGCATCGGAAGTCATGTTCTTCGTTGGCTGGTTCTGGGCCTGGTTCGATTTCTCGCTGTTCCCGGCGCCGGTCGAGATCGTCGACGGTGCGGTGACCTCGCTGTTCGGGCAGGAAGGTGCCGTGGCCGCGTCGATCTGGCCGCCGAAGGGCATCCATGTCATCGACGCCTTCTCGCTGCCGCTGCTCAATACGCTGATCCTGCTCTGCTCGGGCACGACGATCACCTGGGCGCACCATGCGCTGATCCATGGCGATCGCGAAGGGCTCAAGAAGGGTCTGTGGCTGACCATCATCCTGGGCCTGACCTTCAGCTGCATTCAGGCTTATGAATATGCCGAAGCGCCGTTCCCCTTCGGCACGATTAACTATACCTCGGCCTTCTTCATGGCGACCGGCTTCCACGGTTTCCACGTTCTGGTCGGCACGATCTTCCTGATCGTGAACCTCGTCCGCGTCTACAAGGGCCATTTCACGCCGACGCAGCACTTCGGTTTCGAAGCCGCCGCTTGGTACTGGCACTTCGTCGACGTGGTGTGGCTGTTCCTCTTCATCATCGTCTATGTCTGGGGTGGCTGGGGCGCACCGGTCGCCGCGCACTAAATTGCCGGACAGCGAACAGCATCAAAAGGGGCAGCCGCCGGTCTGGCGCGCTGCCCTTTTCGGTCTCTGCCCCGAATGCGGCGCGCCAACGCTGTTCGACGGGCCGACCAAATTCGCGCCGCGCTGCCGCGCCTGCGGGCTGGACTACTCGACCTACAATGTCGGCGACGGGCCGGCGGCGTTTCTGACCATGATTATCGGTGCGCTGATCGTTGCCGCGGCGATTGCCGTCGATTTCGCATTCGAGCCGCCGTTGTGGGTGCATGTGCTATTGTGGGTGCCGATCACGGCCGCCGCGGTCGTCTACGGCCTGCGGGTTGGCAAGGCCGCGCTGCTCGCGAGCGAACATCAGCGCAAGGCGGCGGAAGGGCGCCTGGTGGATCGGCATGACGACGACGCCTGACGCTCCTTCGCCCGGCGAAGCCGTCGCGCCGCCGCGCGGCTGGCCGGTGATTCCGACGATCCTGGTTCTCGCCGCCGTGGCGACGATGATTGCGCTTGGCATCTGGCAGTTGCAGCGCAAGGGCGAGAAGGAAGCGCTGATCGCGCTTTACGAACGCAACGGGGCGATGTCGGCGACGGTGACCTATCCGAAGCTGCCGCCGGTTCCCGACGCGATGCTCTATCGCAAAAGCAGCGTTATCTGTCTCGAACCGGTGCGCTGGGATCCGCGCAGCGGCACCGATCGCAAGGGCGGAGGCGGTATTCGCATGATTGCGGATTGCCGCACCGGCGCCGAGGGACCGGGCGTGCTGGTCGACATCGGTATCGCCGACGATTTCACGCCGCCCAAATGGACGGGCGGCACGGTTCAGGGTACGATCGTACCGGGGCCCGAGCAGCCGAGCCTGATCGAGCGGCTGACCGGCCGTGCCGTGCCGGCGCGCGCGATGCTGGTCGCCGACCAGCCCGCCGCGGGACTACGGCCCAGCGCGGTGCCATCGGCGGCGGACATGCCCAACAACCACCTCGCTTACGCCGTGCAATGGTTCCTGTTCGCGGCGATCGCGCTGATTATCTATATCATCGCGGTGCGCCGCCGCTTGCAGCGGTGACGGTGCGCCGCTAGGCGCTTTTCCGTCATGGACTATATCAGCACCCGCGGCTCCGCGCCGACCCTCGACTTCCGTGCCGCCACGCTCGCCGGCCTTGCGAGCGACGGGGGGCTCTACGTCCCGGCCGCCTGGCCGCAGATGTCGGCGCAGGATATTCGCGCGCTCGCGGGGCTCGACTATGCCGAAACCGCGGTGCGCGTGATGATGCCCTTCGTCGCCGGCGTGCTCGACGAGGCCGAACTGCGCGAATTGTGCCGGGCCGCCTACGGCCGCTTCAGTCATGATGCGGTGACGCCGCTCGTCCAGCTTGACCATCGCCACTGGCTGCTCGAGCTGTTTCACGGTCCGACCCTGGCGTTCAAGGATGTCGCGCTGCAACTGCTCGGCCAGCTGTTCGAAAAATTCCTGAGCGGCGGCGATACCGATCTGACCATCGTCGGCGCGACGTCGGGCGATACCGGATCGGCGGCGATCGAGGCGGTCGCGGGGCGCGAGCATATCCGTATCTTCATGCTCCACCCCGAAGGGCGGGTCAGCGACGTGCAGCGCCGCCAGATGACGACCGTGTTGGCGCCCAACGTCCACAACATCGCGATCGACGGCAGCTTCGACGACGCGCAGGCGATGGTGAAGCGGCTGTTCGGCGATGCCGAGGCGCGCAGCGCGCTGACGCTGTCGGCGGTCAACAGCATCAATTGGGCGCGCCTGATGGCGCAGGTAGTCTATTATTTCTATGCCGCAGTCCGCCTCGGCGCCCCCGACCGCGCGATCGCGTTCAGCGTGCCGACGGGCAATTTCGGCGACGTGTTCGCGGGCTATGTCGCGGCGCGCATGGGGCTGCCGGTGGCGCGGCTGGTCGTCGCCACCAACGTCAACGATATCTTGCACCGCGCGCTGTCGAGCGGCGATTACAGTGCGGGCAGCGTGACCGCGACTGCTACGCCGTCGATGGACATTCAGGTGAGCAGCAATTTCGAGCGGCTGCTGTTCGACCTCGCGGGTCGCGACGGGGCTGCGATCGATGCGATGATGGCCGAATTCGACCGCAGCCGCGCGATGACGATTCCCGAGGATATGCTTGCCGGCGCCCGCGACCTGTTTTCGAGCGCGCGCGTCGATGCCGACGGCATGACGCTCGCGCTGCGCTGGGCGCAGGAACATGGCGGGCAGATCATCGATCCGCACAGTGCGGTCGGGCTGGCCGCCGCGCGCGCGCTCGATATCGATGCCGACGTGCCGGTGGTGACGCTCGCGACTGCGCATCCCGCCAAGTTCCGCGATGCGGTCGAACGCGCGACAGGCGTCCGCCCGGCGCTGCCCGCCCGCCTCGGCAATCTGTTCGACCGCGAGGAGCGCTATGAAAAGCTGCCAGGCGACTATGACGCGGTAAAGGCCCATATCCTGCGCGAGGCGGCCCGTGGCTGATCTGCTGCCGCTCGCGACGCTCGTCGGCGAGGGGTGGGACGATTACGGGTTGGTCGACAGCGGCGGCGCGCGCAAGCTTGAACGCTATGGCCCCTATCGTTTCATCCGTCCCGAACCGCAGGCGATGTGGCAGCCTGCGTTGGCCGAAAGCGAATGGGATGCCGCCGACGGCGAATTCATCCCCGCGTCGGACGAAGATGGCGGCGGCCGCTGGTATTTTCATCGCCCCGTGCCAGCCGAAGGGTGGCCGCTCGCATGGCGCGAAGCGCGCTTCACCGCGTCCTGCACCCCGTTCCGCCATCTCGGCTTCTTTCCCGACATGGCGCCGGTGTGGGACTGGCTGCGCGGCTGCGTTGCCGACAGGGCCGATCCCGCGTTCCTGAATCTGTTCGGCTATACCGGCGTCGGCAGCCAGGCGCTCGCCGCGGCGGGCGCGGCCGTCACGCATGTCGATGCGTCGAAGAAATCGGTGGCGCAGGCGCGCGACAATGCCGCACTCGCGGGCATGAGCGACCGGCCGATCCGCTGGATCGTCGACGATGCCGGCAAGTTCACCGCGCGCGAGGTGCGGCGCGAGCGGCGCTACGATGCGATCCTGCTCGACCCGCCGAAGTTCGGACGCGGTCCCGGCGGCGAACGCTGGCAGATCGAGGAGGGGCTGGCGCCGTTGCTCGCCGATTGCCGCCAGCTCCTCGATGCCGACAGCCGCGCCCTGTTCCTCACCGTTTATGCGGTGCGCATGTCGGCGCTGGCGATCGGCGAACTGCTGGCGCAGATTTTGGCCGATTTGCCGGGCAAGGTCGAATGCGGCGAGCTTGCGGTGCGCGAAGAGGCGCGGGGGCTACTGCTGCCCACGGCCATTTTCGCGCGCTGGAGTCGCTGACTCTCGATTGGTGATCGATGGGCAGGGGGCGTCAGATCCCCGCCAGCTCGATCCGGTTGCGGCCGCTTTCCTTGGCGCGGTAGAGCGCGTCGTCGGCGGCTTTCAGCGCGTCGCGCGCATTATTGTAACCGAAAACGTCGGCGACCCCGCCCGAGAAGGTGATCTGGCCGAAGGGCTCGTCGGTCTTGCGGTTTATCAGGCGGCGGCCTGCGAGTTGTTCGCGTGCTTCGTCGAGACGCGCGGCGGCTTCGCTGGGCGGCAGGCCGCGGAACAGCATGACGAATTCCTCGCCGCCGTGCCGCGCGACATGGCAATGGTCGTTCGAGATATGCGCCAGCGTATCGGCGATCAGCTTGATGACGCGGTCGCCCGCCTCATGGCCGTGGGTGTCGTTGACCAGCTTGAAATTGTCGATGTCGCAAAAGGCAACACTCAGCGGCTCGCAGCTCGCGCGCGCTTCTTCATAATGGCGCTCGAGCAGCACCTCGAAGGCGCGGCGGTTCGGCAGGCCGGTCAGATAGTCGACCTCGGCATCGCGCTTGGCGCGGGCGAGGCTGCGGCGCAGCGATTTCGCTTCATCCTCGCTGCGGCGCATTTCTTCTTCGGCATGGCGCGTGCGGTCGAGCATCGCCTTGGCGAGATCGGCGAGATGGGTGACGAGTTCGCCGGTGACCTGCACCTGCTGAAGGTCGGTCACATGTTTTTCGAGTTTGACGCCATAATCGCTCGTCGCGTTGCGCGCGGCCTTGGTGTTGGTCTGGAAGGTGTCGAGGTTGGTTTCGAGGCGGGTGACGAGGCGATCGAGTTCGGCGCGGTCGGGCTGGATCGGTTCCTGCTGCGCCAGTTCGTCGAGCCACTGCTGGGTGATTCCGTCGGCGGTCTGCGATCGCGTCGCGATCTGCCGCGCAAGCCTTGGATTGATCCCCGAAAAGGCACTGTGCGCGATCAGGAGATTGGCCGCCGATACATCGAGATCATGGTCGAGCAGGAAGGAAGCGATCGCGCCGACGAGCTGCTGACGGGCTTCCGTCACCATGTCGCGCGGGGTACGCCCCCCGGGCGATGCCGCGTCTCCTGCCTGGGCGCCGGTTTTTCCGTGGCGGAGCCCCAGCCAACCAAGGAGCCGCCCTACCGGCTCGTTCGATGATGTAGCATGTGTGGTCATACCCGCTTTAACGGGCGCCGGCGTCGGCCTTTAAGGTGGCACGGCGCGTCTTTTGTACCGGTACGGACAAAAAATTTCAGGGGATCACGCGGCCGTCGTCGCGGCGCGGCATCGGGGCGATGAGCGGGAGCAAAAGACCGGTAAAAGTCAGCCATCCGGCCGCGGTAAAAAGCGCCGTCGGCAGGTCGGTCAGATCGGCGAGCGTCCCGAGCAGCCAGGCGCCAAGCGCCATCGCGCCGAAGGTGACTGCCTGATAGATCGACAGGCAGCGGCCCAAAATCTCTTCGGGCGAGCGGAGTTGCATGGCCACGTTGAGCGTGGTCAGTGTCGAAACCCAGGCCGCCCCGGCGACAAAGGCGGTCGCCAGCAGCGGCGGCAGCGTCAGCGCCGTGGCCGCCGGCACCATCGCGGCGGCAAAGACCAAGGACGCGATGCTGACAACCCGGTCGCTGCCCCAGCGTTTCCGGGCTTCGCCGACCCAGAGCGCCGCGAAGATCGATCCTGCGCCGAACGCGGCGAGGCAGAGGCCGTAGATGATCTCGGTTCCGTGCAGCCGATCGCGGACGAGCGAGGGCAGCAGCGCCGAAAAGGCAGCGCCGGCGATGCCGAAGGCAAAGCCGCGCGTCAGCACGCGGCGCAGCGGGCTCGAGCGGGCGCAATAGCCGATGCCGATCGCGATCGCGCCCAATATGGGGGTGCGCCGCGGCGGCGTGACTTCGGGGTGCCAGCGCAGCAGGACGACGATCAGCGCCAGATAACTGAGCGCATTGATCCCGAAGGCGGTGGCGGGGCCGGTCAGCGAGATGAGCAAGCCGCCAAGCGCCGGGCCGGCGCTGCGCGCGAGGTTGAAAGCGACGCTGTTGAGCGTGATCGCCTGTGGTAGATCCTTCGGCCCGACCTGCAATCGCACCGATGCCTGCCATGCAGGGCCGTTGAGCGCGGTACCGCACCCGACCGCGAGCGTGAAGCCGAGCAGCAGCAGCGGCGTCAGCGCCCCCATCCAGGCCGTGACGGTCAGCGCCGCCGACACGATCAGCATCGCGCTTTGCGCCGCCAGCATGATCCGGCGGCGATCGAAATTGTCGGCGATTGCCCCGGCAAAGACGCCGAGCAGCATGATCGGGATCGTCGCGCTCGCCTGCACCAGCGCGATGAGCAGGTGCGAACCGGTGAGTTCGGTCATCAGCCAGGCGGCGCCGACCGATTGGATCATCGACCCGATATTGGACGCCAGATTGGCGATCCAGATCGCGCGGAACGCAGGATAGCGAAAAGGCGCGAAGGGAGAGGATGCCCGGGGTGTCGTTGGCGCGTTCACCCCTCCGCGCTAGCTTTTGCGGCCGCGAGACGCAATATGGAGGCGATGCGGATGTTCGATTCCGACCTGCGCCGCCGTGTTGGCGTCTTTCTGGCGTGGCTGGCGCTCGTTGCGCTCGGCGCGGGCGGCCTCGTGCGTGATGCCTCAGCCCCGGCCCGGCTGGTCGATCAAACCGCCGCCGCCATCGCGGGAGCGCCCTATGATGGCGGGCATCCTTTCGTCCGTGCCGGCGGCCTTACGCTCAGCGCGCATTATCGCGCCGGCGACGATGACCGGCATCCGGTGGGCGGCGATCCCGCCACGCTGTCCGCCGCGCCGCCAGCATTGCCCGCCGTCGGACTGTTCCGGCCCGACTTCGGCCGGGTCGCCGCCGGCTGGACGCGCAGTGCTGCTGCTACGCCCTATTCGGCGCGCGCACCGCCTATGTTCGCCATCTGATCGACGGGCCGTGCGCCGCCGTGCGCCGGCCGATCCTTGCCCCCAGTGCGGAGGGCGATCATCGATGGAATTTGAACATGACCGAACCAATTGCCGCTGGGCCTCCGCTCGGCGCCGACGCGCTGCGCGCCGAGGATATATTTCGCCGTTATCCCGATGTGTCCGAAGAGGAGGTCGCGCACGCGCTCGCCTTTCTCAAGACCGGACGTCATCTCGAGGTCGGACGCGTCACCGGAACCCCTGATCTGCGCGCCAATGTCGCGGCCTTTCGCGCCCGGTACGGTGCGAAGCTCACATTGGGCGTTGCCGACTATCTGAAGTTCGCGGTCGGCGTGACGCTGTTTATCGGCGGGCTCTTCCTCGTGCTCGGGCGCTGGTAGGGGTAGGGCGGCGGGGGTGCGGACTGTCAGCCGCAATCCCGCCGCCTTTTCGCGCCGCTGACCGGCGCAAATATTCCTGCGCCGCCCACTGGCGCGCCGGGAATTGACTGGTTACATGGGCCGCCACCGAACGAATCGCGTGTGCCGCCCGCCGCCGCGGGGTCAGGCGCCGCCCGCACCAGAAAGTGGCACCCATGGAAATCTTCACCGGCCTGACCTTCGACGATGTGCTGCTGGTGCCGGGCCCGTCGGACATTCTGCCCTCCGACGCCAATCTGTCGACCCGGCTGACCAGCGAGATCAGCCTCAACATTCCGATCCTGTCGTCGGCGATGGACACGGTTACCGAGGCCGACATGGCGATCCTGATGGCGCAGATCGGCGGCATCGGCGTCCTCCACCGCAATCTGACCGTCGAGGAACAGGCCGCGGCGGTGCGCCAGGTGAAGCGCTTTGAAAGCGGGATGATCGTCAATCCCATCACCATCACGCCCGACGCCCCCTTGTCCTATGCCACCGCGCTGATGGCGCAGCACCGTATTTCGGGGATTCCGGTGGTCGAGACCGGCGGGAAGCTGGTCGGCATCCTCACGCACCGCGACGTGCGCTTTGCCGATAATCCGGGCCAGCCGGTGCGCGAATTGATGACCGCGGAGAATCTGGCGACGGTCCGTGCGGGCGTCAGTCAGGAAGAGGCGCGCAAGCTGCTCCACCAGCGGCGCATCGAAAAGCTACTCGTCGTCGACGAGGATTATCGCTGCATCGGCCTGATCACCGTCAAGGATATGGAAAAGGCAGTCAACTTCCCCGATGCGACCAAGGACGAGAGCGGCCGGTTGCGCGTTGCCGCGGCGACCAACACCGGCGACACCGGGGTCGAACGGGCCGAGGCGCTACTCGATGCCGAATGCGATCTGATCGTCGTCGATACCGCGCATGGTCACAGCAAGATGGTTGGCGCGACGGTCGAGAAAATCAAGAAGCTGTCGAACCGGGTCCAAGTGCTGGCCGGCAACGTCGCGACCGGTGAAGCGACGCGGGCGCTGATCGACGCCGGCGCTGACGGGGTGAAGGTCGGCATTGGTCCGGGATCGATATGCACGACGCGGATCGTCGCCGGGGTCGGCGTGCCGCAGCTCACCGCGATCCTCGACAGTGTCGAAGTGGCCTCCAAACATGGCGTTCCGGTCATCGCCGACGGCGGTCTGCGCACCTCGGGCGACATAGCCAAGGCGCTGGCGGCCGGGGCGTCGAGCGTCATGGTCGGATCGCTGCTCGCCGGCACGGCCGAGGCGCCGGGCGAAACCTTCCTTTACCAAGGACGCACCTACAAGAGCTACCGCGGCATGGGCAGCGTCGGGGCGATGGCACGCGGCAGCGCCGACCGCTATTTCCAGCAGGACATCAAGGACCAGATGAAGCTGGTTCCCGAAGGCATCGAAGGCCAGGTACCGTTCAAGGGCGCGGCGAAAGATGTCATCCACCAGCTCGTCGGCGGCGTGAAGGCGGCGATGGGTTATACGGGCAGCCGCACGCTGCCCGATTTCCGCGAGCGCGCCAAATTCGTGCGCATCACCAATGCGGGCCTGCGCGAAAGCCATGTCCATGATGTGTCGATCACGCGCGAGGCACCGAATTATCCGGCGGGCTGAGGCCATCGCATGACCCCCGCCGCGCGCGTCCAGACCGCGATCGAGATTCTCGATACCATCGCTGCCGCGGCGCGCGAGGGCGGGGCGCCCGCCGACGCCCTGTTTGCCGAGGCTATGCGGGCACGGCGCTATGCGGGATCGAAGGACCGGCGCGCGATCCGCGGCCACGTCTATGACGCGATCCGCGCGGTGCGGTCGGTGCCGGTGTCGGGGCGCGCGGCGATGCTCGCGCTCGCCGACCGCGATCCGGCGCTCGCGGCGCTGTTCGACGGATCACCTTACGGGCCCGCGTCGATAGCCAGCGACGAGCCGCGCGCCGAAACCGGCCTCGCCGCGCCGGCGCTCGCCGAATTGTTCGATCCGCTGATCGATGATGCGGAAGAGGCGGCGATGCTCGAACGCGCGCCGCTCGACTTGCGCGCCAACCGCCTGAAGGCGTCGCGCGACGGGCTTGCCGACCTTTTCCCCGAAGGGGCCGCCATCGACGGCACGCCCGACGGCTGGCGTCTGCCGCCCGAAACCGCGGCGATCCAGCATCCCGCCTACGAAGGTGGCACGTTCGAGGTGCAGGATGCGGCGAGCCAATATGCGGCGGCGGCGCTGGGTGCCGAAGCGGGCGCACGCATCGTCGACCTGTGCGCCGGGGGCGGCGGCAAGGCGCTCGCTATTGCGTCGTTGACCGGCGATGCCGCCGACATATTGGCATGCGACGTCAATCGCGCGCGGCTCCAGCAATTGCCGCCCCGTGCGGAGCGGGCGGGGGCAACGCGGATCGAGACGCGCCTGCTCGATCCGGGGAAGGAAGCGGCGATGCTGGCCGATTGGTGCGGCAAGGCGACGCATGTTTTCGTCGATGCACCCTGTTCGGGCAGCGGCACCTGGCGGCGCAGCCCCGAACTGCGCTGGCGGCTGACGCCGGCGCGCCTCGACCGCCATATGGCCGATCAGGCGAACCTGCTCGCCATCGGTGCCGATCTGGTGGCGCCGGGCGGCAAACTCCTTTATGCTGTCTGCTCGATCATCGCGCGCGAGGGGCGGGCACAGGTGCAAGCGTTTCTGGACGGACATCGGGGCTGGACCGCCGACAGTGGCTATTTGCCGGACGGCATCGCGCGCGCCGCGGGCGCGGGCTATCTGTTCACCCCGGCGCACGACCGATGCGACGGCTTTTTCCTCGCACGGCTGACCGCGCCATGTTAGCGTCGCCGCAAATGAAGCGATGGGAGAATGCGATGCGCATCAGTTTACTGGCCCTTGGCGCCGGTCTCGTTCTGGCCAGCCTGCCTGTAGCCTCCGATGCGCAGCGTGCCGACAATGATATCCTGCCCCAATCCGTCGCGCTGATGAACCAGGGCCAGGCGGCGCAGGCGAAGGGCGATCTCGACGCCGCGATCGACGCCTATGAATCGGCGCTTGCCGCCGACCCGCGCAACCGCTCGGCGATCATAGCGCTTGCGCAGGTCGCGCGCGCGCAGGGCCTGCCGGGCAAGGCCATCGGTCTTTATCGCGAGGCGCTGCTGCTTGAACCCAACGACATCGCCGCGCTGGCGGGGCAGGGCGAAGCGCTCGCCGACAAGGGCGCGATCGAACTGGCGCGCGAAAAGCTCGCCGACGTCCAGCGGCTGTGCAAGGATAAATGCCCGCAGGTCGCGGCGCTCGAAAAGGCGATCGCCAATGGCGACACGAAGCGCGTCGTCGCGGCAGAGGCGATCACGCCCAAACCCGTCGTGGCAACAGTGACGCCCAGCCAAAACTAAGGCAGCCAGAACTGGGCGCGGCGCGCCGCTTGCGCTCCCCTATTTATAGATGCACGCGTCCAGGCCATCGCGCCGGACCTGACCGATGCGCGCCGCGATCATATTGCCGTAACGGCGCGTGAAGCCCGACGGACTGATTGCCTCGCGCTTTTTGGGGAGCGGCAGGATCGCGGCAATGCGCGCAGCCTCGGCCGGGCTGAGGCGGTTCGCACCATGGTTGAAATAGCGCCGGGCGCCCGCTTCGACGCCATAAGTGCCGATCCCCGTCTCGGCGACGTTCAGATAGACTTCCATGATCCGCCGCTTGCTCCAGAAGGTTTCGATCAGGAAAGTGAACCACACTTCCGGCACCTTGCGCAGATAGCGGGTCCAGCCGCTGCCCTGCCACAGAAAGACATTTTTTGCCGCCTGCTGGCTGATCGTCGACCCGCCGCGCAGCCGCTTGCCCTTGGCGTTGCGCTCGATCGCATCTTCGATGGCTTCGGTGTCGAAGCCGTTGTGGGTGCAGAATTTTCCATCCTCGGCGGCGATGGCGGCGCGGACCATGTTGCGGTCGATCGCCGAAAGGCTCGTCCAGTCCTTGGTGATGCCGTTGCTGTCGGCGAGCATGGTGAAGGTGACGGGCGGCGGCACCACCGCATAGACGAGCACCCACGCTGCCGACACTAGGGCGAACCATAGGAGCCATTTGAAGGGCCGGAGATACCAGGGGAGCGTGCGCTTTCTTGCGCGGGATCGGGATGCCATGCCGGGCAAATTAACCGCTCGCGCGCCTGAGGCAAGCGCGCGATGGGAACAAAACCGCTAACCTCGCCCCCACCGGGGCGGGAGCAAGGAAAAGCGTTCAGGCGCCGATAAGGCGGCGTTCGCCGGCAAGCTTGAGCATCGCCTTTTGCAGCTTTTCGAAGGCGCGGACCTCGATCTGGCGGACACGTTCGCGGCTGACGTCATAGACCTGGCTCAGATCCTCGAGCGTTTTCGGGTCGTCGGTCAGGCGCCGTTCGGTCAGGATGTGACGTTCGCGCTCGTTGAGCGTCGCGAGCGCTTCGGTGAGCAGCTCGTGCCGCACGTCGCGTTCTTCGGCCTCGGCCACGCGCTCGTCCTGAAGCGGACCTTCGTCGCCGAGCAGATCCTGCCACTGGCTGTCGCCATCCTCGCCCATCGGCACGTTGAGCGACGTGTCGCCGCCCATCGCCATGCGGCGGTTCATGCTGACCACCTCATCCTCGGTGACGCCCAGATCCTTTGCGATCTTGGCGACGTTTTCGGGGCTGAGATCGCCGTCCTCGAACGCTTCGAGATTATTCTTCATCCGGCGCAGGTTGAAGAACAGCTTCTTCTGGGCCGCGGTGGTGCCCATCTTGACAA
This sequence comes from Sphingopyxis sp. MC1, assembly GCF_000371385.1. Taxonomy (NCBI): domain Bacteria; kingdom Pseudomonadati; phylum Pseudomonadota; class Alphaproteobacteria; order Sphingomonadales; family Sphingopyxidaceae; genus Sphingopyxis; species Sphingopyxis sp. MC1. The sequence continues at coordinate 30,083 of NZ_AOUN01000016.1, forward strand.
GACTCCACGAGCGCAGGATGAATTCCTGAATCGAGGCGCGGATCCACCACATCGCATAGGTGGCGAGACGGAAGCCGCGTTCGGGATCAAATTTCTTCACGCCCTGCATCAGGCCGATATTGCCTTCGCTGATCAGCTCGCTGACCGGCAGGCCATAGCCGCGATAGCCCATCGCGATCTTTGCGACGAGACGCAGGTGCGAGGTGACGAGCTGCGCCGCAGCTTCGCTGTCGCCATGCTCCTGAAAGCGCTTGGCGAGCATATATTCCTGCTCGGGCGTCAGAAGCGGAAATTTGCGGATTTCGGCCAGATAGCGGTTCAGGCTCGCCTCACCGCCGAGCGCGGGCACCACTGCCGGAACATTGCTTTTGTTAGCCATGGAGAGTGTCTTCCCTAAAACCTGAAAATATCCTGCCGCGATTGCCTTTCGCGGTCAAAATAGATTTTCATTCGAAACCTAAACGCGCAGTTCATCGATCAGTTCCCGCATGTCCGCTGGGAGTTCGCTGTCGAGCGCGATGCTGTTACCGGTCACCGGATGAATAAAGCCCAAATGGGCTGCATGCAACGCCTGACGCGCAAAATGGCGGGCTTTAAGCAGATCCGAAAGCGGCTTTCGGGCGCGCCCATAGACCGGATCACCGACGAGCGGGTGGCCGATATGCGCCATATGGACGCGAACCTGATGCGTGCGGCCCGTTTCCAGCCGGCATTCCACCAAAGTTGCGTCTCGCAGCGGCTCGATCGTCCGGTAATGGGTGATCGCATGTTTGCCGCGGCCCGGCTCGACCACCGCCATCTTCTTGCGATTGACGCTCGACCGGCCGAGCGCGGCCTCTACCGTGCCGTTGGCGGGCATCGGGCGACCGGTCGCGATCGCGAGATAGCGGCGGTCGATGCTGTGCGCGGCGAATTGCTTCGCCAGCCCCTCATGCGCCTTGTCATGTTTCGCGGCGACGATCAGCCCGCTGGTATCCTTGTCGATGCGGTGGACGATGCCGGGGCGCGCGACGCCACCGATTCCCGACAATTGCCCGGCGCAATGATGGAGCAGCGCGTTGACCATCGTGCCGTCGAGATTGCCGGCGGCAGGATGAACGACCATCCCTGCGGGCTTGTCGACCACGATCAGATGCTCGTCCTCATAGGCGATGACGAGATTCATGTCCTGCGCCACATTATGCGCGGGGGCGGGGGCGGGCAGGCGCAGTTCGAGCTTCGCCGGTGCGGATGTCTTGGCGGCGGGATCCCACAGGATGCGCCCGCCGGCATCGGTAACGCGGCCGCCCTTGATCAGCGTCTTGACGCGCTCGCGCGACAGGCTGGGCAAAGCCTCGGCCAGCGCGCGGTCGAGCCGCAACCCGGCCGCGCTGTCGCCCAACGCCACGTTCAGAATGTCGTCGTCCCCCTTCATTGGTCGTCATGTGGCCCCGTTCGGGCAATATTCAAGGGGATGGCGCTTGCCCTGAAGGGGGCCGCTGCCCTAGGAGCGGCGGTGCCGGAAACTGCCGAGCTTGGGGAGCCACTGCATCCATGACCGACGATCGCGTCGATTTCGCCTCGATGATGGCCTCGCGCCTGTGTCACGACCTGCTGAGCCCCGTCGGGGCCTTTGCCAACGGCCTCGAGCTGCTGGCCGATGAAAAAGACCCCGAGATGCGGGCGCGGGTGCTCGACCTGCTCGAACAAAGCGCACGGACATCGGCGGCGAAGCTGAAATTCTTCCGGCTCGCCTTCGGATCGGCGGGCGGCTTCGGCGAAGCGGTGCCGCCGACCGAGGCCAAGGGCGCGATCGAAGGGATCATGGCCGACCGCCCGATCACGCTCAACTGGATGATCGGCGAGGACGCGCTGCCCAAACCGGCGGTCAAGATCATCCTCAACCTCGCGCTGATTCTGGTCGATGCGCTGGTCCGCGGCGGACGGCTCGACATCGGCTGCGAGCGGCAGGGCGAAAACATCGAGATCGCGTTGCATGCCGAGGCCGAGCGCATCCTGGTCGATGCCGACGTCGAACGCATCCTCGCGGAAGGCGAGGCGGCGGCCGCGATGACCTCACGAACCGCTCCCGCGGTGCTCGTTCAGGCGGTGGCGGCGCAGAATAACGGCACCGTGATGCTGGCGCGCGAAACGCCGACGTCGTTGCTCGTCGGCGCGGTGCTGCGGCCCGCCGGGTAAAGCGCTCCTTAACCATTGTCGGTCATGGTTGCGCCTCGATTTTGGGGCGCAGCGGAACCGCGATGGACGATCTTCTGAACGATTTTCTGGCTGAAACGTCGGAAATCCTTGCCGATGCCGGCGGGGCGCTGGTCGTGTGGGAGGCCGATCCCGCCGACCGGGCGCAGCTCGATTCCATCTTTCGGATGATGCACACGATCAAGGGAAGCTCGGGCTTTCTGGCTTTGCCGCGCGTGACCGCGCTTTCGCATGCCGCCGAAGAGGCGCTCGATCAGGTTCGCCGCGGTCATCGCGCGCCCGACGCCGCGCTCGTCACCGGCGTGCTCGCCATCGTCGATCGACTGTCGATGCTGTGCGAGCGGTTGGCGAGCGAAGGCGCCGAGCCGGCGGGTGAGGATGGCGACGTTATCGCCTCCCTGTCGGGCGATGCGCCTGATCCGGTGCAGGCGGACGCGGCACCCGCGGTTCCGGCGGCGATCCGGATGCGGCGCGACGACGATATCATCACCGAATTGCAGGGCTGGCGGTCGATCCGCGTGCCGCTGCCGCTGCTCGACAGCGTGATGACGGGGGTTACCGACATCGTGCTCGCACGCAATGAATTTGCGCGGATGCTGCGCGAGTCTGGAGCCGATGCGGCACTGATCGGCGCGTTCGACCGCCTTTCCGATTCGATCGCGGGGATGCGCCAGTCGGTCAGCCAGATGCGGATGCAGCGTATCGACAAGCTGTTCGCGCCGCTGCCGCGCATCGTGCGCGATCTGGCGCAGGAACTGGGCAAGAAGGTCCATTTCGATACGAGTGGCGGCGAGGTCGAGCTCGACCGCGAGATGATGGAGAATATCCGCGATCCGCTGATCCATATCGTCCGCAACGCCATCGATCACGGGATCGAGGGGCTCGACGAGCGGGTCGCAGCGGGGAAGGATATTACTGCCACCATCAGGGTTTCGGCGCGCCAGTCGGGCAATCAGATCGAAATCGAGGTGCGCGACGACGGGCGCGGCCTGTCGCCCGACGCGCTGGTTGCCAAGGCGATCGCCAACCGGCTGCTTTCGGCGGCCGACGCACGGACGCTGACGCCGGCCGAAAAACTGGAGCTGATCTTTCGTCCGGGCTTTTCGACCGCAGCGCAAATCACGGAAATTTCCGGCCGCGGCGTCGGCATGGACATCGTCAAGGCGAATGTCGAAAAGATCGGCGGCCTTGTCGAACTGCGCAATGAAGAGGGGCGCGGCCTGTCGGTGTTGCTGCGCGTTCCGATGACGCTGACGATCATTTCGGGGCTGATGGTGCGCGCCGCAGGGCAATATTTCGCCATTCCGCGCGGGTCGGTGCGCGAAATCCTGCTGGAGACGAACGACAGTGTTCGCATCGAGCGGCTCGGTGGCGGCGAAATCGCAACGGTGCGCGGCGAGCAATTCCCCTTGCTGCGGCTCGAGGATGTGCTGGCGCGTCAGCGCGGCGACGACGACGATGTCGACGACCGCGCGCTCGTCATCATCCGGCCGGGGCAGGGGCAGAGCTATGCGCTCAGCGTCGCGGCGATCCACGACCATGAGGAACTGGTCATCAAGCCCGCCGCGCCCATGATCATGGCGACCGGCCTTTATGCGGGCACCACGCTGCCCGACAACGGCCGGCCGGTGCTGTTGCTCGATGTTCAGGGGCTGCTCGCGGCGTCGGGCGTCGATGCCGGTGAAGCCGGCCGCAGTCAGGACCGCGCCGACGAACGCGAGGCGCAGGCCGAACGGGCGCGCAACGCGACGCAATTGCTGCTGTTCCGCGAGGCCGACGGCCGCACGCGCGGCGTCCGCCTGTCGGTGATCGAACGGGTCGAGGAAGTGCCCCAATCGGCGCTGTTCGAAAGCGGCGGCGCCGTTCGGGTGCAGGTTGGCGACGAGATATTCCCGGTCCACGCGGCAACGGTGCCGGCCGGCGAGGCGGCGGTGAAACTGCTGCGGCTGTATGATGGCGATACCGTGATCTGTTACCCGATCGCGGCAGTGATCGACATCGTGCGCCTGCCCGACGTGGTCGAACCCGCGTCCGCGCCGGGCCTGATCGCGGGTGTGGTGCTGGTCGGCGGCGAGCCGGTCGAACTCATCGATCCTTTCTGGATCATGGAGTGTCACGCCGGCGGCCGCACCGCTGTCGCGGGCCGCGCGCCGCTGTGCCGGCTCGTGGGCGATGCCGACGGGTGGGGCGAGAATTTCCTGGCGCCGCTGCTGCGCGGGGCGGGCTACCGCGTCGCCACCGCCGCCGACGCGGGCGAGGAGGCCGATGTGATGCTGTGCCTGACCGAAAGCGGACAGGGCTGCGGCCATGATGCGGGCGATCTTCCCGTCATCTGCTTGCGGTCGGCAGTGGTTTCGGCAAGCCCCGAGGGCGCGAGCGTCTATCGCTACGACCGTGCGGGCTTGCTCGCTGCGCTGCGCCGTAAGGTCGGAGGAGCGCGGTCATGATGGAAAAGCTGTATCTGATCGCGCGCATCGCCGACACGCGCGTCGCGCTGCGCTCGCGCTCGATCAACTCGGTGGTCACGGTCGGGGCGCCGGTCGAAGTGCCGGGCGCGCCGCCGCACGTCGCGGGCCTGTTCGCGCTGCGTAGCCGCGTCTTCACGCTGATCGACCCGCACGTCGTCGTCGGCCTGCCGCCGGTGGCGGTCGCGAGCGGGCAGCGGGTGATCGTCGTCGATGTCGCGGAACATGGCTACGCGCTGCTTGCCGACGAAATCGAGGATGTGTGCTTCATCGACGCGGCCGAGACGCGCCTGGCCGGCAAGTTGATGCCGGGATGGGCGCGCGTCGCCGAAGCGATGATCGAGCATGAGGGCGCGTCGCTGCTCGTGGTCGATCCGTCGCATTTTATCGTACCGCCCGCGCTTAAGGCAGCGTGATGCGGGCCGTATTAACATAGTGGACACCCCTTCGCCGTAACGTGGCGTAAATTCCGGGGTCGGAGGAATAAATGTCGAAATCCTGTCTGGTCGTCGATGACAGCAAAGTCATTCGCAAGGTCGCGCGACATATTCTTGAAAGCATGTCCTTTTCGGTCGACGAAGCGGCCGACGGGCAGGAGGCGCTGACCTTCTGCCGCGCCAATCGGCCCGACGTGATCCTGCTCGACTGGAACATGCCGGTGATGAGCGGGATGGAATTTCTCGGCGCCTTCAACGATCTCGATTTCGGGATCGAGGAGCGCCCGCGCGTCGTCTTTTGCACGACCGAAAACAGCATCGACCATATCCGCGCCGCGATCGAGGCCGGAGCCGACGAATATGTCATGAAGCCGTTCGATCGCGAGACGCTGGAAGGGAAATTGCAACTCGTCGGCGTTGCCTGAGCCCGGACGTGTCGCTGCCCCAATCTTCGCTGACTGATCCCAGGGTCGAAACCGACATACCGGCGGCGCGCACGGTTCGCGTGATGCTGGTCGACGACAGCCTGGTCGTCCGCAGCATCCTTGAGCGCATTGTCGACGGTACCCCGGGGCTGACGGTGTGTGCCTCGGTCGCATCGGCGCATGATGCGCTGGCCTTTCTGGCGACCGAGCCCGTCGATGTCGTGGTGCTCGATATCGAAATGCCGGGGATGAACGGGATCGACGCGCTGCCGCATATTCTGCGCAGCGCCGTGAACGCCCGTGTCCTGATCCTGTCGTCGAACTGCGTCGAGGGCGGCCCGGCCGCGATCGACGCGCTCTCGCTCGGCGCGAGCGATACGCTGGCGAAGCCGGGGCGGGGCAGCTTTTCGGGTCGCTTCGCCGAGATTCTGACCGACCGAATCCTGTCGCTCGGCCAGCGGCAGCCGATCCCGCCCGCGGCGCGGCTCGCCCGCCGCGAAATTCCGCCACCGGCCCCGGTGGCCTTCGATGCGGCGGCGCCGCTCGCCTGCATCGCGGTCGCGGCCTCGACCGGCGGCATTCCGGCCTTCACCAACTTCCTCGCCAATCTCGACCCGCGGATTTCGGCGCCGATCCTGCTGACCCAGCATCTGCCCGATGCCTTCATGGAATTTTACGCGCGCCAGATTGCAACGATGACGGCGCGCACCGTCCGCGTCGCGGCGGCGGGCATGCCGGTATTGCCGAACCATATCTATCTCGCCCCCGGCGATGCCCATCTGATGGTCGTCAATGCAGGGCGGCGGCAGGAAATTGCGCTCGATCGCCGTCCGGTCGACAATGGCTGTTGCCCCTCCGCCGACCCGATGCTGGCTTCGGTCGCCGACGTCTATGGCGCCGGCGGTGTGGCCGTCGTGCTGAGCGGCATGGGCCGCGACGGGGCGACCGGCGCGGCGCGACTGAAGGATGCGGGCGGGACCGTCCTCGCGCAGGCGCCCGAAAGCTGCGTCATCTGGGGGATGCCCGGTGCCGTTGCCAAGGCGGGGATTGCCGCGGCGACGCTCAACCCCGACGCGATCGCGCTGATGCTCGGCGCCTATCTTGGCGGCAGCAAAAAGTCATGATGGGCGGCGGCGCCAGCGAGTCCGCCTATCGCGTGCTGATGGGCGTGCTCGAATCGCGCACCGGCCAGACGCTGTCGCCGAACCGGATATGGCGGATCGAAATGTCGCTGAAGCCGGTGATGCAGCGTCACGGCATCGCCGATCTCGACGCGCTTGTCGCCGCGCTCGTCACCTCGACCAGCCGGCAACTGCTCGACGACACGGTCGATGCGATGCTCAACAACGAAACCTATTTCTACCGCGAACACAGTGTGTTCGATGACATAGCGAAGACCGCGCTTGAACATATTCGCGAAACCAATGCGGCCAAGCGGCGCGTGACGATCTGGCATTGCGGCGTGTCGACCGGCCAGGAAGCCTATTCGATGGCGATGCTGCTCGCCGAGCAGGGCGAGCAATGGGCGGGATGGCAGGTCGATGTCGTCGGCACCGACGTCAGCTATCATGCGATCAGCCGCGCGCGCGTCGGGCTGTACAGTCAGTTCGAGATTCAGCGCGGTCTCCCGGTGCAGCGCATGGTGCGATGGTTCGACCAGACCGAAGGCGGCTGGCTGGCCAAGGCCGACCTGAGGCGCCGGATCGACTTTTCGGTGCAGAATATGCTCGTCGATCGCCCGCCGCTTGCCAGCCCGGCCGATCTCATCTTTTGCCGCAACCTGTTGCTCTATTTCTCGCTGCCGATGCGGCAGAAGGCCTTCGCGCGGCTGCGTTCTGTCGCCGCGCCGCAAAGCTTTCTGGTGCTGGGGGCGGGCGAGACGGTGCTCGGCCAGACCGACCAGTTCGTGGCGAGCCGCCGCCTGCGCGGGCTTTACGAGCCCGCCGACCAGCAGGTGCGCGCGCCGGTCGCGGCCTGACCTTGCAATTTGCGCCCGACTGGCGCAAGCGAACACAAGGCAGGGCAGGAATGGGCCGCGACACGCATGAGCGACTTTATCGAACGCTGGTCACCCAATTTCGACGAGCGCGCGCTGCCCATCTCGATGATCGTGCTGCATTATACCGGCATGAAGACCGGCGCCGAAGCCCTTGATCGGCTTGCCGATCCCGAGGCGAAGGTGTCGGCGCATTATGTCGTCAGCGAGGACGGCCAGATCACCCATATGGTGCCCGATGACAAGCGCGCTTGGCACGCGGGCAAGTCCCACTGGCGCGGGATCAGCGACATCAATTCGGCGAGCGTCGGGATCGAGATCGTCAATCCCGGTCATGAATTCGGCTATGTTCCCTTTCCCGACCCGCAAGTCGCCTCGGTCGTGCGGCTCGTTCATCAGATCAAGGACCGCCACGCGATCACGCGCGGCAATGTCGTCGGCCATTCGGACATCGCGCCGACGCGCAAGCAGGATCCGGGCGAGCTTTTTCCGTGGGGCGAACTGGCGCGCCGGCGCTTGGCGCTGCCGCGGCCGACCAAGAAACTGACCGATCCGCTATGGACCGACGCCGGTTTCCTGCTCGCGCTCGAACGCTTCGGCTATGATGTCACCGACGGCTTTGCCGCGACCGTCGCATTCCAGCGCCGTTTCCGCCCCGAACTGATCGACGGGACGATCGACGGCGAATGCCGCGCGATCCTGCTCGCGCTGCTGCTGCCGCAGCCCGAGGGTGATTGATCGGCTAGGAGTGACCGGAAACGACCGATTGCGGACGCCTATTGCTCGCTATAGGCTATCTGCGACTAACTACTTGACGGGGAATTTTAAATGATCGGGCAGTACCGGCCGGTTTCAAAGCGCTTGCAGATCGCGCGTCGTTGGCAATGGGTCGCAGCCGCCACTTGCATACTCTTCGTTTTTTCCTGTCTAGTGGGATGGCCATTGGGTCATTTTTGGCCATCGGCGATCGGATTCGCCGCGTTCATACCCAGTGCGTGGGTTTTCTCCACCAAGTGCGGCAACTGCGGCTGGCCCGTGTTCACCGATTACGAGGCTGACGAGAGGTTTCGGCGGGACGAGCGATTTTGGACTCGGTTTTGGGGTAAGGAATATGGCGGCGTGAGCCTGCCGCTTCCACGTGCATGTACGAAATGTGGTACAAACTTAGTTTAGCCGGGGCCTTGTCCAGTAGGTCCGCTCCCCACCCCACTTCCGCCGCTCGCGCAATCGCTCGCAATCGGCGCTCGTTCGCGCTATAACCGCATAAGGCCAGAGGGTCGGGCGATCGCCGCCGCGCAAGCGGGGGAGGAAAGTCCGGGCTCCACGGAAACCACGGTGCCGGATAACGTCCGGCGGCTTCGGGCAACCGGAGCAAGGGAAAGTGCCACAGAGAGCAGACCGCCAACGGCTTCGGCCCGGCGAAAGGTGAAAGGGTGCGGTAAGAGCGCACCGCGCGGACGGTAACGGACGCGGCACGGCAAACCCCACCGGGAGCAAGGTCGAATAGGGATGGCACGAGGTGACTCAGGGCTGGTTCCGGCCCCGCCGTCCGGGTTGACTGCTTGAGCGTCCGGGCAACCGGCCGCCTAGAGGAATGATCGCCCATCCCCGGCAACGGGGTGGACAGAACCCGGCTTACAGACCCTCTGGCTTCACTCTCCCATCCCCGCGCGCCCCGCGCGCGGGAACCGCGCTGTCCAGCCCCGCGTTGGATGCAGACAGCCTGAAGGGAGACGAACCATGAAAGTCGTCGACGACCATGTCGAAGTGACCGACGAAGAAGCCAGCAGCGGCGTCAAAGGTCACGGCGTGCGCTATGTCCTTGCGATTTCGCTGTTTCTGGCGGTAATCGTGCTGTCGGTAGTGTGGATTATCCCGGCGCTGATGGGGCAGGGGCAATAGTCATTTCGCCGCCGCGCCGAACGCATCGTCGCCGATGGGCGCGTCTTCCATCCAATAGACGCGGATCGGGCGGCGAAAACGCTTGAGTCCCGTTTTTTGATAGGATGCATTTTCGCCTGACCCGCTTAGCTTGAGCGTGGAGGTGATGACGTCGCCGGTCAGCAGATTCCAGCTCAGTTCGCTGCCGTCGTGCGCGAAGGTGCGGCTATACATCGTCGCATCAAGGCCGATGAGCTTCATCCGCCCAGCCTCTGGGTCGAGCCGAAAGCGATAGGTCGCCATCGTCGCGGTCGTTCCGCCGGTCAGGTCCTTGACCACCAGAACGCCCTTCGCGACCAACATCTCCGCCGCGCCGAGCGGATAGGCGTCGAGGTCGAGCATGCCCAGCGGCGCATGGCCGAAATCGATCTTGCCCTTGTCGGCCAGGCGAACGCGCAATGTCCTTTTGTCGTCACCGCGAACGATATAGGCGATGTCGTCGACGCCATCGCTATTCAGGTCGCCCGCGATGCGCGTTTCAAGCTCTTCGCCGCGGCTTAGGTCAGCCTTGATCTGTGCATCGCCCGGCGGCTGCATCGCCTGGGTACCATTTGCCGCCAGCGACAATGCAACGACGATAATTCCCCGCATCGACCCATCTCCTTGCGTGACGATCGGATATCCTCGCACGATCTTTCGCGTGTCGCTGTGATCTGGCGCACAGACGGCGGGAGCCGCGATTACGGATAGGCGATGGCGACGATTTCCCATTCCTTGGGCCCGGCGGGGAGTTGGACTGTGCGCAAATCGCCGGTTGCGGCGCCGCGCAGCGCCCGGGCGAGCGGACTGTTCCAGCCGATCCGGCCGGCGCCCGCATCCGCCTCATCGTCGCCGACCAGCGTGACGGTGCGGCGCGCATCCTCCTCGTCCGCGAGTTCGACCGTGGCGCCGAACCAGATGCGGCCTTTGTCGGGCTGTTCCGCGGGATCGATGACGCGCGCTGCCTTCATTCGGCGCGCGAGGAAGGACAGCCGCCGGTCGATCTCGCGCAACCGTTTGCGGCCGTAGATATAGTCGCCATTCTCGCTGCGGTCGCCGTTGCCGGCGGCCCAGCTGATCGTTTCGACGAGCTTGGGACGTTCGGTTGCGAACAGCAGATCATATTCGGCGCGCAGCGCGGCGAAGCCCGACGGGCTGATGATATTGGTCTTGTCCCCCGCCATCGACCGATCAGCCGGGTGTACGCTTGCCGAGATAGAAGCTCAGCGGTGCATTGGGCAGCGACCGGTCGCCGTCGCGCAGCGTGTCGTAGACGACCGCATTTTCGAGCACGCGCTGCACATAGTTGCGCGTTTCGAAGATCGGAATCGCCTCGATCCAGTCGATCATGTCGACCGTGCCCGATCGCGGATCGCCATTGGCGCGCAGCCACTTGTTCACATTGCCGGGACCGGCGTTATAGGCCGCGACCGCGAGCGGATAGCTGCCGCCGAAATAGCTGAGCATCTGCTGAAAATAGGTCGATCCCAATGTCATATTATAATTGGTGTCGCTGGTCAGCGAGCTCGCGTCATAACCAAGGCCGAGCTTATTTGCGACTTCGCGCGCGGTTCCCGGCATCAGCTGCATCATCCCGCGCGCGCCGGCGTGACTGATCGCCTGGCGGTCGAACTGGCTTTCCTGACGGGTGATCGCGTGGATGAAGGTCCAGTTGCTTTCCTGCCCCGCCGGGACACGCACCGTGGGGAAGCCCGAAACCTCGACCGCGTCGAGGCTGTTCGCCTGCGCGCTGCGGCCGATCATGACGCCAAGGTCGGGACGGCCGATCGACGCGGCGAGCTGGCCCGCCAGAACATGGTCGGTCGGCGTCGTCGCGCGCTGCGCCAGCGCGCGGAGGAACAGCGACTGTTCACGCCAGGCGCCGATCTCGCCCAGCGCGCGCGCGGCGCGCACCAGCCGGTCGTCATCGAACGCCTCGCGCTCTGATGCGCTGACCCGGATCGTCGGGACGGGCGCCGGCTTGGGCTGGCGACGGCCAAGCCGTTCGAGCGAGAGCTGGCCGTAAAACTGGTCATAATGTTCGGCAGCGTCGGCGAAATGCGCGTTGGCCGCAGCCGTGTCGCCCGCTGCGAGCGCGGCGCGGCCGGCCCAGTAAAAGCCCTTGGTGCGCGTCTGCGCCGAGCGTGCGGCTTCGCCATAAGCGCGGAACAGTCGCACCGCTTCGCCCGGCCGGCCAAGGCTCTTGTAGGCGAGCTGGCCTGCGAGCCATGCCAGCGAGGTATAATCGTCGCGCACGCCGAGCGGCTGTTCGCGCACGACCGTCCCCGACGGCAGCGCGTCATCAAGCTGCCGCGCGATATTATAGGCGGTCGTCTTGTCGCCCGCGGCATCGGCCTGACGCGCATTGGTGAGCAGGGTTTCGAGCCATTCCTCGGCATCGGTGGGTGCCGAGGCCAGATTGCGCGGCCCCGCGAGCAGCGCGCGCGCTTCGCCGACGCGGCCCGCCTTGCGCAGCCACGTCGCCTTGTCGGCAATATAGCCGGGGTCGGTGCGGGTCAGCGACGGATATTGCGCTTCGATCGCCGACGCCTGCATCGCGGCGTCGACCGCGCCGCTGCGCATCGCCAGCCGCGCCGCGAAGATCGGCCGCCGGTCGGGCGAGGTGAAGGCGAGTTGGCGCGAGGCGGGGCCGGTCGCGCCCAGCCATAGCAGCTTGTCCATGCGGGCATCATGATCGGCGAGCGAGATCGCGCCGGGGAAGAGGCTCAGCACCCGGCTGACCTCTGCTTCATCGAGCGTGCCGCCGGTCCAGGCCCGGCGCACCGCGGCATAGGCTTCGTCGCGGCGGCCCGACGCATTGAGCGCCAGCGCCATGCGCAGTTCGCCGCTCGCAGTGCGCGGCGGAAAAGCCTGGAAATAGGCGAGGGTACGCGCAGGATCGAAGCTGTCGATCGCGATCGCCTTTTCGGCGCGGACGCGCATCTTGTCGGCATCGGGCCAGTCGCGATTGGCCATCAGGAACCGCGAAAGCCGGTCGAACGACGCAGTCTGGTCCTGCGTCAGTCGCCGCCATTCGAGCACCGCATCGCCGACGGTGTTGGTCGCGCTCGGCGGCGAGGTCGAGACCGACGCGAGCCCCATCTGGGCGCGATACCACGCCATCTGATCGGGCGTCAGTTCGCTCGCGGTGGCGACCGATGGGACAAGCAGCGCTGCGGCGAGCGCGAGGCGGGAAATTGGGGGCAGCGAAAACATGCCGGCCATGTTAGTGGCAAACTCCTTGCAGGGCGCTGAATAGGCGTTCATGACGCGGCGCGCTGACCGGATTCTATCGGTGAAAGCGGCTTTTTGTAAAGGAGCGGAGCATGTTCTCGGGGTCGATTCCCGCTTTGGTGACGCCATTTCGCGACGGTGCGTTGGATATGCAGGCCTTTGCCCGCCTCGTCGACTGGCAGATCAAAGAGGGGACGAGCGCGCTTGTGCCGTGCGGCACCACCGGCGAGAGCCCGACGCTGAGCTTCGACGAACATTATCGCATCATCGACGCGTGCATCGAGGCGGCGGCGGGACGGGTGCCGGTAATCGCTGGCTGCGGGTCGAACGACACCGCCACCGCGATCCGCCACATGCGTCATGCGCAGGCCGCTGGGGCGAGCGCCGCGCTGATCGTCGCGCCCTATTACAACCGGCCGACGCAGGAAGGCATGCTCGCCCATTTCAGGGCGCTCGCCGACGCGAGCGATCTGCCGATCGTCGTCTACAACGTCCCCGGCCGCACCGTCGCCGACATCAGCGCCGAAACCATGTGCAAGCTTGCCGAAATTCCGACGGTCGTCGCGACCAAGGACGCGAGCGGCGATCTTGCGCGCGTGACGATGCACCGCGCAGGGGCGGGCGCCGATTTTTGCCAGCTCAGCGGCAACGACGACTTGTGGTTGCCGCACGCCGTTCTGGGCGGGGCGGGCTGCATTTCGGTCAGCGCCAATGTCGCGCCGCGCCTGTGCGCCGATTTCGCCGCCGCCTGCGCCGCGGGCGACTGGGCGCGCGCGCTGGTCCTGCACGACCGGCTGTTTCCGCTGCACAAGGCGATGTTCACCGACGCGTCACCGGCGCCGGTCAAATATGCGCTGTCGCGGGTGCACGACTGGTTTTCGCCCGATGTGCGCCTACCTATCATTCCGGCGTCCGCTGCATCGCGCGCCGCCGTCGATGCCGCACTGGTTTCGGCGGGCGTTCTCTAGGTTTCAGGTTTTCTTCATTCATGGCCCGTCCGCAATCCGCCCCAGAATTCGACAAGAAGAAGGTCGTTGCCGAAAACCGGCGGGCGCGCTTCGACTATGCCATCGACCAGGTGTTCGAGGCGGGGATCGCGCTGCAGGGCACCGAGGTGAAATCGCTGCGCTTCGGCGAGGGGACGATCGCCGAAAGCTATGCCGAAGTCGCGGGCGGCGAGGTGTGGCTGATCAACGCCAACATCCCCGAATTCAGCCACGGAAACCGCTTCAATCACGAGCCGCGCCGGCCCCGCAAGCTGCTGCTCAACACGCGCGAGATCAATAAATTGCACGCGGCGGTGGCCCGGCAAGGGATGACGCTGGTGCCCTTGAGCGTATATTTCAACGGACGCGGGCGCGCGAAGGTCGAACTCGCGCTCGCCAAGGGCAAGAAGGCGCACGACAAACGCGAGTCGATCAAGGAACGCGACTGGAAGCGCGACAAGCAGCGATTGATGAAGGAACGGGGATGAGCGGGGGGAAGCCGCGCGACAAGGCGGCGGTGATGAACTGGATCAAGCGCCACTCGCCGTCGCGTGAGGAGCTGCTCGAAAGCCGGTTCGTCAAGCCCTTTGCCCATCGCGTCGCGCATAGCCATTTGTGGCGCTTCACCCGCACCTCTGTGCGCCGCGGCACCGCGCTCGGCCTGTTCGTCGGCATCTTTTTCCTGATTCCCGGCGCGCAGATACTGGGCGTGGCGCTGCTTGCGCTGCCTTTCCGCGCCAATATCCCGATCGGCGTCGCGATGACCTTCCTGTCCAACCCTGCAACGACGCCGCTGCTGATCGCCGCGGCGGTATGGCTCGGCAATGATCTGTTCGGGCTGCATGCCAATGTCGCAACCTTCTCGATCATGATCGACAAGGGCGCATCGGTCGGCGAATGGGCGCGCTGGCTGTTGTCCGACGCCGCGCCGGCTCTGATCGCGGGTCTCTTCGTGATCTCGGTCGTCACCGCGGTGGTCGGCTTCCTGCTCGCGGCGGTGATCTGGGACAATTGGATCCGCCTGCGCTGGCGGCGCAAATTGCGCCGCGCGCGCGACCAACGACTTGAGTCATCGACGAGCGACACGGCGGCCGGTTGATCGCCCGCCGTCAGCTTTTATAGCTGTCTCCATCGCAGGATCCGCGCCGTCCATGGCGCGGAGGATCATGTCCTGCCCGTCAACCTGGGGATAATCATGACACGTATGACGCATTCTTCGCGCCTGATGGCGACCGCCGCGCTGGGCGCGATGCTGTTCGGCATGGCGCCGGCGGTTTCGGTTTCGGCCAAGGAACAGGCTGCCGCCTCGGCCAAGGCCGACAAGCCCGAAATCGGCGACTTCGGCTTCGACACGACCGGTATGGACAAGAGCGTACTGCCCGGCAACGATTTCTACGCCTATGCCAATGGCACCTGGGCCAAGAACACCGCGATCCCGGCGGACAAGTCCAACTATGGCATGTTCACCGCGCTCGCCGACCTGTCGCAAAAACGCACGCAGGAGATTCTCGAGGCGGCGAAGGGCGATCCGAACAGCATGATCGGACGCGCCTATGCCTCCTATCTCGATTCGGCGTCGGTCGAGGCGAAGGGGCTTGCCCCGATCCAGCCGTGGCTTGCGAAGATCCGCGCCGTCGACAAACCGGGCCTCGCCGCGTTGCTCGCCGAAGCCGACCGCAACGGCGTCTCGCATTTCTTCGGCGGCTATGTCGGGCAGGACGACAAGAATCCCGACGTCTACATCTACACGATGTTCCAGGGCGGCCTCGGTATGCCCGATCGCGACTTCTACCTGAAAGACAATGAGCGCAACGCCAAGCTGCAGGCGGCCTACCTCAAGCATCTGGAAAATGTCCTGACGCTGGCGGGTGAACAGGACGCCGCGGCGCGGGCGCAGGCCATCTATGCCTTCGAAAAGCAGATCGCGACGGTCCATTGGGACAAGAATGACAGCAGCGACGCGACCAAGGTCTATAACAAGATGACGCTTGCCGAACTGGAAAAGGCGGCGCCGGGCTTCGACTGGACGACCTTTGTTCGCGGCATCGGCGTCAAGGAAGACGCGCTGCTCGTGTCGCAGCCGAGCGCTTTCACCGGCGAGGCGAAGCTGATTGCCGACGCGCCGATCGGCGTGCTGCGCGACGCGCTGCTCGTCCGCAGCCTCGACGGCTTTTCGGACGTGCTGCCCGATGCGGTCGCGCAGGAAGCCTTCTCCTTCTATGGCACCGCGCTGTCGGGAACGCCGCAGATGCAGGAGCGCTGGAAGCGCGCGGTCGATTTCACGACCGGCAATCTGGGTGAAGCGGTCGGCAAGGATTATGTCGCGAAATATTTCCCGCCCGAAACCAAGGCGGAAATGGACAAGCTGGTCAAGAATGTCATCGCGGCGCTCGGCCACCGCATCGACAATCTTGCGTGGATGCAGCCCGAAACCAAGGTGAAGGCGAAGAAGAAGCTGGCCAATTTCACCACCAAGATCGGCTATCCTGATCGCTGGAAGGATTATGGGTCGCTGGAAATCCGGGCCGACGACTTGTTCGGCAACGCGCTGCGCGCCAACCAGTGGCAACATGACGACAATATCAGCCGTCTCGGTGGTCCGATCCGGCGCTGGGAATGGGGCATGACCCCGATGACGGTCAATGCCTATGCCAATTTCGGGATGAACGAGATCGTCTTCCCGGCCGCAATCCTGCAGCCGCCCTTCTTCGATCCGAAGGCCGACCCGGCAATCAACTATGGCGGCATCGGCGCGGTGATCGGCCATGAGATCAGCCACCATTTCGACGACCAGGGTTCGAAATATGACGAAACCGGCAAGCTCGCCGACTGGTGGACGCCCGAGGATGTGAAGGCGTTCGAAGCGGCGAGCAAGGCGCTCGTCGCGCAATATGACGCCTATGAAGTGCTGCCGGGCGAGCATCTCGACGGCACCTTCACGCTGGGTGAGAATATCGGCGATCTCGCCGGCCTCAACATCGCCTATGACGCGTACAAGGCGTCGCTGGGCGGCAAGGAGGCGCCGGTGATCGACGGGCTGACCGGCGACCAGCGCTTCTTCCTCGGCTGGGCGCAGGTATGGCGGCGCAACTATCGCGAACAGAATCTGTCGCAGCGCATTTCGACCGATCCGCATTCGCCCTCGATCCAGCGGACTTGGGTCTCGCGCAATCTTGACCCTTGGTATAAGGCCTATCAGGTTAAGCCGGGCCAGAAGCTCTATCTGGATCCGAAGGATCGTGTTCGCATCTGGTGATGCGCTGACTGGGAAAGTGTGAATTGACCGCGCAGAGCCTGCCTTCCGCTGATACCGATTTCAGCAGGGGGGTGGGCGCTGCCGGTCCGCTTTCTGCAATTCAAGGACTTTCCCGGATCGACCTTGCGCTGCTCGGCGGTCTCGCGCTGGTGTCGGTCGGGCTGTTGTTCTGGGCCACCGGCGACGCGGTGCTTGCCGCCGGTTTCCTTGCCGGACTCGCGCTCGCGGCGGGCGGCATGATCCTCGCGCGGCGTCTGTTTCCGGCGGCCGCGGTGGGCGAGGCAGCGCCGACCGATTGGTCGATGCTGCGCGCCGCGGTCAATCATGACGATATTGCGATTGCGATCACCGACCGGGCCGGACGTCTCGTCTGTGCGAACGACCTGTTCGCGACATGGATGGGCGGCTTCGTCACGCCGCCGGGCCTGCCGCTCGAAGGGCGCGGCGCCGAGCTGCTCAAAAATGCGGGCCGGACCGCGTGGCGCGACGGTGAGGGTGGGGTCGACGAAATCGCGGTCGGGCCCTTGCAACTTCGCGCGCAAGTGCTGCGATCGGGGCAGGCCGAAGACTATCTGATCTGGCGCTTTTCGGCCCATGAACGGCTCGATCTGGCGGGAGAGATCGTCCGCCACCTCGACGGACCCGCGGGGCGCACGCTGGCACAGGCGGGGGTGATGGCGGCGCTGGTCAGTGCCGAGGGCCGGTTGCGCGTTGCCAATCAGGCGTTTCTTTTGCGCGCGCTCGGCGAGGAGGATGCGCTGCATTATGCGGGGCGCGATGTCGCCGGCATGTTGCGGCTCGATGATGCCGGCGCGCTCTATTTTGCGCGTGAGGGCGATCGGGCAACGCCGGTGCGGATGCTGCAAATCCCGCTGACGCCGGCCGACACGCACGGGCCGATGCTGCTCGCCATGCTCGACGAGGAGATCGGACCCGCCGATCGCGGCACCGCGCAAAGCTATATCGAAACGCTGCTGTCGCTGCTGCCCTTCGGGCTTGCGCTCGTCGATCGCGACGGCCGCTTTCTTTACATGAACCGCGCTTTCATGCGCGCCGCGGGGGTCGCCGATGGCAAGAAGCCGCGCTATCCCGGCGATCTTGTGGTCGGCGAGGACAAGGGGCCACTCGCCGACATGATCCGCCGTCACAGCAGCGGGCAACAGGTCGGCGGCGATCTCTCGATCCGGCTGGCCGGACAAGGCGACGAGCCGGTGTCGATGCGCGTCGTCGGCGTGCGCGGGCTGGGCGAGGCGGCGGTTCTGCTCAGCCTCAAGGATTCGAGCGAGGAGTCGCGCCTCAAGCGGCAGGTGGCGCAGGCATCGAAGATGCAGGCAGTCGGCCAGCTTGCGGGCGGCGTCGCGCATGATTTCAACAATATCCTGACCGCGGTGCTCGGAAGCTGCGATCTGATGCTGATGCGGCACACGCCGGGCGACAGCGACTATGACGATATTCAGCAGATCCGCAGCAACGCCAACCGCGCGGCGAGCCTGACGCGGCAGTTGCTCGCCTTTTCGCGCCAGCAGACGTTGCGGCCGCAGATATTGCAGCTTCCCGACGTGATTTCGGAAGTATCGCATCTGCTCAAGCGATTGATCGGCGATACGGTGCAATTGTCGGTGCATCACGGTCGCGGGCTGGGTGCGGTGCGCGCCGACCCCGGGCAGCTCGAACAGGTCATCATCAACCTTGCGGTCAATGCGCGCGACGCGATGCCCGGCGGCGGGACGCTGACGATCGAAACCTATCCCGTTTCGGCCGCTGACGTGCGCCAGATGGGCAATGAATTCATGCCGCCCGCCGATTACAGCGCCCTGAAGGTCAGCGACACGGGCACCGGCATTCCCGCAGAAGTGCTGCCCAAAATCTTCGAACCCTTTTTCACGACCAAGGATGTCGGCAAGGGGACAGGGCTGGGACTGTCGACGGTCTATGGAATCATCAAACAATCGGCGGGCTTTATCTTTGCCGACAGCAAACCGGGCGCGGGGACAAACTTCACCATCTACCTGCCGGTCCACCGGGCCGAAAGCGGCGTGCCGGCGACGCCGCCGCCGGCCGCGAAGGCGAAGAAAAGCCAGTGGGGCACCGGCACCATCCTGCTCGTCGAGGACGAGGATATGGTGCGGGCGGTCGCCGAACGGGCGCTGACCCGCGCGGGTTACACGGTCGTCACCGCGTCGCAGGGCGAAGAGGGGCTTGAACGCTTCGCCGCGATGGACAAGATTGACCTGGTGATCAGCGACGTTGTGATGCCGACGATGGACGGGCCGACGATGGTCCGTGCGATGCGCGTCAAGCGGGCGAGCCTGCCGGTGCTGTTCATGTCGGGCTATGCCGAGGAGCAGTTGCGCCAGTCGATCAACATCGACGACGTCGCCTTCCTGCCCAAGCCCTTCTCGGTCGCGCAGCTTGCAGAAGCAGTGTCGATGGCGCTCGACGATGCGGCGCACAGGGTGGGCCATGGCTGAAGACCGGTTGATCCTGCTTGTAGAAGACGATGTCCTGATCGGCATGATGCTCGTCGATATGTTCGACGCGCTCGGCTATCCCGAACCGGCGCAGGCGACGACCAACGAAGAAGCGCTCGCGGCAATCGCGTCGCAGCCAGTGGCGGGCGCACTCGTCGATATCAACTTGGGCGACGAAAAGGGCTGGCCGGTCGCCGATGCGCTGGCGGAGCGGGGGATTCCCTTTGCCTTCACCTCGGGCGGCGGGGACGTGATTCCCGCGCCGCATGCGAACCGCAAGCTGGTGACGAAGCCGTTCCGCATCGTCGAAATCGAGGCCGTTCTGGACGGGTTTTTCGCGGAATAGCGCGCGCCTTGCGGATAGCGCGCAAAAATATCTGTTCTCCACTTGTTCCAATAGAACAAATGACGTACACAGCTCTGGCGTTGCGGTGGTTCTGCCTTCGCTCTAGAGCTGGAAAGGAACGGTCATGGCCGGACAATTATCACTCGTCGAATCGGGGAAATCAGTGAACAGCACAGACAGGCAGAAGGCGCTCGACGCCGCACTCGCGCAGATCGATCGCGCGTTCGGCAAGGGCTCGGTGATGAAGCTCGGATCGAAGGAAGCGATGCAGGTCGAGGCGGTCTCGACCGGATCGCTCGGGCTCGACATCGCGCTCGGCGTGGGCGGTCTGCCGCGCGGCCGCGTCATCGAAATCTACGGTCCCGAAAGCTCGGGCAAGACCACTCTCGCGCTGCATTGCATCGCCGAAGCGCAGAAGACCGGCGGAACCGCGGCTTTCGTCGACGCCGAGCATGCGCTCGATCCCGTCTATGCGAAGAAGCTGGGCGTCAATATCGACGAACTGATCGTGTCGCAGCCCGATACGGGCGAACAGGCGCTTGAAATTGTCGATACGCTGGTGCGCTCGAACGCGATCGACGTGCTTGTCGTCGACTCGGTCGCCGCGCTCGTCCCGCGCGCCGAAATCGAAGGCGAGATGGGCGACAGCCACGTCGGCCTGCAGGCGCGCCTGATGTCGCAGAGCCTGCGCAAACTCACCGGCTCGATCAGCCGTTCGCGCTGCATGGTGATCTTCATCAACCAGCTGCGCATGAAGATCGGCGTGATGTACGGCAATCCCGAGACGACGACGGGCGGCAATGCGCTCAAATTCTACGCCTCGGTCCGCCTCGATATCCGCCGCACCGGCCAGATCAAGGACCGTGACGAAATCGTCGGCAACACTACGCGGGTCAAAGTCGTCAAGAACAAGGTCGCGCCCCCGTTCAAACAGGTCGAGTTCGACATCATGTATGGGCAGGGCATTTCGAAGATCGGCGAAATCCTCGACCTGGGGGTCAAGGCCGGTCTGGTCGAAAAATCGGGCGCCTGGTTCAGCTATGATTCGATCCGCATCGGTCAGGGTCGCGAAAATGCGAAAAATTTCCTGACCGAAAATCCCGAACTGATGGAGCGGCTCGAAAAGGCGATCCGCAGCCGCACCGATGCGGTGGCCGAAGAGATGATGACCGGCCCCGACGCGGACGACGACGATATCTAATCCGGATCCGGCGAGCCGTCGCAATACGGCTCGCCGGCGAACGGCGGCGGGCCCGTGCCTTCTCCGGCACGCCTCCTTGGATCTGCCCGACCCCTCTCTTGGCAGGTCGGCCCGGCCGCCGTTGACCATGCCGCCGCTGACCATGCTGGCGGGGGCATGTACCGCATCCCGGCTTGCGTGTTCAGGGGCAAGGACTACACAGGCTCGATGCCCGCGATCCGCCTTTTCGGTTTGCCGACCGACGTCAACAGCAGTTTCGAACGCGGCGCGGCGGGGGGTCCTGCCGCGATCCGTGCGGCGCTGCGCAGCGATCGCGGCAATATGGCAAGCGAACTCGGTCCCGAAATCGGCACGGATATCGCCTTCACCGACGATGGCGACCTGCCGCTGACCGAGCATGTCGCACACGACGATGCCGCGATCCGGCGCCATGTCGCGATGCTGAACGAGGATGGCGAAATTCCCGTCGCGCTTGGCGGCGATCATGCGGTGACATTCCCGCTCGTCGAAGCCGCCGCCGCTTGTTTCGGCCCGCTCAACATCCTGCACATCGACGCGCATCCCGACTTGTACGACGACTTCGGCGGCAATCCGCGCAGCCATGCGTCGCCCTTTGCCCGGATATGCGAAGCGGGCCATGCCGCGCGGCTGGTCCAGGTCGGTATCCGCACGTTGAATCGTCATTGCGCCACGCAAGCCGATCGCTTCGGCGTCGAGATCGTCCCGATGGCGGGCTTCGTTCCCGAAGCGGTTCCGGTGCTGAGCGGCCCGCTCTATATCTCGATCGACCTCGACGGGCTCGATCCGACGGCGGCGCCCGGCGTCGCGCATCCCGAGCCCGGCGGGCTGACGGTGCGCGAACTGCTTGCAGTGCTGCACCGGCAGCGCGCGCCGATCGTCGGCGCGGACATCGTCGAACATCATCCGGGCCGCGATATCGGCGGCGTGACCGCGATTGTCGGCGCCAAGCTGGTACGCGAGCTGGCGGCGTTGATCGATCGTAACGGATATTGGCGCGGATAAGAGGAGAATGCGATGAGCTTGATCGTCCACCATCTGAACAACAGCCGCTCGCAGCGCATATTGTGGCTGCTTGAGGAAATCGGCGCTCCATACGAAATCCGCCACTATCAGCGCGACGCCGTGACCAATCTCGCGCCGCCCGAGCTGAAAGCCGTCCATCCGCTCGGCAAATCGCCGCTGCTCGAGGACGATGGACGGGTGATCCAGGAATCGGGCGCGATCGTCGAATATCTGTGCGAGCGCCATGGCGGTGACGCCCTGATCCCGCCGCGCGGCACCGACGATCATGTCCGGCACCTCGAGCTGCTGCACTTTGCCGAGGGTTCGGCCATGACTCCTGTTCTCCTCAATCTCTACGTCGCCCGCCTCGGCGACGCTGCGGCGCCGCTGCGGCCGCGGATCGACGAACAGCTCGGCGCGCATTTCGCCTATCTCGAAGGCGAGATCGGCGACGCCGGGCATTTCATCGGCGATCGCCTGTCGGCTGCCGACATCATGCTGAGCTTCCCGGCCGAGGTTGCGGCGATGAACGGTGCCGATCGCTATCCGCGCCTCGCCGCCTTCGTCGCGGCGTGCCACGCGCGCCCCGCTTGGCAACGCGCGCGCGAACGCGGGGGCGATTATTTTGTCTTTTGATCGCCGGTTCGGCGTGCTGATGCTGGTCGCGCTGTTCGCTGCGGCGAGTCCAGCGGCGGCCGCGCCGCCCGTTCTGGGGCCCGAGGTCGAACGCGACGTCGTGGCACCCGAGGGCAAGAGCTTCGAGCCCGCCCCAGCCGACGAGGTGGGCGCGATGGACCGCTTCGCCGGGTTCACGATGGCGTTGGCGAAGCGCGACTATGAGGCGGCCTATGCGATGCTGCGCCTCTCGTTTCAGGCGTCGAACCCGCGGCTGGAATGGGAGATGAACCTGCGCAAGCGAACCGCGCTGTGGGCCGACGGCACGCTGCGCATCCTGCGCCTGACCTGGTATGCCGACCCGGCGGGGCAGCCGCCCGGCCTGTATGCCGCTTTCGATTTTCGCGGCGATCGCAAGGATGGTACGATGGATTGCGGCTATGTCGTCGTCCATCGCAGCGCCCCCGGTGCCGCCTTTACGGTCGTCCGCGTCGATACCTCCGAAGTGCCCCCCGACTTGATCGAGGACAGGGTGCCCAAGGCCGACGTGCTGCATCAGCTTCCCTGCTATCTGGGCAAGGGCCTCGCGACCGCCTTTTGAGCGCAGCGGCGCTGAGCCAGCCGACATCGGACTTGCGGCGCGCGTCCGTTGTCCGCAATATCGACCCGCTTTCATCCGGCCGACGGATGACGGGGGGAGTTCGGGGTTATGGCTGGTCTGGTATTGGCGCTGTTGCTTGCGGCGGCGGGAGAGCCCGCAATCCGCGTCGAGAAGCTGGCGGAGGGTGGTTTCAGCGCCGATGTCGCCGATATCGAGGCGGCGCGGCTGACGACGACGATGGAAGAGGTCCAGCGGATTGCGGCGCAGCGCTGCGGCAAGATGAAGGTGCGTTTCGGCCGGTATAATTTCGACAGCCGCGTCGATACGGCCCGCAATGTCATGATGATCGAAAACCTGCGGCAGAAATTCTTCTGCTACGACCCCGCGACCGATCCCTACAAGCCCGTTCCGGCGGACTGGAAGGCGAGCGACGCCGATACGGCGGCGGCGACCAGCTTCGTGACGCGCTTCCTTGACCGGCTCGATCGCGGTGATCAGGCCGGGATCGCGATGATGGACCCGCTGGCGGAAATAACGCCGAAGGACTGGGCAAACCTGCATGCCGGCGCCACGCAGTTCCAGACCGGCGACGGATCGATGACGCCGCAATTCGTCGCGTGGAGCAACAATCCGGACGGGGCGGCTTATCCGGGCGCCTATGTCCTGTTTTCGGTGATCGACGATCATCCGGGGATTGCCGGAACGTGCGGCGGGATATTGGTGCAGCGCGTTCGCGAAGGCGAATATCGCATCGCCCAATATGATGTGCAGTTCATCTCGCAGGCGCTGGTGAACCAGCAGGGGTTGACCGGGCAGCAGCTCGACGAGCTCTGCCAGCGCTGATGCTGCGCGTCTGTGCTTGAGTAACGGACGATCCGGCACTAGATCGCGCGCATGACATCGACCAACGACATCCGCCGCTCGTTCCTCGACTATTTTGCCGGGGCCGGCCACCACATCGAACCGTCGGCACCGCTGGTGCCGTTCAACGACCCGACGCTGATGTTCGTCAACGCGGGCATGGTGCCGTTCAAGAATGTCTTCACCGGGCTGGAGAAGCGTCCGTACGGCACGGCCGCGTCGTCGCAGAAATGCGTCCGCGCCGGCGGCAAGCACAACGACCTCGACAATGTCGGCTACACCGCGCGGCATCATACATTCTTTGAAATGCTGGGGAATTTCTCCTTCGGCGACTATTTCAAGGAACAGGCAATCGACCATGCCTGGACGCTGGTTCACAAGACCTGGGGCCTGCCCGCCGACAAGCTGACCGCGACCGTCTATCACACCGACGACGAGGCGTTCGACCTGTGGCGCAAGATTGCGGGCCTTCCCGAAGAGCGGATCATCCGCATCCCCACGAGCGACAATTTCTGGTCGATGGGCGACACCGGCCCGTGCGGGCCGTGCAGCGAAATCTTCTACGACCATGGCGACCATATCTGGGGCGGCCCGCCGGGATCGCCCGAAGAGGATGGCGACCGCTTCATCGAGATCTGGAATCTGGTGTTCATGCAATATGAGCAGATGCCGGATGGGCAGCGGGTCGACCTGCCGCGCCCGAGCATCGACACGGGCATGGGGCTGGAACGCATCGCGGCGGTGATGCAGGGCGTCCACGACAATTACGACATCGACACGTTCAAGGCGCTGATCGCCGCGTCGGTCGACCTGACCGGCGTTGCCGCCGCGGGCGGAAGCCAGGCAAGTCACCGTGTCATCGCCGACCATCTGCGCGCATCGAGCTTCCTGATCGCCGACGGTGTGCTGCCGTCGAACGAAGGGCGCGGTTATGTGCTGCGCCGGATCATGCGGCGCGCGATGCGCCACGCGCACCTGCTCGGCGCCAAGGATCCGCTGATGTACCGGCTGCTCCCGGCGCTGACGACCGAGATGGGCGCGGCCTATCCCGAGCTGATCCGCGCGCAGGCGCTGATTGCCGAGACGCTGGAGCGTGAGGAGGTCAAGTTCCGCCAGACGCTCGACAAGGGGCTGCGGCTGCTCGACGAGGCGACCGTGGGCATGGGCCAGGGCGCGACGCTGCCCGGCGATGTCGCGTTCAAGCTCTATGACACCTTCGGCTTTCCCTATGACCTGACCGAAGACGCGCTGCGCGCGCAGGGCATCGCGGTCGACCGATCGGGCTTCGATGCGGCGATGGCGCAGCAGAAGGCGGCGGCGCGCGCGGCATGGAAGGGCAGCGGCGAAAAGGCGTCGGACGAAATCTGGTTCGACCTTGCCGAAGCCAACGGCAGCACCGAATTCACCGGCTACACCTCGACCGAGGGTGAGGGTGAGGTGATCGCGATCGTCAAGGACGGCCAGCCGGTCGAGGCCGCCGAAGCCGGCGACACGGTCGTCGTGCTGACCAACCAGACGCCCTTCTATGGCGAAAGCGGCGGCCAGATGGGCGATGCGGGAACGATCACGACGCTGGAAGGCGCCAAGGCCAATGTCGAGGACACCGGCAAGCCGCTCGGCCGGCTGCACACGCATCAGGCGACGCTGGAGGCGGGCAGGCTGAAGGTCGGCGACACGGTGCACCTGTCGGTCGATGCCGCGCGCCGCGATCGCATCCGCGCCAATCATAGCGCGACGCACCTTGTCCACGCCGCGCTGCGCAATCGGCTCGGCGCGCATGTCACGCAGAAGGGCAGCCTGGTTGCCGAAGACCGATTCCGGTTCGACTTTTCGCACCCCAAGGCACTGACACCGGAGGAAATCGTCCAGATCGAAGCCGATGTGAATGCGCAGATCCGGGCGAACGAACCCGTTTCGACGCGGCTCATGACCCCCGAGGATGCGATCGCGGCGGGAGCGATGGCGCTGTTCGGCGAGAAATATGGCGACGAGGTGCGCGTGCTCAGCATGGGCAAGGGCGGCGAGCATAGCTATTCGGTCGAACTGTGCGGCGGTACGCACGTCCGGGCGCTGGGTGACATCGCCTTGTTCAAGATCATCAGCGAAAGCGCGGTTTCGTCGGGTGTCCGTCGGATCGAGGCGCTGACCGGCGAGGCGGCGCGCCAGTGGCTGCTGGGCCGCGACGAGGCGCTGAAGTCGGCGGCGGCGGCGCTCAAGACCTCGCCCGACGAGGTGCCGGCGCGCGTTGCCGCGATGGCCGAGGCGCTGAAGAAGGCCGAACGCGAGCTGGCCGACGCGAAGAAGGCGCTGGCGCTTGGCGGCGGCGGCGGTGCGGGCGGCGGAGCGGCGGCGGGTCCGGCGATCGAACAGGTTGGCGATGTCGCCTTTCTGGCGCAGGTCGTCGAGGGGCTCGATCCCAAGGAACTGCGCGGCACGGTCGACGGCCTCAAGAAACAGGTCGGCAGCGGCGTCGCGATGCTCGTCGCGGTCAATGATGGCCGCGCGTCGGTCGCGGTTGGCGTGACCGACGACAAGACGGGCAGCCATAGCGCGGTCGATCTGGTCAAGGCCGCGGTCGCGGCGCTCGGCGGGCAGGGTGGCGGCGGCCGTCCCGACATGGCGCAGGGCGGCGGCCCGAACGGCGGCGCGGCGGACGACGCCGTCACGGCGGTCAAGGCCGCGCTCGCCTGAAACGGTAGGACGTGAAACCGACAAAGAAGACGCGGCGCACCGATCATGCCGAGAGGCTGATCGCGGCGCCGCTGGTCGATGTGTTCGCGGCCTTTACCAGCGCCGAAAAACTGGCGCGCTGGCTACCGCCCGAGGGCGCGACGGGCGAATTCGAGCACAGCGATCTGCGCGAAGGCGGCGGGTTCCGCCTGCGCCTGACCTTCGACGACCCCGATGTCGAGACCAAGAGCGACGATGACAGCGATCTGGTCGCGGTGCACATCCCGGTGCTCGATGACGGGCGGCTGATCGTGTGGGAGGTCGAATTCGTGTCGGATGATCCCCGCTTTTCGGGCACGATGGCGATGCACTGGTATCTGTCGCGCAAGGGCGGCGGGACGCTGGTCACGGTCGATGCGCATCATGTGCCGCCGGGGATTTCGGCGAAGGATCATGAAGCGGGGCTGACGTCGTCGCTGGCGAAGCTGGCGGCGGTGGTGGAAGAAAGAGCGGCCAGTTGATAGCGACCTGTATCTCCGCGAAGGCGGGGCTCCATCATCCGGCAGTGCAATTACGAGCCGGCGGGAGATGGGTCCCCGCCTTCGCGGAGATACGCAATTAAGAGTAGGGCCTGGAAAGGTTCAGCCCTCCACCCCTTTCGCTTTCCCCCACGCGCGGGCGGCGGTGTAGCCGAGGTAGCCGGTACCGAAGAGCGCGTAGAGCGGTTCGGGGATGCCGGCGAGATAGGCGTTCATGCCCTCTGCGATGCCCTTTGCCATGTCGGGGCGCGTCGCGGCGATCAGGCCCATCGGGATCGCCCATAGAAGCAGCGTATACATGACGTAGAGGAAGCTGGGCCGCGCGCGGCTGGTCCAGGGGTCGGTGCTGTTCGCCTCGGCGACGATCGCGGTCATCCGCGTCTTGATCGCCTCCATTTCCTGGCTGCCCTCGAGCTTCAGCAGTTCGAGCTTGGCGCGGTCGCGTGCTTCGGGGTCGGGGATGATCTTGTCGATCAGCTTGGCGACGGGGCCGATCAGGCCTTCGATGATGCTCATATTGGCGTTCCTTTCGTCCTTAACTTGTCAAACTTGTCACCAGGTCGTGTTTGGAATCAGGAGTTTGCGTCGCCGATTCGATTGGCGAGCCAGCCATAGAGAAAGGCCTCCTGGCTGGGCCGCCGTTCGGCGAGCGCAATGTAGCGTTCGCCCTGCAGCGCCTCCATCGCGCGCAGCAGCACGGTTTCGCCGCCCTTGCCGCGCGCTTTCAGAAAGCCGTCGAGCGCCGACAGCGTGCGCGGGCCGATGGCGCGGTCGACGGCGATATCGGGATAGTCGCGCGCCGTGCGGTTGAGCGCGTTGAGTGCGCGCTGGAGAAAGCCAGTGGCGATCGCGGTGCCCATGTTGACGCCGGTATCGAACAGTTCGGCCGCAATGCGCGGCGCGCGCGCGGCGACACGATCGAAGGCGGGGCGCAACCAATAGATGCGGCGATAGATGTTGGCCGCCTCGGCACGGGGCAGATCGCGCATCGGCCCCGCATAGCCCTGCGCCCGCGCCACCGCCTCGGTGACCCCCCAGCGCGTCGGACCGCCGCGATCGGCGGGGTGGTTTACATATCCGCCTTCGCGGTCGATGACGGCATCGATCAACGCGTCGATGGCAAGGCGGGGCAGGTCGGCAAGGGACATGATTCGCTCCTGTGGTTCATTGAGATATCAAAACGAACCATATTGGAATATTGTAGGAAAGGATTTTCATGCGCGCGCTGCAAGTGAGCCGATTGGCCCCCGATCACGCGGGTTGCGCGATCGCAGACCTGCCGGTGCCCGAACCCGGGCCGAGCGAGGTGCGGGTACGGGTGCGCGCGGCGGCGGTGAATTTTCCCGACCTGCTGATGACGCGCGGCGCCTATCAGCTCAAACCCGACCTGCCTTTCGTGCCGGGACTGGAGTTTTCGGGCGAGGTCGACGCGGTGGGTGCGGACGTCGAAGGCTGGGCGCCCGGCGATGCGGTGATCGGCGGCAATCGTTTCGGCGCAATGGCCGAATATTGCATCGTCCCGGCGGCGACGCTGCGGCGCAAGCCCGCCGCGCTCGACTGGGCGGCGGCGGCGGCCTGTCCGGTCGCCTATCTGACCGCTTATGTCGCGCTCGTCCGCTGCGCGCGGGTCGCGCCCGGCGACTGGGTGCTGGTCCACGGCGCGGCGGGCGGCGTGGGCCTGGCGACGGTCGATCTGGCGCGCGGGCTGGGCGCGCGGGTGATTGCGGTGGCGAGCAGCGCCGCAAAGCGCGACGCCATCGCCGCGCTTTACGCGCCCGAGGCGGTGATCGAGGCGGCGCCTGGTTTTCGCGAGACGGTAAAGGCGTTGACGGGAGGGAAGGGCGCCGATGTCATCTTCGATCCGGTCGGCGGCGATGTGTTCGACGAATCGACGCGCTGCATCGCTTTTGGCGGCCGCTTGCTGGTTGTCGGCTTTGCGTCGGGGCGGATTCCCGAGATTTCGGTCAATATCCCGCTGATCAAGGGCTTTTCGGTCGTCGGGGTGCGCGCGGGCGAATATGGCCGCCGCTTTCCCGAGCGCGGGGCCGAGAATATCGCCGCGATCGACGCATTGGCGGAGAGTGGGGCGATCCGCCCCCATGTCTACGCCGTGCTCGATCTTGCCGATTGGCGCGCGGGGTTTGCCATGCTCGAACGGCGCGAGGTGGTCGGGAAGGTCGTGCTGACGCCCTGACGAGCGGGCGCGGCGGCGCTTTGGCCCGCGACTGCGGCACTACGACGCAACTGATATAGTTTTGCGACAATCGATGGGTCATTGAGCCGCGGGGTGCCCGGCGCTTTGCCGCCCATAGTGAAGGACACAATGTGAGGAAATTTCTGACGATTGCTGCGCCGCTGATGCTCGCGATTCCGGCCGCGCACGCGCAGCCGCCGGCGCATAATGGCGAACGCATGTTCGCGATGATGGACGCCAATGGCGACGGCAAGCTCGACAAGGACGAGATCGCCAAGATGATGCAGATGCGCGCCGAGCGCATGGGCGATCCGTCGATGGCGACGCCCGAGCGGGTCGATGCGCTGATGAAGCGGCTCGACACCAATGGCGACGGCTTCGTCGACAAGGCCGAGATGGAAGCGATGCGCAAGG
Source organism: Sphingopyxis sp. MC1 (assembly GCF_000371385.1). Lineage (NCBI taxonomy): Bacteria > Pseudomonadati > Pseudomonadota > Alphaproteobacteria > Sphingomonadales > Sphingopyxidaceae > Sphingopyxis > Sphingopyxis sp. MC1. The sequence continues at coordinate 59,933 of NZ_AOUN01000016.1, forward strand.
CGCGCGCCGCCGCCCCGCCGCCCGAAGCGCCCGCCGACGGCGCCGATCAGAGCGAATCCAATTGAACGGACAGAATTGAACGGGCCGGCGGCGGCTTCGGCCGCCGCCAGTCAATTACCGCCGGTCAACGCGCGCGCGATCAGGAGCAGCGTTTCCAGCCCGATCCGCGTACCGCCTTGCCCGGGGTCGCGCCGGTCGGGTCGCCGCCGCGCAGCACCGCGGTACCGTTGACGAACACATCACGCACGCCGGTCGCATATTGGTGCGGCTTTTCGAAGGTCGCGCGATCGGCGACGGTCGCCGGATCGAAGATCACGACATCGCCGAAATAGCCGGGGCGCAGCGCGCCGCGATCCTGAAGGTTGAGGTTACCCGCGGGGAGCGAGGTCAGCCGCCGCACCGCCTCTTCGAGCGGGATCAGCTTTTCGTCGCGAACATAGCGGCCGAGCAGGCGGGCGAAATTGCCGTAGGTGCGCGGGTGGGCGCCCGATTTCAGGAACACGCCTTCGGCCGCCTGCGACGCGGCATCCGAGCCGAAGCTCATCCAGGGAAGCTGGACCTGGCGCCGGACATTGTCTTCGGACATCAGGAAATAGACGGTTCCGACGCGCGAGCCATCCTCGACGACGAGGTCCATTGCGGTTTCCTCGGGCGATTTTCCGCGCATCGCCGCCACTTCGGCCAGCGTCTTGCCGGTGAGCGGCTTGAGCGCGTCATTCTTGAAGGCGGTCAGGATCATCTTGTCGGCACCCGCGCCGATGTAGAGATTCTCCCAGTCGCTGCCGGGCTTTTTCATTTCGGCCGCGACGCGGGCGCGGATCGCCGGATCCTTCAGCCGTTCGATCCACGCTTCCAGTCCGCCCGCCTGAACCCAGGTCGGCATGGCGGCGTCGAGCCCGGTGGCGCCCGCGGTATAGGTGTACATGTCGGCGGTGATCCGCGTTCCCGCGGCGCGCGCCGCCTCGATCTTGGCGACGACGGGCGCGAATTTGTCCGAGTTCGCGCGGCCGGCCATCTTGAGGTGATAGATTTCGGCCGGCGCACCCGACCGGCGCGCGATGGCGATCAGTTCGTCGACCGCTTCCTCCAGCCGGTCGCCCTCCGAGCGCATATGGCTGATATACATGCCGCCGCAGCGCGCCGCCTCGCTGGTCAGCGCGACGAGTTCGTCGGTCTCGGCATAGGAGCCGGGGGCGTAGATCAGCGAACTGCCTACCCCGAGTGCGCCTTCGTCCATCGCCTGACGGACGAGCGCGCGCATCCGCGCGAGCTGTTCGGGGGTCGGATCGACATCGCCTTCGCCCAGTTCGTGCACGCGCACCGTCGCCGCGCCGACGAAGCTCGCGACATTGGGCGCAATGCCGCGCTTTTCGAGATAGGCGAAATAATCGCCCAGCGTCGTCCAGCTGATGTCATATTTGATATCGCCCTGACGCTCGGTCTCCTGCGCCTTCATCGTCGCGTTGAACGGACCCATCGACCAGCCTTCGCCCATCACTTCGAGCGTCACGCCCTGGCGGATGTCGCTGAGGCTGCGTGGGTCGGCGATCAGCGATTCGGTCGCCCAGCTCAGCATGTTGATGAAGCCCGGCGCGACGGCCATGCCCTTTGCGTCGATTTCGGTCCGGCCGCTGCCCGCGACGGTGCCGACCGCGACGATACGGTCGCCCTTCAGCGCGATATCGCCAACGACGGGGGCGGCGCCCGAACCGTCGTAGAGAGTGCCGCCGCGGATGACGACGTCATAGGCAGGGGCCGCGCCGCGCGCGCCGGCCGAGGCCGAAAGGAGCAGCGAGCTGGCGAGCAGCGCCGCGACGATAGGCGAGCGCCTATGCATGGAGGCTCATCAGCGAATCCATCAGCCCTTCGTCGGCGCTCGAGCAGACGCCGAGGACCAGCGCCTCGTCACAGCCGTCGGCAACGACATAGGCATGGCCCATCGACGAATCGATATAGATGCCCTGACCCGCGTCGAGGACCACGGGATCGTAAAATTCGCTGTGCACTTCGATCCTCCCTTCGATCACATAGATGAACTCTTCGCCCTGGTGGTGGACGAGCTCGCCGAATTCGCTCGCACTGCGCGCGCGGATGCGGGTGATGATCGGAATCATGCGCTTTTGCCGCAGGTCGGTGCAGAGGTAGTGATAGTCGTAATTGTCGGTGGTGACGCGAACCGCGGTGTCGATCGTGCCGACGCTGCGTCGGCCGGTAACGCGCGGCGCGCTGTCCCCCGCATCTTCGGCGAACAGGTCGGACATGCGGATCTTGAGCCGCTGGCTGAGCTGTTGCAGCTTGTCGTAGCTGAGCGTCAGCCGGTCATGTTCGACCTTCGACAGCGTCGATACCGGGATGCCCGAGCGCGCGCTCATTTCCTTGAGCGTCCAGCCGTTTCGGGTGCGAATTCCCCGCATGACCTCGCCGAGCGTCGGGGGATTCGATCGGGATGTCATCGGGTCGGTCCATTCCTCATTTGACAATTTTCCAATCAGGATCATTATGTCCGCATTGGGTCACTTATTGCTGACCCTTGGTAAGGCGTCTCGCGGCTCGCTGCAAGCATGTCGCGCGGCGCGCCGGATAAGGGGGATAAAGCGATGCGTTTCCTTCGCAAGCTGATGATAGGATTGGGAGTGCTGGCGGCCGTCCCGCTGGCCGCGCAGGGGCCGGTGCAGCAGATCGCCGCCAAGCCGGCGGAGCAGGCGCCGGCCGTGCCGCCGCCTGCGGGCGCAGCCAAGCTCGACGCCGCCGATGTCGAGGCGTGGCTCGACGGTTTCATGCCCTATGCGCTCGCGCGCGGCGAGGTTGCCGGTGCGGTTGTCGTCGTGGTGCGCGGCGGCGGCACGGTGCTGCAGAAGGGCTATGGCTTTGCAGATGTCGCGTCGCGCAAGCCGGTTGATCCCGCGACGACGCTGTTCCGCCCCGGTTCGGTGTCCAAGCTGTTTACCTGGACCGCGGTGATGCAGCTTGTCGAAGCCGGCAAGCTCGACCTCGACAAGGATGTGAACACCTATCTCGATTTCAAGATTCCGCCCTTCGAGGGCAAGCCGGTGACGCTGCGCAATATCATGACGCACACCGCGGGCTTTGAAGAATCGATCCGCTATCTGATCAGCAGTGATCCCAAGGCGGTGATGCCGCTGAAGGATTATGCGCGCGAAGCGCTGCCCGCGCGGGTGTTTGCGCCGGGAAGCACGCCCGCCTATTCCAACTATGCGACCGCGCTGGCCGGATACATCGTTCAGCGCACCAGCGGCGAATCGTTCGACGATTATATCGACCGCCACATCTTTGCGCCGCTGGGCATGAAATATGCGAGCTTCCGCCAGCCGCTGCCGGCCGCGCTCGCGCCCTTCATGTCGAGCGGCTACCGCGTGATGACCGACAAGGCCAAGCCCTTCGAAATCGTCGTGCCGGCCCCCGCCGGCAGCCTGTCGGCGTCGGGCGGCGACATGGGCAAGTTCATGATGGCGCATCTGAACTACGGCGGCGTGCTGCTGAAGCCCGAGACGGCGAAGCTGATGCACGATTACAAGGCGCCCGGCGTCGGCCCGCTCAACAGCATGGCGCTCGGCTTCTACGAACAATGGGTCAACGGGCATCGGGCGATCGCGCACGGCGGCGACACCGAATGGTTCCACAGCTATCTGTGGCTGTTCCCCGATTCGGACATCGGCCTGTTCGTGTCGATGAACAGCCCCGGCAAGGAAGGCGCAGCGGGCGCGATCCGCAGCGCGCTGTTCCACCAGTTCGCCGACCGCTATCTGCCCGGCACGCCCAAGCCCGGACAGGTCGACGAAAAGACCGCGCGCGACCATGCCGCGATGCTGGCCGGCCATTATGTGTCGAGCCGCGGCTCCTTCACCAATTTCATGAGCCTGTTCGGCCTGCTCGGCCAGGCGCAGATCGTGGTCGGGACCGACGGCAAGATCGCGATGCCCGCGCTCGACGGGTTGAGCGCCGGACCGCGCGACTGGGTCGAGGTTGAACCCTTTGTGTGGCGCGACACGGGCACCGGCGAACGGCTCGCTGCCGAGGTCAAGGACGGACGCGTCGTGCGTCTGAGCCTTGATGCCGCATCGCCGTTCATGGTCTTCTGGCCCGCCCCGGCGGGCGAGAATGTCGCTTGGCTGAACCCGGCGCTGATCGCGGCGCTGCTGCTCGTGCTGCTCGCGGCGCTGGCATGGCCGGTGCGCGCGCTGGTCCGACGCAATTATGGCGCGGCCTTTGCGCTCGAAGGTCCGGCGCGGCGCGCCTGGCGGCTGTCACGGCTGTTCGCGTGGCTCGTCATCGCGGCGGTCGCCGGATGGGCGATGTTCATCGCCACCTTCTCGGGCGACATCGGCAGCGTCGGCGGTCCGCTCGACTGGCTGATCATCCTGCTGCGCGTGCTGACGCCGATCGCCAGCCTTGGGCTTCTGGCAACGAGCGCCTGGCACCTGTGGCTGTGCATCAAGGACAAGCGCCGCTGGACGATGAAGTTGGGGGCGGTGCTGTTGCTGCTGTCGGCGCTGGTGCTCGTCTGGGTGACGCTGCACTTCCACCTCTATGGCTTCGGCATGGTCTACTGATGACGGCCGATGTCATGACCGGACTGACGCTCGACCTTCGGGTCGAGCGTTTTCCCTATCACCAGCCGTTCCGCATCGCGGGCCATGAGTTCACCGAGACCGCGCTGCTCGTCGCCACCCTGTCCGACGGCCGCCATGAGGGCCGCGGCGAGGGGGCGGGGGTTTATTACCTCGGCGACGATATCGACCATATGCTCGCCGAAGCGACGCGGGTGCGGCCCGCGATCGAAGGGGGCGCGACGCGCGCGGATTTGCAGCATCTGCTGCCCCCCGGCGGCGCGCGCAACGCGATCGACTGCGCCTTCTGGGATATCGAGGCCCGGCGCGCGGGCAAGCCCGTCTGGGAACTGGCCGGGCTCGACCCGCCGCGCGCGCTGCGCTCGACGCTGACGCTCGGCGCCGACAGCCCCGAAGCGATGGCGGCCGCTGCGCTGGCGATCGACCCGCACGCGCCGGTGAAGGTGAAGCTGACGGGCGAGGTCGACCTTGATGCGGCGCGCATCGCCGCGATCCGCGCGGCGCGGCCGCATGCGTGGATCGGCGTCGATGCCAATCAGGGTTATGACCGCGCCACGCTGGGCGATCTGTTGCCGCTGCTCGTCGCGCACCGCATTGCGCAGCTCGAACAGCCGCTGCGGCGCGGGCGCGAGGCCGACCTCGACGGTGTCAAGCGGCCCTTGCCCTTCGTCGCCGACGAAAGCGCGCTGTCGCTTGCCGACACCGCATCGCTCGTCGGGCGCTTCGACGTCGTCAATATCAAGCTCGACAAGTGCGGCGGGCTGACCGAGGGGCTGGCGATCGCGCGGCAGGCGCGGCGGTTGGGGCTCGACGTGATGGTGGGCAATATGATGGGCACCAGCCTGTCGATGGCGCCATCCTACCTCGTGGGGCAGCTCTGCGATATCGTCGACCTCGACGGGCCGACCTTCCTCGCGCGCGACCGCGAACCCGGCGTCACCTACCGCGACGGCATGATCCATTGTCCGCCGAGCCTGTGGGGTGGCGGCTAATACGAATTTTCTTGTCCTAAACGGGTTGACAATTTTCTGATTAGGACAATAGTCTTGAAAATGAAATTTTCTTGAGGTGGAGGGTGGAATGACCGCGTCATTCCCGGCGACGCGCCGCGCCTTTGTGGCGGGCGCGGTCGGGACAGCCTTGTCTGCGACGATCGCAGCGCCGATGATCGGGCGCGGTGCCTATGCCTTCGCGGCGGCGCCGGCGCGCAGCTATTCGAAGCGCGCGGTCGATCTGGTTGCCGCCTCGCTGGTGATCGACATGCTCGCGCCGCTCAAGATCACGATGGCCCCCGATTATATCGCGCACCGCCTCAGCGATGCCGAGGCGGCGGAGTTTCGGGCGAGCGGCATCACCGGCTTTCACAACAGCTTCGGCCTTGGCGGTCCCGATGCGCGGGCGCAGGCGATGGAATATATGGCGGGGTGGCAGGGCTTCGTCGGGCGCAACGGCCATGTCTTTTCGCTCGTGGACACCGTCGATGACCTCGACAGCGCAAAGGCGATGCGCAAATGCGCGGTCATCATGGGCATCCAGAATGCCGACCAGTTCGACAGCGTCGAGGATGTCGCGGTATTTCGCCGGCTGGGCCTGCGCTGCGCGCAACTGACCTACAACAGCCAGAACCGCATCGGGTCGGGCAGCACCGACCGGGTCGACGGCGGGGTCAGCGACTATGGCGCCGCGATCATCGACGCGATGGAACAGGCGAAGATGCTGATCGACGTATCGCATTGCGGCGACCGCACCACGCTCGACGCGATCGCGATCGCCAAGGGGCCGATCGCGATCACCCACAGCAATGCGCGCGCGCTGGTCGATCATCCGCGGGTCAAGACCGACGAGGCGATCAAGGCGCTCGCCGCCAAGGGCGGGGTCATGGGGATCACGGGGGTACGAATGTTCGTCCGCGCGAGCGACCCCACCAACGTCGGCCATATGGCCGATCATATCGACCATGTCGCCAAGCTGGTCGGGATCGAGCATGTCGGCATCGGGTCCGACGCCGACCTCAACGGCTATGACGACATGGCGCCGGAGGAATATGCGGCGCTGAAGGCAAGCTACAAGGACAGCTATGCCTTTCGCGACAAGATCGACATCGACGGTTTCGACCACCCGCTCAAGGTCTTCGACCTGACCGAGGAACTGATCCGTCGCGGCTATTCGGACGATAACATCCGCGCGGTGCTGGGGGGCAATTTCCGCCGCCTGCTCGCGCAAGTGTGGGGGTAAGGCGATGAAACAGGGTCTTTGGATTACGGGAAGCATCATGGCGCTCGCGGTGGCGATGCCGGTGCAGGCGCAGGAAGCGGGTGGCGCGGAATATAGCGGCGAGATCGTCGTCACCGCCCAGAAGCGCGTGCAGAATGTGCAGGACGTTCCGATTTCGATCAGCGTCGTCGGCGGTGAGGATATCCAGCAGCAGGGTTCGGCCTCGCTCGTCGATTATGCCGGCTATGTTCCCGGCATGAATGTGAGCAACGGCGGCACGCCGGGGCAGACGACGATCACGCTGCGCGGCGTCGCACCGCTCAGTTCGGCGCAGACGGTCGGCATCTACCTCGACGATGCGCCGGTCGGATCGAGCGCGATCTACAATCGCTCGGGCGCCTTCACCATCGACCTGATGCCCTATGACCTCGACCGCGTCGAAGTGCTGAAGGGGCCGCAGGGTACCCTGTATGGCGCGAGTTCGATCGGCGGCCTTGTCAAATATGTCACGGTGCAGCCCGACACGCATGAATTCCGCGTTCGCGCCGGACTCGAGGGCTTTTCGATCAAGGATGCAGGCGGTCTCGGCTGGGGCGCGCAAACCTATGTCAATGTCCCGATCGCGCAGGACACGCTGGCGATCAGCGGCAGTTTCGCTTGGCGCAAGAGCCCGGGCTGGGTCGACAGCGTCAACAATGCCGGGCTGACCGATCAGAATGATTTCGAACAGCGCGGCGGCCGCGCGGCGCTGCTGTGGCAACCGACGCCGCAATTGAGCGTCAAGCTGGCGGGCATTTGGCAGTCGCTCAATTCGGACGGCAATGGCCTCTATGCCGCAGACCTTGCGGGCAACCGGCTCGGCAACGGCCATTCGTTCAACAATTATGTCCCCGAATCCTATGATATCTCGCTCGATTATTATTCGGCGACGATCGATTATGATTTCGGCGCGGCAACGCTGACCTCTGCGACCACCTACAGCAAGACGAAGAGCCGTCAGGTGCAGGATGCGAGCTATGCCTTCGGCGTGCTCTTTCCGCTGTTGACCGATGGCGCGGTCGATCCCGGCATCACGCCCTTTTACCTCGACCTCGGGCTCAAGAAATGGACACAGGAAGTCCGGCTGACCTCGCCAAGCGGCGGGCGGTTCGAATGGATGATCGGCGGCTTTTTCACCGACGAGAAGACGAGCAACGCGCAGCTTGTGCGGTCCTATGACATGAGCGGCGATCCGATCGCCGGGCTCGATCCGCTGGCGATCGTCGGGCTGCCCGCGACCTACAAGGAATATGCGATCTTCGGCAATGCGACGCTGAAACTCGCGGAACAGTTCGACGTGACCGGCGGGCTGCGCTGGGCGCGCAACAAGCAGACGTTCCGCCAGATCAGTTCGGGCGCGATCGTGCCCCAGGCCGACGATCCGGGAAGCTCGGCAGAAAGCGTCTGGACCTTTTCGGTCAGCCCGCAATTTCATATCAACAAGGATGCGATGCTCTATGGCCGCGTCGCCACCGGCTATCGTCCGGGCGGCCCGAACGTCATCGTTCCCAATGTGCCGCCGACGGTTTCCGCCGACCGCATGACCAACTATGAGGTCGGGCTGAAGGCCGATCTGGCCGATCGGATGGTAACGGTCGACGTTGCCGCTTTCTGGATGGACTGGACGGACATTCAGGTCGTCCGCTCGTTCGGCGGGGTCAATGGCGGCGCCAACGGCGGCAAGGCAACGAGCAAGGGTTTCGAAGGTAGCATCGCCTTTCGCCCCGCGCCCGGCCTGACGATCAGCGCGACCGGCAGCTACACCGACGCCTCGCTGAGCGAGGATGTCCCCGAAATCAGCGGGGCGAAGGGCGACCGTTTGCCCGCGGTGCCGAAGTTCAGCGGCGCGCTGCGCGCCGACTACGACTTTGCGCTGGGCGGCAACGCCAAGGGCAGCTTCGGCGCCGGCATCCGCCACGCGAGCAGCCGCCTGTCGCTGGTCGAAAGCGATCCGCTGACCGCGCGCGCCGAGCCCTATACCTCGGTCGATCTGAATGCGTCGGTGACGTGGGACGGCCATTGGACGCTGCGCGCCTATGCGCGTAACCTGTTCGACAACAAGGGCGAGATGGCGCGCTCGACGATGGCGGACGGGTTGAACCAGCCGAGCTTCCTGTCGATCTCGCCGTTGCAGCCGCGCACAATCGGCGTCGCGATCGACATGGCCTTTTGAACGAAAGCGGAGTGACAGCGATGAACGCGCCGACGGGCCGGCTGGACAGCCAGCTCACCCTCCCGCAGCCCTATCTGCTCTTCCTGGGCGACACGACCGAGGCGGGCTATGCCAAGACCGCCTTTGGCCTTGCCGACTGGGCCGCCGACCGCTGCGTCGGCGAATGGGGGATCGGCGGCTGCACCGTCACCACCGGCCTGTCGCGCCTGTCGCCGGCCGAGGCGCGGGCGGCGGGCGCGCGTTCGCTGGTCATCGGCGTCGCCAATCAGGGCGGCATCATCGGCGACAGCTGGGTCGCGGTGCTCGTCGAGGCGATGGAGGCGGGGCTCGACATCGTGAGCGGGCTTCACGTCCGGCTGACGAGCATCCCCGCGCTCGCCGATGCGGCGCGGCGCACCGGCCAGCGGCTGATCGACGTTCGCACCCCGCCGCCTTCGATTCCGATCGGCAACGGCCGCAAGCGCAGCGGCAAGCGGCTGCTGACCGTCGGCACCGATTGCGCCTTGGGCAAGAAATATACCGCGCTGGCGCTGCACCGGGCCTTTGCCGAGCGCGGGATCGACGCCGATTTCCGTGCCACCGGGCAGACGGGGATCATGATCGCGGGCGGCGGGATGCCGATGGATGCCGTGGTGTCGGACTTCGAGGCGGGCGCCGCCGAAATGCTGAGCCCCGACGCACCCGCCGATCACTGGGATCTGATCGAGGGGCAGGGGTCGATCTTCAACCCCGCATATGCCGCGGTATCGCTCGGCCTGCTCCACGGCAGCCAGCCCGACGTATTCGTCGTCTGCCACGATCCGACGCGCACGGTGATCCTGGGCATGGAAAGCTTTGCCCTGCCGAGCATCGAGGAGGTGATCGACCTGACGATCCGGCTCGGCAGCCGGACCAATCCTGCGATCCGCTGCGGCGGCGTCAGCCTCAACACCTCGAGCTATGATGCCGATGCGGCCGCGGCGCTGATGGCGGCGGAGGCGGCGCGGCTGGGCCTGCCGGTCGCCGATCCGATCCGCGGCGGCGCGGCGCTCGCGGCGCTCGTCGAAAACTGTCTCGCGTGATGGTGGGCGAGGCGGGCAGCGGAGGGAGCTGGTTTCAGCGCTTTCTGCTGCCCGGTTTCGCACTGAAGGCGGTCATCATCGGCGGCGGCTATGCGACGGGCCGCGAACTGGCCGAATATTTCGTGCCGGCCGGACCGTGGGGCGGGCTTGCCGGGATGCTGCTCGCGACGCTGATCTGGAGCGTCGTCGCGGCGCTGACCTTCGCGCTCGCGCGGCAATTGCACGCCTATGACTATCGCAGCTTCTTCCAGCAATTGCTCGGCCCCGGCTGGGTGCTGTTCGAGGCGGCCTATCTGATCTTCGTTGTGCTGATCCTCGCGGTGTTCGGCGCCGCCGCCGGCGCGATCGGGGCGGCGACCTTCGGCTGGCCCGAACTGATGGGGGCGGTGGTGCTGGCCGCCGCGATCCTGTTCGCGACCGCGTTCGGCGAAGCGGGGGTCGAGCGCCTGTTCAAATATGCCTCGATGCTGATCTATGCGGTCTATGCGCTGTTCCTCTTCTTTGCGCTGACCCGCTTCGGCGACCGTATCGGCGCGGGTTTCGCCGCGGCCGGACCGCCGGCGGACGGGTGGATGGCGGGCGGCATCACCTATGCGAGCTATAACATCGTCGGGGCGGTCGTCGTGCTGCCGGTGCTGCGCCACCTGACGAGCCGCCGCGACGCGCTGATCGCGGGCGCGATCGCCGGGCCGCTGACCATGTTGCCCGCGATCCTGTTCTTTGTGGCGATGATGGCCTTTTATCCCGGCATCGGCGACGAGACGCTGCCCTCCGACTTTCTTTTGCGGCAGATGGCGGTGCCGGGCTTTCATCTGCTGTTCCAGCTGATGATCTTCACCGCGCTGCTCGAAAGCGGGGTGGGGGCGATCCATGCGATCAACGAACGGATCGCGGGCGCGTTCGAGGCGCGCGGTCGCGCGGCGCCTGGCACCGCGGGACGCGCGCTGATCGGCGCGGCGATCCTGGCGGGTTGCATGTTCGTCGCGGCGCGCGTCGGCCTCGTCGATCTGATCGCGAGCGGATACCGCATCCTCGCCTGGCTGTTCCTGGCTGTTTACGTCGTCCCGCTGCTGGGGATCGGCACCTATCGCCTCGTCAAGCGGGGCCCCTCGTCCATGCAGGAGGTTCGTCCATGAAATCCGCGCGTCTGCTGGCGGCATCGCTGATGCTCGCCCTTTCGGTGCCCACCTGGGCCGAGCCGCCCGCCGACATCGGCGACAGCGTCGAGGCGCTGCGCCAGAAGATCGGCGCGGTCGGCGTGTCGATCGCGATCGTCGAGGACGGCCGGACGACGCTGGCGCGCGGCTGGGGCGTGCGAAAGCTGGGCGAGAGCGCGCCGGTCGACGCCGAAACCATCTTTCAGACGGGATCGACCGGCAAGGCGATGACTGCCGCCGCGCTGGCGGTGCTCGTCGATCAGGGCAAGATCGCGTGGGACGATCCGGTTATCAAGCATATGCCGTGGTTCCGCATGTACGATCCGTGGGTCACGCGCGAGATCACGATCCGCGACCTGCTCGTCCACCGGAGCGGACTGGGGCTGGGGCAGGGCGACCTGATGTTCGTGCCGCGCACCTATCTGACGCGCAAGCAGACGGTCGAGCGCGTCGCCTTTCTCAAGCCCAAGACGAGTTTCCGCTCGGCCTATGCCTATGACAATATCCTCTATGCCGTTGCCGGGCAATTGATCGAGGAGGTCACCGGCCAGCGCTGGGAGGATTTCATCCGCGAGCATGTGCTGCGCGCCGGCGGCATGAAGAATGCGACGAGCGACAGCGAGGATCGCTTCCGCATCGCCAACCGGTCGTGGCCGCACGCGCGGCTGTCGGGGGCGCTGCGCGGGCTGGGGCCGCAGCAGGCGCTCGACGAACGCGACGAGCTGGGTCGCAACGGGGCGCCGGCGGGCGGACTGGCGCTGAGCGCCGACGATATGGCGGCGTGGCTGAAGATCCAGCTTGCGCATGGCGCGCTGCCTGGCGGCGGACGGCTGTTCAGCGAGGAACAGGCGAAGCAGATGTGGACCCCGGTGACGCCGATGCCGATCACCGAACTGCCTGACAGCCTGAAACCCGCGCAGCCGATGCAGCAGGCCTATGCGCTCGGCTGGCAGGTGCAGGATTATCGCGGCCACCGCATCATCCAGCACAGCGGCGGCGTGTTCGGTTCGATCACGCGCGTCGTGATGATTCCCGACAAGAATGTCGGCTTTGCGATCATGATGAACAGCGAGGACAGCGGGATGATCCTGGGGCTGACCTACGAACTGCTCGACCATTATCTGGATCAGCCCGATTATGGCTGGACGACGAAATGGCAGGACTGGTTCGAAGCGCGGCTGGCCGGCGGCGTCGAATTTCTGAAGCAGGCAAAGGCATCGCCGGCGAAGGTCGGTCCGTCGCTGAAGCCTGCGGGCTATGCGGGGCGCTATCGCGATCCGTGGTACGGCGATGTCGTGATCGCCGACGGCGCGAAGGGGCTGACGATCGACTTCACCTCGACCCCGCGCATGGCGGGGCGGCTCAAGCATTGGCAGTATGACAGCTTCGTCACCGAATTCGACGATCCCGCGATCGAACCCGCCTATGTGACCTTCGCGCTCGACGCGGACGGCAAGGTGACCGGCGTGACGATGAAGCCCGTCAGCATGATCGCCGATTTCAGCTGGGACTATCAGGATCTCGACCTCAAGCCCGTGGAGGACAAGAAGTGAAGCGCATTGCCATCTTGCTCGCCGCCACCGCGCTGTCCGCCTGTTCGGCGGCGGGCGACAAGCCGCAGGCGGCGCCGCCGCCGCTGCACAGCCGGATGCTGGTGCTCGACACCCATCTCGACACACCGCTTCATTTCGAGCGGCAGGGATGGAACTTTGCCGACCGGCACGATCTGGCGACCGACCTGTCGCAGCTCGATATTCCAAGGATGCGCGACGGCAATCTGGATGGCGGCTTCTTCGCCATCTATACCGAACAGGGGCCGCTGACCCCGGCGGGCTATGCCGCCGCGCTTGCCCATGCGCGCAAACGGTCCGACCTGATCGACAAGATGATCGCTGACAACAGCGGCCTCATCGGCGCGGCGCGCACCGCCGACGATGCGCGGCGGCTGAACAAGGAAGGCAAGCTCGTCGCCTTCAAGTCGATGGAGAACAGCTATCCGCTCGGCGAGGATCTGTCGCTGTTGCAGGAATTCTATGACAAGGGCGTGCGGCTGGCGGGGCCGGTCCATTCGGCGAACAATGAATTTGCCGACAGCGCGACCGACAAGCCGCGCTGGAACGGGCTGAGCCCGCTCGGCAAGCAATGGGTGGCCGAAATGAACCGGCTGGGCATCGTGATCGACGCGAGCCATTCGTCGGACGCGACCTTCGACCAGATCCTGCAACTGTCGAAATATCCGATCCTGCTGTCGCATTCGAGCCTGCGGTCGGCGCATGACCATCCGCGCAACCTCGACGAAGGACGCCTGCGCAAGCTGGCCGAAAAGGGCGGCGCGATGTGCATTTCGACGATCTTCATGTCCGAGATGAACATGTCGCCGGCGCGCGCCAAGCTGTTCGGCGAATATGAACATATCGGGGAGATGACGCCCGAAGCGCAGGCGGAACTGACGCGCCAGTGGCGCGAACTCGACAAGACCGAGGCGATGTGGGCCGCGGATTTCGAGGATTATATGAAGATGGTGCTGCGCGCGATCGAGGTCGGCGGCGTCGATCATATCTGCTTCGGCGCCGACTGGGACGGCGGCGGCGGCCTGAAGGGCATTGAGGATATTTCGGCGCTGCCGAAAGTCACCGAACGGCTGAAAGCTGCGGGCTATTCGGACGCCGACATCGAAAAAATGTGGAGCGGCAACATCCTGCGCGTCGTCGCAGCGCAGGGGAAATAGCCTATTCGGCAGGCACGCCGTCGGACATCGCGACATCGGTAACGGCGAAGAGCGCGCCGAGTTTCGATGCGATGACGGCCGCCGCGCCATCGTCGAGGCCGGGCACGTCGATCCGCAGCCGCATCGCGCCGTCGCCGGTCTGCACGGCAACCGTCGCGGGGACGAGGCCGCGCTGTCCGAAGAAGCCGGTGATGCGAGGAAGCGACTGCGGATCGGCGAGCGCGGCGATGCGAAAGCGGTGCATTCAGGCGGCCGCGCGCTGTGCCCCGGCGGCGATGACTTCCTCGGCCATTTCGTCGGCGACGACGGCGGGCGAGCGTCCTTCCTGCGCGGCGCGGTCGAGTAGCGCGGTCACGCGCGGCGCAATCCGGGCTACGCGCGCCGCGACCTCGCTTTCGTCTTCGCCCAGATATTCGGCCGACACGCTGATGATCCCGCCCGCATTGGCGACATAGTCGGGGACATAGGCGATCCCGCGCGCCATCAACAGATCGGCGACCGCGGGTTCGGCGAGTTGGTTGTTCGCGGCGCCGCACACCAGCCGCGCCTTCAGCCCGCCGACGCTTTCGGCATTGAGGGCGCCGCCGAGGGCGCAGGGGGCAAGGATGTCGGCTTCGACGCGAAGGATGTCGTCGACATGGACGACCTCTGCCCCGTGGATTGCCGCGAGCCGGTCGCGCCGCGCCGGGTTCGGATCGGCAATGACGAGCCGCGCCCCGGCGTCGGCGAGGCGGCGGCAGAGGTCGGCGCCGACATTGCCCGTACCCTGCACCGCGACGGTCAGGCCGGCGAGGTCGCTGCCCAGCCTGTGGGCTGCCGCTGCCTGCATCGCCTCGAAGACGCCGCGCGCGGTCCACGGCGAGGGATCGCCGCCCGCGCGGCCGCCCGCAGGGGGCAGGCCGGCGACGTGGCGCGTGACGCCTGCGATATCCTGCATGTCGGCGACGGTGGTGCCGACATCCTCGGCGGTTACGTAGAGTCCGCCGAGCGCCTCGACCGCGCGGCCGAAGGCGCGGAAGAGCGCGGTGCGGTCGAACGAGCCGGCGGGGCGGCGCAGCACAGCCTTGGCGCCGCCGAAGGGCAGGCCCGCGAGCGCGTTCTTGTAGCTCATCCCCTCGGCCAGCCGCAGCGCATCGGCGAGCGCGCTATCGACATCGTCATAGTGCCACAGGCGGCAACCGCCCGCGCCCGGCCCGAGCGCGGTCGAGTGAATTGCGATCACGCCGTCGAGGCCGGCGGCAGCATCGAACAGGCGGACACATTCGACCGGCGGGGTCATGCGGGTGGGGCGGCTGACCATCATGGGGCTCCTTGAAATGATTGGCGGAAATGACTGGCGTAAATTCGCTGCGCCTTATCGCATCATGGCGCCGGACAAACTTGTTCGCATTTTCGCCCACATTGGCGATTTTGGGGATTTTTAAACCGGAAATTTATGGATATGGGAAATGAATGATCGACCTTGATCCGTTCGAGATAAAAATCCTTCGCGAATTGCAGCGCGACGCGAGCCAGACGACCGCCGAGATCGCCGATCGCGTCGGACTGTCGGTATCGCCCTGCTGGCGGCGTATCGACCGGCTGGAGCGCGAGGGATTTATCCGGAAACGCGTCGCGATCGTCGACCGGCGCAAGGTCGGACTGAACGCGCATGTCTTTGCGCAAGTGAAGCTCAACGCGCACGGTCGCGCCAATCTTGATGAATTCAGCGCGACGATCCGCGGCTTTCCCGAAGTGCTCGATGCCTATGTGCTGATGGGGACGACCGATTTCATGTTGCGTATCGTCGCGCGCGACATCGACGCCTATGAACGCTTCTTCTTCGATCAGCTGAGCAAGCTGCCCGGCGTCCAGGAAATCAATTCGACGGTCGCGCTGTCCGAGATCAAGTCGACGACCGAACTGCCGCTATAGGCTCAGCGCCAGAAGGGGGCGGCATCGCGGAGCGCGCGAAAGGCGGTGCGCGCTTCACCGAGCAGGCGCTCACGATCGCCGGTGGCGAAAAGTGCGACCGCTTCGGGAACTGCATCGAGCGACAGGCTGCGCAGCAATTGGGGCGCGGTGGCGATGTCGTTGAGCGCGCCGAGCCGGTCCTGCAGCGCCTCGGTAAGCTTGGCATGGTCGCGCAGCGCCGCAGACTGTCCGTCGTCGGCAAACAGCGGCGCGAAGAAATCGGCGGTGTAGCGCAGCTTCTTGACCGTCTTGCGCAGGCGGTGCCGGGCCGCATCGTCGAGGCGCGCGAAGTGGCGCCCGCGCTTGCGGACCTTCCGGTGTAGCCGGTCCAGTGCCTCGGCCGCGAAGCCGCGCACCGGACGCGCGCACGGCGCCGCGGCTTCCCCGCCCGTGCGCCAGTCGCCGATGGTGAGCCATTCGACGAGATCGAGCATCAGATGGCGTGTGCGCGGGGCGAGCAGCGCGGCGGTGGCGCGCGCATAGGCGGCTTCGCGCGCGGGACGCAGCCGGTCGGCGAGCGCCCCCGGCCCGGCGCGCGTGGCAAGGACGTCGAGATCGCGCGCGGCGCCCAATTCGCCGGCAAGCCAGCGCAGCTCGTCGTCCCAGCGCGCGGCAGCGGAGCGCGGAAACAGCGGCGCGTGAACCGCGAGGGCCGAGCGCAGCCGTCGCAGCGCGACGCGCGCCTGATGCAGCGCGCCGGGATCGCCGCGCTCGATCACCGTCGCGGCGTTGAGGCGGAACTGGCGCAGGCAGGCGCGGGCGATGGCGCAAAACGCCTCCGCCGCCGTGATCCCGGCCGCCAGCGCCACCGGCCGGGCCTTTTCGGCCGGAGCCGGAGGCGCGAGCAGCCGGTAGCCGCGGTCGGCCTTGCTGAGTATAGCGATGTGCACCGGGGTCGCTGCATCGATCCGGCGGGCGAGGGCGAATAGTGCGGGGATCGCGCTGCCCTTTGCCTCGAGCTCGATCTCGTCGATCGGGGTTTCGGCGTCGGGGGTGGCGACGCGGGCGTGATCGAGTGCGACCTCGATCCCGCCGAGATCCCAGAGCATCCGTTCGTTTTCGATCGTAAAGACGGGACCGAGCTTCGCCGTGTGCGCGCCCAGCGTCGCCGCGATGGGGGTGCGATCGTCGAGCACTGGGATGTCGCCCTCCACCGCAAATTCCCATTCGGCGCGCGCGAAGAGGCCCGCGGCCGCGGCGCGCGCCTTCACCGTCTGGACGCGCTTCGTGCCGCTCGTGCGGATGCGCAGCGAAAAGCCTGCGGCGGCGAGCGCGCGGTCGGGAGTGTCGAAATAGACGGCGTGCTGGGCGATGATCGTCGGCGGCGCGCCGAACAGCGCCGGCCAATCGACCGTGCTGCGCGCGTCCGGCGCGAGTTCGAGCTTGAGCTCGACCTCTTCGCTCGACTTGCCGCCCATCCCTTGCCCCTCTTGCGATCGCCGCCGACCGGCGCCGCTGCTTAGCGCCTTAGCGTCCGGATTGCCATCGCTCGCTGGTGCAGCCCGGACTTGCAGGGGGATGAACGGCGGGGCCGTTTTGCGACATTTTGCGACACTATTTCGACGATGCGGCAATGCTGTGGGACAAATGGAGCCTAGAAGGGCGTCATCGGGACCGAAGGCTCTCCCCCCTTTCATGCGGTCCCTTGGACAGGAGTTTGTGACGTGAAAAAGAAGATGACCCTTTTGACGCTGGGCGCTGCGCTGATCGCGGTGCCGGTGCTGGCCGCCCCCGGCGGCGACCGCAACATGGGCGACGCCAACAAGGACGGCGTGCTGACCCGCGCCGAGGCCGAAGCGCACGCCAAGGCGATGTTCGTCAAGCTCGACGTCAACAAGGACGGCAAGCTCGACCAGGCCGATCGCGCCGCACGCCACGCCGAAAAGCGCGCCCAGATGTTCGACCGGCTCGACGCCAACAAGGATGGCAGCATCAGCAAGGCCGAATGGGACCAGGCCGATGCTGCGCGCGAAGCGAAGCGCGCCGAATGGAAAGCCAAGCGCGGCGAACGCGCCGGTGCGCCGGGCAACGGCGCTGAGCGACACGCGATGCGCGGCCATCACGGCGGCAAGCGCGGCGGACATGGCGGTCCGGGCGGCTGGATGAAGGCCGATGCCAATGGCGACAAGGCGATCAGCCAGGCCGAATTCGTCGCCGGCGCGCTGGCGCGCTTCGACCGGATGGATGCCAACAAGGACGGCAAGGTGACGGCCGAAGAACGGCAGGCCATGCGCCAGGCGATGCGCGACAAGCGCGGTGCACCGCCGGCGCCGCCCGCCGCCAACTGATCGGCAGCGACGCGGGCGGCGTGGACGGGCCTACCCCCCCCCTTCCTAGCCCCCCACGCTGGCATTGCCTTTGCCGCCGCGTCCTGCCAGCTATCGCCCATCGGCCCCCAGTGGGCCGGTGGGCGAACTAGTTTTTTTAGCGGATAGCCATGACCGATAGCGACACCCCCCGCATCCTGCTGATCGACGACGAACCGTCGATCCGCGAGCCGCTTTCCGAATATCTGGAGGCGCAGGGATTTGCCGTGACCGATGCCGCCAATGCCGCCGAAGCGCGGTCGGTGTTGCGCGCGCAATCGGTCGACCTGGTAGTAAGCGACATCATGATGCCCGGCGAGGACGGCCTGTCGCTGACCCGCCATCTGCGCGAGACGAGCAGCATCCCCGTGATCCTGCTCACCGCGCGCGCCGAAGATACCGAGCGCATCATCGGGCTGGAGATCGGCGCCGACGACTATGTCGTCAAGCCCTTCAACCCGCGCGAACTGGTCGCGCGCATCCGCACCGTGCTGCGGCGGACGCAGCCGAACGGCCGCGCGGTCGATCCGGGCGGGACGAGCTATGCCTTCGGGCCGTGGGTGCTGCGCGAGGTCGAACGCGTGCTGGTCGACGAGGCGGGCACCGAAGTCGCGCTGTCGTCCGGCGAATATCACCTGCTTCACGCGCTGGTGCGCCATCCGCGACAGGTAATGAGCCGCGACCGGCTGCTCGATCTGGTGCGCGGGCGCGAGGCCGACATCTTCGACCGCGCGATCGACAATCTGGTCAGCCGCCTGCGCAAGAAGATCGAGGAAGACCCCGCGCACCCGCAGATCGTCAAGACGGTGTGGGGCGGCGGCTATACGCTGGCTTGCGAGGTCAAGCGGCTGGGACCGGCCGCATGAGCATTCGTCTGTGGCCGCGCAGCCTGATCGGGCAGTTGGTGCTGGCCGTCGCGGCGATGCTGTTCGTCGCGCAGGGGATCAATTTCGTGATGCTCGCCCGCGGGCAGAAGCAGCAGACGCTTGCGCATGGCGGCGGCATGGCGGTCGCACGGATCATCGACGCAATCGATCGCGACCGGCGCGGCCGGATCGACAATGGCGCCGCGAGCGGCCGGCACGACCGCGTCCAGAAACTGCTGATTACCGACCGGCCGCCGCCGCTGATTCCGGGGTCGGTGCCGCTTGCCGACCTGTCGGCCTATGTCGCCGACCTGCTGAGCGAAGGCGGGGTCAAGGCGAGCGAGGTGTCCGCCTGGGCGATGCCGCTGCGGCCGCGCGCGCAGAAGACCAGCTATCCCGGCCGCGTCGTCGTGGTGAGCGCGCGCGTCGACGGGCGCTATTTCACCGTGCGCAGCCGCATTCCGGCGACCGGCGGGCGCCTGCAGGGCTTTTTGCTGTGGCAGACGCTGTCGCTCTATCTGCTGTTGCTCGTGCCGATCATCCTGATCGCGTGGCGCGTCGCGGCGCCGCTGCGCGAGTTGACCCGTGCGGTGCGGGCCAATCCGGCGGCGCGCGATCTGCAGCCGATCGACGAGGCGGGTCCGTCCGACGTGCGCGACCTGATCGCGGCGTTCAACGCCTATCGCGCGCGCATCGGCACGATGCTCGCCGACAAGGACCGGATGCTGGGTGCGGTCGGCCACGATTTGCGCACCCCGCTCGCGAGCCTGCGCGTCCGTGTCGAGCAGGTCGACGACGACCGCTTGCGCGAAAAAATGATCGCCTCGATCGAGGAAATGACCGCGATGCTGGCCGACATATTGGCGCTCGCGCGGTCGGGGGCGGGAACCGAAGCGCCCGAGGCGATCGCGCTGCCGCTGCTGCTGCGCGAACTGACGGCTGACTATGGCGAGCAGGGCAAGGATGTTGCGGCGGGCGCGCTCGCCGAGGCGGCGGTGCGGGCGCGGCCGATGCTGCTGCGCCGCGCGCTACGCAACCTGATCGACAATGCGCTGGCCTATGGCGTTCGCGCGCGGCTGTCGGTGGTGCGCGAGGGCGACCATGCGCGCATCATCGTGTCCGACGACGGCCCGGGGCTGACCGACGAGCAGATCCGCACGCTGGTCGAACCCTTTGCGCGCGGCGAGCAGTCGCGGAACCGCGCGACGGGCGGCGCCGGCCTCGGCCTGTCGATCGCGCGCGAGATTGCGGCGGGTGAGGGCGGCGAACTGGTACTGGCGAACCGCCCGGGCGGAGGGCTCGACGCGGCGATTGTGTTGCCGGTTTTGGCGTGAGACGGGTTTGGGGTGGTTAGCGGACGGCAGACAACGATTGAAACGCGGTTCAGTATCGTTCCTCGAAAGTCCAGCCCGAGAGAGTCAGTGCGAAATCGCCGAACTCGCGAACGGGGCCTTCTTGAGGTGACCAGCGATTAACAAAATGGTAGCCGTTGCGATCGGCGCCTTCCACGATCCATTGGCTACCGTCGAGTCCGCTATTGCAATCGGTAGCTCGCTGTTTGAGGACTTTTGTCGCGGACAAAATGGCGTCGAGTTTTGCTATTTCGATAGCCGAAAGCGGACGCGTCACTTCACGTTCGACTATGCCGGGCTCATAGCCACCCTCGCCGGACAGTTGGTTGGCAACCAATTTAGCCTCTTTGCCGGAGCGTTCTATGCGAACGATCACCGGATGATGAAAAGTGGGCAACCAAGTAAAGCGCAGTGTCGACGTTCCTGCCGTGGTGGCAGCCCGAGATCGCTCGTACAGCGAAGGCTCGCCAGCCGCATCCCAATATTGGGGGTACCAGTCGTTTTCGACTTTACTGATCGTCGCGAAGCACTCGGGATAGCCTTTAAAATTGCAGACCTGTGCCGGCTTGCCGAAGGAACCGGGAAAATAGCTCTTGCCTGCCTTCGAAGGTTCGATCGCCACATTATCGCCCGGCAGTGCGATGCAGCGGCGATCAATTGCTGGAGTCGCGTCATGGCCGGAACCGCAGCTTGTCAGGACGAATGCAAGAACGATCGAAGCTGCTCTCATGCTTCGATTTCTATGGATGAAAAATCCTTATTCAAGTGCCTATTGCGGGAGAGAGAGAAAGAGAGAGGCGAACGTCCGCAACCGGTCGTTTCCGGTCATTCGGTCCAGAGCGTCAAAAGCGGCTGTTGGTGTTGTGAATCCCTGGACCCCGGCTTTCGCCGGGGTCCACAATATCACCGCGGGACTTTCATACGATTGGGATAGCAATGCTGTCGGCCGCGCGGCTGCGCTGCTGCGCGTGCCGGGGCGATCCCGATCTGCCGGTCAATTCGCCCGGTGTTTGCGGAAAATGTCGGCGAGCATGCGGAATTCGTCGGCGCGCGGGCTGCCCTTGCGCCAGACGAGGGCGATGGTGCGCCAGTCGTGGTCGGAATCGAGCGGGCGGGTGTCGATGTCGGTGTGGTCGAGGATACCCGCCTCGATCGCCATCTGCGGCAACATGGTGATGCCCAGACCGTTGTCGACCATCTGGACGAGCGTGTGGAGCGAGGTGCCCATCATGCGTGCGCCCGCGCGCAGTTCGGGGCGGTTGCAGGCGGCGAGGGCGTGGTCTTTCAGGCAGTGGCCGTCCTCGAGCATCAGCATCTGCGCGGGGTCGATCTGGTCGGCGCTGACCATCGCGGGAAGATCCTCCGACTGGTCGCCGGGGAAGGCGACGAACAGCGCGTCGTCGAACAGCGCCTCGCTCTCCACATCGCCGCAGGCGTAGGGCAGGGCGAGCAGCACGCAATCGACCTGGCCGTGGTGCAGCGATTCGCACGCCTGCGCGCTGGGCTCTTCGCGCAGGAACAGCTTGAGCGACGGGCGTTCCTTGCGCAGCCGCGGCAACAGGTCGGGCAGCAGGAAGGGCGCGATCGTCGGGATCACGCTCATCCGCAATTCGCCGACGAGCGGTGCCGAGGCGGCGGCGGCCATGTCGGCAAGCTCCTCCGCCTCGCGCAGCACGCGGTGCGCCTTTTCGACGATCGCGTCGCCGAGCCCGGTAAAGCGGACGACGCGGCGGGTGCGTTCGACGAGGGTCTGGCCGAGCAGGGTTTCCAGCTCGCGGATGCCCGCCGACAGCGTCGACTGGGTGACGTTGCAGGCATCGGCGGCGCGGCCGAAATGACCGTGCTCGTGCAGCGCGACGAGATATTGCATCTGCTTGAGCGAGGGCAGGTAATACTGCATTGATCGAATATAGCAATCGGATCGGCGATTTCGAGTGGCTTTGTCGATTATATGCGTCGCGGTCGCATGATAGGCAGGCAAGCGGACCGGATCGATGGCCGACGAAGGTGGGCATGAAGGGGACGTGATGGCGACTTCGCGATTTCTGCTCGGCGGCGTGGCGAGCGCGCTGCTGCTGACGGGCGGTGTGTTCCTGTGGAAAGGCTATAGCCAGATTGCCGCAGAGGATGTGGTGCCGGCCCCGCCGCCGCGGCTTGCCGCGCTGCCGGTCGCGGGCCCCGATGCGCCGAAGCGCGGTGCCGCGCCGCCCGCCTTGCCTGCCGCCAAGGCCGAATCGCGCGAGGAGCGCCGGTTCAACCGCTATGACCGCGATCGTAACGAGCGGATCAGCCGCGTCGAGATGATGGCGACGCGCAGCGCCGCCTTTCGCAAGCTCGACAAGAATGGCGACAATCTGCTCAGCTTCGAGGAATGGGCGGCGGCGACGAGCGACCGCTTTGCCGGGGCCGACGCCGACAAGTCGGGCGACCTGACCCGCGCCGAATTCGCAACGACCGCGCCGAAGCCGACGGCGAAACCGAAATGCCGCTGTTGACGGGACGCCAGCTTCGGGGAGCTAAGGCGCGTGGACACGTTCCAACCTGATCGAACGTCCGCTTTCGCGAATGTTCGGCATCGAACGAATGAGCGGGATGGGGGTGGTGAGCGGCCCTTATGTCGACATTTTTGAGATTGCTTGCAGCGCCGCCGCGATCGCGAAAAATCCTGCAAATATGCGCCATCCGATAACTTCTTTCGGACTCAGGGGATTTGCTCGACCGAAGCTGGCAATTTTGAGCATGCGTCGGGGCATGGCGGCTATCAGTAAGAAGAACCCCACGGCAGTTAAGTCGAATTCTAGCGACATGGGTTGTGGTAACATTATTTTATCGCCTGCTAGCGTCGCTCGATTTAGCTGAGGCTCAGAACTTCTGCAATCGGTCGTGTCCGGAAAGGCAGCTTTCCGAACGAAATAACGGTTAGCTGCAGTTCCCGCGGCGTTGGAATTTGCCCACGCGGCTTAGTCTCCGGGGCGCTAGCTTCGGGGATCGAAGCCCAGCCAGTCGGCGGGTGGCATCAGGAAGAGGTCTGTGTCTTCGGTGCGGCACCCGGCGGCGGTCAGCATCGCGTGGACCTGGCCGCGGTGGTGCGTCTGGTGGTTGAAGATATGCGGCAGCACTATGCCGAGCGAGGCGGAGACGTTCCGGCCCGCGGCGCCGCTGTACCAGTCGAGATTGCCGGCAACGGCGCCTGGCGCCATCGCGTCGGCCCAGGCGACGATGAGCGTGTCCATCGCGGTGCGCTGCGCCTTCAGATCGTCCCAGTCGGCGACGAAGCCGCCGCTTTCCTTGCCCGGACAATCGGGCGGCGGGCAGCGGTCGAAGCGCGACAGCCAGATGCGGTCGGCCCACAAAAGGTGCGAGAGCGTCGCGTGGATCGACCCGAAAAAGGCGCCGCGATCCAACCGTCGCTCGGCATCGGTCAGCGTATCGGCGGCGGCATAGGCGGCGCGGTTCTGCCACCCGTTGTAGCGCGCCATCATCTGCACGAAGCGATTGTCGATCATCGGCCTGTCTCCCGCGCGCCTGCCGCCACGCCAATGACATGCTTGTCAGCAAGCCGCTTGGCATCCGTCAAGTCTTGCCGCATGCTCCGGCAAAACAAGGGAGAGTGTGCAATGCGATTCCATGTCCTGTCGCTGGCCGCCGCGATGGTCGCGGTCGCCGCCAGTCCGGCCGCTGCCAAGACGATCAATGTCTCGGCCGAGGGCGCCGACGCCAACGAGAAATTGCAGGAGGCGCTGATCCTCGCCGAACCCGGCGACGTGGTGCAACTGGGCGCGGGCACCTGGACGCTGACCGACGGGCTGTCGCTCGACGTCGACAATGTCACGCTGCGCGGCGCGGGGACGGGCGAGGGCGGATCGATCCTCGACTTTTCGGGACAGCAGGGGGCGGGCGAGGGGCTGCTCGTCACTTCCGACGATGTGCTGCTCGCCAATTTCGCGGTGCTCAACACGCGCGGCGACGGCATCAAGTCGAAAGGCGCCGACCGCATCGTCTATAACGAGCTGCGCGTCGAATGGACCGCGGGGCCGAAGGAAACCAACGGCGCCTATGGCATCTATCCGGTCGAAAGCCAGGATGTGCTGATCGACAGCGTCTATGTGCGCGGCGCATCGGACGCCGGCATTTATGTCGGCCAGTCGCGCAACATCGTCGTGCGCGATTCGATCGCGACCGAAAATGTCGCCGGGATCGAGATCGAAAACTGTTTCGACGCCGATGTGCACGACAATATCGCGACCAAGAATACCGGCGGGATACTGGTGTTCGACCTGCCCAATCTGCCGCAGCAGGGCGGGCATAATGTCCGCGTCTTCGACAATGTCGTCAGCGACAACAGCACGCCCAATTTCGCGCCGAAGGGCAATATCGTCGCCAGCGTACCGACGGGGACGGGGGTGCTGGTGATGGCGAACCGCAATGTCGAGGTTTTCGACAATGTGTTCGAGGACAATGGCACCGCCAATGTGATGATCGTCGGCTATCGCTACGACCAGAAAGACCCCAAATATCAGCCGCTGCCGCGCCAGATCGTCGTGCGCGACAATGCGCATGGCAAGGCGGGCTTTGCGCCGGCCTTTGCCGGCGGTGCCGAGATTGCGGCGGCGATGGGCGGGGCGATCCCGCCGGTGCTGTGGGACGGCGCCGGCGACGCGATCGTCGTCGACGATGTCGGCGTGCTGTCGCTCGGCCTGCCCGACGTGACGACGCCGCAGAGCGAAGCGAAGCCGGTGCCGGTCAAGCTGGGCGGCACGCCGCCGCCCGCGCTGCCCGCCATCGTGCTGCCCGAGGGCATGGAGGCCAAGGTCCAGTGAAGCGTATCGCCGCCGCGCTGATCGCGGCGCTGCTCTGCGCCAGCGCGGGGGGCGGGGCGGCGCCGGCCGCGGTCGATCAGGCCTTGCTCGAGGGCAGCGCGATGCCCGCGAAGCTTTCCGCCTTCGGGCTGTTCGCGGGCAATGATCCGGCGCGGCCGGTCGCGAGCTTTGCCTATACACTGCGCACGCCCTTGTTCAGCGACTATGCCGAAAAGCACCGGTTCGTGTCGATCCCGGCGGGCAAGCGGGCGACGGTGCTGGCGGACGGCACGGTCGATTTTCCGGTCGGCACGGTGATCGTCAAAAGCTTCGGCTGGCCCGACTTCAATGAGGGCCGTCCGGTCGAAACGCGGCTGCTGATCCACCGCGCGAGCGGCTGGGTGGCGCTGCCCTACATCTGGGATGCCGACGGCAAGGACGCCTCGCTCGCCATTGCGGGGCGGCGCGTGCCGGTGGCGTTCAAGAGCCCCGACGGGACGGCGCATGCGATCCAATATGGCGTGCCCAACCGCAACCAGTGCAAGGAATGCCACAGCCGCGCGGGCACGATCGTCCCCATCGGCCCCAAGGCGCGCAACATGGTGCTGGCGGATACGGTCGGCGCCGACACGCGCGCGCTCTATTTCACCAACCCCGCCGCGCTGAAACCGGTGATGCCGCGCTGGGACGATCCGGCGAGCGGCACGCTGCAGGACCGCGCGCGCGCCTATCTCGAGGCCAATTGCGCGCATTGCCACAATCCCGAGGGCAGCGCGTCGAACAGCGGGCTGTTCCTGCGCTGGACCGACCCGGTCGGGGTCAATTACGGCATCGGCAAGCGTCCCACCGCCGCCGGGCGGGGCAGCGGCGGCATGGATTTCGCGATCCAGCCGGGCGATCCCGACCACAGCTTCCTGATCTACCGCCTCGAAAGCCTCGATCCCGGCATCGCGATGCCCGAACTTGGCCGCTCGACGGTTCACAAGGAAGGCGCGGCGCTGTTGCGGGAATGGATTGCGGCGATGCCCAAAGACGCGCATTAGGCTGGCCCGATGACCGCTCTCGTCCTCCATGATTATTTCCGCTCGTCGGCCAGCTTTCGCGTTCGCATCGCGCTGAACCTCAAAGGCCTCGATTACGAGCGCGTCGAGGTCAGCCTGATCGCTGGCGAGCAGAAGAGCGACGCCTATCTTGCGCAAAATGCCCAGGGCTTCGTGCCGATGCTCGTCGCCGACGGCGAGCCGATCATCCAGAGCCTTGCGATCATCGACTGGCTCGACCGCGCGCACCCCGAACCGCGCCTGATCCCCGACGATCCGATGGCACGCGCAGTGGCGCTGGCGCAGGCCTATGTCGTCGCATGCGATATCCACCCGCTCAACAATCTGCGCGTGCTCAAATATCTGACCCGCGACCTGGGGCTCAACGAACAGACCAAGGATCGCTGGATCGCCGAATGGATATTGCAGGGCTTCGACGCGCTGGAGGCGATGGCCGGCGACGGCACCTATCTCGGCGGCGACGAACCGGGGATCGCCGACTGCTGTCTGGTGCCGCAGATGTACAACGCGCGCCGGTTCGAGGTGCCGCTGGACCATTATCCGCGCCTCATGGAAATCGATGCTGCATGCATGGAGCATGAGGCGTTCCGGCGCGCGCATCCCGATGCGGTGAAGCCCGCGTGATCCGGCTGGCGGTGGGGGTGGCCGCGCTGGCGATGCCGGCGGCGGCGGCGGCGCAGGACACCGCGTCCGAAAATCCCGATACCTGCCTTTGCAACGTCGGCCGCCCTGACCTCCGCGAAATCGTCGTTACCGGCGCCGGCTCGCTGCAGCTGCCCAAGGGCGATGCGATACAGGGCGTCGCGCTGGTCGGCGGCCTCGACCCCGGCGTCGGCGCGCGGATAGAAAATCGCCTCCGCGACGAAGCGGGCCTCGTCCAGTTCCGCCGGAGCGACGGGCGCAGCGCCCATCCGACGAGCCAGGGCGTCACCCTGCGCGGCCTTGGCGGCAACGCCTCGGCACGCGCGCTGGTGACATTGGACGGAGTGCCGCAGGCCGATCCGTTCGGCGGCTGGGTCGCGTGGAGCGCCTATGACGCGATCCATCTCGGCGGCATCCTCGTGACGCGCGGCGGTGGCAGCGGTGCCGATGGCCCAGGCGCGCTGGCCGGCACCATCGGCCTCTATTCCAAGATGACCGACGGCGTCACCGCCAGCGCGGCCTATGGCAGCCGCGACAGCTTCGACGCGTCGGCGAGCGCGGGGGCCGAACTCGGCAACGGACAGGTCGCGATCGATGGCCGCTACAGTCGCGGCGACGGCTTCGTGCCTGTCGTTGCCGATCAGCGCGGCGCTGTCGATCGGGCGGCCCCCTATGAGCAAGGCGGGCTGGGCGTTCGCCTGCGCTTCGATGTCGGCCCCGACAGCCGGATCGAGGCGAGCGTGCGCGGCTTTTCGGACCGGCGCGACCGCGGCACCGATTTCACGACCAGCACGGTCGACGGGATTGATGCCAGCTTGCGGTATCTGCACGAACCCGCGGACGGGCTGCAATGGCTCGCGCTCGGCTATGTCCAGCTCCGCGATTTCGACACCGGTTTTGCCAGCGTCGCTGCGAACCGCAACAGCGTGGCGCCGGCGCTTTTTCAGCAGGTGCCGGCGACCGGGCTCGGCGCGCGCGTCGAATTGCGGCCCGCGTTCGGCGGGGCCAACCCGCTGCGTATCGGCGCCGACTGGCGCCGCACGGTCGGGCGGACCGAGGAGGATTATTTCTTCACCGGACTCAACCCCGGCCGTCACCGCAGCGCGGGGGGCAGCAGCGACACCGTCGGCGCCTTCGCCGAATGGACGTCGGGTAGCGAAGATGACGGCTTGCTGTGGACGCTCAGCGGCCGGGTCGATCATTGGTGGATCGGCACCGGATACCGGCACGAATATAATTTCGGTGGATCGACGATCACCGACGCCCGCTTTGCGGCGCGGCAGGGCTGGGAAGGCAGCGGGCGTGCGGGCGTGCGCTGGACGGCGGGCGATGTGGCGCTGCGCGCGGCGGCCTATCGCGGCTGGCGCCTGCCGACGCTCAACGAACTCTACCGGCCTTTCCGCGTCGGCGCCGATGCGACGGCGGCGAACGAGGCGCTGGCCCCCGAACGATTGTGGGGCGGCGAGATCGGCGCCGACTGGCGGCGCGGCGACACGAAGCTGGGCGTCACGCTGTTCGCGAACCGGCTCGACAATGCGATCGCCAATGTCACGCTCGGCACCGGTCCCGGCAGTTTTCCCGGCGTCGGTTTCGTCGCGGCGGGGGCGAGCTATAGCCAGCGGCAGAATCTCGACGCGATCGACAGCAAGGGCATCGAAGTCAGCGCCGAACAGCGCGCCGGCCCGCTGACGCTGCGCGCCACCTATGCCTTTACCGATGCGCGCGTCGCTGCGTCGGGTGCCGCGGCTGCGCTTGACGGCAAGCGGCCGGCGCAGATCGCGAAACATGGCGCCAGCCTGTCGCTGCGGACGGGCGAGGCGGGGCCGTTCGGCGGCTTCGCGACCCTGCGCTATATCGGCAGGCAGAATGAGGATGATCTGGGGCTGCAACCGCTCGGCGACGCGCTGACCGTCGATGCCGGGCTGTCGTTGCGGTTGACGCAGGGCTTGCGGATCGAAGCGCGCGGCGAGAATATCTTTGACGCGCTCGTTCCGGCGGCGCTGTCGTCGGCGGGCATATTGGAACGCGCGACGCCGCGGACCTTGTGGGTGGGGGTACGCGCCGCTTATTGATTTCGCAGGCGGCGCAGAGGCGATAAGGATAGGGGCATGGCGGCGAAGACACTCAATCTCGGCGAATTTCTGCCCTATCGGCTGTCGATTGCGTCGAACGCGGTATCGAGCCGGATTGCCGCCGAATATCAGAGCCGCTTCGGCCTGAAGATCCCCGAATGGCGGCTGATGGCGGTGCTCGGCGAAGGGCGACCGCTGACCCAGCGCGAACTGGTCGCCGCGACGCGGATGGACAAGGTGACGGTCAATCGCGCCGCCAAGGCACTGGCCGACCGCCAGCTTATCGCGCGCCAGGCGCACGAGGCCGACGGACGCTCGCACCATCTGGAACTGACCGCGGCGGGGCGCTCGCTCTATGACGCGATCGTGCCGGCCGCGCTCGCGAGCGAGGCGAAGCTGGAGGCGGCGCTGGACGCGGGCGAGCGCGCCGCGCTGATGGCGATCCTCGCCAAACTGACGAGCGCCGCGGAAGATTATGGCGGATAGGCTTTATCGTGCCCCCGCAGCCGGCGCGCTGCGTATCGAGCCGCTTGGCGACCTGACCGCGATCTTCGATCGGCGTTCGATGCAGACGCATCTGGTCGTCGCGCCGATGCCCGAAATAATTGCCGCGATGGGCGATACGCCCTGCGACGCAGCGATTCTGGCGGAGCGGCTCGCCGCCATGTTCGACCTGGCGGACGCGGGCGACGACGATGTCGCGGCGGTCTTGCGCGAGCGGCTCGCCGAGCTTGCGGCGCTGGGCCTGGCGGCGGCGGCGTGAGGCACAGCACGCGCATTGCGGTGGGGCCGGTCCAGTTTCGCATCGGCAGCGACTGGCGCGCGCCGATCGACGCGCTCGATCGCCTCTATGCGGGCTATCCCAAGGACATGGCCCGCCCTGCCGATGCGACGGTGCGGCTGTTCGCCGCGCGCCCGTGGCGCCGCTGGCTGCGCCCGTCGGTGCATATCGGCGGCGATTTCATCGTTCCCGACGCGCTGCCGCTGCCGCTGTCGATGGGCTTGCTGGCCGCCGAAATGGGGATGAATTTGCAGGTCGCGCTCGGCTGGCGGCGGCACATGCTGCTCCACGCGAGCGCGGTGGCACGCGACGGGCGCGCGGTAATCCTGTCGGGCGAATCGGGATCGGGGAAATCGACGCTCGCGGCGCTGCTTGGCGAAGGCGCGTGGCGGCTGATGGGCGACGAATTCACGCTGATCGAGCCCGCGAGCGGCGATGCGCTGGGCTTTCCGCGAGCGGTCAGCCTGAAGAATGCGGCGATCGCCGAAATCGCGGCGCGCGTCGACCCCGCGCGGCTCGGCCCGCTGCTCGCCGGAACCCCGAAGGGCGATATCCGCCATCTGATCCCGCGCGCCGATGCGATCGCCGGGATGCACGAACCGGCCCGCCCCGCGCTGATCCTGTTTCCGCGCTTCGGCGGCGCGGCGGCGATCGAACCGATGGCGCCGGGCGAGGTGTTCGTCCGCCTGACCGAAGCATCGACCAACTATGTCGCGCTCGGCGAAGCAGGCTTTGCTGCGCTGACGCGGCTGGTTCGCGCGACGCCCGCCTTCGGCATCAGCTATCCCGACAGCGCGGCCGGCATGGCGCTGGTCGAGCAGCTATGGGCGGAGGCAGTGCGATGAGCGGTGTTCGCACGCTGGTCGATCTGCTCGCGGGGCGGCGCGATGCGGACGGCCTTGCGCCGCGCGACTGGGACGGGGTGATCGGCGCCGCGCGCGCCGAGGCGCTGCTCGCGACGCTCGCGCACCGGCTTCAGCATGCGGCGCTGCCGCCGTCCGTCGCGGCGCTGTTCGCCGACCAGCGCGCCGCCGCCGCGGTCGCGCGGGCGCAGGCGTTGTGGGAGGCCGAGATGGCGCGCCGCGCGCTCGCGCCCGAAGGGATCGCGTTCGTGCTGCTGAAAGGCACCGCTTATGCGGCGGCGGGCCTGTCGTGCGCCGAGGGGCGCCAGATCGGCGACCTCGACATATTGGTCGGCTGGCACGACATCGGCCGTGCCGAAAAGGAGCTGATCGGGGCGGGCTGGGAATGGGTGAAGCCCGATCCCTATGACGACGCCTATTATCGCGAACATATGCACGAGCTGCCGCCGCTGATCCACAAGGCGCGCGACCGGATGATCGACGTCCACCACACGATATTGCCGCGCACGCACCGCGTCACGCCCGACGCGCTGGCGATGATCGGCGATGCGGTCGTGGCCGATGGCGGTTTTGCCGTGCTGTGTCCGACCGACATGGCGTGCCACTGCGCCGCGCACCTGCTCGCCGACGGCGACTTGCAGGGCGGCCTGCGCAATCTGTGGGATTTCCATTGTCTGACGCGCGATTTCGCGGCCGCCGATGCGGGCTTCTGGGGCGAGCTCGATGCGCGCGCCGCGCTTCATGGCCTGCGCGCGCCGGTGCAGCGCGCCGCCCGGTTGGCGCGCGATCTTTACGGTGCGGCGCTGCCGCCCGGCTGGAAACGGCGCGAGTCGGGCGATGGCTGGTTCGTCCGCCGATTGCTCGCGCGCGACGATTGGGGGCGACCCACGCATTTCGCGTTGCAACAGGCGTTCTACATCCGCTCGCACTGGCTGCGCATGCCGCCGGTGATGCTCGCGAAGCACCTCTGGACGAAGTGGCGGAAGGGCTAGGGCGATCCTTCCGACTATATCGTCATCCCGGCGAAGGCCGGGATCTCGCCGTCGCTTCATGTGGGGAGGGTGAGATCCCGGCCTTCGCCGGGATGACGAACAAGGAGGGCCTATAGTCGGGTCAGCAGCGGCAGAAGCTCGTCATAATGGCCGATCAAATGGTCGGCGCCCAAGGCTTCGGCGGGGCGATCGAGGAAGCCGAAACGCACCGCGACGCTGGGAACTCCGGCGGCGCGCGCCGCCATGACGTCATAGATTGAATCGCCGACGAAGACGGCCCGTCCGCCGCCGCTCCGCTCGATCATCGCCAGCACCGGTTCGGGCGCGGGCTTGCGCACGCCGAGCGTGTCGCCGCCGACGATCGCCGCCATGCGATCCGCCAGTCCCAGTTCGCCGAGCAGCTTGCGCGCCATATGTTCGGCCTTGTTGGTCGCTACCGCGCAGCGCACCCCGCGCGCTTCCAGCGCGTCGAGCGCCGCGATCAGGCCGGGGTAGGGGCGGCTCTCGACCGCGATATGCGCTTCGTAATAGGCAAGCAGCTCGCCGAGCAAACGATCGAAATCTTCGTCCGGAACGCCGCCGGTCGCGATCAGCCCCTGTTCGAGCATGTGACGCGCACCGAGGCCGATCATCGGCCGCACCATGGTTTCGGCAAGCGGCGCGCGCCCGATCCGCGACAGCGCATGGTTGACCGCAGCGGTGAGATCGCCCGCGGTATCGATCAGCGTGCCGTCGAGATCGAAGCCGACGATGCGGAAGGGAAAATCGTTCATGCCGGTCCGCATGGGCGCTCGCTCTGGAATCCGCAATGATTTGCTGGCATGGCACGCGGCATGAGCAACGCAATCGCCGCCGTCATCCTTGCCGCGGGCAAGGGCACCCGCATGAAGTCCGATCTCCACAAGGTGCTGCACCCCATCGCAGGGCGGCCGATGCTGATGCATTTGCTGGGCGGGCTGGCGGGGCTGGCGCCCGCCGCGACGGTGGTTGTCGTTGGCGACAAGCGCGAGCAGGTCGAAGCGGCGCTCGCCGGCACCGGCGCGGTCGTCGCGGTGCAGGAGCCGCAGCTCGGCACCGCGCATGCCGCCTTGCAGGCGAAGGATGCGCTGGCGGGTTTCGACGGGATCGTCCTCGTCTGTTTCGGCGACTGTCCGATGTTGACCGCAGCGACCGTGCTGCGTCTGTGCGGTGCACTCGATGAAGGTGCCGCCGTTGCAGTGCTGGGTTTCCGTCCGACCGATGCCGCCGCCTATGGCCGGATCATCGCCGATGCCGACGGCACGGTTCGCAAGATGGTCGAATATAAGGACGCCAGCGATGCCGAACGCGCGGTCGATCTTTGCAATTCGGGGGTCATCGTCGCACACGCCGCCGATATGTGGCGCCTGCTCGAAGCCGTGGGCAATGACAATGCACAGGGCGAATATTATCTGCCCGATGTCGCAACCGGGGCAATCGGCGAAGGCAAACGCGTTCGGGTGATCGAAACCAGCGCTGCCGAAGTGGCGGGGATCAACAGCCGCGCCGAACTTGCTGCCGCCGAGGCGCAGTGGCAGGCGTTCAAGCGCGAGGAGGCGATGGCGGGCGGCGCGTCGCTGCGGGCGCCCGAAACGGTATGGTTCAGTTGGGACACCGAAATCGGCCGCGACGTGACGGTCGAGCCCAATGTCGTCTTCGGCCCCGGCGTCCGCGTCGCCGACGGCGCGACGATCCGCGCCTTCAGCCATATCGAGGGCGCGAGCATCGGTGCGCGGTGCGAGGTTGGCCCCTATGCCCGGCTGCGGCCCGGCGCGGTGCTTGAAGACAAGGCCAAGGTCGGCAATTTCGTCGAGGTGAAGAAGGCGGTGCTCGGCAAGGGCGCCAAGGCGAACCACCTCAGCTACATCGGCGATGCGACGGTCGGGGCGGGCGCGAACATCGGCGCCGGCACGATCACCTGCAATTATGACGGCTATTTCAAATATCAGACGGTGATCGGCGAACGCGCCTTCATCGGGTCGAACAGCGCGCTGGTCGCGCCGGTGAAGATCGGCGCCGACGCGATTGTCGGGGCGGGCAGCACGGTGACGCGCGACGTGATGGACGGCGAGCTTCGCATCGTCCGCGCCGAACAGTCGGTGAAGCCCGGCTGGGCCGACCGGTTCCACGATGCGATGCGCAAGAAGAAGGCGGCGGAGAAAAAGGCATGAGCGACCGGTACGAGGACAAACCCTTCCTGCGCTATGTCGACGCCTGGGTGCTCGACGCGATCGGGCATCTCGACGAGGCGACGCGCGCCTATTGCGCGGCGATGGAGCCGACGCTGCGCCACAGCCTGGGCCTTGCCGGAAGCTGGCAGGAGATGGTCGCGCAGCAGATGAAATTCGCGCCCGACTTTTCGGCGCAGATCCGCAAGATATGGGACGATGGCCGCGTCAAATTCGCCGCCGCGCACGGCCGTCCCGCCGATCCGGTGCAATTCGCGATGACCTTCGTCGACTGCAATTTCGGGCGCGCGTAAGGATTGACATGATATCATGATATGATATCAGTATATCAATGACGCGGATACTTGCCGACCTGCCCGATGAGGACATCGAGCGCCTTGACCGCATCGCGCGCGAGCAGGGCAAAAGCCGCGCGGCCGTCCTGCGCGAGGCGGTGGCGGCCTATAATGCGCAGCCCTCGCTAGAGGGCGGCGACTGGATTGATCAGGGCTTCGGCCTTTGGGCCAGGTATGGTCTGGCAGAGGATCCGTCCGATTATGCCCGGCGCCGGCGCGCGGAATGGACGCGCCCGTGGGACGATGATTATGAGGAGGTTCGGGCCGAATCTCCCGACCTGTTCGATGCCGAGGATGATCGGCAGCGCCAGCTCTATCTCGATATGCTTGCAGGCAAATATCCTGCGCCCAAGGCACCGCCCCGGCCGTGAGCGGTTATGCTTTCGACGCCAATATCGTGATCGATGCGCTCGCGGGCTACCCGCCGGCCCGCGCGGAGATTCAACGTGCGGTAAGCCATGGTTCGCGACCGTGGATCAGCCGCATGGCGTGGATCGAAGTGCTGTCGAAAGGACATGACGCCATCGTCCGCGAGGCGACCGCGTTCCTCTCGCACTTCGGGCTTGATGAAATCGACGAAGAGATCGCCCAGCGCGCCGCGGCGCTGCGCCGCGATCGGCCGCGGTTGAAATCGCCCGATGCCATCATACTTGCGACGGCCCAGATCAGGGGGCGCGTTCTCGTGACCCGAAACATCAAGGATTTTCCGGCGGCGATGCCGGGCATCCGCGTTCCTTACACGCTCTAGAAGAAAGCATAGCCCCCATGTGCGGAATCATCGGAATTATCGGCCAGGCCCAGGTGGCGGATCGCCTCGTCGACGGGCTGAGGCGCATGGAATATCGCGGCTATGACTCGGCGGGCGTTTGCACGGTCGAGGACGGCCAGCTGATCCGCCGCCGCGCCGAGGGGAAGCTCAATAATCTCGTCAAGGAACTCGCCGGCCATCCGGCGCCCGGCACCGTCGGGATTGCGCACACGCGCTGGGCGACGCACGGCGCCCCGACGACGAGCAACGCGCATCCGCACGCGACGCAGGAAGTGGCGCTCGTCCACAACGGGATCATCGAGAATTTCAAGCCGCTGCGCGAGGCGTTGCAGGCGCGCGGCCGCGTGTTCGAAAGCGAAACCGACACCGAAGTCGTCGCGCACCTCGTTTCGGAACAGGTCGAGGCGGGCAAATCGCCGCAGGAGGCGGTGCAGGCGGTGCTGCCGCAGCTTCGCGGCGCCTTTGCGCTCGCCATCGCCTTTCGCCAGCATCCCGATTTGCTGATCGGTGCGCGCCTCGGCTCGCCGCTCGTCGTCGGCTATGGCGAGGGCGAGACCTATCTTGGCTCCGATGCGCTCGCGCTTGCGCCGCTGACGCAGAAGATTTCCTACCTCGAAGAGGGCGACTGGGTCGTCATCACGAAGGACGGCGCGCAGATCCACGACGCCGACAACAATCCGGTGACGCGCGAGATCACGACCTCGGGCGTCACCGCCGCGGCGGTCGAGAAGGGCAATTACCGCCACTTCATGCAGAAGGAAATTTTCGAGCAGCCGACCGTCGTCGCGCAGACGCTCTCCTCCTACATCCGTCCGCTCGAACAGACGGTGGCGCTGCCGCAGATGGATTTCGACCTGTCGGCGATCGACCGCATCACCATCGTCGCGTGCGGCACCAGCTATTATGCCGGCATGGTCGCCAAATATTGGTTCGAGACCTTTGCGCGCGTTCCGGTCGACATCGATGTCGCGAGCGAGTTCCGCTACCGCGATCCGGTGTTGCAACCGGGCGGGCTCGCGCTCTTCATCTCGCAGTCGGGCGAGACCGCCGACACGCTCGCCGCGCTGCGCCATTGCAAGGCGAACGACCAGACGATCGCGGTCGTCGTAAACGTGCCGACGAGCAGCATGGCGCGCGAGGCCGACCTGTTGCTCCCGACGCATGCGGGGCCGGAAATCGGTGTCGCGTCGACCAAGGCCTTCACCTGTCAGCTCGCGGTGCTCGCGGCGCTCGCCGCGCACCTCGCGCTCAAGAAGGGCAAGTTGACCGAGGGTGACGAGCGCGAGATCGTCAAGCATCTGATCGAAGCGCCCGCCGCATTGAACGCCGCGCTCGCGCATGACGAGGAAATCGCGGCGATGGCGCATCTGATCGCCCCGGCGCGCGACGTCCTCTATCTGGGGCGCGGCCCCGACTATCCGCTGGCGCTCGAAGGCGCGCTGAAACTCAAGGAAATCAGTTACATCCACGCCGAAGGCTATGCCTCGGGCGAGATGAAGCACGGCCCGATCGCGCTGATCGACGAGGCGGTCCCGGTGATCGTCCTCGCGCCCAGCGGGCCGCTCTTCGAAAAGACCGTCAGCAACATGCAGGAAGTGATGGCGCGCGGCGGCAAGGTCGTGCTGATTTCGGACGCGGAAGGGCTTGCCGAAGCCGGCGACGGCTGCATGGCGACGATCGAAATGCCCAAGGTCCACCCGCTGATCGCGCCGCTCGTTTATGCGGTGCCGGTGCAGTTGCTAGCGTACCATGTGGCGGTGGCGAAGGGGACCGACGTTGACCAGCCGCGGAACCTCGCGAAGTCGGTGACGGTGGAGTGACCTGGAACACCACCTGCCACTGCGGTGCCGTTTCGGTACGGCTTGCCAAGGCGCCCGAGGAGGTGGCCGAGTGCAATTGCTCGCTCTGCTTATCGCATGGTATCCTCTGGGCCTATTATTCGCCGAAGGACGTCACGATCGAGGGCGAAACGCGGACCTATAATCGCGCCGACCGGGCGAACCCCAATTCGGATCTGCATTTCTGTGCGACCTGCGGCTGTTCGACGCATTGGTCGGCGACCGCGGGGCTGATCGAGCGGATGGGCGGCGCGGTCGATCTGATGGGGGTCAACATGCGGCTGTTCGCGCCCGACCGGCTCAGCGGGTTGAAGCTCGTCTTTCCCGACGGGCGCGGCTGGTCGGGCGAGGGGGCGTGGGGCTATGCGCGCGATGCCGCGGTGATGCCCTGAGGCCGGCGGTTCACTCCGCCGCGTTCGCTTGCGCCAGGATCGATGCCGCAATGTCGTCGATCTTGCCGGCGACCAGAAGCGGCGCACCGCCGACCATGCCGACCTGCGTCTGGCCATTTTCATAGTTGCGAAGCCAGGCGACATTTTCGGCAACGAGGAGATAGTCGCCGCCGCGCGATTTCAGGGTAATGAATTTCATGACTGTGTCTCCTGACCCCGGCCGCTCTATCGGTGAAGTATGAAGATAATGAGTTCCGCGTAATGCCCCCCGCCATCATTTTCGATTTCGACGGCGTCATCGCCGACAGCGAGGTGCGCGCGAACACGACGCTTGCCGAAAGCCTGACCGCGATCGGCCTGCCGACGAGCTATGACGAATGTCTGCGCGACTATTACGGCCATAATTGGCAGGAGACGCAGCGGCGGATCGAGGCGCGGCTGGGCGGGCCGCTGCCGCCCGATTTTCGCGAACAGCACCGGGCGCGGGCGCGCGAGCGCTTTGCCGAGGGGTTTGCGCCGGTGCCGGGGGCACCCGAGTTTCTGGCGACGCTGGGCGACCGGCCGCGCGCCATCGCCTCGTCGAGCAGCTCTGCCTATATCGCCATGTCGCTCGACCGCTTCGGGCTTGCGCATCATTTCGGCCCGCACGTCTACAGCGCCGACGGCTGGGATCGCGGCAAACCGCATCCCGACATCTATCTGGCGGCGGCGAAGGGCATCGGCGCCGATCCCGCCGCCTGTCTGGCGATCGAGGATTCGCCGACGGGCGCGCAGGCGGCGCTTGCCGCGGGGATGACCGTCGTCGGCTTTTGCGGCGCCGGGCATATTGTCGATCGCGGCGCGCATGGCGCGATGCTGCGCGCCGTCGGCGTGCACCATATTGCGGAGGACTTCGCGGATATCGCGACCATCTGATCCTATTTTGTCATCCCCGCGCAGGCGGGGATCCAGCTGCGCGACTATGCGGGAACAAGCTGGATCCCCGCCTGCGCGGGGATGACGAGGGGAAGGAGGTAGGATCGGGCGGGGCTTTCCTATCATGCTTCATCGTGCTTAGCTGTGTCCGTGCCGATCGGCTCCGGCGAAGCGATGTCCGTGCGACGTTGCGCCGTCGACGCTTCGCCGGTCTTGATGCGGGAAAGAGGAGAAAGCCCATGTGCGATGAATTTACCGAAGCCGACCTCGACCGCGCCGGTCTGCCCGTGCGGCGCCGCGATTTCGGCGCGCTGATGGGCGTCGGGGCGGTGGCGGCGATGCTGCCCGCCGCGGCCTGTGCCGCCGGGACGATCAAGGGACGCGACGTCACGATCACGACCGACGACGGCACCGTCGACGCCTATTTCGTCGCGCCGGGCGAGGGCAAGCATCCCGGCGTGCTGATGTGGCCCGACATTCGCGGGCTGCGCCCCGCCTTTCGCCAGATGGCCGACCGGCTTGCCGGGGCGGGCTATGCCGTGCTGTGCGTCAATCCCTTCTATCGCTGGGCGAAGGCGCCGGTGGTCTATTCGGGGCATGATTTCGACGACCCCGGCGTGCGCGAGACGCTGTTCGGTTATCTCAAGCAACTGAACCGCACGCTGGTGCAGACCGACGCCAAGGCGCATCTCGCGTTCCTCGATGCACAGGCGGAGGTCGATACGGCGAAAGGGATCGGCACCGCGGGCTATTGCATGGGCGGGCCGATGGTCATCTATACCGCGGCGCTGAACCCGGCGCGCGTCAAGGCGGCGGCGAGCTTTCACGGTGCGTCGGTCGCGACCGACAAGCCCGACAGCCCGCATCTGTTGATCCCCGCGAGCGACGCCGGATTTCTTTTCGCGATCGCCGATAATGACGATGCGAAAGACCCCGAGGAAAAGACCCGGCTGAAGGCGGTACTGGCCCCGCGCAAGCAGTGGCACGAGGTCGAGGTGTACAAGGGCGCGATGCACGGCTGGTGCCCGCCCGACGGCCGCGCCTATGACGAGGCGGCGGCCGAAAAGGCGTGGGGGCGGATGCTCGAGCTGTTCAAGGCGGCGCTGTAGGTTTTACCGCGTCATTGCGAAACCGGCGGCAGCCGGGGGAAGCAATCTCCAGCGATCGACCTTCAACGACGATAGCTGGAGATTGCCGCGCGGCTCCGCCGCTCGCAATGACGCGGTCGGAAACTCACCCCATCGGGTAGAGGATATCCTTGCCGACGCGGTCGAGTGTCTTCATCAGCGCGGCGTCGAGCACCAGCTCCTTCGCGGCGAGGATCGGTTCGAGCTGGTCGTAGCTGCTGACGCCGACGATGGTCGAGGCGACGAAATCATGCTGTTTCGACCAGGTGGTCGCCATCGTCACCGGGTCGATCCCGGCCTCGGCGGCGATCGCGAGATAGCGTTCGGTGGCGGCGAGCGACTTGTCGTTGACGAAGCGGCGGCCCATCGCGGCCTGCCGCCCCTCCATCGCCAGATAGCGTGAGAAGCGCGCGCCTTCGGGCGTCGCGCCGCCCTGATATTTGCCCGACAGGACGCCGCCGGCGAGCGGCGAGTAAGGGATCAGGCTGACCCCTTCCTGGCGGCAGACCTGCGCCAGCTCGTCCTCGAAGCGGCGGTTGTTGAGGCTGAAATTGTTCTGGATCGTGTGATAGCGGGCGACTCCCAGCTTTTCCGAGGCCGCGAGCGATTTCATCAGGCCCCAGCTCGTCTCGTTCGAACAGCCGAGGATGCGCACCTTGCCTTCGCGGACCAGTTCGTCGAGCGCGTCCATCATCTCCTCATAGGGCGCGTCATGGTCGGGCCAGTGCGTCTGGTAGAGGTCGACATAGTCGGTCTGCAGCCGCGTCAGGCTTGCTTCGATCGCGGTGCGGATATTGTGGCGGTCGAGCGCGGTCATGCCCCCGCGGCACGGCGATTTGAACCAGACATGGCTCGGCCCCGAAACCTTGGTCGCGAGGATGATCGCGTCGCGGTTCTTGGTCTTGAGCCAGCGGCCGACGATCTCTTCGGTGCGGCCGACCCATTTGATGTCGGGCGGCACCGGATAGCCTTCGGCGGTGTCGTAGAAATTGATCCCCTCGTCGAAGCAGCGGTCGAGGATGCGCAGCGCCTCGGCCTCATCGGTCTGACTGCCGAAAGTCATCGTGCCCATGCAGATGTCGGTGACGTGGATGGCGCTCTGGCCCAGGCGGCGCGTTTTCATGGGGCGGATCTCCGGTCTCGAGAGAGGGTGGGAGGCCCGTGCATAGGTTGCGGATCGCAACCTTGCAATCAGATCAGCAACGCGAGCGATCCGACGAGCAGCGCGGCCATCGTCCAGTTGAAGGCGCGCAGCCGTGCGGGCGATGACAGCCAGCCGCGCAGCGAAACGCCCATCACCGCCCACAGGCTGGTCGAGGGCAGGTTGATGACGCCGAAGATCGCGGCGACGAGCAGGACCGCGGCGATATTGCGATCGGGCGCATAGAGCGCGATCGCGGTCAGCGCCATCGACCAGGCCTTGGGATTGACCCACTGGAACAGCACCGCCTGCCCGAAGCTCATCGGCCTACCGCGCGGGCTGTCGCCGCCGCTCGGCGCGCCGGCGTTGGCGATCTTCCACGCCAGCCACAAGAGATAGGCGACGCTGATGATCTTGAGGATGAGGTTCAGCACCGGAAACAGGTCGAACAGGCCCATCAGCCCGACGCCGACGAGGACGATCATCAGCGTGAAGCCGAAGCCCACGCCGAGCGCATGCGGCACGGTGCGGCGCAGGCCGAAATTGGCGCCCGACGCCATCAGCATCATATTGTTCGGCCCCGGCGTGATCGACGAGACGAGGGCAAAGGCGGCAAGCGCGGCGAAGGTGGTCTGTTGCATGCCGCGCAATATAATGGCGATGCTCTCGCGACGGGTTGCAAATTTGGGCGCCGATGCGATAAGTTTTGCAACTTATGGCTGGATTGGATAAGATAGACCGCAAGATATTGCGCGAACTTGCGAGCGAGGGGCGAATCTCCAATATCGAGCTCGCTGACCGCGTCGGCCTGTCGCCCTCGGCGTGTCTGCGCCGCGTGCAGGAACTTGAGCGCAGCGGGGTCATCAAGGGCTATCGCGCGGTGGTCGATCCGGCGAAGCTGGGGCTGACCTTTCTGGCCTATGTGACCGTCGGCCTGTCGTCGCACACGAAGAAGTCGCAGGGCGATTTCGAAGCGGCGATGGCGCTCGCACCCGAAGTGCGCGAATGCCATAATATTACCGGGACGATCGAATATCTGCTGCGCGTAGAGACGCAGGATCTGGCGGCGTACAAGCATTTCCATACCGAAGTGCTCGGCGTGCTGCCGCAGGTCCATTCGATCACCACCTATGTACTGATGGATTCGCCGAAGGACGAACGGGCTTGATCGAGGGTAACGCCTTGAACCGCATCGTCCGCCACCGCATATCGGTTTCATGCTGAAACTGTCCTTCCTCGATCTCGTCCCCGTCACCGACACGGGCACGATCGCCCAGTCGCTCGCCAATGCCGCCGATCTCGCCCGCCATGCCGAAGCGCTCGGCTATGTGCGCTACTGGGTGGCCGAGCATCACGGGATGGCGGGGATCGCGAGCGCGGCGACGTCGGTGGTGCTCGCGCATATCGGGCAGGCGA
Organism: Sphingopyxis sp. MC1; assembly: GCF_000371385.1. Lineage (NCBI taxonomy): Bacteria > Pseudomonadati > Pseudomonadota > Alphaproteobacteria > Sphingomonadales > Sphingopyxidaceae > Sphingopyxis > Sphingopyxis sp. MC1. The sequence goes on from NZ_AOUN01000016.1 coordinate 101,721, forward strand.
CGTCGACCATCCGGATCGGCGCCGGCGGGATCATGCTGCCCAATCATGCGCCGATGGTGATCGCCGAACAGTTCGGGACGCTGGAAGCGCTGTTTCCCGGCCGCATCGACCTTGGCCTCGGCCGTGCACCGGGGTCTGACGGGCGCGTCGCGCAGGCGCTGCGCCGCAATCTGGCGAGCGACGAGCGCCAGTTTCCGCAGGACGTCGTCGAATTGCAGGCCTTTCTTGCCGGGGACGACCGGCTGGGTATCCGCGCGGTGCCGGGCGAGGGGACGAAGGTGCCGCTGTGGATCCTGGGGTCGAGCCTGTTCGGCGCGCAACTCGCGGCGATGCTCGGGCTGCCCTACGCCTTTGCCAGCCATTTCGCGCCCGATGCGCTCGACGAGGCGCTCGACATCTATCGCCGCCAGTTCCGCCCGTCGGAGCAGCTGGCCGAGCCTTACGCTGCCGCTGCGTTCAATGTCTTCGCCGCCGACACGCGCGAGGAGGCCGAATTGCTCGCCTCGTCGCAGCAGCAGGCGTTCGTCGCGCTGCGCACCGGCAATCCGGGCAAGATGAAGCCGCCGCTTGCGGGCTACAAGGACAGCCTGCCGCCCAATGCGCGCGCGATCCTCGACCATGTGCTGCAATGTTCGGCGGTCGGAACGGTCGATGACATCGCCGCGGGCCTGCAGGGCTTTGCCGCGCGCACCGGCGTCGACGAGGTGATCGTCGCGTCGTCGATGTACGACCATGCCGCGCGCAAGCGTTCGCTCGCCATCGCGATCGAGGCGGCGAAGCGCCTCTGATCAGGCGGGCGGGTCGCTCGGTTCGGGACGGAAGCTCAGGCTGGCGAGGCGCCACGCCGTGTCGTCGCCCATCAAGTCGGCGGCGGTCGGCACGTCGGCGGGCGAGGGGCAATCGACCTCGGCATCGATATAGCGCCCCGTTTCGCGCAGCCGCACGCTGACGTCGCCATAGCGGGCCTTCAGCGTCGCGATCAGATCCTCGGCGTCGTCGGACAGATCGTTCGAGGCCAGCTTGCGCGGCGTCCCGTCGAGCAGTTCGGCGACCGCCTGATCGAGCGCGCCGAGCGCGTCCTTGACGATCGACAGCGCGATGAACAGCGCCGCCGTCGCGTCGGCCCACCACCAGCCGAGACCGATACCGACGATGCCCGCGATGCCCGCCAGCCCGGTCTGCCAATCGGCCTTCTGCATCAGCGCGTCGGTGTGCAGCACCTTGTCCTTGATGCGTTCGGCAACGGGCTGCTTGATCCGGCCGAGGATGATCGGCGGGACGATCGAATAGACCAGCGCCGCGATCATCAGCCAGCCGAGCCAGACCGTGTGACCGAAGAGGGTGACGCCGCCGACGGTGGGATGTTCGCGGCGGACGAGCGTGGTGATGCTTTCATAGGACAGGAAAGCGCCGACCGAGAGCAGCGCGGTCGCCGCGATGAGGAAGGCCAGGCTGTTGCCCCGCCGATAGCCGAAGGGAAAGCGCCGGTTCGGATCGCGGCGTTCCCACCGCGCCGCGAGGAGGAAGACGATCGCGGGCACCAGGCTCAGAAAATCTTCGATCACCGCCGATTTCATCGCCTGGCTGGCGCCCATCGTCAGCCACATCAGCACGATCACGCTGCTCATCCAGAACAGCGTCCACCATTCGAGCCGCTCGCCGCGCCGGACGTCGGCGGCGATGGCGGGAGCAATACCGCCGTGGACGGTCATCGCCGCGCCTCGGCGACCATGCGGTCGGTTGCGAGGACGAGGGCGTTTTCGCCGTTGCGGCGCGCGATGCGCAGCACGGGCATGTCGGCATCGTCGGGCTCGCCATGTGTCAGCGGCTTCGACAGCGCGATTTCGGTCTTCCACGGCGAGGCCTTGGCGAAATGGCCGACCACCGCATCGACATCGCCTTCTTCGAGCATGTGGAGGGCGTGCTCGCCATGCGCCTCGATGCGCGCGACGGTTGCGCCATGCGCCGCAGCGTAGCGACCGAGCAGGTCGAGCGCGGGCGCGGCGTCGGGTGTCGCGGGAAGGACGATGACGCGCATCGGCCCGGTGCGGGAAATGCGTTCGCTGGTGCCGCTGGCATCACGCGGCATGCCGTCGCATGCGGCGAGCAGCAGGGGCAGCAACAGAAGCGCGGGCATCTTTCGCATCATTGGGCGAACGCGGATCAACGGGCTTGGTTGCATCGAACAGAACAGGGTCAGGCGCCGTGTTGACGCGCCTCTGGCGGCGGCGGTATAGGGGCGGCCCGTGCAAGGGCGGCCCGCTTTGGGGTCGCCTTTTTACTTTAGGCTTTTTGGAAAGGTGCCCGATATGTCGATCACGCCGCTGATGCCCGTTTACCCCCGGTGCGGTGTGCGTCCGGTGCGAGGCGAGGGCGCCTATCTGATCGGCGAGCGCGGCGAGCGTTATCTCGATTTCGCGAGCGGCATCGCGGTCAATCTGCTCGGTCACGGCCATCCGCATCTGACGAAGGCGATCCAGGATCAGGCGGCGACGCTGATGCATGTGTCAAACCTTTACGGCAGCCCGCAGGGTGAAGCCTTTGCGCAGCGGCTGGTCGACAATACCTTTGCCGATACGGTGTTCTTCACCAATTCGGGCGCGGAGGCGGTCGAATGCGCGATCAAGACCGCGCGCGCCTATCATTCGAGCGCGGGCAATGCGCACAAGCATACGCTCATCACCTTCAACAACGCGTTTCATGGGCGCACGCTCGGCACCATTTCGGCGACCAATCAGGAAAAGCTGCGCAAGGGCTTCGACCCGTTGCTTCCGGGCTTTGCCTATGCGCCCTTCGACGACCTCAACGCCGCGCTCGATCTGGTCGATGACAGCACGGCGGGCTTCCTGCTCGAACCCGTGCAGGGCGAAGGCGGCATCCGCCCGGCGTCGCAACCCTTCCTGCAGGGGCTGCGCGACATCTGCAACGAACGCGACCTGATGCTGGTGTTCGACGAAGTGCAGTGCGGCGTCGCGCGCACCGGATCGCTCTATGCCTATGAACAGTTCGGCGTCGCGCCCGACATCATGGCGACCGCGAAGGGTATCGGCGGCGGCTTCCCGCTCGGCGCCTGCCTTGCCACCGAAAAGGCGGCGCGCGGCATGGTCATCGGCACGCATGGGTCGACCTATGGCGGCAACCCGCTGGCGATGGCGGCGGGGCAGGCGGTGTTCGACGTGATCCTGGAGGATGGCTTCATGGATCAGGTCAAGGCGACCGGCGAGCGGCTGCGCGGCGCGCTCGAACAGCTTATCCCCAATCACGATCATCTGTTCGAAAGCATCCGCGGCATGGGCCTGATGCTCGGCATCAAGATGAAGTCCGACAGCCGTGCCTTCGTCGCGCATCTGCGCGACAACCACGGCCTGCTGACGGTCGCGGCGGGCGACAATGTCGTGCGCATCCTGCCGCCGCTGAACATCGAGCAGGGCCATATCGACGAATGTATCGAGAAACTGTCGGCGGGGGCGGCGAGCTATACGCCGCCGGAAGCATGAGCGCACCTGCGCGGCGGCATTTCCTGAACCTGTCCGACGCGGGCGGGGATGCCATTGCGGCGATGCTGGCCGATGCGATCGACCGCAAGACGGCGCGCGCGGCGTGGCCCAAGGGCCGGGTTGACGCCGACGCGCCGCTTGCGGGTCATGTGCTGGCGATGATCTTCGAGAAGAATTCGACCCGCACGCGCGCTTCGTTCGACATGGCAATCCGCCAGCTCGGCGGCAGCGCGATGGTGATGGAAGCGGGGTCGATGCAGATCGGCCGCGGCGAAACCATCGCCGACACGGCGCGCGTCCTGTCGCGCTATGTCGATGCGATCATGATCCGCACCGATGATCATGCAAAGATCGAGGAGCTGGCCGAATATGCCAGCGTCCCCGTTATCAACGGGCTGACCGACCTGTCGCACCCTTGCCAGATCGTCGCCGACCTGCTGACGATCGTCGAGGGCGGCAAGGCCTTGCCCGGCCTTGAACTCGCATGGCTTGGCGATGGCAACAATGTGCTCGCCTCGCTGATCGAGGCGGCGGGGCTGTTCGGCTTCAATGTTCGCGCCGGGGTGCCGCAGGGCTATGACCCCGACATGCGCTTCGTCGAGGCGGCGCGCGCGCAGGGCGCGCGCATCGACATCCTGCGCGACGCGGCCGAGGCGGTGGCGGGCGCCGACATCGTCGTCACCGATACCTGGGTGTCGATGGGGCAGGACCATGCCCACAACAAGCTGGCCGCAATGGCGCCCTATCAGGTCGACGAGCGATTGATGGGCAAGGCGAAGGGCGATGCGCTGTTCCTCCACTGCCTGCCCGCGCATCGCGGCGAAGAGGTGGTCGATGCGGTGATCGACGGCGCGCAGTCGCGCGTGTGGGACGAGGCGGAAAACCGCGTCCATGCACAGAAATCGGTTCTTTTGTGGGCGTTGGGGAAATTGTGAGCGAGACGCGCGAAACCTGGTTCGACGAACCCCTGATCTTCACCATCGCCGAGCGGCATGTCCGCGGCCGCTTCGTGCGGCTGGGGCCGGTGCTCAACCGCATCATGGCGGCGCACAGCTATCCGCCGGTGATGGAAAAGCTGCTCGCCGAGGCGCTGGTGCTGACCGTGCTGCTCGGTTCGACGCTCAAGGACGATGAAAGCCAGATGACGCTGCAGGCGCAGACCGGCGGCGGCCCCGTCGATCTGCTCGTCTGCGATTATCGCGCTGGTGAGCTGCGTGGCTATCTGAAGTTCGATGCCGAACGGCTGGCCGAAGTCGGACCCGATCCGACGCTGTTCGGTCTGTTCGGCGAGGGTTTTCTGGCGATCACCTTCGATCAGGCGGTGAGCGGCGAGCGCTGGCAGGGGATCGTCCCGCTCGAAGGATCGTCGATCGCCGATGCCGCCGAACATTATTTCGAGCAGTCCGAACAGATACCGAGCCTCGTCCGGCTTTGCGCGCGGCACGACGCGGAGCTGGGCTGCGTCGCCGGGGGTTTGCTGCTGCAGCATCTGCCCGACGGCGAGGTCGGGCGCGACCGGATCGAAGCGCGCGCCGATCATCCCGAATGGGAACATGCGCGCACGATTGCGGCGACGCTGAAGGACGAGGAACTGACCGACGCCGCGGCCTCGCTCGAAACGTTGGCGTGGCGGCTGTTCCACGAAGAGGAAGTTCGCGTCGAACCCGGCGTGGCGGTGTCGCGCGGCTGTCGCTGCAACATCGACCATTATGCGCGGGTTCTGGCACAGTTTCCCGAAGCCGAACGGCAGGAAATGGCCGACGACGACGGGATCATCCAGGTCGATTGTGCCTTTTGTTCGCGGCTGTTCCCCGTCCCGCTCGACGAGATCGCGACGCGCCACTGACGCACGGGCCGTCGATGAAGCGAGGCAGGCGTGCGCTGAATGGTTGAAATACGCGGGTTTGATGATTAGGTGATGTGCAGGGGTCGTTGCCGTTCCACACGGAACGGCCGGTGGACAAGGTGCAAATGACGATCTTCTCTCCCATGTTTCGCATATCGGCGATGGCGCTTGCCCTGACCGGAGCGGCGAGCGCGGTGCCTGCGCAGGCGCCGACGCTGGCCATGCTCGACCGGCTGGAAAAGGGCAGTTGGCAGCTGCGCGAGCGCGGCAAGGATGCGGTGCTCCAGACCGTATGTCTGGGCGACGCGCGCCGCCTGATCCAGGTCTATCATCCGCGCGCGACCTGCTCGCGCTATGTGATCGAGGATACGCCGACATCGGTGACGGTGCATTATACCTGCCCCGGCGCCGGCCATGGCCGCACCACGATCCGCAGCGAAACGAACCGGCTCGTCCAGATCGACACGCAGGGCATCGCCGACGGCAAGCCCTTCTCGCAGGCGATCGAGGCGCGCCGCGCCGGCGGCTGCTGAAGCAAACCCTTTGTTAACCATCCTTCACTAGAAGGGCGATTGCGACACGCCGATGTGTGTCCTTCTCCCTAACGGCATTCATGCCGCACTGGGCCGCCCGTCGAACGACGCGCGGCCCATTTTCTTTGGTGCGCCGCACAAATCGCGGTCTTGCGCGAAGCGCGACGCGGGCGTATCGCGCGGCGATGCAGGATCTTTCCGGAAAAACGGTGATCGTCCTTCTGTCGGGCGGTCTGGACTCGATGGTTTGCGCAGGACTGGCGCGCGAGGCGGGGGCGCGGATCGTCGCGCTGACCGTCGATTACAACCAGCGGCACCGCGTCGAGCTGGACTCGGCGGCGCGGATTGCGACGGCGGTGGGCGCGGCCGAGCATATCGTGCTGCCGCTCGATCTGCGGCGTTTCGGCGGGTCGGCGCTGACCGCCGACATCGATGTGCCCAAGGACGGCGTGGGCGAGGATATTCCCGTCACCTATGTTCCCGCGCGCAACCTGATCTTCCTGTCGCTGACGCTTGGCCTCGCGGAAGCGCGGCAGTCGCAGGACATCTTCATCGGCGTCAACGCGCTCGATTATTCGGGCTATCCCGATTGCCGCCCCGAATTCATCGCGGGCTTCCAGCATCTCGCGCAGCTCGCGACGCGCGACGGCGACAAGGGGGTCGATTTCACGATCCACGCGCCGCTGCAGCATATGACCAAGGCCGACATCGCGGCCGAGGCGGCGCGGCTCGGCATGGATGCGGGGATGAGCTGGTCCTGCTACGACCCGACGCCCGAGGGGCTGCATTGCGGGCTGTGCGACAGTTGCCGCCTGCGCCGCAAGGGCTTCGCCGACGCCGGGCTCGCCGACCCGACGCGCTACGCCGTCGAGGCCTGACCCATGGCCTATGCGGTCAAGGAAATATTCCTGACGCTGCAGGGCGAGGGCGCGCAGGCCGGACGTCGCGCTGTCTTCTGCCGCTTTGCGGGCTGCAACCTGTGGACGGGGCGCGAGCAGGACCGCGCCAAGGCGATCTGCAAATTCTGCGATACCGATTTCGTCAGCACCGACGGGACGCTGGGCGGCAAATATGCCGATGCCGCGGCGCTGGCGGAGCGGATTGGCGAAACATGGGGGGCGGCGCAAGATGACCGCTATGTCGTGCTGACCGGCGGCGAGCCGATGTTGCAGGTCGACGATGCGCTGATCGAGGCGCTGCATGGCGAGGGCTTCACCGTCGCGATCGAAAGCAACGGCACGCTGCCGGTGCCGCGGCTGATCGACTGGATCTGCATCAGCCCCAAGGCGGGCAGCGAGCTGGTCCAGACAAGCGGCGACGAACTCAAGCTGGTGTGGCCGCAGCCGGGGAGCGATGTCGAACGGCTGGCGGAACTCGATTTCGCGCACCGGCTGATCCAGCCGCTCGACGATGCCAATGCCGCGGACAATGTCCGGCACTGTATCGATCTGGTGATGCGCGATCCGCGCTGGCGTCTGTCGCTGCAGACGCACAAGACGCTGGGGCTGCGCTGAGCGAAGAGGCTGCGGCGGCCGCCCTACTGGCTGTCGACCTGGGCCTTCTTTGCCGCCGGAGCGGGGACGGCGTCAGGATTGTCGCTCTGATCCGCGGGCGCGCTATCGCTGCTGCTGCTGTCGGCGCTTTCGTCGTCGGCCTTGCTGTCGGTCTTTTTCGAATCGCTGCCGGGCACGCTGCTGTCGACCGCGGTGCCATCGCTTGCTGCATCGTCGAGGACGATCATCGAGTCGCTGATCGTGCCGGGTTCGACCTCGACCGCGTCGAGCTTGGTCGTGGTCTTGCTGCCTTCGCTGCCTCCGCAGGCGGCGAGCGACAGGGCGAAGAGCGAGGTGAGGATGATCCGCGTCATGTGCCGGTCCTAATCGCTGGCCGCGATCTTGTCGAGAAAGGCCGGAAGGGCATCGGCGAGCGCGGCGTCGACCGCGGCGAAATCGGCGGGGCGGCCAAGCTCGGACAAGCTCGTCACCGGAAAGTCGGCGATACCGCACGGCACGATGCCGCCGAAATGCGTCATGTCAGGCGCGACGTTGAGCGAAAAGCCGTGGAGCGTCACCCAGCGCCGGACGCGGACACCGATCGCGCCGATCTTAGCCTCACGGCCGTCGCGATCGTCGGTCCAGATGCCGATCCGCCCTTCGGCGCGGCGTGCCGCGACGCCGAGCCGCGCGAGCGCGTCGATCACCCAACCTTCGAGTGCATGGACATAGGCGCGTACGTCGCGCCCGCGCTGCGCAAGGTCGAGCTGGACATAGCCGACGCGCTGGCCGGGACCATGATAGGTGTAGCGCCCGCCGCGGCCCGCGTCATAGACCGGAAAACGCGGGTCGAGCAGCTCGGCGGGGTCGGCGCTCGTCCCGGCGGTATAGAGCGGCGGATGTTCGAGCAGCCAGATGCGCTCGCCCGCCGTGCCCGCGTGGATCGCCGCGGCGCGCGCCTCCATATCGGCAAGCGCGGCGGGATAATCGACAAGGCTAGGCGAAACGGTCCATTCGGGAGGCGGGAGCGCGGACATCGCGCGGCTTCTGCCCCGCGCGGGCGCGAAGCGCAAGGGGGCGGCATCCGCGCCGAACGGGGCTGGACTTTGGGCGCGAAGCCGGTCAGGTTCGGCGCCAATCCGAAGCGATAAATGACGGGGTATCAATGGCAAAATTCGATATGGGCGCGGCGTGGGACGATGCCATTCAGCTTCTGAAGGCGCACCGCCCGCTCACCGGCACCATCGCGGCGGTGTTTCTGTTCCTGCCCGCGCTTGCGGTGGCCTGGTTCGGCCCGGCGCCGATCGAGCCGCCCGCCGAAGCGACGATCGACCAGCTGACCGCGGCGATGCAGCAGAATATCCTGCAGATGCTGCCGTATCAGATCGGCGTTGCGCTGTTCACGATGTTCGGGACGGTGGCGATCATGCGGCTGTGGCTGTCGCGGTCGAGCACCAGCGTCGGCGAGGCGCTGGGCTTTGCCGCGTCGATGCTGCTCACCATTTTGGCGGTGCAGATATTGACCGGCCTGATGCTGGGCGTCGGCTTTCTGCTGCTCATCATTCCGGGGCTTTATCTGATCGGGCGGCTCGCTTTCGTCGCGCCGCTGGTCGCCGACCGCGCGATCCGCAATCCGGTCGAGGTGATCGCGACGAGCTGGCGGATGACGCATGGCAATGGCTGGCGCATTTTCCTGTTCCTGTTCCTCGTCACGCTAGTCGTCATCATCGCGGCATCGCTGGTGGGCGGGCTGGTCGGTATGATCGGCGGTGCGGGCAGCGTCGGCAAGATGCTCGGCGGGCTGGTCGAAGCGGGCTTCGGGCTCGTCGCGACGATGATCTCGATCGCGATTTCAGCGGCCGCCTATCGGCAGCTGGCGACAACCCAGGCGGGGGATATCTTCGCCTGACCATGTCCAACAGGGGAGAATGGATGTGAATAATATCAGCATCAGTCAGGCCTGGTCCTATGCGACCAGCTTTTTCAGCGGCCGCGCCGCCGAGCATGCCATCGCGCTGATCGGCGTCGGCATTGCGGTGCCGCTGATCCTGCAGCTCGCGCTCGGCGGCGGCATGGCCGCCTTCGATCCGGCGCGGATGACGAGCGGGGCAGGGGCTTTCGCCGCGTTCAGCGGTTTTGCGATCCTGCTCGGCTTGGTCAATTACATCCTCCAGACCGGTAGCTATTTCGCTTCGTGGCGACTGGGCTTCAGCGACGGTCAGGAAAATGTCGGCGGTGCGCTGAGCTATGGGCTGGTGGCCGCGCTGCCCGTGCTCCTTTTCACGGCGGCGATCCTCTTCGTGATCGGCATCATCGGCTTTCTGCTCTTCGGCGGCGCCTTTGCGCCGGCGCTGCTCAGCGGCCGCCAGCCGAGCGAATCGGCGCTGGCGGGCATGGGCTTCGCGATGCTGATCCTGGTGCCGCTGTTCCTGCTGTTCATCGTCTGGCTCGCGGCGCGGCTGTGCTGCACCGGGCCGATCATGGCCGACAAGCGGACCTTCAATGTCCTGACCGGCCTGTCCGAATCGTGGCGGATCACCGGCGCGGCACAGTGGAAGATCTTCGCCTATTTCATCCTGCTGGGCATCGCCTTCCTGGTGATTGCGATGATCCTTGGCGCGGTGGTCGGCTTTTCGGTCTTTGCGAGCGGCGGGATGCCGGGCGCGGGATCGATGGTCGGACTGATCGTCGGCAGCATCGTGATGAGCATTCCCGTCGCCTATCTGCAGGTCGGGATTCCGGCGGGCATCTACCGCGCGCTCGGGCCCGTCGATGCGGGCAGCGTGTTCGCCTGATCGACGGTCAATATCGCACGAATCAGGGGCGCCCGCGGCCGACGCGGCGCCCCCTTTTCGTCAGCTCCACTTGGCGAGGGGCGGCAGGCTCATCAGGATCGCGTCGATATTGCCGCCGGTCTTGAGCCCGAACAGCGTGCCGCGATCGTAGACGAGGTTGAATTCGGCGTAGCGGCCGCGCCACACGAGCTGCTCCTCGCGCTCGGCTTCGGTGAAGGGCTGGCTCATCCGGCGGCGCACGATCTGCGGGAAGATGTCGAGGAAGGCCTCCCCCACGGCGCGGGTGAATTCGAAATTGCGGTCGAAGCCCGCATCGTCGGCGCATTCGAGATGGTCGTAGAATATCCCCCCGACGCCGCGATGGACGCCGCGATGCGGGATATAGAAATAATCCTCCGCCCATTTCGAATAGCGGGCATAAGCATCGGGACCGAAGGGCGCGCAGGCGGCGCGCAGCCGCGCATGAAAGGCGTCGGTGTCCTCGGCATAGGGGATGGGCGGGTTGAGGTCGGCGCCGCCGCCGAACCAGCGCTTCGTCGTGGTGAGGAAGCGGGTGTTCATGTGCACCGCCGGAACATGCGGATTGGCCATATGCGCGACGAGGCTGATGCCGGTGGCGAAGAAGCGCGGGTCGCTTTCGGCGCCGTTGATCGACTGGGCGAAATCGGGCGCGAACTCGCCCGCGACGGTCGAGACATTGACCCCGACCTTTTCGAAAACCCGGCCGGTCATCACCCCGCGCACGCCGCCGCCGCCTTCGCCTGCCGCAATACCTTCGGCCTCACGGTCCCACGGCGTATAGGCGAAGCGCGCGTCGCTGCCCGCCTCGGCCTCGATCGCCTCGAACGTGGCGCAGATCCGGTCGCGCAGCGACTCGAACCAGTCGCGCGCCGCCTGTTGCTGGGGATCGAGCGAAATCATGACGCAAAGCCTTTCGTCTGCCGGAGTGCCTCGGCCAGCGCGATGCCAGCCGCGACCGCGACATTCAAGGACCGAAAGCCCGGCCGCATCGGAATCGCGACCCGCGCCGCCGCGGCGGCATGGACGTGCGCGGGAACGCCCGACGACTCCGCGCCGAGCAGCAGCACGTCGCCCTCCTGAAACACGAAATCGGGCAGGGCGGTCGCGCCCGCGGTGGTCATCAGCACCAGCCGCCCGCCGTCGGCGCGGTTCCAGTCGCCGAAGCCCGCCCAATCGGCGTGGCGCCGCACATTGGCGCGCGCGGCATAATCCATTCCGGCGCGGCGCAGCGCCTGGTCGGAAAAAGGAAAGCCGCACGGTTCGATGATGTGCGCCGGAACCCCGAAGCAGGCCGCGGTGCGCAGGATGGTGCCGACGTTCCCGGCGATGTCGGGCTGAAACAGGGCGATTTGCATCGCTCCGCCTTAGCTTCGCGCGCCTGCGGAATCGAGAGGGGGCAACATAGCGGTCACAAAGCGGAAATTGCCTGTTGGCAAGGCTGTTGTGTGCGGCTATCAGGCCCGCAATTCCCGGAGGGGCCGCCGGGATTTGCGACGCTTTGCGCGCGTAAAACGGGGTGGCCAGTTTTCCGAGAACCATTGTCAGTTCACCCAGCGCAAGGGCAATCGAATGGCCAGTGAATCCAATCTCAACGCCGGCATCGAGGATGGCGTGCGGCGCCGGGACTTCATCAATATCGCGGCGGTCAGCTTCGCGGGTGTTGGTGCGGCCACCGTCGTTTTGCCGCTGGTGAACCAGATGAATCCGTCCGCGGACGTGCTGGCGCTGTCGTCGACCGAAATCGACATTTCCGCGATCCAGTCGGGTCAGGCGATCAAGACGAGCTGGCGCAAGCAGCCGGTGTTCGTCCGCAACCTGACGCCCGTCGAAATCGCCGAGGCGAAGAAGGTGCCGCTAAGCGACCTGCGCGATCCGCAGACGCTCGACGAGCGCACCAAGCCCGGCAAAGAAAACTGGTTGATCACGCTGGGCGTCTGCACCCACCTGGGCTGCGTGCCGCTCGGCGCCGCCGAGGGCGAGCCGCGCGGCGATTATGGCGGCTATTTCTGCCCGTGCCACGGTTCGCACTACGACACCGCGGCGCGTATCCGCAAAGGCCCGGCGCCGAAGAATCTGTTCGTGCCGCCTTATGAATTCAACAGCGACACCGTCGTGACGATCGGCTGAGGAGCGAGATAAGATGAGCTTTCCCTGGGCCAAGAACTATGAACCCCAGCAGCCGCTGATGAAGTGGCTCGACGCGAAGCTGCCGCTGCCGCGTCTCGTCTACAATGCGATCGGGGCCGGCTATCCGGTGCCGCGCAACCTCAACTATTTCTGGAACTTCGGCGTCCTCGCCGGGGCCGCGCTGGCGATCCAGATCATCACCGGCATCGTGCTGGCGATGCATTATGCCGCCAATGCGGGCGTCGCGTTCAACTCGGTCGAGCATATCATGCGCGACGTGAACGCCGGCTGGTTCCTGCGCTACGCGCACATGAACGGCGCGAGCATGTTCTTCATCGTCGTCTATCTGCACATCTTCCGCGGCCTTTATTACGGTTCGTACAAGGCGCCGCGCGAAATGGTGTGGCTGCTCGGCGTCGTGATCTTCCTCCTGATGATGGCGACCGCCTTCATGGGCTACGTCCTTCCCTGGGGCCAGATGAGCTTCTGGGGGGCGCAGGTGATCACCGGCTTCTTCTCGGCGATACCCGCCGTGGGCGATCCGATCCGCGTCTGGCTGCTCGGCGGTTTTGCGCCGGACAACGCCGCGCTCAACCGCTTCTTCTCGCTCCACTATCTGCTGCCCTTCGTGATCGCGGGTGTCATCATCCTGCACATCTGGGCGCTGCATATCCCGGGGTCGTCGAACCCGACCGGTATCGAGGTGAAGGACGAACAGGACACCGTCCCGTTCCACCCCTATTACACTGCGAAGGACGGTTTCGGCCTTGGCGTGTTCCTGATGATCTTCGTCGCGCTGACCTTCTTCAGCCCGAACCTGCTCGGTCACCCGGACAATTATATCCCGGCGAACCCGCTTTCGACGCCGGCGCACATCGTTCCCGAATGGTATTTCTGGCCGTTCTACGCGATCCTGCGCGCCTTCACCTTCAACTTCCTGTGGATCGATGCGAAGCTGTGGGGCGTCATCGCGATGTTCGCGGCGATCGCGCTGCTGTTCTTCCTGCCGTGGCTCGACAGCTCGCCGGTGAAGTCGTCGAACTATCGTCCGCTCAACCGCATCTTCTTCTGGATCCTCGTCGTCGACGTGTTCATCCTGGGCTATTGCGGCAAGAGCCCGGCGGAGCAGCCCTATGTGATCCTCAGCCAGCTGTGCGCGGCCTATTATTTCGCGCACTTCCTGATCATCCTGCCGATCATCTCGCGGATCGAACGGCCGCTTCCGATGCCGAATTCGATCACCGAGGCGGTCCTCGCCAAGAATGCCGACGCGTCGTCGGCCCCGGCAACGGCCTGAGCGCCGGACTTTTATAGGAGCTGATACAGCCATGGTTCGTCCGCTCGGATTTCTCGTCGGCCTGGGTTTCATCCTGGCGCTGCTGTGCGCGATCTTCACCACGCCGCTCTCGAACGAGCCCAACGCGGTGCATGAATTCCACAAGCACCCGCGCCACCTCGCGCTCGCCAGCGACGGCATGTTCCCGCATTGGGACAAGGCCCAGCTGCAGCGCGGGATGCAGGTGTACAAGGAAGTGTGCTCGGCCTGTCACAGCCTGAACCTCGTCGCGTTCCGCGACATCGCCGAACTCGGCTATACCGAGGGTCAGGTGAAGAGCTTCGCCAAAAGCTATGACAATATCCCGTCGATCAACCCCGACACGGGCGAACCGGCGACCCGCACCGGCCTGCCGTCGGATCACTTCCCGGCGCCCTATGCGAACGAAACCGCGGCGCGCGCGGCGAACAACAATGCGCTGCCGCCCGATCTTTCGCTGATCACCAAGGCGCGCGAAGACGGCAAGAATTACGTCTATTCGCTGATCACCGGCTTCCAGAACCCGCCGGCGAACCTGCCGAAGGAACTGCAGCCCGCGACCGGTCTGCACTACAACCCCTATTTCGCGAACCTCAACCTCGCGATGGCACCGCCGCTGGCCGATGGTCAGGTGACGTTCGCCGACGGTTCGCCGAACGACCTCAAGAGCATGGCGAAGGACGTGACCGCCTTCCTCGTGTGGACGGCCGAACCCAAGCTGGTGAAGCGCGTGTGGACCGGCTGGGCCGTGTTCCTTTACCTTCTGATCTTCACCATCCTTGCTTATCTGTCGTACCGGAACATCTGGGCCGGCAAGGAACATTGAGGATCGGGGACGCGGGCATAGCGAAGGGCGGTCGACTATGATCGCCCTTCCGCCGCGTCCCGACCTCGACCTGTCGGAGCTCGTGCGCACGATCCCCGATTTCCCGAAACCCGGGATCCAGTTTCGCGACATCACGACCTTGATCGGCGACGCGGCGGGCTTTTCCGAAAGCGTCCGCCGTCTGGCAGGCCGCGCCGCCCGCTATCGCCCCGACCTGATCGTGGCGGTCGAGGCGCGCGGTTTTCTGTTCGGCGCGGCGATGGCAACCGCGCTCGGTATCGGGCTGGTGCCGGTGCGCAAGGCGGGCAAGCTGCCCGGCGTGACCATCGGCGTCGACTATGAACTGGAATATGGCACCGACCGGCTCGAGCTGCACGAAGGCGCCGTCACCGAAGGCCACCGCGTCGTGCTGGTCGATGATCTGCTCGCCACGGGCGGGACCATTCTCGCGACCGCCGAATTGATGCGCAGCGTCGGCGCCGACGTCGCCGCAGCGCTGTTCGTCATCGACCTTCCCGACCTCGGCGGCTCGCAGCGGCTCAAGGCCGCAGGCCTCGCGTGCGAAACGCTGATCGCCTTCGACGGCGATTGAGGCGCGGCGGTTTTGGGGTGGAGCGTTGACGTTGCTAAATCTCAGCGACGGGTGTAACTCGGCTGAATGATATCGCGAACAATTTTGGCGCTATTCCTTTGCTTAACTACAGCAACATCGGCATTTGGAGAGGTTAAGATCGTTGAGCCAAGCAAGAAAGATATTCTTGCAGCGTTAGACGTCCAAGCGGAAGCCGAACTAACTTCATGGTTAGATCAATACTCTCCTGGATCGGCTATCGGCCATATCATCCCAGTCAAGAAAATTTCAGATCTTTTTTGCGAGGTCAGCATTGAGTTTACGTCCGAGCATTTCGTATCTTGCCACTTTGTCGCGCACTACGGCACAAAGCTTGTTTATCACATAGCGACGCAAAGAATGGCCGAAGCTGGTTGGCGTATAATCGCCGACAAAACGGTTGATCGAGAGCTCAAGTAAAAGCTTCCGCAATCGGTCGCCTCTGGTCATTCGATTCAGATTGGCTGCGAACGGCGACTTTGGGGTGGGAAGAGGACATTCAGTCCATTATAGGAATTTGGGTCTGCGTAGCGAAGGATCGACGGTGGCCAAGCATCTCACGATATTAATGCTGGCCTTGTTGACCGCTTGTTCTTCAAATAGTGACAGTGTCACGATGCTTGCTACTAGACTGGCACACCAAGACAGCGTCGATCTCTCTAAAGAATATCGTGACGGCTATATTCCGTGCGGCGTTAAGACGCTTTCTAAAGTGCCGAGTAAGAAAATTGATGCTGCGCTCGAAGCGCCCGATGTTTCCGCAATATGGGAGATACTCGGCAGCGACACACTTGATGCTTATGTTAAGGCGTGCAGGCAAGCCGACCTCCAGAGAGGGCCGTCGCTAAAAACATAGTCATCCCCATACCGTCCACAATCGCTCGGCTGTCGTCATAATCGCAAGATCGGTGCGGAATGACCGGGATGGGGTGTATTCTGTTGAAGAAG
>NZ_AOUN01000017.1:0-61982 GCF_000371385.1 Sphingopyxis sp. MC1
GCCTTGCGCTGCGTGCGGCGGAGGGCGGGCGTAGCCCGACCGGAGGCGCGCGCAGCGCAAGATAGATTTTTGAAGGCGCCGAAGGTGGCTGTCAGCTGCGGTTTTTGAAGCGCCAGCTGTCGTTGCCCGTCTCGACGATATCGCAGTGGTGGGTGACGCGGTCGAGCAGCGCCGTGGTCATCTTGGGATCGCCGAACACGGTCGGCCATTCGCCGAAGGCGAGGTTCGTGGTGATGATGACGCTGGTCCGCTCATAAAGCTTGCTGATGAGGTGGAACAGCAACTGCCCTCCTGAGCGGGCGAACGGCAGATAACCGAGCTCGTCGAGCACGATCAGGTCGAGCCGCGACAGCTGCGCCGCCAGGGTCCCGCCTTTGCCGATCCGGGTCTCCTCTTCGAGGCGTGTCACCATCGAATCGGAAGCCCCGTAACTTGCTCGGCCAACTGCCGCTGGTATTCCATGCCGCCTTTCGTGGTCGATCAGGCGTCCCGCGCCCCCAATTTACCGTAAGGCTCGATGCCGTACAGTGGGCCTTTAGATAGGTCGCGTCGATCATGGCTGTCTTGCGTTCGGAAGACTGAGGCGCTGCCAGACCTTACATCATCCGAAGGAAATGCCCTTTTCACCCCATCGCTTCCAGCGATTATAAAGCGCCTTTGCGGCCCATAGGTCTCCAGAGCATCCCGTCGGCGCAGCCCAATTCGATTGACGCGGACTATCCCGCTCAACACCCGCCGATCAACTACGCGGGGCTTGCCATGGCTTTTTGGGAAACATGACTCAAGACGTGCCATCTGCTGATCGAAGCTTGGCGGCGGCATTACAACACCGTCCGCCCGCATAGCAGTCTGGGATGCTGACCACCGGCACCGGAAACGGCGACACCGCCATATTCGGCGTCCGGTTCCGCTTCGCTCCACCTCCGTCCGGAGATGGCGATGATCGACCTGACCGCGGCATTGTGATTGTGACCGGCGCAGACGGCGGGCTTGGCCGTGCGCAGGCACTGGTGCTGGCGGCCGCCACGTACAATCCAAAACCGCTATTCGCGCCATCACCCTTCTTTATGAGCGGCCTTGACGACCGCTCACTAGACTAAGCGCGACGAGCGGCGCCACTTTGCCATCTGAGCAAAAAGATAATGGCACTTGGTGATAAACCCGTCTCGCTTTTGGGAGGGTGTGATGAAAGACATGTTTCGCGTTGTAGCGGTTCTGCTTGGAACGTGTAGTGGCCCTGCACTTGCGCAGTCGACTGCGGTGCCGGAAGATGGTGTTGTCGCAGATCAATCGGACGGCCTTCAGGATATCGTCGTAACTGCGCAGAAGCGATCGGAGTCGGTAAACACCGTGCCGCTGTCTATCACCGCGCTGGGCGGCGATGCTCTGGCGCAGAGCGGGGTCCGGCAGACCGAGGATCTGGCAAATGTGGTGCCAGGCCTGAGCTACGCCAATTCCGGCTTCAACAGCCCGGTCTATACGTTGCGCGGCATCGGCTACAACGACGGCTCGCTGCTGGCGAGTCCGACGGTATCGATCTATGTCGACGAGGTTCCGCTACCTTATGCGGCGATGACCAAGGGTGCGCTACTCGACGTGCAGAGGGTCGAAGTGCTGAAGGGGCCGCAAGGAACTCTTTACGGCAGCAACTCGACCGGAGGTGCCATCAATTACATCGCCAATCGGCCGACGACCGATTTGAGTGCCGGTCTGAATGCCGAGTATGGCCGCTTCGGCCTGTTCAGCGCCGACGGCTACGTCAGTGGACCGGTCAGCGACCGCCTGCATGTGCGGGTTTCGGCATCGACCACGCGGGGTGGCGACTGGCAGCGGAGTTTCACCCGCGATGACAAGCGCGGGGCGTCCGACAGGCTGCTTGGCCGCTTTATTGCGGAATGGGAACCGCTGGACACCGTTACGGTCACCTTTGGCGCGAGCGGCTGGTATGACAAATCGGACACGCAAGCGCCCCAGGCGATCGCGCGCGTCATACTCAACCCCGCGAAGGCGACGCCCGAACTTCTCGCAACCCGGTTGCCCCCGATGACGGCGCGCGCTGCGGACTGGAATCCGGGCATGGAATATGCTGCGGATGAGAGCTTCTACCAGTTGTTCGGCAAGGTCCAGGCCGATCTTGGCGGTGGCTTCGCGGCGACGGCGATCACGGCATACTCAAAGTACAAGGTTGATACGTCGAGCGACCGCGACGGCGTGAACATCATCGATCAGGAATATAATTACCTGGGTGATATCGGTTCGTTCTACCAGGAAGTGCGCGGCTCGTACAGCGACGGGGATCTGACAGCCCTTGTCGGTGCGAATTACCGCCACGACACGAGCCATGACGTCAACGTGTTCAACGGACTCCATTCGACCGGCCTGCGCCAGTCGCTGGCCATACCCACCGATGCTATCGTGCCGACCTCGGATCAGAAAGTCGATGCCTTCGGCCTCTTCGGTGATGCCACTGTGCCGATCACCGACTGGCTGAACGTTGCCGCGGGCTTGCGTTATTCGAAAGAGAAGCGGGAATTCACTGGCTGTTCACGCGACAGCGGAAGCGGTCAGCTGGCAAACTACATCAGCAACATCAGCGGTAGCCTGAAAGCTCGGGCCGGTCTTCAACCCAATCCCGGCGCGTTCGTTCCCGGCGGCTGCGTGACGATGAATTCGAACTTCGACCCGGTCCTCAGCAACCTCACGCTGGACGAAGACAATGTTTCGATCAAGGCGGGGATCAACATCCAGCCGGAGCGCGGCAAGCTGTTCTACATCTCGTTCAACCGTGGCTACAAATCGGGCGGCTTTCCCAATCCACCGGCTACGTCGGTGCCGCAGCTTACGCCTGTGAGTCAGGAACGGGTCGACGCCTACGAGGCGGGCTTCAAGCTCTCGCTGTTCGATCGCCTCATGCAGGTGAACGGCGCGGTCTTCCGCTACGATTATGCCGACAAGCAGCTGTTCAGCCGTATCGTCGACGCGACGTTCGGGCCGGTGCGCGCGCTCGTCAACATTCCGCGGTCCCGGGTTAACGGCGCCGAACTGCAGGTCGACATGGCCCCGGCACAGGGGCTGCGGCTCACCCTCGCGGGGACCTATATCGACACCAAAGTTCTCGAAGGCGAGTTCTACAGCCAGACGAACCAACGGCTCAGCCTTGTCGGCCGGCCCTTCAACTTTTCGCCGAAATGGCAGCTGAACGGCAGTTTCAGCTATGAAACGCCGGTTAGCGAGACTCTGATGGGTTTCGCTGGTGGCGACGTCACCTATCGCAGTTCGGCAACGGCGGATTTCAATTCCGGGCCGCTCTTCGATATCAAGCCCTATGCCCTGGTGAACGGGCAAATCGGCGTAAAGTCGCGGGACGATCGCTGGTCGGTCGCGATCTTCGGGCGCAACCTCACCAACACATACTATTACAACACCGCATTCGGCGCTTCGGATTTCATCACGCGGTACACGGGCAAGCCGGTTACATACGGCCTCCGGATCGGGGTGACGTACTGATGTCTCTTGCGAGCCCGCCCTTTGCGGGAACGCAGCAGGGCGGGAAGCGCTTTCCCCCCCGGTTCGATGCGGCGCGCGTGTGGAGCCGATCCGTGCGCGCGTGCGCGGTCCCTGCCATCGCGATCATGGCTGCAAGTTGTGCGGCGGTGCCGCGCTCGGCAATCGAGCTGGAAACCGTCGTCGCGTCGTCCCCGCTGCCTGCGATAAACGGGTTGGCTGCGGGGCCCGACGGACTGATCTATGTCGCCAGCATTGCGCGCCAGTCCATACTGGCCGTGGACCTCGAAGGACAAAGCGCGGCTGCGGTCGTCAGTCCGCCATTGGGAATAGCCGACGATGTCGCGTTTGCGCCTGATGGCTCCATGGTCTTCACCGCAATCGTCGAGGGCGCCGTCAAGCGCCGCAGTGCCGCCGGAACGATCAGCACCATAGCCACCTCGCTTCCCGGAGCCAATTCGCTGGCCTTCTCTCCGGATGGCAAGCACCTCTATGTGGGGCAGGTGTTCTTTGGCGATGGCTTGTCCGAAATCGACCTCGAAGGCAGGATCCCGCCGCGCACGATCGTGACCGACATCGGTGGCCCGAACGCCTTCGCGGTGGGCGATGACGGGATGATCTATGCACCTCTCTTCGTGAAGGGACAGGTTGCGCGGATCGATCCGGCTACGGGTATAGTGACGGCGATCGCAACCGGCTTCGAGCGGCCAAGCAGTGTTCGCATCACGCAGGACGGGCGCCTGCTGGTGATGGACGGGGCGACCGGGCGGCTAGTCATGATGAACCGTGACGGATCGGATCAGCGCGATGTCGCCCGCTTGCCGACCGGCGGGGACAACATGATCATTCGCGAGAATGGCCATGCGCTCGTCACCAACATGCCTGACAGCAGCCTGACTGACATCGACCTTGTCACGGGTCAGCAGACCACCTTGATGGCCGGGGAACTCGGCTTCCCCTTCGCGATCGCGGCGGGCCAGCACCAGGGACGGACCGAAATCTACGTCGCTGGCGGCTTTGCCTTTCACGCGGTCGACGGCCGGACCGGACAGGCTACCGACCTGGCCCGCCCTCTCGTCTCGCCGCTGGAGGCGCCGACGGCAGTGAGCGTGCATGGCGGTCATATCGTGCTCGCCAGCGACCTGCTCAACTGTATCCAGATTTTTGACCGGAGCACGCGCCGGTTCGTGCGCACGATCGACGGGATCGCAGGGCCGGCCAGCGCGATCGAGCGCGACGACGGAACCCTGCTCGCAACCCTGCCGGCATCCGGACAGCTTCTTGGCATCAGCGGGGAGAAGCGCACCGTGCTTGCCAGCGATCTCGATAAGCCGCTCGGTCTTGTGGAGGAAGCTGGCGGCACCGTGCTGGTGACCGAGAGCGGTGGTGGACGACTGGTTCGGATCGACCTCGAAACAGGAACGAAGACGGTTATCGCGCGCGATCTCGGCACGCCGCGGACAGTGGCGATCGCACCGGGCGGGACGATCTACGTGCTCGATACCGCCGGACGTCGCCTGCTCGCACTGGCGCCGGATGCTACGGAAGCACGGGTGGCAAAGGACGATCTGCCGATCGGTCTGCTGATGCAGCCATACGCGCGGTCGGGCGGCCTTGCGATCGGCGGCGATGGATATGCCTATATCGCTTCCGACGTGCGCAACGCGCTCTACCGCATTCGGCTACAAGACTGATGACGGCCGGCCTTCATGGTCGGCCGTCAGCCCCCTCGGCAAGCAGGCGATAGGCGCGGGCGACAATCGGCCGATCGATCATTTCGCCGTCGAGCGATACGGCGCTTCCTGACGCCGCGCGGTCTGCGGCGACAATCCGGCTGGCTCGTTCGAGCTCTTCTTCCGATGCGGTCATAGCCGCTGCCACCGGGGAGAGCTGGGCGGGATGAATGCACAGCTTCGCGCGGAACCCCATCGAACGCGCCGCCCGCGCAGCCATTTCGACCGGCAGGGGATCGTCAAAGCGGACTGTGACGCCGTCAATCGGTGCGGCGATCCCCGCCGCCGTGCTGGCGATGGTCATGGCGAGCCGTACCGGGTCGAGCTGGCGGTCGGATGCCGTAAGGTCGCAATCGAGTGTGAAATCGATGGTCCCGAAGGCGAGGCGCACAATGCCCGGCACAGCCGCGAGCGCATCGATGCCCGTTACGCCGCGCGCCGTCTCGACCAGCGCGACGACCGGTGACAGGCGCGCGACGTCGATGATGGCGTCGCCGGCCTCCGCCTTTGGCACCATCAGTCCCTGCAATGTCGCGATGTGGGCGAGCGCGAGATCCTCGGCAAACCAGGGAGCGTCGATCGCATTGATGCGAACCATCGCCGATCCGCCGGCCTCCAGCCAGCGGCGGACGTCGTCGCGTGCTTGCGCCTTGGCCGGTGCGGGCACGGCATCCTCGAGATCGATGACGACCACATCCGCACCGCTCGCCGCTGCCTTGTCGAAGCGTTCGGGGCGGTTGCCCGGAACGAACAGGAAATGGCGCGCAGCAGCGATGTTTGCGGCATAGGCAGATTTCATCATCATCATCGCTTCCTTGCCGGTGCGGTTTGCGGGGAGACGGCGAGAGAACGGGGGTCGCGATCCCTCACCATCAGACGTGAAGTAGAATTTTCCCGCCGACGCCGCCGCATTCGAGCCTGCGATGCGCATCGGCGGCGGCGTCCAGCGCAACAACATCGGCAATCACGGGCTTCACGGCCCCATCGGCTAGCAACTGGAGGCAATCGGCAAGCTGCGCGCGCGAGCAACTGACCGCGCTCAGCATGTCGATGCCGCTCGTGAAAAGTTGGGCGGTGTTGAACGATACCTGTTCGCCCGAAAGGGCACCGACCATCACCCAGCGGCCACCGCGTGCGACCGAGCGCCGAATGAAGTGGAAAATGTCTGTTCCCACGTTGTCGACCACCATATCGACTCCAGCCCCGGCGGTGGCTTCGCGCACCTGGCGCGAGAAATCGATCCCGTGCGGCGTAACGATCACATCGTGAGCCCCATGATCGCGCGCGACCTTGGCAGCCGTTTCGGAAGACACGGTCGCCAGGACACGCGCACCCATCGCCCGAGCGAGTTGCACCCCATGCCCGCCTTGCGTGCCCGAGGCGCCGGTCACGAGAACGGTTTCACCGGCTTTCAGCCGGCCAACGTCGCGAATGGCATTGAGCTGCGTGCCGATGGCACACGCGGCGATGGCGGCGTGGTCCAGCGAAACATCCGCGGGCACTTTGACCGCGCAGTCCTGCGCCACCGCCACATATTGCGAATATCCGCCATTGAGGTGGGCATCGCCCATGAACTCCTGTGCCTCGCACAGTGTCTCGCGACCGGAACGACATAACCGGCAACGCCCGCAAACCGCACGCCGCTGCGTGGTGCAGATCCGGTCCCCAATCACGAAATCGCTGACCGCGGGGCCGACCCGCTCGACGATCCCCGCAACCTCGTGACCGGGAATGAGCGGCATCTGCACGGCTTTGCGGAACACGCCCTGCCGCACGAGCACGTCGTGATAGCACACGCCGCTACGTTGCACGCGGACCAGCACGTCGTCGGATCGTAATGGCGGTACCGGAACTTGCCTGACCGCCAGCACGCCGGGATCGCCGGCCCGGTCCTGGACAATCGCCTTCATCGTTTCGTCACCCGGCATCGGACAGCAACCTGCGTGAAATGACCTGGGCCTGGATCTCTGCGGCCCCTTCGAATATGTTGAGGATGCGCGCGTCGCACAGGACCCGGCTGATCGGATATTCCAGGGCATAGCCATTGCCGCCGTGGATCTGCAGCGCGTTGTCCGCATTGCTCCAAGCGACACGTGCGGCGAGCAGCTTGGCCATGCCTGCCTCAAGATCGCAGCGGCGGCCACCGTCCTTCTCTCGCGCGGCGCGATATGTAAGGATCCGTGCGATCATCGTTTCGGCGACCATCCAACCTATCTTGGCCGAAACGCGCGGAAAGTCGATGATCGCTTTGCCGAACTGCCGCCTGTCCAGCGCATAACGCAGTCCCAGTTCCAGCGCGTTCTGAGCGACACCTACGGCGCGAGCCGCCGTCTGGATACGCGCCGATTCAAAGGTCATCATCAATTGCTTGAAGCCCTGACCCTCGACCCCGCCCAGGAGGGCCGTTTCCGGAACACGGAAATCGTCGAACACAAGTTCGTATTCCTTCATCCCGCGATAGCCGAGCACCTCGATCTCGCTTCCGACCAGACCATCCACAGGGAACGCATCCTTTGTCGTGCCGCGGGGCTTTTCCGCAAGGAACATCGACAGAGTGCGGTAGCCTTGATCGGCCGGACCGGTACGCGCCAGCACTGTCATCAGGTCGGAGCGGCTGGCATGGGTGATCCAAGTTTTCGCGCCGGTGATCGCAAATCCGCCGCCGTCCGCCTTGCTTGCCCGGGTGGCCAGCGACCCGAGATCCGAGCCGGTGTCGGGCTCCGTGAAGACGGCGGTCGGCAGAATTTCGCCACTGGCGATGCGCGGCAGATAGGCGCTCTTCTGGGCGTCCGTCCCGCCAAGCTGGATGAGCTCGGCCGCGATTTCCGAGCGAGTGCCCAGTGACCCGACGCCGATATATCCGCGTGACAGTTCCTCGCTCACGATCGCCATAGCGATCTTGCCCATGCCCGATCCGCCGAACTCTTCTGGAATCGTCAGGCCGAAAACTCCCATCTCGGCCATTTCTTCGACCAGTTCGATCGGGATCAGCGAATCCGCCTGATGCCAAGCCTGACAATGCGGCTGGACCTTTTCATTCGCGAAACGCCGAAAGCTGGCCCGCACCATGTCCAGCGTGTCATCGATCCCGGCATCGCCAAAATTGCCGCTGTCCAGCCCCTCGGCAGCCGCCTGCGCGAGCCACGTCCGCAGTGCCGGGTCTCGTCCCGCTGCAATTGCCGGAGCGGCGGCGGCGCGGAAGTCGGCCTCAGCCTCCGGGGCAATCCGGAAAGCGTCTATCCGCGCGATCTCGACCTGGCTCATGGCGATCCCGCCCGCCATCTGGGCAAGATATTCCGATGTCGCCACCAATCCGATCGTCCGTTCGATGGCGCCCAGTCGGCCTTCGGATTCAAGACTGCGGGACCATGCGAGCAACTCGCTGAGCGCAAGTTCGTACGTCGCGTACCATGCCAGCGCATGCGTGGCGAACTGTTCACGGTCGGGATCGCCGTCTGCAGTCGCCTGCCGCTGTATGGTGCGGACCGACGAAACCGCGGCGGCCACAAGACGATGGGCGGCTTCAACGCCCTGGACCATCAGGCCGAACGTGCCCGCCCGGGGTGTTTCGGTCAGATCGCCGTGTTGCATGTGGAAACGCTCCATCTCCCGGCATGCTTCACGTGCGAGCAGCCTCTGTCCGCATCGGTTTTAGAGCATGAAGCCGGGCCCGATCATAGGACTTCGGCATCATGGCCATAGCGCGTTGCATCGAACGGGTAGGGGCGGAAAATCTTTCGGATAACATGACGGCATGACCGCGATGGCAAAACGGCATGAAGTTTGTGAGGCGTGTTTGACTAGCGTTCCCCGGGTCGATGCGAAGCGTTGCCCAAACGGGCATTGCAGGATGTTGGCGCCCGAGCGGGGCAAGGCAGCAGCGCTGCTGTTCGAGAATGCGAACAGGGGCGGGATACTCGAAGAATGCCCGCAGGTTACTGAGGATGAAAAGGCGATATGTTCACTCCGCGAAGTCGTACCGTGCCAGGGCTCGTGCACGAACTGGCACAAGAGCACGGCGACCGTCCGGCGCTCTCCTTTGGCGAGACGACGGTCACGTTCGCCAAGTTCGAAGGCATGGCGCGCGACTGCGCAAAGGCGCTGATCGCGGCGGGCGTTGGCAGGGGCGACAAGGTCGGGTTGCTGATGGGCAACCGGATCGAATGGCTTGTGGTGGCGACCGGCGCGCACATGATCGGCGCGACGCTGTGTGCCTTGAACACCTGGTACACAAACCGCGAACTGTCCTATGTGCTTGAGCACAGTGACACTTCTGTTCTCATCATGGCGGCCCGCTTCCTGAAAAAGGATTACGTGCCGTTGATGGAGGAGCTGCAGCCGTGGGATCGCAATTTCCCGCACCTGCGGCAGATCATCGTCTTCGAAGGCGAGCCGGGCGAAGCGATGGCATCGTACGATGATTTCCTGAGCGCCGGGACGCAGGTCGCCGATGCTACCCTCGACAGCGCAATTGCGGCAGTTACGCCCGAAGATGTTGCCTACTTGCTCTACACCTCCGGCTCGACCTCGCGGCCCAAGGGGGTGATGCTGGCGCATCGCGGACTGATCGAAAACATGACCGAGATCGGCGCACGTCTCGGGTTCGACGAAAACGATGCTTTCTTCCTTCCGGTATCGCTGTTCTGGGGCATGGGATGCGAAAACGGGGTGTTCGCGGCCTGGACGCATGCCACCCACATCGTCCTGCAGCATCATTTCGACGCGGATGAGGCGATCCGGCTTATCGACCGGTATCGCTGCACAGCGCTATACGGCACCGCGAACATCCTTCAGGCTATCAGCGAGCATCCGGCGGTAGCGCAGTTCGACATCTCGACCTTGCGCAAGGGCGTGGTCAGCGGCACGCCCGATCAGATCGAAGACGTTCTCACCAATCTTTTGCCGGACGCCTGTCCGCCCTACGGCTTGACGGAAACCTACGGCTTCGTGTCGATGGGCGATCGCAACGACACTGTCGAGCAACGGTCGACGACCCACGGCAAGCCGGTGCCGGGGATGGACGTAATCATCGTCGATCCCGATTCTAGCACCGAAGTTCCGACGGGCGAGGTTGGTGAAGTCTATGTCAAAGGTCGCACAATGGTCGGATATTACAAAGCGCCCGAGCAGACGGCCGACAGTTTTGACGCAAACGGGTATTTCAAGACGGGTGACCTTGGTCGCTTCGATGCGGACGGTTTCTTCCATTTCCGAGGTCGATCCAAGGAAATGTTGAAGACCGGCGGGCTCAATGTATCGCCTCTTGAGGTGGAAGAAGTGCTGATGCAGCATCCCGGAGTTTCCGAAGCGCATGTCACCGGGCTGCCCGACCCTGATCGCGAGCAGATCGTGGCTGCGGTGCTTGTCCCGTCGCCGGGGTCGGAGCTGTCGCTCGACGATGTGCTTGCGCACTGCAAGGTTCAGCTCGCCGCATTCAAGGTTCCGCGGCGGCTGGAAATTTTACGCAGCGAGGATATTCCACTGACCACCACCGGCAAGGTGCACAAACAGCGTCTCGCCGAATTTTTCGCCAAGGCTGAGCAGGAATAGACCCGGAGCTGCGCAGGCTTCCTGCGCAGCGACAGGGCCGACAACACAACGCACAGCGGCGATCGCGCCGACGGTGCCGTCTTAGGGACACGAGGATGATGGAACGAGGCCCGACGGTCACTATCGCGTCGGAAATACCGGTGCCTCAAACCTGGCAGGGACACCGGCGCGCGGGGCGGACCCGGGCGGGCTACGCCATGTTCGTACTCTTCATCGTGAACCTTGTCGGCTACCTTGACCGGCAGGTGCTCAGTCTTCTCGTTCAGCCCATCAAGCAATCGCTGGGCCTTTCGGACGGGATGATCGGATTGGTGCAGGGCGCTGCCTTCGTGATCACTTTCGCGATCGCCGGTCTGATCATTGGGCGGCGCGTGGATCATGGCAATCGCCGCAACCTGCTGCTCTTGTGCATCGCGATCTGGACCGTGGGTGCAGCGGCGGGCGGTTTCGCCCAAGCGGGATGGCAACTGTTCGCGGCGCGTATGGCGGTTGGCGCGGGTGAGGCGGCTCTCGTGCCCTGTGCGATCTCTTTGATCAGCGATTTTTATCCAAGTGAAAAACGCGGGCAGGCGCTGGGCCTGTTCAGCATGGGCATCTACGCAGGCGCCGGTCTTTCCCTGATACTCGTCGGCTTCGCTATGCCGTCGGTAGAGCAATTTTCCTTGGCGCTGGCCGCCCGCGGCATCGCGCTCGAGCCGTGGCGGATCGTGCTCATCTTGCTGCTAGCGCCCGGCCTCGTCGCCTGTCTGGCTCTCGCCACACTGGAAGAACCCGCCCGGCGGGACACTTCCCAAACTTCCGGTGGCAGCGCGCTGGACGGCTTCAGCGGCTGGTGGTCGAGGCGGCGCATCTATATTCCGCACCATGTCGGCTGGGCGATGGCCAATCTCTGCCAATATGCAATCACCGGATGGTTTCCGACCGTTCTCATCCGCGAATATGGCTACGATGCGAAGTCGGCCGGCCTGACCTATGGTGCTCTGATCGTGATCGTCGGGATTGTCGCGGCGGTGTTCGGCGGTCGCTTCTCGGATCGGGCGGTCGGGCGTTTCGGCGCGGTGGGACGGATCGGGAGCGCGAGCGTCTTCATAGCGCTTGCGATAGTCGGATTCTTGCTGATCGGTTCTGGTCACACCGCCAATCTTGCGGTGACGGGTGCGGGCTGCGTCGCGTTCGGGATGGGTGCGATGATGGTGATCGGGCTGACCTCGCTCGCCGATCTCTCGCCGCCGCAGTCGCGTGGGCAGGTATCGGCGATCTTCCTCGTCATCATCACCATCATCGGCACTGCCGGCGGACCAGCGATGGTGGGCTATGGCAATGACTGGTTCGGGGGGCCGGACGTTCCGCTCAGCCGGGTGCTGGCTTGGGTAGGCTGTATCAGCGCATCGGTTTCTATCGGGCTCGTGCTGCTGACCGTCCTGCAGATCAGACGCTCTCCCGATTTCGTCCGTGACGCAAACGAAACTCATGATGATTGAGGTGGCAGACATGGTGGATGGAAGTTTCCTGACCGGTCTGGCGGCAAGCCATGTCCAGGCGCTTGCGCGGGCGCCGGTCGATGATGCGGCCGCGAAGAAGGCGCGCCTGTGTGTCCTCGACCTAGTCGGCTGTGCCATCCGGGCGCGAACCATGCCATGGGCAGGGGCGCTTACCCGCTATGCCGAACTTGAGACCGCGCCGGGGAACTCGGTCAACCTGGCGACGGGAGGCCGAACGTCCGCCAGCGATGCGGCCTTCGCCAACGGCATCCTCGGCCATAGCTTGATACGCGAGGACATGCATGTCGGTAGTGGCAGCCATATCGGGGTTCTCGTCATTCCGGCCATGCTCGCACTGGCGGAGAGAGATGGGCTTTCGGGACATGCCCTTCTGGCGGGGATTGTGGCCGGGTATGAAGTGGCAGCAGCGCTCGGCCAGGCGATCTGGGGAAGCGGTCGCCACAATCGCCATCTGCGGCCGTCGGGCATGACGGGAGCGTTCGGCGTAGCCGCCGGTGCGGCGGCGGCCAGCGGGCTCGATCCACGGCGAACGGCCCATGCTCTCAGCATCGCCGGCAATTTCGCGTGCGGAGTCAACCAATGGGCCTGGTCGGGAGGGCAGGAAATATTCCTTCACGCGGGGATGGCGGCGCAATCGGGCCTGCGGGCACACGACCTCGCCCGTGCCGGGATCGAAGGCTGCCCGGACATCCTTGAAGGGGCCGACGGGCTTTTTGCCGCCTTCGGATGCGGCGAGCGTGCGGGTTCGCTGTTCGCCGAAGCATTCGATCTTTCCAAACCGAGGGCGATCCTGGGCGTGCGGCACAAGCCGGTGTCCGGTTGCAACTTCGTGCAAACGCCGGTGGCCGCGATGGTGCAGACCACGGCGCGCGATGCACTGCATTCGGACCAGGTCGAACGCATCGTCCTCGATACCTTTACCGAGGCGCGTGTCTATCCCGGCTGCGATCACGCCGGCCCCTTCACCAGCGTTCAGCAATCCAAGATGAGCCTGCAGTTCGCGATCTGCGCTGCGCTGGTTCACGAACAGCTGGACGAGACGGCCTACGCCGATTTCGATCATCCGGAGATGCAGCGTCTTCTGCCGCAGGTCGAAATCGGGATCGACCCTGAATTCGAGGCTGCGTTTCCGGGCAGGCAGGGCGCGCGCGTGACCTTGCATCTTACCGACGGGACCACGCGGGCGACAACGATCGACGATGTGCCGTGGCTCGATGACGAAGCAGTTCTGGCGCGGTTCCGCAGGGAAATCGGCGAAAGCGGTGATGCAGCGATGGCAGACCGTTTCGTCGATGCGCTCGCCGACATTGGCGGCCCGGGCGATTGCCGCGCGTTGTTTGCGGCGCTTGCCGATCTTGGGGGCACGCCGCCTGTTATTCGCGACTAGCTAGAGCCCGGAGATCAGGCCCCCGTCGACTTCAAGCACGGTGCCGTTGAGGAAGGACCCGCTCCGCGATCCAAGATAGAGCACCGCGCCGGCCAGGTCCGCTTCGGTGCCAAGGCGCGGAACGGTCTGGTCGCGGACCAGCGCATCGCCATGGCGCGCGACGTAATCGCGGTTCATGTCAGTCTCGAACCAGCCGGGCTGGATCGCGTTCACTCTGATGCGATGCGCGGCAAGCGCCCGCGCCAGGACGCGGACCAGATGGGTCGTAGCGGCTTTCGAGACATTGTACGCGACTGAAGAAGACGCCGCAGTGCGGGCCCGCGCCGACGTGACCATGATGACGCTCGACCAGTCCTGACCATCGCGTTCGAGTAGCGGCATGAGCGCCTGCGTGAGGAAGAAGGGTGCGCGGGTATTGAGGTCGAATACCTTGTCCCAGCCTGCTTCCGGGAAGTCGGCTGCGGGGGCGACCCAGCTCGTCCCCGCATTGTGGACCAGAATGTCGAGCCGTTGCTCCCGGCTTGCCAGTTCGCGGTGCAATCCGTCCATGCCCGCACGTTGCGAGACGTCGGCGGGGATCGCCACGCAGTCGGCAGCGGCGGACGCAGCGGCCAGCTTGCTCTCATCGCGGCCGCAGAGATATACTTTCGCGCCGTTCGCGCGCAGCGCCCGCGCCAGCATCAGCCCGATCCCACTGCCGCCGCCGGTTATCAGCGCGACCTTTCCCGAGACGTCAAACAGCCGGGCGGCCAGCAGATCCTCTGTCACCATGCGTTGCAATCCTGTCCCGGCCGCCTCGCCGGTGTTTGAACCGCTATGATCGCCGCTGAGGCCTGCGCCGCCGCAATACCCGGTCGCCATCGCGGTGATAGCCGTTTGGCATTGGCTGGAAGCCGCGCAAATCCGGATCACGGTACAGATATGACATATACAAACGGGAGCGGAGAGCAGACGATGCAACGCATTACGTCTGACGTGGACGAACTGGGAGAATGTCCGACCTGGGAACCGCGCGAACAGCGCTTCTACTGGCTGGATGTGGTCGGAAAGACGCTGCAATCGTGCCGCCCTGACGGGTCCGATCGCACCTCGCGCAAGTTCGATGATTATCCCGGCAGCTTTGCGCCGAGAACTGGCGGTGGCCATCTTGTCGCGTTCCGCAAGGGGCTCGTTCTTCTGGGCCCCGACGGTGCGGAGGAGCGGCGCGTTGAACCCGGCGTCGTCGACTTCGCCAAGGAGCGTTTCAATGACGGCAAGGCGGACAGTCGCGGTCGCTTTTTCGTGGGCGCGATGGACCGGAGGCTGAAGAACCCGGTTGGCGGGCTGTTCCGGGTCGATCCCGACCTGACCGTCACCAAGGTTAGCGATGGCTACGGCATATCCAACGGCATCGCCTGGAGCCCGGACGACGGGACCATGTACCATTGCGATTCCGATCCGCCTCACGTCTATGCCTATGACTTCGATGTGGAGACCGGCGCTGTGGCCAATCGCCGCATCTTTGCCACCTTCACCGAAGCGCAAGGGCATCCCGATGGCTGTGCGATGGACAGCGAGGGCTTCCTTTGGGTGGCGGCTCCGGGGTCGGGATGCATCCGCCGTCTCGATCCCGAAGGGCGCGAAGCCGAGATACTGGAAACGCCGGTCCGCTTTCCCAGTTCGATCGCCTTCGGCGACGATGACCTCAAGACGCTCTACATCACCACGCTGCAGCCACATGAGAAGACGCCCGAGGGCGGCGCATCGCCTGGTGTCGATGGCTGCGTTTTCAAGACTCGCGTCGATGTGGCGGGCCTGCCCGTCGGCTTGTTCAAGGGGTAAGATGCCATGACCTTCGACTTGCGCGGCCAGGCCGCGATCGTGGGCGTCGGTTCGAGCGCCTTTGCACGCAGGCTTCCGGACAGCGCCTCTTCGCTTGCCGCCGCGGCCTTGCGCGGGGCGCTCGACGATGCCGGCCTCCACCGCGATGACGTGGACGGCATGATCACCCACATGGGTACGCCGCTCGGCGTCGATTACGATCAGTTCGCGGCTTATGCCGGGCTCAACTTGCGTTATGCCGCGCAATTCTGGCTTCACGGCCGCTTCGTCACGCTCTCGCTCCAGACGGCGGCGATGGCGATTGCCTGCGGCATGGCCGATACGGTGGCTTGCGTGACGTCGGTCAAGTTCCTGTCGGTGCGTGGCGCGCTCGGTGGTGAAGGCGACCATGAGGGATTGCGCGAAGGTGGCGGTTCGCATGGCGAAGACCCCGCCTTCGGCCTGACCAGTCCGGGTGGCGGGGCTGCGCTGTTTGCGCAGCGCTACATGCACGAATATGGCGTGGGCACGGAAATCCTGCGCGACGTCGTCATGTCTTCTCGCGCGCATGCGGCGCTCAACCCGGCGGCGATCCGGCGAGAACCGTTCGATTGGGAGGCATACGCCAACGAACCTGGCTTCATCGATCCCCTGCGCCGGGCCGACTGCGCACAGATCAACGATGCGGCGATCGTCCTGATCCTCACCAGCGCAGATCGCGCCCGCGATTTGGCCAAATCGCCGGTCTACGTGCGGGGCATGCAGGGAATTCGCGGCGGGCCCGACGAGTTCATCTTTGCTCCCCGCGGCTTCGGCATTGCGCAGCAGGGCGTTACCGACTGGCCTGCCGAGAAAGGTCCACGGCAAGCCTTTGAGATGGCCGGTGTCAGCAACGCGGACATCGACGGGTTCGGTACTTACGACGCATTCTCGCCGCTGGTGATTGGGGCGCTTGAGAGGCACCGCTATTGCGATCCCGGCAGCGCACATCGCTTCATCGCAGACGGCCAGATCGCCCCGGGCGGCAGCCTGCCGGTCAACACCTCGGGTGGTCTCCTTTCCGAAGCGCATGTCGGCGGCTGGAACACCATCGCGGAAATGGTGCGTCAGATGCGCGGCGAGGCAGGGGAGCGGCAGATGCCACGCGCCGACCTGATGCATTGGGGCACCATGTGGGGTGACTCCGTCATTCTGGGGAACGAAGCATGAGCGTGAAACCGCAGATGTCGCCAGACAGCCAGCCCTATTGGGATGGATTTGAGGAGGGACGGGTGCGCCTGCCGGAATGCACGGCGTGCGGTCATGTCCACCTCCCACCGGGTCCGGTTTGCCCCAAATGCTTCGGGCCGGACCTGCGCTGGATCGACGCCAGCGGCAAGGGCACGATCAGCACTTTCGTCGTCGTACGTCGCGCATATTTCCCGGATTTCGAGCCGCCCTATCCGGTGGTTCAGGCCCAGCTCGCAGAGGGGCCTCGCATGACCGGACTCATGAATGCGGCCGATATCGACCGGCTCGTGATCGGCGCCCGCGTTGAGATCGACTTCGCGCGCGCTCCCAACGGCATGACCTTACCTTATTTCAGGCTAATTGACGCATGATCGTAATCCCTGACCAGTCCTACCCCGAAATCCGCGAATCCGTCCGCCGCCTGTGCGAAGACTATCCGGGTCCCTACTGGCAGTCGCTCGATTCGGATCGTCGCTATCCGACCGAGTTCGTCGACGCGATCACCCAGGCCGGCTTTCTTTCGGCCCTGATCCCCGAGGAATACGGCGGAAGCGGCCTTGGCCTTTCCGCCGCAGCCGCCATTCTGGAGGAAGTCCAGCGCAGCGGCTGCAACGGCGGCGCGGCCCACGCGCAGATGTATACGATGGGCACGGTCCTGCGCCACGGAAACGAGATGCAGAAGCAGAGCTATCTGCCGCGCATCGCCAGCGGCGAGCTGCGTTTGCAGGCGTTTGGCGTCACCGAACCTACAGCCGGCACCGACACGACACGCATCTCCACCTTCGCCCGGCGCGAAGGTGATCGCTACATCGTCAACGGACAGAAGATCTGGATCAGCCGCGCCGAGCACAGCGACCTGATGGTCCTTCTGGTGCGCACGACCGCGCGCGAAGATTGTGCCAAGCCTTCACAGGGCATGAGCGTGTTGCTCGTCGATCTGCGCGAGGCGGTGGGCAACGGTCTCACCATACGCCCGATCCGCACCATGCTGAACCACGCGACAACCGAACTGTTCTTTGACGATCTCGAAGTTCCGGTGGAAAATCTCATCGGTGAGGAGGGCAAGGGCTTTGGATATATCCTTGACGGGATGAATGCCGAACGTATCCTGATCGCCGCCGAATGCATCGGTGACGGTCGTTTCTTCATCGACAGGGCAAGCGACTATGCCGCCTCGCGAACCGTTTTCGGTCGGCCCATTGCGGTGAACCAGGGCGTGCAATTCCCGATCGCGCGGGCGCAGGTTCAGGTGACGGCCGCCAACCTTATGGTTGAAGATGCGGCCCGGCGGTTCGAGGCGGGGCTGGAGTGCGGCACGCAGGCCAACATGGCCAAGCTCGTCGCTTCGGAGGCCAGTTGGTTCGCGGCCGATACCTGCCTGCAGACCCACGGCGGATTCGGCTTTGCGGAAGAATACGACATCGAGCGCAAGTTCCGCGAGGCGCGACTCTACCAGGTGGCGCCCATTTCGACCAACCTGATCCTGAGCCATGTCGCGACACATACGCTGGGCCTGCCAAAATCCTTTTGATGCGGTCGAAGCCGCGCTGTCAGCATAAACATAATGGGGAGAGAAGATGATGCGTGACTACACCCGGTTTTTCATCGACGGACAATGGGTCGATCCGGTCGGCCGCGAAACCCTCGACGTCATCAATCCCGCGACCGAGCAGGTGGCGGGCCGCATCGCCCTTGGTACGGCAGACGACGTGGACAAGGCTGTTGCCGCCGCACGCAGGGCCTTTGCCGGTTTCGGCCGCACGACCCGCGAAGAGCGCATGGCTCTGCTCGAATGCGTCATCGCGTCGGTGCAGCAGCGGATTGGCGATCTCGCTGCCGCTGTGACTGAGGAAATGGGGGCGCCTGGCTGGCTGGCTGAGCAGATGCAGGCCTTCCTTGGCGTGGTTCATATGCAGACAGCGCTCGAAGCCTTGCGAAGCTATGAATTCGAAAAGACCGAGGGCACGACGTTGATCGTGCACGAGCCCATCGGTGTGGTCGGCATGATTACGCCATGGAACTGGCCGATCAACCAGATCGCTGCAAAAGTCGCACCGGCGCTCGCCACCGGCTGCACGATGGTGCTGAAGCCTTCCGAAGTGGCCCCTTTCTCGGCGCACATATGGGCCGAGATCATGGCTGATGCGGGCGTACCGGCTGGCGTCTTCAACCTGGTCGATGGAACCGGCCCGGTGGTCGGCGAGGCGATCAGCGCGCATCCCCAGGTCGACATGGTATCCTTCACCGGCTCGACCCGTGCTGGGATCGAGGTGGCCCGTTCGGCGGCGGTCACGGTCAAGCGCGTGACGCAGGAACTGGGCGGAAAGTCCGCCAACATCCTTTTGCCCGGAACGGATCTGGACAAGGCCATTCCGAACGCGATCAAGGGCATCATGCTGAATTCGGGCCAGACCTGTTCGGCGCTTACCCGCCTGATCGTTCCGCGCGCGGAACTGGACGCAATCTGTGCCATCGCTGCCGAAGCGGCCGGCGCTATCCGGGTGGGCGCTCCCGCCAGCGGAGCCGAGATGGGTCCGTTGGCCTCCGGCGCGCATTTCGACAAGGTGCAATCCCTGATCGAGCGCGGCGTGGCGGAGGGTGCCAAACTCGTCACCGGTGGGCCTGGTCGTCCCGATGGGCTGGACACGGGCTATTACGCGCAGCTGACAGTATTCTGCGATGTCACGCCCGAAATGACCATCGCGCGCGAGGAAATCTTCGGTCCCGTCCTCGTCATCATCGCTTACGACACCGTCGATGAAGCCATCGCCATCGCCAATGACAGCCCATACGGCCTTGCCGGCGGCGTGCGGGGACCCGATCCGGTTGAAACGTGCAACATCGCCCGGCAATTGCGCACCGGGCAGGTCATGATCAACGATGCCGATCTCGATTTCAACGCGCCATTTGGCGGCTACAAGCAGTCGGGCAACGGGCGTGAATGGGGCGGCCACGGGTTTGCCGACTTCCTGGAGACCAAGGCGCTCGTCGGCGCAGCCGCGGCCTGAGGTCACTTCGCACCATGTACGATCTTCTCAAGGGCATCCGCATCGTCGAGGGCGCCTCGTTCGTCGCGGCTCCGCTCGGCGCGCTCCATATGCAGCAGATGGGGGCCGAGGTGATCCGCTTCGATCCCATCGGTGGCGGACCGGATTTCACCCGCTGGCCGCGCGCGGACAACGGGGCCAGTTTCTATTGGGAAGGGTTGAACAAGGGCAAGAAGTCGGTCGCGATCGACCTCCGGTCCGAGGAGGGACGCGAACTGGCGCAGGCGCTCGCCGCCTCGGTCGGGCGCCTGATCAGCAACTATCCGGCGCGCGGTTTCCTCTCGCACGACGAACTGACGAAGCGGCGGACGGATATGCTGACCGTGCGCGTCA
This sequence comes from Sphingopyxis sp. MC1, assembly GCF_000371385.1. Classification (NCBI taxonomy): domain Bacteria; kingdom Pseudomonadati; phylum Pseudomonadota; class Alphaproteobacteria; order Sphingomonadales; family Sphingopyxidaceae; genus Sphingopyxis; species Sphingopyxis sp. MC1. The sequence goes on from NZ_AOUN01000017.1 coordinate 20,087, forward strand.
TGGGTTGGGCCGATGGCGGGAATGCGCTCGACTACACGGTCAATGCCGCGCTGGGTGTGCCGCTGATGACCGGACCCATCGATCTCGGTCCGGACGAACCGGTGAATCACATGCTTCCAGCCTGGGACCTCGCGGCGGGACTCTATGCCGCTTTTGCGCTTCTCGCGGCGGAGCGGGCCCGCGAGGCGGACGGCCAAGGGCGCGAAATCCGCGTTGCGCTGGGCGATATTGCGATCTCTTCGCTCGCCGCGCTGGGCTTGCTTGCCGAAGGAGAAGTGCTGGGAACCGATCGCCCGCGTTTCGGGAACGACCTGTACGGCGCGTTCGGCCGCAATTTCCGCACCGCCGACGATCGTCAACTCATGATAACCGCGATCAGCCCCCGGCAGTGGAGCGGATTGCTGAAGGCGCTGGGCATCGAATCGCAGGTCTCAGCCATCGAAGCTGAAACGGGGGTGAGCTTTGCAAGCGACGAGGGGCTTCGCTTCGTTCACCGGGATCGGCTGAATCCGATCGTGGCCGATGCGATTGCGGTGCGTACTTATGCCGATCTCGCCCGTGCCTTTGACGAGAGCGGCGTAACCTGGGCCCCCTACCGCAAGTTGAGCGAGGCGGTGAGAGAGGATGCGCGGGTTGCGGACAATCCGATGCTTTCGGCCGTATCGCACCTGACCGGGGCCACGTACCTTACAGCGGGCGCGGCAGGGACGATACCCGGTGAGGTTCGGGGCAGCCCTTTGCGCGCGCCACGTCTCGGCGAGCATAGTGAAGAGGTGCTCGCCGAGGTGATGGGTATCGGTAGTGGGACCATCGCCGACCTGATCGACCGGCGCGTCATCGGCGTATCGCGCTAAGGAAGTCCTAGCCCTCAGCCTCGATCTGCGCGACGAAGGCGTCGGCCCTGCCTGAGGCAAATTCGGACCATATGCCGAACAGCGGATCCCATTCGACGATGTCGAGGGATACGATCAGGTCGTGAATGACGAAGGGGTCCTTGGCCAGTAGCGCGTCGAGTTCGGCCCGGTCTTCCACCTGGAAGATGATCATGCCCGACCGCAGCTTGCTCCCGATCGGCGGTCCCGAAGCCTTGATCTTGTCCTGCTTCACGAGATCGAGAATCCACCGCAGGTGATCAAGCAAGTGCGTATCCCACCCGTCGCCATCGGGATGGGTCATGGTCACAACGAAAAAGGTCATGATGTTCTCCGGTAGACGATGCGTTTGCGCGACAATTGTTCAGTCGCCCTGCGCGAACGCCAGAGTGGCGGTTTCGGCGAAGGCATGGCGGATTTGTTCCGGCGCACCACGCGGGGGCCATAGCCCGTCGGCGTAAAGTTGCCGCCGCAATCGGGTTCGTACATCGAGATTTTCGTAAGCGATGACGTGCAGCAGCCTGGATGGCCCGTCGAGCGAGGACATGGCACACGCAATCGGCGAAATCGCGTGACGCGCGTCAATCGCCGCGCGCCATGCCGCCAGCGAGGGAGCGAGACCGGTCACGTGCAAGTCGTAGAAGCGTAATTCATACACATCATCGCGCGACAGGGGCGGGGCAGGGGGCATGAAATCGAACCGCTCCCAGGTGCCGAACGCAAGCGAAGCGATACAATCGCCCGCCCCGAACGGATCGCTGGATCGGAAAAGCACGCTGCGCTCGGCCAGCATGGGTGGGGCATCTTGCCATTCTCGCAAAAGATACAAGCGCTGCTGCACGCCCAGGTCGGTCAGCCAGCATGCCAGCGCGTGGCCGTCGGCAACGCCCGTCAACCGGTCACGCAGCTTGGCGGCGAGGTCGCGGCCTTTCCACAGGACCAGGTCGATCGTGACCAGTTCGATCAGGGGCATGGCAGCACCTTGCCGGGGTTCAGCGTGCCGCGCGGGTCCAGCATGTGCTTGGTCTGCCGCATCAGGGCGATTTCAGCCGGCGAGCGGCTGATCGCAAGCCACGCGCGTTTGTCCTGGCCAATGCCGTGTTCGGCTGAGATGCTGCCGCCCCATTGCGCGAGCGGCGCGTAGACGAGCGCATCCACAAGCGCGTGATCATCGGCCGAACCGGTCGAGACAACGATATGCAGGTTGCCATCGCCCATGTGGCCGAACACGGCCGCGCGCGCTTCTGGCCAGCGTTCGCTTAAGGCGGCCTCAAGTTCAACGACATATTGGTCCATCCGCCCTTGGGGCAGGCTCACATCGTAAGCGAAAGCGGGCGAAAGCGCGTGCATGAGCGCTTCGATGTCGTCACGCAGCGCCCAGAAACTCTCCGCCTGTGCAAGGCTTTGCGCTATGGCCGCATCGGCTAAAATCCCTTGTTGCCAAGCGTCTTCGATCAAGTCTTGAAGGACCTGTTCGGCATCTGCGCAGCCCACTTCGATCAGGACGTAGAAGCGGTGCCGTCCCTCCAATGGGGAGCTATTCCTGCCTACGCTTTCCACGGCCCCGACGAAGGACGGCCACATGACTTCGAAACTGGACAGCGCGCCGGCGGCCATTGACCGCGCATGCGACAGCAGGGACAGCGCTTGGTCGAAGCTGTCGAGCCCCAGGAAGGCCGTTGCCGTCGCGGATACTTGCGGCTGCAGGCGCAGGACAGCGCGGGTCACGATGCCAAGCGTTCCCTCCGACCCGATGAAGAGTTGCTTCACATCGTACCCGGTGTTGTTCTTGATTAGGGTGTTCATCGCGTCGATCACGGTGCCATCGGCAAGAACCGCCTCAAGCCCCAACACGTTGTCGCGGGTCATGCCATATCGCAGCACCGAGTTGCCGCCGGCGTTCGTCGCGATGGCGCCGCCTACGGTTGCCGTCCCGCGCGCACCGAAGTCCACAGGGAATATCATCCCCTGCGCCAGAGCTGCATCCTGCGCTGCCTGGATGATGGCTCCGCCTTCGACGACGATCGTTCCGGCAGCTTTGTCCGGCGCGCCGATCGCCCGCATCCTTTCGAGCGAGATCACCACGTCCGACGCGCGCGCGCGGGCTCCGCCGGAAAGTCCGGTCCGTCCGCCGTGCGGCACGACGCTAACGCCGTTGTCGTTGCACCATGACAGGACGGCCGAGACCTGCGACGTGTCGGCCGGGCGCACGATGCAGGCGGCATCGACCGGGCTGACTGGCGGATAGCCGTCCCACCGCGACGATACGTCCTCGCCGACCAGGACATGACGCGCGCCGACGATAACGCCCAGCGCGGCAACGATTTCATCCGTGTCGACGCTCATGCCGTCGGTGCCATCACCGGGGCCGGTGCAGTTTGCGCCTGCCCGCCTTCCTGAACACGTGCCTCCAGCGTACGGAGCGTCTGGCTGTACTGGTCGATCGCCGCGTCCTTCACCGGACCGAATCCGCGGATCATGTCGGCAAGCGACAGCAGCTTGACCGCTACGGGGAGATTGGTGGCGGTCAGCCGAGCGACGGTCTCTTCTACGAGTGCCTCGTACTCTGCGATGAGCGCGCGCTCGCGCTTTCTTTCGGAATTTCTTGCAAAGGGATCGAGAACGCTGCCGCGAAGCCGTTTCATCCTCGCCATCACCCGAAGGACCGGAAGAATCCATGGTCCGAATTCGCGCTTGCGCGGGCGTCCGTCAATTTCCCCTCCGTTGAGGATCGGCGGCGCCATGTTGAAGCTGATCCGCCCACCGTCGGCAAAGGTTCGATCCAGTTCTTCGCGCAACTTTGGCGAGGTGAGCAGGCGGGCAACTTCGTATTCGTCCTTGTAGGCGAGCAGCTTGGCGTAGTTGAGCGCAACCGCGACGGCGAGGTCTTCGGACTGCGGCGCGACCGCACGCTCTGCATCGGCGACTTTGCTCACGAGAGCGCGGTACGAAGATGCCAGCGCCGCGTTCTGGTACTGTTCCAGATGCGCGCTGCGATGCGCGACGATCTCGTCAAGGCCGGTCGGCAGGACTTCCGGCCGGTCGGTATCGGAGCGCGTGAGGCTTTCGAGGAAAGCGGGATCGCTAACGTAGAGACGACCGAGATGCAGCGCTTTGCGGTTGAAGCCGACGGACACGCCATTCAGTTCGATCGCACTTTCGAGCGCCTCGACACCGACTGGCAGCAGACCCATCTGCGCAGCGATGCCCACCATGAACATGTTTGCGCCAATGGTGTCGCCCAGCACCTTGCGGGCCAGCGACGAGGCATCGACGCTACAAATCGCATCCTTGCCGACCAGCTTCTCGAATTTTGACAAGAGCATGAACCGATCGAGCTGCGCGCTGCGATCGAACTGGAAGGCAACGGTTGCGGTAAGGTCGGTATTGGCGATGGCCCGTGTCTTGCCCATGCGCAATGTATCGACCGCTTCCGCCCCGGTTCCGGCGACCATGTCGAACGCGAGCAGAAGGTCGGCGCCGCCGCGCGCGATGCGCTGCGTCGCCGGACGGCGCGCGCCGTCGCTGATGCGCACGTGGCTGTATACGGCACCGTTCTTCTGACTGAGCCCGGTCATGTCGAACAAGGACATGCGCTTGCCCTCCATGTGGGCCGCCATCCCGATCAGCGCGCCGACCGTCACGACGCCGGTGCCCCCGATGCCCGCCACGATGATGTCGAAGCCATCCTGATCCAGCGGCGCGACGGGGGGCGTCGGGATCGCGGCGAACCTCGCCTCGTCGATTTCCAGCGCGCTCGGCTTGCGCGGTTCGGCGCCGCGAACGGTGATGAAGGAGGGGCAAAAGCCGTTAAGGCAGCTGTAGTCCTTGTTGCAGCTCGACTGGTCGATCTCGCGCTTGCGGCCCATCGCGGTCTCCACGGGCGTCAGGCTGACACATGTCGACTGGACCGAGCAATCGCCGCAGCCCTCGCATACCTCCTTGGCGATGAACAGCCGCTTGGCCGGATCAGGGAACTGGCCGCGCTTGCGGCGACGGCGCTTCTCGGCGGCGCAGGTCTGCTCGTAGATCAGGACGGTGGTGCCCTTCACCTCGCGCAAGTGGCGCTGGACGGCGTCAAGCTCGTCGCGGTGGCCAACCCTGACATTCGCGGGCAGGCCGGTATTGCGGTGACGATCGGGATCGTCGCTGAGCACGATGACTTCGACGACCCCTTCGGCCTGCACCTGCCGCGCAATCTCGGCAACCGAGATCGAACCGTCGACCGGCTGCCCCCCGGTCATCGCGACAGCATCATTGTACAGAATCTTGTAGGTGATGTTGGTCCCCGCGGCGACCGCGGCCCTGATCGCCATCAGGCCTGAGTGGAAATAGGTGCCATCGCCCAGGTTCTGGAACATGTGCGGAGTGTCGACGAAAGGCGCAAGGCCTACCCAGTTCGTGCCTTCCGCTCCCATTTGCGTAGGCAGGAGAGCGATGTCGGGGCGCACGAAATTGACCATCGTGTGGCAGCCGATGCCGGTCATCGAGGTGCTGCCTTCGGGTACCTTGGTCGAACGGTTGTGCGGGCAGCCCGAACAGAAGTATGGCGCTCGCTTTGGCCCTGCAGGACCAGAGCCTGCGACCGACTGGCTTGCCGGCATTTGCTCCGCCGCCTCATGCAAGGCCCGATCGGCACGACCCAGCCGATCCAGACGCCCTACGATGATCTTCGCGATGTCGACAGGTTCGAGCGCGTCGACGGTGCTGAACAGCGCTTGGCCGTCCTCGTCCTGCTTGCCGACGAAAAGCGGGCGGCCGGGCATGTTGATGAGGTGCGCCGCGGCCTGCGCTTCGAGAAACGCCTTTTTTTCCTCGATAAAGAGCAGGACGGCCTGCCGTTCTGCAAATTCGGTAAGCCCGGCGGGTTCCAGCGGCCAGATGCAGCCCACCTTGTATAGCGAGACACCCAGCGCCCGTGCGCGTGCCTCGTCGATGCCCAGCAGCTCAAGCGCGCTGCGCGTATCTCCGTACGATTTGCCCGAAGCCACGATGCCGATCCCGTCGGCCACCGGATCGAAAATGGTGCGATCGATGCGGTTGGCGCGGACGAAGGCCTGAGCCCGCGGCAGGCGGTGTTCCACCACCACCCGCTCTTCACCCAGCGGATTGAAGGTGCCGGCACTCATGTGCACGTTGGTGGCATCATCGGTTTCGGGCAGGACGTATTGCCGCGTCAACATGTCCAGGTCCACGTTAGCGGTTTGCTCGGCCACTTCGGTGACGCACTTGACCCCGACCCACAGCCCGCAATAGCGCGACATGGCAATCGCCATCAGGCCATGATCGAGCAGCTCCTCCACATTCGCCGGGTAGAGGCAGGGGATCGAACTGGCCGCCATCGCCTGCTCGCTCTGGTGGGAGACGGTGGACGATTTGCCGACGTGATCGTCACCGAAATAGGCGATGACGCCGCCGTTGCGATGCGTACCCGCATAATTTCCATGTTTGAATGCATCGCCTGACCGATCGACGCCGGGCCCCTTGCCGTACCATGCGGCGAAGACGCCGTCGAAGCGCGCCCCCTCGACCGCGTCGAGCTGCTGCGTCCCGCGAACCGCGGTGGCGGCAAGATCCTCGTTCACGCCGGGCCTGAACAGCACGTCGGCGGCCTGGAGATATTTTCCGGCCGACCACATCGCGGTATCGACATTGCCGAGGGGAGAGCCGCGATAGCCCGTGACGTAGCCCGCCGTATTGAGGCCAGCCGCGCTGTCGCGACGCTTCTGTTCCAGCATCGTGCGCACGATGGCCTGCGACCCGTTCATCACGACGCGGCCGGATTCGCGGGTCCACTTGTCGTCCAGCGATACTTTGGGTGATCTCGCCTTCGTCGCGATCTGCGTCATGCGGTGCTTCCTGTAATCAGCCCGTGCTCGCCAGGCAGGCCGGGTATTTGATGAAACATATTCACTTGGCCAAGCGTGCGCGGTTCAACCACGCCAGGACCCTTCCGCTGCCTCCTCGGCGCGATCCGCCGCCGCCAGCGCGGCTACGAGTCCGTCTTCGTCAAGGGCCACGCAATAAGCTGGTTTGGCACGCTCGAAGCGCCAGCTGTCGGCCAGGCTTCCCGCATCGTGGGCGTCGAACCCGATCAGGTCATGAAACTGTGCGACCGCAGCCTTCACTTCGGCGTCGTCTCCCGCGATCGGCAAGGCGCGGCGATCGGGCGTGCCGGTCGGTCGCGCGTCCGGCACGATGTCGGTGGCGAGGATGGCGTTGAACCCTTTGACGAGCCGTGCGCCGGGAAGGGCTGCCTGCATCAACTCGCTGGTCGTGGTCGTCATCGCGTCGAGCGCGTCGATATTACCGTCGCGCTGAGGGTAATAGTTGTTCGCATCGATCACGATCTTGCGCGCAAAGAGCTCGGCGGGCAAATCTTCGCGATTGGCGAAGGGAATGGCAACAAGGACGATGTCCGCAAAAGCGACCGCATCTTCGATCGTCGCCGGGGTCGCCCCCGTCGCGACCCCGACGGACGACAGCGTGCGCGGGCCTCGTGAATTGCTGATCCTGACCTCGCAACCGGCTCTTGACGCCAGTTCGGCAACAGCGCGGCCGACATAGCCTGCGCCCACGATACCAATCTTCATGCATCCTCCGTGCTGCATCTAGCGCCGCTGCAATTTCGGCCGGCGCTCCACCCCCTGCCTCGCCACGCGCGGCGCGGAAGGCGGGTATTAATTGCCACCATAGGAGATCGCGCGGACCGAGGTGATACCGTCGTGCAATGCTGCACATGCCGAAACGCTATCGAGCTTGACCGCAATATCGTGGCATTCGAGCATCGCGAGAGTGGATGAAGGAAAGGGCGGCGCCATGACAGACCTCGAAACCGAGGCGAGCCGTACGCGGATCGCGGCCCAGGCGGCAGCTTTCGCCCTGGTCGACCAGCACCAGGAAGACATGTTCAGCGCGTCAGCCGTCGAACGGCTCGCCGCGCTATTCGATGTCGACCGTCTGCCCGGGGAGCCAGGAGCATTGCCGCCGCTTGGCCATTGGCTCCATTTCCTTCCTGCTGACCGACAGTCGCGTATGGGTGCCGATGGCCATCCCCGGCGCGATGGCGCGAGCACGTTCTCGCGCCGCATGTGGGCCGGTGGTGAGGTGCACTTCCTCGAACCCGCACCGCTTGGGGAAAAAGCGGTGCGACGCACGGTTGTCGAGAATTTCGAGCGCAAAAACGGCAAGGCGGGGGCGCTTGTCTTCGTAACCGTCTCGCACGTCATATCGGTCGCTGGTCGCGACGCGATCAGCGAACGACAGGATATCGTGTTTCTGGAGAAAGCGCCGCCCTATTCGGCCGGCAAGGCGAGCGATCGAACGTCGCAGTTCACGCAGGTTGTCGATCCCGATATTGTCGCCCTGTTCCGCTATTCCGCGCTGACCTTCAACGGTCACCGAATCCACTACGATCTTGATTACGTCCGCGATGTCGAAGGGTATCCGGGCCTGTTGGTGCATGGACCGTATCAGGCCACCATGCTGCTTTATCATGCGCTCGCCCGGTGCCCGGAACGGTCGCCGTTGCGTTTTTCCTTCAGGGCTGAACGCCCGCTCGTTGCCGGAAAGCCCTTTCAGCTGTGCCTCGCCGAAAGGGAAGGGGGGTACGAAATGTGGTCGCTCGACGTCGACGGTGCCGAATGCATGCGCGCCGAAGTCGATCTCGACTGACCCGCAGTCGTCCGGCACCGGCCAATCGCGGCAAAATCATTCGTAGCGCTGGACTTGCTGGCGCCACAGGTTCAGTCTCGTTCCTGATACATGCCAGTCAGGGCATGACAATTGCCGACGCCGTGCATGGCGTAGGCAAGGTGAGAGGACGTCATGGACCTAAAGGAAATTCGCTATTTCAAAGCGATCGCCCATCATGGCACGATGGGTAAGGCGGCTGCGCATCTCCGCATAGCCCAGCCGGCTCTGACCCGGCAGGTCCAGAAGCTGGAGCATGAGCTTGGCGTGCAGCTGCTGCGGCGAAGCCCGCGCGGCGTAGCGCTGACGCCGGCGGGCGAGGTCCTGGTGCGGCGAACCGACACTCTTGAGGCCGAGCTTGACGATATCCGCCGTGAGATCGCGACCTTTTCCGATCATGTGACCGGAAGCCTGCACGTCGCCGCACAATACCCGTTGGCCCAGATCATGATGCCCGAATTGCTGCGCGAGTATAACGCGCTCTATCCCGATGTTTCGCTGCATATCGTAGAGAACGTGAGCCGGCACATCACCGACCAGCTTCTCGACGGAATGCTCGACATCGCAATCGTGGACGCGCCTAGCCACGAACACGCCGACGTGACCATCATTCCCTTGTGGATCGAGCCGCTGTTTCTGGTGGGGAACGCCGCCGCAGCGAAGCTTCCGCTGTTTCAGAAGGGCTTCGCGTCTATCGACGATCTTGCCGAGATCGATCTCATCATGCCGTCGAAGAACCATGCCTTGCGCCATCTCACCGATGCTGCCTTTACCCGTGCGAAACACCAGTTCCACCCCGCGATGGAAGTGGACGGTGCGATAACGATCATCGAACTGGTCGAGCAGGGATTTGGCTATACCTTGCTGCCGACCTGCGGCTTCTACGGCAAGATGTTGAAGGGAACTTTGGCCACCTTACCGGTGAGGCCGGAAATGCGCAGGGTAATCAGTCTGGTCGTCCGCACCGTGCTGCTGGAGGATCGCAAGGCGGAGGGCTTCGTTCGGCGCGTAACGGAAATGGCGCCCAAGATCGCGGCGATGCCCCGCCTGGGTGCCGTTCTGCACGGCGATTCGGTGGAGCGGGCGGAGAACGCGAGCAAATTCACCGCCGCCTGATCGGCTGTCGTGCACCGGCTGAGATGCCCGGACAATGCGCGGGAATTATGGCGACGATGCCCTTTTCTTATGCCCACGCATCGGACCGGAATGCATATGCTCATTCCCGAGAACCATAATATCCTTGGGAGTTGTCATGAAACGCACGACGATTGCGCACAGCTGTGTTTGTGTCTCGGTCTTGTCTATCTTCGCCGCGCAGGGCGCCTGGGCGCAGGACGCCACATCCGGTGCCGCGGCAAAGCGGGGCCCGGAAACGGCTGCCGGTCTTGAACCGTCGGGCGCGCCTGTCAACGAATCCGAAATCATCGTCACCGGCAGCAAGCGGGCGGTGGGCCAAAGCGTCCAGAACAGTGCGCTGGCGGTAACCGCGCTTGGTTCCGAGCAGCTGCAACAGGCCAACATCCAGACGATTTCCGACCTGAGCGCGGTCATTCCGAACGTCAATCTCAACAACCAGAACACCAACCCGGGCGTGAACAATTTCTCGATCCGCGGAATGGGCATCTACAGCTCGATCCCGTCGTCGACGCCGACGGTCGGCGTTTTCGTGGACGGGGTCTATCTGGGCGCCAACGCGGGTGTCGCCCTATCCAACAACTTCGACATCGAATCGATCGAGGTCCTGCGCGGGCCCCAGGGTCTTTTGTTCGGTCGAAACGTGACCGGCGGTGCGATCCTGATCACGACGCGCAAACCTACCGACGAACTGCGGATCTCGGCGCGGGCGGGGATCGAGAGCGGTCCGAATTACACCGCATCGGCACTCGTCAGCGGGCCCATCACGGCCAATGGCGTCGTCTCGGCGAAGCTGGGCGCATTCTATAACCGCGACGAGGGTTATTTCGAAAACATCGCCAACGGTAACGACCACCTCGGCCAGCGCAAGACCACGCTCGTGCACGGTGCGCTGGCGCTGCGACCCGATGGGCCGGGCGAGGCGGTTCTGCGTTTCGAATATGGCAAGTCGAACGGAGATGGCGTCGTCAGCCAGAACCGTTTTCTCTTCCCCGACAAAGACGATTTCCGCGTGGCGCTGAACGAGGAAGGTTTCAACAACACCGAGTTCACGAACGTCACGCTGGAAACCAACCTGTACACGGCGATCGGCGATGGCGTCATCACCAACATCATCGGCTGGAGGCATGTCGATTCCGATTCGCTCGGCGATATCGATTCGTCGCCGACACCGCCCACCGCTCACCTTGCCGTCTACATCCGGCAGCAGCAGCTCTCGGACGAATTGCGTTATGCCGGCACGTTCGGGCCGGTATCCGCGACGATCGGTGCGTTCTACTACACCGACAAGCTGCGCTACGTCGAAACACGCGATCTGGCGACGCCCAATCCGCTGCATCTCGAAGGCGGCGGCGTGCAGGACAGCTGGACTTACGCATTCTTCAGCAACTTCGATATCGCCGTGACCGATAAGCTGACGCTGATGCTCGGTGCCCGCTATTCCAAGGAGCACAAGAAGGCGGTGACGCAGGCCTTGTCGCCTTCGGCTGCCTGCAACACCGGCGATTATTCCTGTCCGCTGGTGGATTTCTCGGGCGAGGAGACCTGGGACTCATTCACGCCCAAGCTCGGCCTGGCCTTCCGCCCGACCGACCTGACCAACATCTATGGCACCTATACCAAGGGGTTCCGTTCGGGCGGCTACAACTTGCGCCACGTGACCAAGTCCGCACCGCCGGGACCTTACGACCAGGAAGTTGCGGACAGCTTCGAGATCGGCTGGAAACAAAAGCTTTTCGACAGCCGTCTCCGTTTCCGGCTGGCCGCTTTTATGAACAAGTTCAAGGACCTGCAACGCGATCTCGCCATCCTCGATCCGGTGCTCGGCAATATTCAGACGACCGTCAACACGGCCGACGTGACCATCAAGGGCGTCGAGTTCGAGGCGACTTACGACGTTACCGACAGCCTGCAACTGTCTGGCAATGTAGGCTACCTGGACAGCAAGTTCGACGAAATCCGCATCGGCTTCCGTAATGGCGGCGCGGTCACGCCGGACCAGTATGACCTGGAACTGCCCTACCTTTCGCCCTGGTCCTACGGTGCCTCGGTTCTCTATCGTACCGAGATGGGCACGAACCAGGTCGCGGCACGGGTATCGTACCAGCACATCGATTCCGCCTTTTCGAACGACATCAACGTCTACAAGCTCTTGCCGACGGACAAGATCGATGCCAACCTGTCAGTCGGCATCGGCAACACCGGGCTGACCGTTGCGGTTTACGGCAAGAACCTGCTCGACAAGAAAAACTTCGGAATGAACAACCCGTTGTTCGCGGGAACGAGCTTCACGCCGCTCAACAAGGGGCGCGTATTGGGCGCCGAACTGCGCTTCGAATATTGAGGCTGCGCGCCTGCCTGCGAGGTGCGGCGGGATCGCCCACCGGCCCCGCTCGTCCTGCGGTCGGCAGCTGGCCGGGGTAGGCGCTGAACTTCGTACACATCGCTGCCATGCCGGAGGGTTCAACGCCTTTGGCATGGCAGTCCGACTGGTCGGATAGGACCGGTCGCCTGACCGACCGGAACGTTTTTTTCGCAATTGCCTGGCTGCTTTGCCTGGGCGGACTTCACTGCGGAGTATAATAAATGAACGATATGGCAGCCGGAAACATCGTCTTCAGGCGCTGGCAGATCGGAGACGTTCGTATCACCCGCGTGATCGAGGTAGAGAAAGTTACGCTGCCGCCTGACCTGATCCTGCAAATTGACGCCACGGCGGTCCAGACGCATGACTGGCTGATGCCCGATCACGCCGACGCGGACGGCAACATCATGATGAACATCCAGGCGTTCCTCCTTGAGGTCGGGGGGATGACGATCATGGTCGACCCGTGCCTCGGCAACGGCAAGGACCGGGAGGGGGCAGCCATCTATCACATGCGCGACGGGCCCTTCCTCGAGGACCTCGAACAGGCAGGCTTCCCGCCCGAAAGCATCGATGTCGTGCTGTGCACGCACCTTCATTTCGATCATGTCGGCTGGAATACGCGCCTCGTCGATGGAAAATGGGTGCCGACTTTCGCCAACGCCCGGTATCTGTTCGCGAAAGGCGAATTCGAAGATGCCAAGGCGGATACCTGGCAAACATCGGTCAATGCGTTCGAGGATTCCATCCAGCCGATTCTCGATGCGGGGCTGGCGGACTTCGTGGAGGTCGATCACCGTCTGTGCGATGAGATCAGCCTTGTGCCAACGCCGGGACACACCAATGGGCACTGCAGCATTCACATTTCCTCACAAGGAAAGCATGCCGTCATTACGGGCGACATGATCCATCACCCGATCCAGGCTCGCCATACCAAGGTGTGTTCGCACGTCTGCGTCGATCCCGATGCGGCAGAAGCGACCCGACTGTCGTCCCTGACGGAATGGTGCGAAAACGACGTGCTTGTGCTGGGCAGCCATTTCTGCGGGCCCACGGGCGTCTACTTTGAACCCGACGTCGAAGGTTGGAAACTGAAGTCTGAAACTGGCCTCTAAGCAAGGTCATCCGAAATAGCAGTTCCGTCGAGGCCTGAAGTCTTGACGATGTGCTGTTACGAAAGCTGTGGCGAGACGCCCCGCCACAGGCGATCGGCAGCGCTCGATCTGCGCGGATCATATACCATGAACGGAGATCTACCGGTATGAAAGCGCTCGTACCCGTGAAGCGGGTGATCGATTACAATGTGAAGCCGCGGGTGAAGGCGGACGGCACGGGTGTCGATCTGTCGAACGTGAAGATGAGCATAAACCCGTTCGATGAGATCGCGGTCGAGGAAGCCATTCGCCTCAAGGAAAAGGGTGTGGCGACCGAGATCGTGGCGGTGTCGGTGGGGCCGGCCAAGGCGCAGGAGACACTGCGTACCGCGCTGGCGATGGGTGCGGACCGCGCGATCCTGATCCAGACCCCAGAAGGCGCGGGCTCCGAGGTCGAGCCGCTGGGCGTCGCCAAGCTGCTTGCGAAGGTTCAGGAAGAGGAACAGGCAGGTCTCGTCATCCTCGGCAAGCAGGCGATCGACGATGATAGCAACCAGACGGGCCAGATGCTCGCCGCGCTGCTGGGCCTGCCGCAGGGCACCTTCGCCAGCAAGGTCGAGGTCGAGGGTGACAAGGTGTCAGTCACGCGTGAGGTAGACGGCGGCCTTGAGACCGTGAAGCTCAGCACGCCCGCGATCATCACCACCGACCTTCGCCTCAACGAGCCGCGCTATGCCTCGCTGCCCAACATCATGAAGGCGAAGTCCAAGCCGTTGGTGCAGAAAACCCCCTCCGATTACGGCGTCGATGTCGCGCCGCGCCTGGAAACGCTCAAGGTGGCGGAGCCTGCGGGGCGCACTGCGGGCATCAAGGTGGCCGATGTCGACGAGCTGGTCACCAAGCTCAAGGCGATGGGTGTCGCTGGCTGAAGATCCCGTTCGGGCTGAGCTTGTCGAAGCCCCGCACTTCTTGAGAAGAACAGCCCTTCGACAGGCTCAGGGCGAACGGTTGAAGGAACAAACGTGATGAAAACGCTGGTCTGGGTTGAACATGACAATGCGGTCGTCAAGGACGCGACACTCGCGACAGTGACTGCCGCATCGAAGCTGGGCGAGGTGCATCTCCTCGTTGCCGGCTCGGGCTGTGGCGCGGTCGCCGAACAGGCGGCGAGGATCGCGGGCGTGGGCAAGGTCCATGTCGCCGACGATGCCGCCTATGCCAACGCGCTGGCAGAGAATGTCGCGCCTTTGGTCGTCGAGCTGATGGGCCATCACGACGCCTTCGTCGCGCCTGCCACCTCGAACGGCAAGAACATCGCGCCGCGCGTCGCCGCGCTGCTCGACGTGATGCAGATCAGCGACATCCTCTCGGTCGAGAGCGAGGACACCTTCACGCGCCCCACTTATGCGGGCAACGCCATCGCGACCGTCCGCTCGAAGGACGACAGGAAGGTCATCACCGTGCGCGGAACCGCGTTCGAGAAGGCCGCGACCGAAGGCGGCAGCGGCACGGTCGAGGCGGTGGCCTCGACCGGCGACAAGGGGCTGAGCAGCTTCGTCGGCGCCGAGATCGCCAAGTCCGAGCGGCCCGAACTGACCAGCGCCAAGGTCATCGTGTCGGGCGGTCGCGCGCTCAAGGACGGCGAGACCTTCGAGCAGCTCATCTTCCCGCTTGCCGACAAGCTCGGTGCCGCCGTCGGCGCATCGCGCGCCGCGGTCGATGCGGGCTATGTGCCCAACGACTATCAAGTCGGCCAGACCGGCAAAATCGTCGCTCCCGAAGTCTATGTCGCGGTCGGCATCTCGGGCGCGATCCAGCATCTCGCGGGCATGAAGGACAGCAAGACCATCATCGCCATCAACAAGGACGAGGATGCGCCGATCTTCCAGGTCGCCGACATTGGCCTCGTTGGCGACCTGTTCAAGATCGTGCCCGAGCTGACTGAAAAAATTTGAATCCATGAATTACCATTGATGATATCTGCGCGCGCGCTCGTGGTCGAAGGTCTTCCGCTGCCCGCGAACCTTAATCGCTCGCTTTATCGCAATCTGCTGCTTCACAGCCGAACACGGCTGCGCACCGGTATCGTCCGGGTCGGGTGTCTATAGTAGATATCGGGCTTCAGATCGTCCGAATTTATCGGCACCCGCAAATCAGACAGATTGCGCCGGGATCGCCGACAACATGAAGACCGCGGTCGGCTGAATCGGCGCCGGCAAGGTGCGCCAGGCCATCGCCCGGTTCTCGGCGCTGGCCAGCCATTACCTGTTCGAACCGCAGTTCTGTAATCCCGCGGCCGGATGGGAGAAGGGTCGGGTCGAGAAGAACGTCCAGAATGCCCGGCGCCGGCTGTGGCAGCCTTTACCGCTCTTCCCTGACCTTGCGGCGTTCAATGCCTGGCTCGAGCAGCGCTGCATCGAGCAATGGGGCGAGATCCAGCATGGCATCATGCCCGGCACGATCGCCGATGCCTATCCGGAATGGAGATCGACATGAACTTAGGGGCCGCGGATCATCTGCGTCCAGGTTAGGATATCGGTGCGTCGCCTCGGCGCGGGGAGACGTGCAGGCGCTCTGCCGCCTGATCAGGGCCGAACTGGATGAAGGGGCCGACATGCTTCACCCGGGTGCTGTCGACACCGCCGGCGATCTCGAAGCCCTCCTCGAACACCGCTTCCGGGTGCGCAAGCTTAGCTCGACGCCGGTGCATATGTCGTTGCTCAGCTTGCCTTCGGCATTTTCGGCGCGTGGGCCGGGCATCTGATGTTCGACCTTCCGATCTTACAGTTTTCGACAAAGGCGAGAACCGGATTGGGGCAGTGGACCGCCGAGTTCGTTGCGACCTTCGGCCTCGTACTGACGATCCTCGGTACCGCGAGATACAAGCCACAGGCCGTGGCGGCGTCGGTCGGGCTCTATATCACCGCTGCTTACTGGTTCACGTCATTGACGAGCTTTGCAAATCCGGCGATCACCGTGGTGCGCGGCCTGTCGAACACATTTGCGGGTATCGCGCCGCATGACGTTCCAATGTTTGTTGTTGCGCAATTCGCCGGGGCGATCGCGGCAACCGCAATCGCAAGCACCCTGTTCGGCGAGCCTTTTGGGCCATCGGCTATTTCTCCATCCGCGCCCGAAAGCTGACTGGCGCAGCCGGCCAGCCGCGTTTGAGCACTCACTGTCGCGCCATTTCCATTTTTGCGTCAGTGCCGATGTCAAGCAATCGTGCAATCTCGTCGGACGTTCGCTGCACGGCAAGCTTTAGCGCCTCGTCGATGTGGACATAGTCTTGAGTTACATTCTGCGAGGCATGACCCAGCATTGCCCGGATCGTAAGCTCGGAGAATCCCAAATCTCCGGCAACGCTTCCGAAGGTATGGCGAAGCGTATGCGGTGTAACTCCCGTGATACCCGCCAAGCCGCAAACCCGTTTCAGGCAGTCGCTAACAGCCGTGAATGGGCCATCGCCCGCTGCGGACGGAAAGAAGTGGGAATTGCCGACTATCTCCACCTGAGCTTCCAGAATGCGGATGGCGGCCGGTCCGATCGCTCTTACTTGCGCTCCGCCCTTGGTATCCGGAAAGACAACGTATCCGCGACCGGCATGGAGCCAGGCTCGCTGCATTGCTTGCGCTTCTTGCCGCCGATAGCCGGTGAGCAATAGTCCTCGCAACACACCGAGGGCGATCGGGTTCTCCCCATTGGCTTCAGCGTAGGCGATCGCCTTTCCCATCATCATGATCTCGGCCACGCTCAAACGACGAGTCCTTTTCTTTCCCGCGAGCTTCTTTGCTCCCAGCGTCGGATGGACCTCGAGCAGGCCTTTGTGCTTCGCATGACCAATGATTGCCTGGAGCGTTCCGACGCAGCGACCCGCGACGCCGGGACCGCCGGTCGCCCTGCCACCGCGGCCTCCGGTGCGCGGCTTGGCAGTCTTTCCGTTCTTCACATCGGTCTGCATCTGTTCGACATCGGCAATTTTCAGATGCTTCACGACACGTTTTCCGAGCAGCGGGACGATGTGCGTCTTTATGCGACTCTCGTCCATGTCGAGCGATGATGACTTTATCGGAAGGCTTTTTCGTCCGAGGATGTTCCCGGCCCGTGCTTCAGTGAGATACCAATCGCACATCTCGGCCACCGTCATGCCGTTGCGCGACTGCCGGACCTTGTCCGCTGGATCTCCGCCGACGATGACCTCCGCCAACTTCAGCCGCGCGAGATCACGCGCTTGCTCGACGGTGAGCACGCCAAAGCGGCCCAGGTTCATGCGCCGCTGAATGCCCTCGGCATTGCGGTATTGAACGATGAAGGTCTTCAGGCCCGATGGGAGAACGCGAAGTCCGAATCCCTTAATCTCGGTGTCCCAATAGATGAGTTGTTTCGAGGCGGGCGATACCACCGCGTCGATCGTACGCTTTGTCAGCTTGCTCGTCGGCATGTTGCCACTCCTCTTGCTGACAAAATCTCAGATCACGCAATTGTCAACAAATTGTCAGCGCTGAACGGTACTCCAGCGGCTAGTCGAGGATAGGGCGTCGTAGAGATAATCTCAAGAAAATAAGCAATTATGGGGCAGTGGCGTAGAAAAGGAAGAAATCGAAAAGTGTCACGATCAAGTTGCCAAGGTTGGGGTCGAGGGTTCGAATCCCTTCGCCCGCTCCAGTTTTTCCCGACATCGGAAATAGCCAAGACGGGCCGGTCAGGCCCAGGCTTCGCGGTACAGCGCCTCGATCGTCGCGGTGTCGGGGATGCGGGGATTGTTGCCCGGGGATCCCGATGCGAGCGCCTGTTCGGCCATTAGGGGCAGCAATTCGGTCCAGCGCGCTTCGTCGATACCATAGCTTTTGGGGGTCGGGACCGCGAGGTCGCGGTTGACGTCGCGCAGCGCTTCGACCAGCCGCGCCACCGCCGCCTGGTCGCCTTCGCCTTCGGCGGCCAGCCCCATCGCGCGCGCGCAGTCGGCGTAGCGCGGCAGCGCCGCCGGCGCCGACCAGGCGGTGACCGCGGGCAGCAGCATCGCATTCGACAGGCCGTGCGCGACATGGAAATGCGCGCCGATCGGGCGGCTCATGCCGTGGACGAGGGCGACCGAGGCGTTGGAGAAGGCGATTCCGGCCTGCAGCGACCCCGCCATCATCGCCTCGCGCGCCGCGCGATTGCCGGGTTCGGCGCAGGCGGTGCGCAAATTGGGCCAGATCGCGCGCATCGCGGCGAGCGCCATGCCGTCCGAGAAAGGATTGGCGAGCCGCGACACATAAGCCTCGATAGCGTGGGTCAGCGCGTCGATCCCGGTGTCGGCGGTCAGGCGCAGCGGCTTGGTCAGGGTGAGCTCATAGTCGACGATCGCGATGGTCGGCAGATAGGCGAGGCCCGCGCACAGCATCTTTTCGTCATTGGCCTCATCGGTGATGACCGTCACGCGCGTCGCTTCGGATCCGGTGCCGGCGGTGGTCGGGATCGCGACGATCGGCAGGGCTGGGGCATCTTCCTGATGCGGCACCTTGCGCTCGCGCATTGTGCCGCCGCGTACGGCGAGCACGGCGACCGCCTTCGCCGTATCGATGGGGCTGCCGCCGCCGAGCGCGATCACGCTGTCATGCGCCGCTTCGGCGACAAAGCTGCGCGCCGCCTCGACCGATGCGACCGTGGGGTCGGAAATGACGTCGCAATAGGCGCGCGCCGCGATCCCCGCGGCGGCGAGGATTGTCAGCAGCCGGTCGAGCGTGCCGTTCTGCGCAAGGAAAGGGTCGGTCAGGATCGCCGGAGCGGCGAGGCCGAACTGGGCGAGCGCCGCCGGAAGCTCGGCGATCGTGCCGCCGCCGATGCGGATCGACCGCGGCAGGAAGATCGAGGCCATGGCTATGCTCCTTCGCGCTGCTCCGTCAGAACAGGCCCGGCAGTTCGCGCTGCGCGGCGCGGGGATCGGCCGGCATCAGCATCTCCGGCGCGGCGGGTGCGGCGGCGAAGCTGCGCGCGGCAATGCCGGCGGATGCGCTTGCGATCCGCGCCGTGCAGCTTTGTCCCGACAGGAAATCGATGGCGGCGCGCACCGATGCCTCGCGCACGTCGCCGAGCGGATAATCGAGATCGTCCGCGGCGGCGCAGCTGTTCGCTATCTTGGGCGCCAAACCGGTAAAATAGTCGCTCGGCCCGCTCGCATTGCCCGTCGAAAAGGCGATCACGCGCATCCGCTCGTCGCATTCGCTCTTGTCGAGCGCGATCTGGCCGACGGGCTTGCCATAGGTATTGCTGCCGACGAGCGTCATATTGGTGCCGAGCCAGGGCAACATGCCGTTGATAACCAGTTCGCTCGCCGACGCGGTCGATCCGGTGCCGATGAAGGCGATGCGCGTCGGTGCGATCGACTGCGCGGTCGGCGTGAAATTGTGGGTCTTGTCGTTCGCGGATTTCGACGCGCGAAAGCTGGTCCGCGAAAAGACATCGCTTGCCGCGCGGTTGCGGCCGAGCAGGTCCCCGAACAACTCGGCGGTCGCGACAAGGCCCCCGCCATTGTAGCGCAGATCGACCACGACATTGGTGATCCCCTGGTTGCGGAAATTCAGGAAAGCGTCCTTCAGTTGATCATCGGCCGAACTGATGAAGGTCCGCAGGTTGATATAGCCATAGCTCTGGCCGCCTTCGGTGATCACCTTGGCGCCATAGCGGTCGGACACGGGGTCGATATTATAGTCGGCCTTGGTGACGCTGACATCGCGGGTACCGCCCGCATCGCTGATCCGCAGCAGGCGCGTAACGCCGGGGTCGCTCGGCCCCAAGGCATTGGTGATGCCCGCGGTCCCTTCGCTCGCGACGATGTCGGCGACGCTGCGCAGATTGGCGGCGCTGGTCCCGATCGCCAATATCTGCGTGCCGCGATCGATCCCGGCGGCGAGGGCGGGGGCGCCTTCATAGGCTTCGGCGATAATCACGCGCTGGGTCGACGGATCGTAGGTCAGACGAACGCCGAAACCGGCGCTCGACCCGCTGCTATAATAGGCCTCTTCTTCGGCGATCGAGGTGACGTAGGTGAAATAGCGATCCTTGCTCTGCGCCCGCGCAGGCGCCACCAGCGCGTCGATATAATCCTGCACCGTCGAATAGCTGGCCGGATTGACGTTCGTCGCGACGTCGTTCGGGAAGAGATACCATTCGTCGATCACCGACTTGGCAAAGGCCTGCTGTGCCGACAGGCCGCAGCTTGCGGTCGGCGTGGGGGTCGGGCTGGGTGTCGGGGTGACCGTTACCGGCCCGCTCCCCGCCGTGCTGCCGCCTCCGCCTCCGCACGAGGCAAGCATCAGCGCCGCCATCGTCAATGCGGTCAGCGGCACCCTCGGTTTCGCCATGTCCCTACTCCCCTTCGTCATGCTCCGGCGCGGTATCGCCGCGTCCTTTGAACCCTTGCGCGATCACATATAGCTCGGGCGACCCCTTGCGGCTTGCAGGCGGCTTCGCATGTTTCACGCTCGCGAAATTCTGCTTGAGCAGCGTCAGCAATTCGCGGTCGGCGCCGCCGGCGAACACCTTGGCAACGAAGGCACCGCCGGGCAACAGCGTCTGGACCGCAAAATCGGCGGCCGTCTCGGCGAGAGCGATAGTACGCAGATGGTCGGTCTGCGGGTGGCCGACGGTGTTGGCTGCCATGTCGGAGATGACGAGGTCGGGTGCGCTGCCGAGCGCCTCGATCAGCGCGTCGGGGGCGGCGTCGTCCATGAAATCCATCTCGAGGATCGCGACGCCTTCGATCGGTTCGCAGGCGAGCAGGTCGATACCGGCAACGCGCGCGCGGGGGTTGGCCTTGCGCACCACCTGCGACCAGCCGCCGGGGGTGATGCCCAGATCGACGACCGCGCGCGCCTTCTTGAGGAAGCCGAATTTGTCGTCGAGCTCGATCAGCTTGTACGCGGCGCGCGAGCGATAGCCTTCGGCCTGCGCACGCCGGACATAGGGGTCGTTGAGCTGGCGCTGCAGCCAGCGCGTCGAGGATGCGGTGCGCCGACGCGCGGTCTTGACGCGCTCGTGCAGTCCGCCGCGCCCGCTGGCGCTTCCGCCTCCGCCCTTGCGCCCGCTCATTTGCGATACTCGCGCCGGGTGACCGGAATGTCGCGCCCCTGCATCGCCAGCGTGCGCAATATCCCTTCGCGGATGCCGCGATCGGCAACGCCGACGCGCAGCGCGGGCCACAGATCGATAATGCTTTCAAGGATCGCGCAGCCCGCGACGACGAGGTCGGCGCGCTCGCGGCCGATGCAGGCGATTTCGGCGCGATCGTCGAGGCTCGCCTCTGCCAGCCGGCGGCTGATGTCGCGCATCGCGTCGGTGGGAACGACCAGCCCGTCGACCGCGCGCCGATCATATCGCGGCAGATCGAGGAAGACGCTCGCCAGGGTCGTTACCGTGCCGCTCGTGCCGAGCAGGCGCAGCGGCTGGCCTTCGTAGCACTTCACCCGTTCGGCGAAACCGGCGAAGGCCTCGCGCGTCACCGCGCGCATATGCGCATAGCTCGCCTGCCGGGCCGAGAGATTATCCTCGCTCGGCGGCGCATGTTCGGTCAGCGAGACGACGCCCCACGGCACGCTGATCCAGTCGCGGATCGCAACATCATGGTCGGATATATCGACGTGCATCAGCTCGGTCGAACCGCCGCCGATGTCAAAGATCAGCGCCGGACCGTCGCCGGGTTCCATCAGATTGTGGCAACCCAGCGCGGCGAGTCGCGCTTCCTCGGCGGCCGAGATGATGTCGAGCACGATACCGGTTTCGCGGCGCACCCGGTCGGCCAGTTCGACCCCGTTGGCGGCGCGGCGGCACGCCTCGGTCGCCACCGCGCGTGACAGGGTGACATGGCGGCGGCGCAGCTTGTCGGCACAGATGGCGAGCGCGGCGACGGTGCGGTCCATCGCGGCTTCGCTGATCCGGCCGGTGCTGTGCAGCCCTTCGCCGAGGCGCACGATGCGCGAAAAAGCGTCGATGACGACCAGTTCGCCTTCCTGCGGGCGCGCGATCAGCAAACGGCAATTATTGGTGCCAAGGTCGATGGCGGCATAGCTGCGCGGCCGTACGACCGGCACGGGCCGCGGGGGCGGTGCCGTCTTGTTTCGTCCCTTTGCCGCCTGTCCTGACCGCGGCGGTCGGCCCGATGGCGCTGCCATTTGCCGCATGATTTAAATGACCTGTCTCAACTCACCCACCCGCGATCAGCCGCGGGCGTGCACTTGGGACCGAACCTAGGCGCGCCCCGGCGCGATGGCAAGGTGCATGGCGCAGCAAAACCCCGCCCGGCGCGGGGCCGGACGGGGCAAGGGAGACTGTCTTTTGTTGGGGCTCGGGCCTGCCTTAGCGACGGCAGCCGTCATTGCCCTTGTCGATGGCGCGGCCGGCGATGGCGCCGACGGCGCCGCCGATGATCGTGCCGACGGTGCGGTCGCCGCGGCCGGCGATTTCATGGCCGGCGAGGCCGCCCGCGATCGCGCCGATGATGGTGCCGCCCGTGCCATTGTCGCACTGGCGATAATTGCGGCGGTCGTAGCGACGATCGTAGCGGCGGTCGGCCCGATAGTCGCGGCGGTCATAGCGGCGGTCGTAACGGTCGTGGCGACGGTCGTCGCGACCATAGCCGCTGTAATAGGTGCCGTAGCTGCCGTCGTAATAGCCCTGCTGGGCGGCGGCCGGCGTCGCCACGCCCAGCGTCGCGGTCGACATCAGGGCGGCGAGGGAGAGCGTCATCATCTTTTTCATCGTCTTTCTCCTTCAATCTCTTGTGTCTGCCCGGTGCGGGCGGTGGGTCGATGAAGGGGTTTTGCCCGATTCGGCTTGAGGGAAGCCTGAACATCATTGTTGGCATTCGTTCAGCTTCGCGCGCCCGGACGCCGGGCTTGCCTGCAAGGAAGGTTCGCGCCTATCGCCGCGGCGATGCGCCGCCTTCTCTCCGCCGCCGCTATCTTCCTCATACTCGGCCCGCTGCCCGGAACCGAGCAGCGGTTGCGTGTCATGGACCGCACCTCTCAGCGGATCGAGGCGCGGCCCCTGGTCTATCCGGCGGGCCAGACCGGGATGCTGCGCTTCGTGCGCGGCTGGCGCCTCGTCAGCCCCAATGCCATGTTCGGCGGCTTTTCGGCGCTGGCGCTGACCGGACCCGACCGGTTTCAGATTGCCGGCGATAACGGCGTCCTGGTCCGCATGACCCTGACCGACGAGGGGCATCCGCGCGCGGCGCATATCGGCACGATCGCGTCACCGACCGGTGGTGGGCGCTACAAATCGCAGAGCGATGTCGAATCGATGCTGGTCGACCGGCAAAGCGGACGAACCTGGCTGGCGCTCGAAGGGCTCAACCAGGTCTGGCGACTCGATCCGACGCTGACACATGTCGAATCGCGCCGCGCCTTGCCCGAACCGGCCTGGCCGTCGAACAGCGGGCCGGAGGCGATGGCCCGGCTGGCCGACGGCCGAACCCTGATCTTTTCCGAAGACGCGCATAGCGATCCGCGGGGACGAGAGGCGCTGCTCTACACGGGCGACCCGGCCGCACCGGGGCCGGCGCCGCTGCGCTTCTTCTATGATGCTGAAGGAAAGGGGCTGGTCAGCGACGCCGCGCCGCTACCCGACGGCCGCGTTCTGCTGGTTCACCGGCGGCTGGGTCTTTCCCCGATCTTCACGACGACCCTCGCGATCGTCGACCCCGCCGATATCGCGAAGGACGCTGTCGTCCGGTCGGTGGCGATCGGTCAGGTTCCGGCGCCGCTCGCCGACAATTATGAAGGGGCGGCCGTTATGCGGCGGGATGGCCGCACGTTCGTGTGGCTCGTCGCGGACAATAATTTCAACGCCTGGCAGCGCAGCCTGCTCGTCGAATTCGAACTCGTCGACCTGCCGGGCAGCAAAAAGGCCGCGCGGTAAAACCGGCGGCCTTTTTGTCGCAGCACGTCGAAGGACGAATCAGGCGGCCTTTTCGGCCAGCTTCTTCGCGACTTCCTTCTTGATCTTGCGGGCGTTGTCCGAAAGCAGATTGTCGCCGGTCTTCATCAGCCAGTTGTCGAGGCCGCCATTATGTTCGACCGAACGCAGGCCGTGGGTCGACACGCGCAGCTTCACGCCCTTGCCGAGCGCGTCCGACAGCAGCGTCACATTCTGCAGGTTGGGCAGGAAGGTACGCTTGGTCTTGTTGTTGGCGTGGCTGACATTGTGGCCAACCTGGCGGCCCTTGCCGGTCAGTTCGCAAATGCGCGACATCGTCTTCTTCCTTACAAAATCTGGGCGGCGTGCCGGTTGGCGCGAAAGGCGCCGAAGGGACCGGGTGGGCCGGGAAAGGCGCGCGCTTATCGGCTTGCCGGAGATTCGTCAAGTCATTAGGGCAGATTCCACTGACGTGGAAGGCGGCACCGGCGCGCTCCCCCACCCGGCCTCCCCGACGATAGCAAGCTGGGGGAGGCCGGGTGGAGGAGCGGGCCGGTGCCGGGCTTTCCTGCGCAGCAGGAAAAGATGATGCCAACCCGTTTCCCGCTTCCCGAACCCATGCGCCGCGCGCTCGACCTTGCCCGGATCGCCGCCGATTGGGGCGAAGTGCCGGTCGGTGCGGTCGTCGTCAAGGACGGGGCGATCGTGGCCGAAGGCCATAACCGCCCGCGCGAATCGCACGATCCCACCGCGCATGCGGAGATTGTAGCGATTCGGGCGGCCGCGGCGAAGCTCGGCAACGAGCGGCTCGACGGCTGTGACCTCTATGTCACGCTGGAACCCTGTGCGATGTGCGCGGGCGCCATCGCCCATGCCCGAATCGCGCGCCTCTATTATGGCGCCGACGATCCGAAGGGCGGGGCGGTCGCGCATGGTCCGCGCGTCTTCGCGCAGCCGACGATCCATCATCGCCCCGAAATCTACGACGGGATCGGTGCCGGCGAAGCGGCGACGCTGCTCCGCGATTTCTTCGCGGCGCGGCGCTGACGGTCAAAATCCCAGCAATTGATCGACCCATTGCGGCACCAGCTGTGTCGCCGGTCCCTGCCGCGCCTCGTCGAACCAGTAGCTGCCCTGGCTCGGCTCCATGTTGAGCTCGAGCGTGCGGGCACCCGCCTGCCGCGCTTCGCGCACGAAACCCGCGGCGGGATAGACCGCGCCGGAGGTGCCGATGGAAACGAACAGGTCGGCGCGGTTGATGGCGCGATATATGTCGTCCATCCGATAGGGCATCTCGCCGAACCACACGACGTCGGGGCGCAGATAGCCGACCATGCCGCACGCCGGGCAGGCGGGCCGGTCGATCAGCGTGCCGGTCCACGGACTGCGGCGGTCGCACGCGGTGCACCACGCGTTCAGATGTTCGCCGTGCATGTGGATCAACCGCTTCGCGCCCGCGCGCTCGTGAAGATCGTCGACATTTTGCGTCACGATCAGGAGCTCGCCGGGCCAATGCGCGTCGAGCCGTGCCAGCGCAGCATGGGCGGCGTTGGGCTGTTTGGTCTGGATCGCGGCGCGGCGCGCATCGTAAAAGCGGTGGACCAGATCGGGATCGCGGACGAAGGCTTCGGGCGTCGCCACATCCTCAACCCGGTGCTGTTCCCAAAGCCCGCCGTCACGGAAGGTGTCGATACCGCTTTCGGCCGACACGCCCGCGCCGGTCAGGATCACGATGTTATGGACGCCGCTCATGCGGCCTCTCTATCGGGACGCACCGGCGGCTTCATCCATTTTCGTCAATCCGGCCCGCACGGGGCGAACGGTGCCTCGACTTCGCGCGATCCGAAGCGCTAAGGGGGATGGGGTAAGGGGACGCGTCATGACGAGCATCGGCATCATCGGCAGTCAGGGACGGATGGGCGTCGCGCTCGCCGCCGCGATTTCGGAGGCGGGGCAGCGCAGCTGCGGCGTCGACAAGGGCGGCGATGTCGCGCGGCTCGTTGCCGCCGCCGATGTGCTCGTCGATTTCTCGTCGCCCGGCGCGCTGGAGGCGACGCTCGATGCCTGCCTTGCCGCAAGGAAGCCCATCGTCATCGGCACGACGGGGCTTGAGGAGCGTCACCATTATCTGATCGACGATGCCGCAAAGGATATCGCGGTGCTCCAGACGGGCAATACTTCGCTTGGCGTCACGCTGCTTGCGCATCTGGTGCGCGAGGCGGCGGCGCGGCTCGACGCCGATTGGGATATCGAGGTGCTGGAAATGCATCACCGGATGAAGGTCGATTCGCCGAGCGGCACCGCCCTGCTACTTGGTCAGGCAGCCGCCGAGGGGCGCGGCATCAGCCTCGACCGCTGCTCCGAACGGGGCCGCGATGGCGTCACCGGGGCGCGTGGCCATGGCAAGATCGGCTTCGCATCGCTGCGCGGCGGGACCATCGCGGGCGACCATGATGTCATCTTCGCCGGGCCGGAGGAAATGATCACCCTGTCGCATCGCGCCGAAAACCGCATGATCTTCGCGCGCGGCGCTGTGCGGGCGGCGCTGTGGCTGATCCATCAGCCGCCGGGCCGCTACACGATGCCGCAGGTGCTCGGCCTCTGAACGGGCTTGCGGCGCGCCCATTTCGGCGTATTGCTCTCCTAATACGGCATCGCCGCCAAAGTTGAGGGGAGATATCGCGATGAACCCAGCCGCCGAAACCGCGCGCTACATCGACAGCCTGGGGCCGCAGGCGCTGGCGAAGGCCGCCGCCTATACGCACGGCAATCACTGGCTGCTCTTGTGGGGCTTGCTCGTCGCGGCGGCCGTGACCCTGCTTTTCGTGCGGCTGCGGATTCTCGATCGCATCGATGCGCGTCTGGCCCGGCGCGGCTGGGCGCTGCGGACCTGGGTGCTGTGCGCGGTCTTCTTCCTGCTCTCGGCGCTCGTCACTCTGCCGTGGGACATCTACACCGGCTGGATTCGCGAGACCGCCTATGATCGCACCAGCCAGCCGCTCGGCGACTGGCTCGGTCAGGCGGCGATCTCGACCGTCATCACCGCGCTGCTCGGCGGGCTCTTCTTCCTCGGCGTCTATGCGCTGATCCGGCGCACGGGCAAGCGCTGGTGGATCTGGTCGGGCGGGCTGGCGGCGATCGCCATTTCGGCCTTCCTGCTCGTCGCGCCGATCGCGATCGAGCCCCTGTTCAACAAATATACGCCGGTTCCCGAAGGGCCGGTGCGCGATGCGCTCGTCGAGATGGCGGCAAAGGCCGACATACCGGCTGACCGCATCTATATGTTCGACGGATCGCGCCAATCGAACAATTTCACCGCCAATGTCTCGGGCATCGGTCATTCGGCGCGCATCGCGATCTCGGACGTTGCGATCGGCAAGGCTTCGCTCGACGAGGTGCGCGCGGTGACGGGGCACGAGATCGGCCATTATGTGCTCGGCCATATCTGGCGCATGGTCTTCGTCTTCGCGGCGCTCGCGGCGCTGCTCTTCTTCGTGGCCGACCGGTTCTTCCCGCGCCTCGCAGGGCTGTTCGGCAGCGATGCCGAGATCGGCGATCCGCGCGGCTTTCCTGTCCTGCTTTTCTTCCTGTCGCTGTTCAGCCTCGTCACGCTGCCGATCACCAACACGCTGATCCGCGTCGATGAGAGCGAGGCCGACCTCTATTCGCTCAAGACCGAAAACCGTCCCGATGCGCTCGCCACCGCGCTCGTCAAGACCGCCGAATATCGCAACCCGCGCCCCGGCGCGGTCGAGGAGACGATCTTTTACGACCATCCTTCGGTCGAACGGCGCGTGCGCGTCGCGATGGACTGGAAGGCGGCGCACCCGCCCGCGGCCGAATGAAGAAGGCCGACATCTTCGAATTCTATCGCCGCCTTGCCGAACTCAACCCGAGTCCGGAAACCGAACTGGAATTTGGCAACACGTACCAGCTGCTCGTCGCGGTGGTGCTGTCGGCGCAGGCGACCGATGTCGGGGTGAACAAGGCGACGCGGAAGCTGTTTCAGGACGTGAAGACCCCGCAGCAGATGGTCGACCTTGGCGAAGACGGCCTCAAGCAGCACATCAAGACGATCGGTCTGTTCAACGCGAAGGCGAAGAATGTCATCGCGCTCAGCGAAATTCTCGTCCGCGACCATGGCGGCGAAGTGCCTGCCGACCGCGATACGCTGGTCGAATTGCCGGGGGTGGGGCGCAAGACCGCCAATGTCGTGATGAACTGCGCCTTCGGGGCGGAGACCTTTGCGGTCGACACGCATATTTTTCGCGTCGGTAACCGCACCGGCCTTGCGCCCGGCAAGACGCCTCTCGCAGTCGAAAAAAAGCTCGACAAGGAAACGCCGCAGCCCTTTCGCGTCGGCGCGCACCACTGGCTGATCCTGCACGGCCGTTATATCTGCAAGGCGCGCACCCCCGAATGCTGGCGCTGCCCGGTCGCCGATCTGTGCCGTTACAAGCCCAAGACGCCCGCGCCGAAGGGCTGGAAAGCCGCCTGACAGCGCGTCCGGCGGGCGGTCAGGCGACTGGCCCGACGCGCGGATCGGGATCGAGCCGTATCCGCGGCAACGCGCGGCCGCTCAGCTTCGCGAACAGGCGCGGGACGAGGGCGTTGCGCTGCGCCCAGGCCCAATAGGCCTGATAGGCGGGATCGCCGAGCAGATGCTTTTCCTCGGTCTTGGCGCGCCAGTAATAGACGCCGCTGACCGCTGCGAGCAGGATGGTGTTGCGCACCGCGTCGGCGGCGCTGCCCGATGTGACGAGGAAGGGCAGCGAGCCGATCCACCAGCTCAGATTCTTCGACACATAGGCGGGGTGCCGCGTGAAGGCATAGGGACCGTGGGTGATGACGCCGCGGTGGGTCAGGTTTGAAAAGCGGATGCCGAACGCCATCGTCGCCCAGGCGTAGATGCCGACCAGAAAGACCAGCGCCACGCCCCACAATGTCATCAGCGTGTCGTGCCCCTGAAGCCAATAGCCCCAGTCGGACCCGTTCACCGTATAGTCGAGCGGCCCGCCGTTCATCAGAATGAAGGGCGGGTAGCAGACCAGCGCCGCGACCCACGCCATGCCATAGGGATTGGCGGTGCGGATATGCGCGTCGAGCGGCTTGAGGGTCAGGATATAGCCGACGGTCGCGACATGGACATCGACCAGATAGAGCAGGTTGATCGTCCAGATGCCGGTCATATAGGGATTGGCGAGGACGTCGCGCATCGGCACGCTGGCCAGCGACGAGAAATTGCCCGGCACGATCGACAGCATGAAGGCGGTGAAGAACCCCTTCACCGCCCAGGCGCGCAGATGATGCGCGATCGCGCGCCCATCGACCGGCTGGGCGCGTCCCGCCTGCCGGGGCGCGATCAGCCAGCGTCCGAACTGGTAACAGCCGTCGCGCGGTTCGACCATGCGGCGGTCGAGCCACAGCATATAGGGCACCGATACGAGCAGCAGCCACGGCACCACCCGTTCGAGCAGGTCCATCGAGAAGGCGTAATTGCCCTCCCAATAGTAGCGCATCAAGGCATAGAATCCGGCGATCAGCGCCCAGGTCGTCCACAAGCCGGCGATCTTGGTCAGGCTGATGTCGATCGTCTCGCGCCAGGGGCGGCGCAGCGACCAGTCGATGCCGGTCGACGGATTGCGGTGCACCTTGTCGACGAACAGCGACCACAGGACCATCGGAACGCCGCAGGCAAGGACGCTGGCGATCGCCGAATTGGGGCCGTTCATCGGCCCGCGCTGTCCCCAGTCGACGCCCAGATAGGCGGCAATTTCGGGCGCATAGCGCGCGATCAGCAGATAGGAAAACAGGCCCAGGATACCGACGATCCCGACCCCGGCGCTGACCGCTGATCGGGGGCGCGAAGCGGGCGCTTCGATGGCGTCAGCCGCCGTCTCGGCGGCCGCCGGAACGGCAAGATCGGGCATATGGGTCACCCCCTCGTCCTAGGCCGAAATGGTAAGCAAGCCGTCAACGATAATCCCCGATTCGCGGCGAAAATGCCGCCCGATCGATCATAGTTGCGACGGTTTGACACCGTTCACCGCGAGTCAGGTTCGATTCAACCCGACTCGGCCGCTGAAGAGTCGCGATGCTCCGCCGGCGCTGGTAAAGGCCCCACCAAGTCGGGGCGGAGGGCTCCATCAGAACAACAAGACGGGGTCGTAGCTTGTCTTCCCAATCGACGGGTCTGCGCCATTGGCGCCAGCGTTTCAATGCGCTGTTCCAGGACCATGAAATCTTCATTCGCACGCACGGCCATGTCCGGTTTCTGCGTATCAGCGCCGTTTGGCAAAAGCGCGTTGCGCTGATCGCCGGCGCGGTGCTGCTCGCTTGGGCTGCGATTACGCTCGCCGTGTTCGTCAACCAGCTGCTCACTGCCGACGAGCGCGCCGAAGTCGCGCAGAAGCAGGCGGCTGCCGCGGCTGCCGAGCAGCGCATCGCGCGCTATCGCGACCGCGTCGGTGAAATCGCCGCCGACCTCGACGAGCGGCAAAAGCAGCTCGAACAGTGGCAGCAGGATTATTTCGGCAACGAAGCGCTGCCCGCGCCGGCGAAAGCGGCCGGCGATGCTAAAGGCGACGGCGCCGCCGCGACGCCGCTCAAGACCAGCGCCATCGATCCGCGCCTGCCCCCCGAAGCGCAGGCGCTCGCGCGCATCGAGGCGCGGCAGGAGGCTTTTTCGTCGCGCCTGCTAGCCGCGGTCAACGCCCGCGCCGCCAAGGCCGAAAGCGCAGTCGCCAAGCTCGGGCTCGATCCGCGCGCGCTCGTTCGCGACGCCTCGTCGGGTCGTGGTGGTCCGCTCATCCCCTTCCAGCGCCGCGGCGGCAATGCGGGCGCGCTCGGCACCAGCTTCGCCGCGCTCGAAGGCGCGCTGTTCCGTATGGAAGTGTTCGAACGCACGCTCGTCGCGATCCCTTCGGGTCAGCCGGCGCATGTGCTGATGCTCTCATCGAGCTATGGCTATCGCAGCGATCCCTTCACCGGCGCCGGTGCGATGCACGCCGGGCTCGATTTCCCCGGCCCGATCGGCACGCCGATCCTCGCTGCCGCACCCGGGCGCGTCAGCTTCGTCGGCCAGAAGTCGGGCTATGGCAATGTCGTCGAGGTCGATCATGGCCAGGGCATCCTGACCCGCTACGCCCATTTGTCGGGTTTCAACGCCAAAGTGGGCGACCGCGTCACCGCGGGGCAGCAGATCGCCCGCATGGGCAGCACCGGCCGCTCGACCGGCAGCCATTTGCATTTCGAAGTCCGTTTGAACGGGGTCGCGGTCAATCCGCGGCGTTTTCTGGAGGCCAAAGCCGATGTTCTCGAAGTCAAAGACGACGCCCGGCAGCGAGTCGGCGCCCTCGCTTCCGCCGGTGCCCGCTAAGATGGCGACCGGCGCGCGTCATACCACCTTCTCGATCATCGGGTCGGATGTGGTCATCACCGGCAATGTGTCGGCCACCGTCGATCTGCACGTCGACGGCAAGATCGAAGGCGACCTGAAATGCGCCAACCTCGTCCAGGGCGAGGCGAGCGAGATCAAGGGCGGTGTCGTCGCCGAAACCGCCAAGCTTGCGGGTCTGGTCGACGGGTCGATCGAGGCCAAGACGCTGATCATCCACGCCAGCGCGCGGATCACCGGCGACGTGACCTACGAAACGATCACGATCGAAAATGGCGGCAAGGTCGACGGCAAGCTGTCGCATCGCCGTGCGGGTGCGGCCAAGGCGCCCCCGGCGCTCGAAGTCGTCGGCGAAAAGCCGGCCTCGTTCGGCGCCTGACCGACCGCGATTTTCCGGTCGGCACGATGGTGTGCTGGCAATGGGGCCGCGGCGAAGGTCGCGGCGTGATCGCCGAGCGCTTCGACCGCCGGGTCGAACGCACGATCAAGGGTAGCCGGATCGTGCGCAACGGGAGCGCGGCGAATCCCGCCTATCTGATCGAAATGCTCGACGGGCGCTGCGTGCTCAAGCTTGCGAGCGAACTCACACCGGCTTGACCGGCATCGCCCGCGGGGCATCGGCTCAACTTCGGGTCTTGCGCGCCGGCGCGCAGGCGCCATAGTCGCGAGCCATGCGCACCCTTACTGCTCCGCTCGCCCTCGCCGCCGCCTTGCTGGCCGCCGCGCCCGTCCATGCCAAACCTGCCGATACGGGTGCCGCGAAGAAGATCCTGATCGACAGCGTCGCGATTCCGACCGTCGCGGGACGCGGCAAGGTGCCCGAACTTGCGGCCTATTATGCCGGGGTGCTGAAGGCGGCGGGCTATGCCGACAGCGACATCGTCATCACCCCGATGGGCGAAACCGCGACCTTCGCCGCCACGCTGCAGGGAACGACGAAGGAAAAGCCGATCCTGCTGCTCGGCCATATGGATGTCGTCGAGGCCGACGCAAAGGACTGGACGCGCGATCCGTTCGTGCCGGTCGAGGAGAATGGCTATATTTTCGGGCGCGGGTCGGAGGACAATAAATTCGACGTCGCGATGATGGTCGCTACCATGGCGCAGCTCAAGAAGGACGGCTTCAAGCCCAAGCGCTCGATCATCCTGCTGCTTTCGGGCGACGAGGAAACGTCGATGACGACGACGCGTGCGCTCGCCGCCAAATATAAGGGCGCCGAACTCGCGCTCAACGGCGACGGCGGCGGCGGCCTGATCGGTGAAGACGGCAAGGCGAAATATTACGGGCTGCAGGCGGGCGAAAAAACCTATGCCGACTTCACGCTGGAGGTCACGAACCCCGGCGGTCACAGCTCGCGCCCGTCGCCGACCAATGCCATCGTTCAATTGTCGAATGCACTCGCCAAGGTGGGCGCCTATCATTTCAAGCCGCAGCAGAACGAACTGACCAAGGTCGGTATGCCGATCGTTGCCGATCAGGTCGGCGGTGCAATCGGCGCAGCGCTCAAGACCTTTGCCGCAAACCCCGCCGACGCGGCGGCGATCGCGACGATTACCGCCGACCCCGAATATGTCGGCCAGATCGGCACCACCTGCGTCCCGACGCTGGTCAACGGCGGGCACGCCGAAAACGCCCTGCCGCAGCGCGCGACCGCCAATATCAACTGCCGCATCTTCCCTGGCGTGCCGGTCGAGGCGGTGCGCGCCGAACTCGAACGGGTGATCGCCGACCCCGCGGTGGCGGTGAAGCCCGATCCCGACGCGAGCGCGAGCGACGCCTCGCCGCTACGCCCCGATGTCATGGCGGCGGTGACGAAGGCGGTCCATGCGCGCTTCCCGGGCCTGCCGATCATCCCGTCGATGAGCGCAGGGGCGACCGACAGCTATCATTTCCGCATGCTGGGCGTCCCGAGCTATGGCGTCGCGGGCCTGTTTTCGAAGGCGAGCGACAGCTACGCGCACGGGCTCAACGAGCGGGTGCCGGTCGATGCCATCCCCGGCGCGCTCGCGCATTGGGACAGCCTGCTGCGCGACCTGGCGAAATAATCGTCCGAACCTATGCCGTCGCCCCCGCCTGCGCGGGGGCGACGATTATATGAGCGCCGCCACCGCGCGCTCGACCATCGCTGCCGCTGCATCGGCGCCGAAGCTGCTCGCGTCGAGCGACAGTTCGAGCCACAGCCCGTCGACCATGGCGGTAAGCAGGATCGCGAGCTGATCGGGATCGCGCGCGCCGCACGGCGCGAGCAGGTCGTGCAGCCGGGCGCGATAGCCGGCATAGCTATCGGCGTGGATCGCCGCCATGCGCGCATCGCTGCGCGCGAGCGCCCAGAAAGCGGTCCACGCGCCGAGCAATTGCGGGTCGGTCACCGGCGGGCGGAAACTGGCGGTCAGATAGGCGGTCAGCCGCGTGTGCGGATCGGGGCCCGCCGCATCGGCGGCGGCGGCGAAGACCGCATCCATCCGGTCGCTCGTCGCCTGATAGGCTGCGGCGATCAGATCGTCGATGCCGCCGAAATAATGGCGCAGCAACCCCGGCGATACCCCCGCCTTTGCGCAGATCGCGCGGACACTCGTTCCCGCCAGCCCGAGCTCGGCAAGGCATGCCGCGGTCGCGTCGATCAGGTCGGCCCGGCGGGCGTCGGCGCTTTCGCGCGTAAAGGCTTGGCGAGCGGCGGTCATGTTGTTATACATGTGTATAACAAGGAACGAGCCATGGCAACTGCACCCCTTCGCGATTCGCATCCCGATCCGCTCGACGGCTGGTCGCTCCCGGCCTGGACCTATAGCGACCCCGATTTCTACGCCGCCGAAATGGCGCGCATCTTCCGACCGAGCTGGCAGGTCGTCTGTCATGACAGCGACATTCCGGCAGCGGGCGACTGGCACAGCATCGATTATTGCGGCGAAAGCGTGATCGTCGTGCGCGGCGCCGACCGGGTCGTGCGCGCCTTCACCAATGTCTGCCGCCACCGCGGGTCGCGGCTGGTCGACGGCGCGGCGGGCTGCGCGAAGAAACTGGTCTGCCCCTATCACGCCTGGACCTACGAACTCGACGGACGACTGTCGGGGGTTCCCGATTCGGCGAGCTATCCCACGCTCGACAAGGGAAAGGCGGGGCTCGTTCCCGTCGGCCTCGAACAATGGCGCGGCTTCTGGTTCGTGCGGCTGGAGGACGACGGCGGCCCGTCGGTCGCCGCGATGATGGCGCCCTATGAAGCGATGGTCGAACCCTATCGTTTCGAAGAACTCGGCGCATTGGGGCGCGTCACGTTGCGCCCGCGCGATGTGAACTGGAAGAATGTCGGCGACAATTATTCGGACGGCCTGCACATCCCCGTTGCCCACCCTGGCCTGACGCGGCTGTTCGGCAAAAGCTATGGCGTCGAAGCGGAAGATCGCGTCGATCGCATGTGGGGCGACCTCGCCGACCGACCGTCGGCGAACTGGTCCGAGCGGCTCTATCAGCGGCTGCTGCCGCCGGTGCCGCACCTGCCGCAAGCGAACCAGCGCCATTGGCTCTATTTCAAGCTGTGGCCCAATGTCGCCTTCGACATCTACCCCGATCAGGTCGATTTCATGCAGTGGCTGCCGACCGGCCCGACGAGCTGCCTGATCCGCGAAATCAGTTATGTGCTTCCTGATGCACGCCGCGAGATGAAGGCCGCGCGTTATCTCAACTGGCGCATCAACCGCCAGGTCAATGCCGAGGATACGGCGCTGATCACCCGCGTCCAGCAGGGCATGCAATCGCAAAGCTTCCAGATGGGACCGCTCAGCGACAAGGAAGTCTGCCTCAAGCATTTCTGCGCCCGGATGCGCGCGATCATTCCCGAAGCGCGGCTCGAGCAGGCGCCAGCGGCGGGGTGGAGCCGCGCTTGACCGGCACGGCGCCCGTGGTGATCGTTGGCGGCGGTCCCGCCGGGATGGTCGCGGGGCTGCTGCTCGCGCGCGCCGGGGTGGCGGTGACCGTGCTCGAAAAGCACGCCGACTTCTTTCGCGATTTTCGCGGCGATACGGTGCATCCCTCGACGCTCGACCTGTTCGACGACATCGGCCTGCTCGGCGCTCTGCTCGCGCTTCCGCATGCCGCGCTCGACACGATGACGCTCGACCTGCTCGGGCGCCGCTACACGATCGCGACGCTCAAGCATCTGCCCGTTGCCGCACCCTTTATCGCGATGATGCCGCAATGGGATCTGCTCGACTTCATCGCGCGCGAAGGCCGCAAATATCGCACCTTCGACCTGCGCATGTCGACCGAAGCAACCGGATTGCGCCATGATCCGACCGGCCGCGTCGACGGCGTAACGCTGGCGAGCGGCGAAACGCTGCCCGCACGGCTCGTCATCGCAGCGGACGGGCGCCGGTCGGTGCTGCGCGATGCCGCCAGGCTGCCGCTCGACGATCTCGGCGCGCCGATGGATGTGCTGTGGTTCCGGGTGCCGATGCCGGCGGACCTGGACATGACCGAAGTCCCGCTCGGCACGATCGACAAGGGCGGAATGGTCGTCGCGATCCCGCGCGGCGATTATTGGCAGTGCGCGCAGATCATCGAAAAGGGCGGCTTCGCGGCGGTCGAAGCGCGCGGTATTGCGGCCTTTCGTGAGACCATTGTTTCGATAGCGCCGGGCCTTGCCGCCGGAATCGACGCGATCGCCAGCTTCGACGACGTCAAGCTGCTGTCGGTCGCGCTCGATCGGCTGACCCGCTGGTGGCAGCCCGGACTGCTCGCGATCGGCGATGCCGCGCACGCGATGTCGCCCGTCGGCGGCGTCGGGATCAACCTTGCGGTGCAGGATGCGGTGGCCGCGGCGAATATCCTCGCGGCGCCGCTCGCCGCCGGTGCCGATCCCGATCCGTTGCTCGCACAGGTGCAGGATCGTCGATGGAAGCCGACGACAAGGATGCAGGCGCTACAGCGCTTCGCGCACCAGCGCGTCGTCGAACCGATGCTGCGCGGCGAGATCGATCATGTCCCGCTCGCGATCCGCCTGCTCGACCATATCCCGCTGCTGCGCCGCATTCCCGGCCGCATACTCGGCCTCGGTTTCGGGCGGCAGCATGTCCAGTCCCCCCTTGCGAAAGATTTTTCATGACCAAAGCCTATGACGCGCTGATCATCGGCGCCGGCCACAACGGCCTTGTCTGCGCCTTCTATCTTGCCAAGGCGGGGCTCAAGGTCCGCATCGTGGAGGCGCGCGATGTCGTCGGCGGCGCCGCCGTGACGGAGGAGTTTGCGCCGGGTTTCCGCAATTCGGTTGCGAGCTATACGGTCAGCCTGCTGCAACCGAAAGTGATCGCCGACATGAAGCTCGCAGATCATGGCTATCGCGTCATCGAACGGCCGATCAGCAATTTCCTGCCGCAGGAGGATGGCGGCTACCTCAAGCTCGGTGGCGGGCTCGAACGGACGCAGGCCGAGTTCCGCAAGTTCAGCGCCCGCGATGCCGAGGTGCTGCCGCAATATTATGACGCGCTCGAGAATGTCGCCGAGCTGCTCCGTGATCTTGCGCTGCGCGTTCCGCCCAATGTCGGCGAAGGGATGCGCACGCTGCTCGACGGCGCGCGGCAGGGGCGGCGCTTCGCGACGCTCAGCCTCGAACAACAGCGCGATGTGCTCGACCTGTTCACCAAGTCGGCGCGCACGATGCTCGACAGCTGGTTCGAGAGCGAGGCGGTCAAGGCCGCCTTCGGCTTCGATGCCGTCGTCGGCAACTATGCCAGCCCTGACACGCCGGGCAGTGCCTATGTCCTCCTCCACCACGTCTTCGGCGAGGTGAACGGCAAGAAGGGGGCGTGGGGCCACAGCGTCGGCGGCATGGGCAAGATCACCGAGATCATGGCGAAGGTCTGCCGTGATCATGGCGTCGAGATCAGCCTCGAAAGCCCGGTAGCGAAGGTGCTCGTGGACGGCGGCAAGGCCGTGGGGGTCAAGCTCGTCGGCGGCGAGGAGATCGCCGCGGCACGGGTGATCGCCAATGTCGGACCCAAGCTGCTCTACGAACGGATGATGGACGCGGGCGACCTGCCTGCCGACTTCGAACGCCGGATCAAGGGTTTCAAGGCCGGTAGCGGCACCTTCCGCATGAATGTCGCGCTGTCCGAACTCCCCAGATTCACCTGCCTCCCCGAACCGGGCGAGCATCACCAGTCGGGGATCATCCTCGCGCCGACGCTCGACTATATGGACCGCGCCTTTCTCGACGCGAAGCGCGACGGCTGGTCGAAGGAGCCGATCGTCGAGATGCTCATCCCCTCGACCGTCGACGACAGCCTCGCGCCCGAAGGCTGTCATGTCGCCAGCCTCTTCTGTCAGCAATTCGCGCCCGAATTGCCGGGCGGACGCGACTGGGACGATGAGGAGGAAGCCGCAGCCGATTGCATCATTGACACGGTCGAAAAGCATGCGCCCGGCTTCCGCGCCAGCATCGTCGGCCAGACGCGCCTCAGCCCCAAGGGTCTTGAACGCAAGTTCGGGCTGGTCGGCGGCGACATCATGCACGGCAACATGAGCCTCGATCAGCTTTGGTCGGCGCGGCCGGTGCTCGGCAATGGCGGCTATCGCGGGCCGGTGAAGGGGCTCTACATGTGCGGGGCAGGAACGCACCCCGGCGGCGGCGTCACGGGCGCGCCGGGGCATAATGCGGCGCAGGTGATCCTGCGCGACCGCGGTCTATTCGCGCCCCGCTGGCGCTGAGGCCGCGCCCCCGCGGCGGCGCATCAGCAGATAGATGGGCAGTCCCGCCGCGGTCATCGCGACGCTCCACAGGCTCGCCTCGATCCCGGCGCCGTAAAAGGCCCAGCAACTATAGCCGAAGCCGACGAGCGTGAGCGCCGCAAAACCCGGCGAGACGCGCAGGCTGCCCGCCTGTTCCAGCCGCAGCGCTGACAGGCTGCCGACGACATAGAGGATGATTGCGGTCGAGGTGGTGATGAGCACCATGAAGGTGAAAAGTTCGGCGAGCCCGCGCGAATAATTGGCATAGACGACGATGCTCGCGAGCAGGCTCGACGCGATCTGCGCCATTTGCGGCGACCCAAAACGATTGTCGCGCCCGAAAAGGGAAGGGAGCAGGCCGCGATGGGCGAGGTCGCGCGGAATCTCGCCCTGCAGCATCACGAATCCGTTGAGCGCGCCTAGCGCGGCGATCGCGGCAAAGACCGCGACGATATCGCCCGCCAACGGGCTGACCAGCGTTCCGAAAAAGGTCGCATAGGCGGCGTTCGACTGTTGCAGCGTTTCGACGGGCAGCAGCATGGTGACCGCGGTGCAGGACAGGAGATAGAGGAGGCCGGTCGCCGCGGCACCGATCAGCGTGGCGCGCGGGATCATCCTTTCGGGATCGCGCACCCGGTCGCCAACGACGGCGGCGCTTTCGAAGCCAAGCAGCGCGAACAGCGTCAGCGTTGCCGCGCCGCTTACTGCCGACAGGCTGACCGGCTGGGTATGTGCCATCCCTGCGGCATGGCCTTCGCCGGTGCCGAGCAGCCAAGCCGCGACCAGCACCGCGCCGATCACCGGCACCAGCTTCAACAGCAGCGTGATGATCTGCGTCTCGCCCGCGCGGCGAATGCCCGACAGGTTGATGAGCGTGAACAGCCACAGGAAGCCGATCGCGACCAGCGCGGGCAGCGGCCCCTTGTCGCCCAGCCTGGGGATGACGATCGAAAGATTGCTGACCGCCGCGACGGCGAGCGTCGCATTCGCCGTCCAGCAACTGATCCAGTAGCTCCAAGCGACGGTGAATCCCGTGCCGGGGCCGAAGGCGGCATTGGCGTAGGTGAACGTCGCGCTGCCGCCGGGCAATCGCCGCGCAAGCCGCGCAAAGACGATGGCGAGGCACAGGGTGCCGGTGATCGTCACGCCCCAGCCGATGACGGCGTTCCAGCCGAGCGGTGCCAAGTCGCGGGGCAGGAGGAACACCCCCGACCCGATCATATTGCCCATGACGAGCGCGACGCACATGGCGAGACCGAGCTTCTGCCCGGCCTCGCCCTGTTGCTGTGCGGGGTTCGTCACCCGGTCAGAATTCCTTGCTGACCTTGAGCCCGATCAGTCGCGGCCTGATCGGCGTGTCGTAGAATACCCCGCCGGTGCTGGTCAGCCCGTCGGGATCGCCGCAGGTGGTTTCGAGGCACTGGACACCCGTATTGATGATGCCGTTGCTGTCGAACAAATTGGTCGCGAACAGTTCGGCCTTCCAATCCTCTCCCTTCACACCGATGCTGATATCGGCGGTGGTATAGGATTTAAGCGTTCCCTTGAGCGCATTTTCAAAGATGCGAAGGTCGCTGCGCCGCTTGCCGATATGGTTGAGCGCGAACTGGACATGCCCGCCCAGCCCGCCGATCGGGAATTCGTAGCGCGTGACCAGATTGCCCTTGAACTTCGGCGTCACCGGAAGCTGCGTTCCCGACGGGGCGAGCAGCGCATTGGTCGCACCGTCGCTGCCGGGCAGGGTGCAGTCGAAACTGCTGTTCGCGATCAGGCAGAAATCGCGGCGAATCTGCGCATCATTATAGCTCATCCCGGCATTGATCGAGAAGCCGCCCTCGCGATAGCCGAGGTCGAGTTCGATGCCGCGAATGCGCGCTACGCCCGCGTTGCGGATTTCGGTCAGACCGTTGAGCCCGAGGAAGGAAAGCTGAATGTCTTTCCAGTCCTCCTGATAGATGGCGCCGTTGAAGCGCACCGGACCCCAATTGGTCTTCCAGCCGAATTCATAATTGTCGAGCGTATCCGGACCATAGGGCGGCAGGGTGCCGCGGCGATTGATCCCGCCGGGACGGAAGCCGCGCGACCAGGTGCCATAGATCAAGGCATTGTCGCTGAGCTTGTACGTCAGGTTCAGCTTGTGAATGAAGCCGGTATCCTTGGTCCGCTTGTCGAGATTGGTACAGGGCGACCCGGCAACGATCGCCGGACCGAAGCAGGCGGCGACGCCGGTTCGGCTCGACACGCCCGCCGAATAGCCGAAGAAGCCGACCAGGCTGTTGTCGAACTTGTACAGACGGCCGCCGCCGGTCAGCGTCAGCTTGTCGGTGATGTCGTAGCTGAGCTCGCCGAACGCGGCATAGTCGCGGTCGACGCGGAACTGCTTGGTCAACCAGATGTCGCTGGCCGTGCCGGGCACCTTCAGATCGTCGGCCAGATTGTCGATGATATAATTCTGTTCGATATTATGGCTCTGGCGCTGCCAGAACACGCCGCCGATAAAGCGGATCGGTGCGTCGGCGGGCGACGCGATGCGTGCCTCGACAAAGCTCTTCTTATAACGGTCGATGCCGTTGATATACTGATTGGGGCTGATCAGATTGTTCGCATTGTCGCGCAGATAATAGCCCGAACCGTAGAGCGCGTCATAGAAATAGGAATAATCCGAATAGTCGCTCGCCACGTCGGTGCGGCGGCGCAGGTGGCCGCCGGTGACGGTCAGATCCCAATTGCCGAGCTTGCCCTCGATCGTCAGGGCCGCCTGCAGCCATTTGTCCTTGCTCCATTCGGGATTGTACTGGACGGTCTGCAACTGGCCGGTGACGGCGCTCGACCGTTCCTGCGAATAGCTGCCGTTCGTCTTCTGGATCTGGCCCATGATCGTCGGACGCAGCGTCCAATTGTCGTCGAGCTCGATCCCGAGCGCGAGGCGCGCGCCATAGGTGTCGGCATCGTTGTAGTTGTTTTCGACATAGGCCGAATTATTCTGGACGATGCCGCTGGTCGGATAGGTGCGGCTGCCCGGAATATTGTCGATATAGCCGGCATCGTGGCGGTACCAGCCGACGAGGCGCAGCGCCGCGCGCTCGCCGAGCGGCGCGTTGATGAAGCCTTCGGCGACACCGCCGAAATTGCCGTGCGCGACCGAATTGATCTCGGCCCCGATCTCGCCATAGGTGCCGCTGGTGTCGGGCTTGTTGGTGACAAGCTTGATCGTGCCCGCCATCGAACTTGCGCCATACAGCGTGCCCTGCGGCCCGGCGAGTGCCTCGACGCGCGAAAGATCATAGGCATGGATATCCAGCGCGCCCTGAATGGTCGTTACCGGCATTTCGTCGAGATAAGTGCCGACGGTCGGCAGCGAGGCTGAATGGTTTGCATTCTCGCCCGACGACACGCCGCGGAAATAGACCTGGGCAAAACCCGGGGCGGCCGTCTGGATCGTCACCGACGGCAGGAATTTGACGACGTCCTGAAATTCCTTGACCTGCAACTCGGCCAGTCTTTCGGTGCCGAGCGCGGTGATCGCCATCGGCACGTCCTGCAGATTCTGCTCGCGCTTCGAAGCCGTGACGACGATGTCGTCGCCATTGGCCGGCGCCGTTTGCTGTGCGAGCGCCGTTCCCGACGTGCACAGGATCGTGCTGCCGAGCAGCAGCGCGCTGCCTTTCGCCAACACTGCCGAAACATTCCGCATAGAGACCCCCCTCTGGAGTGGGCCCCTTGGGCC
>NZ_AOUN01000018.1:0-1237 GCF_000371385.1 Sphingopyxis sp. MC1
CGTGCTCCCCTGATTGTTACCAGTCAGAGGTAGAGTCCGGCTCCTTCATGATGGTTGGTTGATGGGATGGCAATGGTCCTGGGGGCATGCCCCCAGGACCATTGGCCGGCGATCTCGGCGGGGGTTTGCCCGCCCAGTTTCGAGTGCGGCCTGACGTGATTATAATCGTGCCGCCAAGCCATGAGCACGAAGCGGGCATGCGCCAGCGACGTGAACAGGGTCTCGTTGAGGCATTCGTCGCGCAGGCGACCATTGAAGCTCTCGACGAAGCCGTTCTGCATCGGCTTCCCCGGCGCGATATAATGCCATTCGACCTGACGCTCCTGCGACCAGCGCAGGATCGCCGACGAGGTCAGTTCGGTGCCGTTGTCGCTGACGACCATGTGAGGCTTCCCCCGCAGGCCGATCAGCGTCGTCAGTTCCCGGGCAACGCGGATGCCCGACAGCGACGTATCGGCCACCAGCGCCAGACACTCCCGCGTAAAGTCATCGACGATGCACAGGATGCGGAACCGCCGACCGCACACCAGACTGTCCGATACGAAGTCGAGCGACCAGCGCTGGTTCGGACCCTGCGGCAGTGCCATTGGCGCCCGCGTGCCCAAGGCCCGCTTGCGGCCACCACGGCGGCGGACCCGCAGTCCCTCTTCGCGATAGATGCGCAGCAGCTTCTTGTGGTTCGGGCGCATGCCCTCCCGCGCCAGAAGATACCCCAGGCGGCGATAGCCGAACCGGCGGCGCTCGGCCGCCAGTTCGCGCAGGCGTTGCCGCAGAGCACCGTCATCCGGCCTCGTCGGCTCATATCTGATCACCCGGCGGCTCACGCCGACAAGGCTGCACGCCCGACGCTCGCTCAGCCCGTGATGGTCACGAGCATATGCGACGGCCTCCCGCTTGGCGCCGGGCGTCACCATTTTTTTGATGTCAGATCCTTCAGCACCGCATTGTCGAGCATCGCCTCGGCCAGAAGCTTCTTCAGCTTCGCATTCTCGTCCTCGAGCGCCCGAAGCCGCCGCGCTTCCGACACGTCCAGACCCCCGAACTTGGCCTTATACTTGTAGAATGTCGCCGAGCTGATCCCGTGCCGGCGGCATACATCCGCCGTCGGCATCCCCGCCTCATGCTCCTTCAATATCGCGATGATCTGCTCTTCGCTGAACCTGCTTCGCTTCATTCTGTCCGACTCCTTCGCGTCGGACTCTACTCAAAATCGGTCACATTTCAGGGGAGCACGTCA
>NZ_AOUN01000019.1:0-24591 GCF_000371385.1 Sphingopyxis sp. MC1
ATTTCAGGGGAGCACGTCACGACTTCCTTTTTCCCGGCGCGGCTCACTACGCCGACAGTGCGTTTCCGGCCGACCGTCTCACGATGCTCGGCGCAAAATCGACACTCAAGGAACGCTGGCGCCAAGTGC
Source organism: Sphingopyxis sp. MC1 (assembly GCF_000371385.1). NCBI lineage: Bacteria > Pseudomonadati > Pseudomonadota > Alphaproteobacteria > Sphingomonadales > Sphingopyxidaceae > Sphingopyxis > Sphingopyxis sp. MC1. Next base: position 130 of record NZ_AOUN01000019.1, read on the forward strand.
TTTCGGAAGCCGAGCGGATCGAGACCAAACACTTGCTCACATTGGAACCCGGCATCTCGTTAAAGCAGACGGCCGAGATGCAGGCCAAGCAGCTCCAACTGGTACTACCGCGCGATTTGCACGCTACTTACAAGCCCGAACAGCAGGCGTGGCTGATGAACATTTCGGACTTCATAAGGCTGGTTCAGTCTCGGCAGACTTGAACATTCAACCCACCTCCCGCCACGCCCCCACCGCCAACTCCCCAATCTCCCACGCCCCGATCCGCCATCGCACCAGCCGCAGCGTGGGGAAGCCGACCGCGGCGGTCATGCGGCGGACCTGGCGGTTGCGGCCTTCGGTGATCGTCAGTTCAATCCAGCTATCGGGCACGCTCTTGCGGTAGCGCACCGGCGGGTCGCGGTCCCAGAGTAGCGGCGGGTCGATGCGGCGGACGGTCGCGGGGCGCGTCGGGCCGTCGTTCAGCGTCACGCCGCGGCGGAGGGCCTCCAGCGCGGCGTCGTCGGGCTCGCCCTCAACCTGCGCCAGATAGGTTTTGGGCATCTTGTGCTTCGGCGACGAAATCCGCGCCTGCAGCGCGCCGTCGTCGGTCAGGATCAACAGACCCTCGCTGTCGCGATCGAGCCGCCCGGCGGGATAAACGCCGGGGACGTCGATATAGTCGGACAGCGTCGCGCGCGGGCCGTCGGCGGGCGCGGTCGTGCCCATGTCGGTGAACTGCGACAGCACGCCCCAGGGTTTGTTGAACAGGATCAGGCGGGTCACGGGGTGTCCTCGGCTACCGGGAAACTCACCTGTAACCGTTCGTGTCGAGCGAAGTCGAGACACCCCGAAGGCACGCGCGATCGATGGGTGTCTCGACTTCGCTCGACACGAACGGGAAAATGAGGCGCGAACGGGAAAGAGCGAACGCCAAAAACAAAACCGGCGGCCTTTGTCGGGCCGCCGGTCTGTCTCTTACGCCGCTTCCTTCTTGCGGCTCGCCTTCTTCCGCTCGTGCGGATCGAGGATCGCCTTGCGGATGCGGATGTTCGCGGGGGTCACTTCGACCATTTCGTCGTCGTCGATATAGGCGATCGCCTGTTCCAGCGTCATGCGGCGCGGTGGGGTCAGGCGGATCGCGTCGTCCTTGCCCGTCGAACGGAAGTTCGTGAGCTGCTTCGACTTCATCGGGTTGACCTCAAGGTCGTCGGGCTTCGCATTCTCGCCGATGATCATCCCTTCATAGAGCGCCTCGCCAGGCGAGACGAACAGGATGCCGCGCTCTTCGAGGGGGCCGAGCGCATAGGCGACGGCTTCGCCCGCGCCATTCGAGATGAGGACGCCATTCTTGCGGCCCTCGATCGCGCCCTTGTACGGGCCGTATTTTTCGAACAGGCGGTTCATGATCCCCGTGCCGCGCGTGTCGGACAGGAATTCCCCGTGATAGCCGATCAGGCCGCGCGACGGGCCGCTGAAGCTGATGCGCGTCTTGCCGCCGCCCGACGGGCGCATGTCGGTCAGCTCGGCCTTGCGGATCTGCATCTTCTCGACAACCGTGCCGCTATGCTCGTCATCGACGTCGATGACGACGGTTTCATAGGGTTCGGTGCGCTGGCCGTTCTCGTCGGTCTGGTACAGCACCTTGGGGCGGCTGATGCCGAGTTCGAAGCCTTCGCGGCGCATCGTTTCGATGAGCACGCCGAGCTGAAGCTCGCCGCGGCCCGCGACTTCGAAGCTGTCCTTGTCGGCGCTTTCGGTGATGCGGATCGCGACATTGGTTTCGGCTTCGCGGTACAGGCGGTCGCGGATCATGCGGCTCGTCACCTTGCTGCCTTCGCGGCCCGCCATCGGGCTGTCGTTGACGGCGAAGCGCATCGACAGCGTCGGCGGGTCGATCGGCTGCGCGGCGATCGGCTCGCTGACGCTCGTGTCGGCGATCGTGTTCGCGACGGTCGCGTTGGTCAGGCCCGCGATCGCGACGATGTCGCCCGCGCGCGCTTCCTCGACCGGCACGCGGTCGAGCCCGCGGAACGCCAGCAGTTTCGACGCGCGGCCGGTTTCGATGACCTTGCCGTCCATGTCGAGCGCGTGGATCGGCTGGTTGACCTTGACCGTGCCCGACTGGACGCGGCCGGTCAGGATGCGGCCGATGAAATTGTCGCGGTCGAGCAGCGTCGCGAGGAAGGTGAAGGGCGCCTCTTCGTCTAAGCCGGGCGTCGGAACATGCGACACGATCGTCTTGAACAGCGGCTCCAGCGTGCCTTCGCGCGCGTCGGGGCTTTCGGAGGCATAGCCGCCGCGGCCCGAGGCATAAAGGATCGGGAAATCAAGCTGTTCGTCATTGGCGTCGAGCGTCAGGAAGAGTTCGAACACTTCGTCGAGCACTTCGGCGGCGCGCGCGTCGCTGCGGTCGATCTTGTTGACGACGACGATCGGCTTGAGGCCGAGCGCCAGCGCCTTGCCGGTCACGAACTTGGTCTGCGGCATCGGGCCTTCGGCCGCATCGACGAGCAGGATGACGCCATCGACCATCGACAGGATCCGCTCGACCTCGCCGCCGAAGTCGGCGTGGCCCGGCGTGTCGACGATGTTGATGCGCGTCGCATCGGCGCCTTCGCCCCACTCGACCGAGGTGCACTTGGCGAGAATCGTGATCCCGCGTTCCTTTTCCAAGTCATTGGAATCCATAGCTCTTTCCTCGACACGCTGGTTGTCGCGGAAAGTGCCCGACTGGCGGAAAAGCTGGTCGACGAGGGTCGTCTTGCCATGGTCGACGTGTGCGATAATCGCAATATTGCGCAAAGACATGCGGTAGGAACCTTGATGGAAGGGGGCAGCGCCCGGAGCGCCGCTAAACGCCGCGCCCCTAACAGAAGCGGTGCTGCGGCGCAACAAGAGAGGCGCGGGCGTCCGATTTGACACTGTATTGTTCGAGCGATACACCTTGGGCGTTCAGTCCAAGGAATATCGATGCCTCTCTCCCTCGCCCGCCGCCTTATCATCGCCGCCTTTTCCGCCAGCCTCGCCGCCGCAGCACCGTCGGGCGCGGCCGAGCCCGATGCGGGCCTCGCGCTCACCTATCAGCCGGTCGTCGCGACCGACGGCAGTTTCCGCGCTGTCGACGTGACGCTGCGCTTTCGCGGCGCCGCGAGCGGCGTCACCATCATCGACCTGCCGAACGAATGGGGCGGCTTCGACAAGCTGTATACCTATCTGGACGACATGCGCGCGGAGAACGCGACGCTGGCCCCGTCGGCCGACACCGCCAAGATCGCGTTGCGCCACGCGCCCGGCGCCCCGATCGTCCTGCGCTACCGGGTGCGTGGCGCCGACCGGCCCGAGCAATTGCAGGACGGCGAAGTCGTCAACGACTATCGCCCGCTCATCCAGCCGACATGGTTCCACCTGATCGGCGACGCCGTGGTGGCGCGGCCCGAGCATCTGGATGGCGATACCCCGGCAAGCTTTTCGGTCCGCGGGATGCCGGCCGGGACGCGCTTTGCGTCCGACCTCGAACATCCGGGGCTGACGCTCGACGGCCTGATCGAAAGCATCGCCGTCGGCGGCGATTTCCGGCTGATCGATGCGGGCCATGGCGCACGGCTCGCCGTGCGCGGTAGCTTTGCGACGCGCGACGACGCCGGCTGGACGCAAAGCTTCCGCCGCGTCGCGGCAGCCATGTCCGATTATTGGGGCAGCGACGCCGGGCGCTATCTCGTCACCATCATCCCCTTCGCGCCGCCGGGACCCGGCGCAACCTCGATCGGCGGCACCGGACGCGGCGATGCGTTCGCCTTCTTTGCGACGACCAACGCGCTGCCCGAAATGCTCGACCGGCTGATGGCGCATGAAATGGCGCATAGCTGGGTCAATGTGCGGATCGGCGGTTTTTCCGAAACGGTGCCCGAAGCCGAGCAATTCTGGCTGTCGGAGGGCTTTACCGATTTCACCTCATGGCGGGCGCTGGTCCGCGCCGGGGTGTGGACGCCCGAACAATATTTCGCGCAGTTCAACGACGCGCTGCGCGAATATGATACCTCGCCGCTGCGTGCGGCTCCCAACAAGGAGGCCGCGGGCCTATTCTGGACCGACGAAAAGGCACAGCGGCTCGCCTATCTGCGCGGGATGCTCTTCGCGCACTGGGCCGACGATCGGCTGCGGCGCGCACCGGGCGGGTCGTCGATGCGCGACCTGCTGCTGACGATGCAGGCGGCCGCTCCGGCGGCCCGCAGCGATGCCGTCACCCTGTTCGGCGCGGAAGCGCAGCGCCGCGACGCGGCGATCGGCGAAGGCATCGCCCGCTTCATCGATCGCGGCGAACCGATTGCGCTGCCTGCCGACATGCTCGCCGCCTGCGGGGCACTGCGCCAATTCGAACGACCGGTGTTCGATCGCAGCTTCGATGTCGATGCAACGCTCGCGAACGGCCGCATTATCGCCGGCGTCGCCCGAGGCGGCCCGGCGTGGCGGGCCGGGATGCGCGACGGCATGACGCTGATCGGCCGCAGCGGCGGCGAGATCGGCAACAGCCAGAGCGAGATCGCCTATGATGTCGACGATGGCGGCACGAAGCGCACGCTGCGCTATATGCCCCAGGGGCGAGCCCGCGAGACGGTGCGCGAATTCGCGCTCGGCGACCTTTCGCCGCCCGCCGCGCGGCAGGCCTGTATCGCAGCGCTCAGCCGCTGACCCGCGCGACCAGACGCTCGATCGCCGCCCCCGCGACGCGCGACGCGCGGACGAGATTGGCGTGAAAATCGCCGGCGCTGTCGCCGTTGGCGTCGTCGGTCACCGCCTTGACCGCAGCCCAGGGCTTGCCGAGCCGCATCGCCGCCTGCGCCACCGCGCCTACTTCCATATCGACCAGCGCCGCGCCCAGATCGCGCACCAGTAAGGCCGCGGCTTCGGGGCAGGCGACGAAGCTGTCGCCGCTCGCGATGCGCGCATGCGGCAAGTCCAGGCCGGGGTCGGGCATCGCGGCGAAATGCGCCTCGCCCGCCTCGCCGATCGGCCATTCGCCGGCCCGATAGCGGCGGAACAGACCGGGCTGGGCCGCGCCATAATCGTGCTGCACCGCCTCGGCGATCCAATAGGCACCGGGTCCGGGTCCGAGTGAGCCGCAGGTGCCGCTCATCACCAGCAGATCGGCCGCGCCGCCAAGCATCCCGGCGCACAGCGCAGCGTTGACCTTGCCAAGGCCGCAGGTTGCAATGGTTACGGCATGTCCATCCACCGACAGGGATCGGGGAGCGAACGCTCCCGCTTCAACCGTGCCTTGGCCGGGAAAGACAGCATCGGCCTCTTCGGGCAGCGCGGCGAGGATCAGGATGCAAGCCATGCGCGCTCCATAATCGTCTTTCGCACCATGTCGAGCGAAGTCGCCGCCGCGAAGGACGCACGCGGACTTGCCAAGGCGCCGCCTTCCGGCCATCGCTCCGCTCCATGCTCGCCCGCCTGTTCCCCGACCGCTTCGTTCCCGTCCTCCTCGCCACCATCGTCGTCGCGAGCCTGCTGCCGGTGCGCGGAGACGCGGTGCCGGTCGCGCAAGGGATTTCGACCGCGGCGATCGTGCTGCTCTTCTTCCTCAACGGTGTCCGCCTGCCGCGGCACGAGGTGCTGCACGGCATCCGCAACTGGAAATTGCAGGGCGGCGCCTTCGCCTTCTGTTTCGGCGCGATGGCGCTGGCCGGGCTCGGCGCGCAGGCGTTGACGGCGCCGCTGCTGCCGCCGACGCTGGCGCTCGGCTTCCTGTTTCTCGGCATATTGCCATCGACCGTACAGTCGGCGACCGCCGCCAGTTCGATGGCGGGCGGCAATGTCGCCGCGAGCGTCGTCGCAGCGGCGCTGCTCAATCTGGCCGGCGTGTTTCTGTCGCCGCTCCTCTTTGCCGCACTCGCGGGCAAGGCGGGGGCGATCCACGGCGCCGCGGCGCTGCGCATCGTCGCAATCCTGCTGCTTCCCTTTCTGGCCGGACAAGCGGCGCAGCGCTGGCTTCGCCCGCTGGTGCTCCGGCACCGCGGCCTCGCGACGCTGATGGATCGCACCGCGATTGCGACCGCGGTGTATGTCGCCTTTTCGGCGGCCGTGGTCGGCGGCATATGGACGCAGCTCGACGGGCGCGAGATCGCGATCGTGCTCGGCGTCGATGCGCTGCTGCTCGGTAGCGCCTTCGGCGGCACCTGGCTGCTCGGCGGGCTGCTCGCGCTCCGCCGCCCCGACCGGATCACCCTGTTGTTCTCGGGTGCCCAAAAGAGTCTTGCCGTCGGCGCGCCGCTCGCCGCCACGCTCTTTCCCTCGGCGATTGCCGGCATGGTGCTGCTGCCGATCCTCGTCTATCATATGGCGCAGCTGATCCTTTCGGCATGGATCGCGCCGGCGCTGGCGCGCCGCCAAGGGGTGTAGTGCTTGAATAACACAGGTCCGCATGCCATATAGGCAGGCGGCCCGTTATCGACCTGGGGCTGGAAGGATTGTTATGAGCGAAGAGACCGCGACGGCGACCGCAACCGACGAACTGAAGCTGACGCCGCCCGAACCCGTCCCCGCCGTCGCGCCTGAAAAGGCCGCCGGCCTCGTCCCGCTCTCGACCGAGCAGAAATCGAAGCTCGAGGAACGCGTCGACAGCTTCATCGACGATCTGGTGGCGCAGGATGAAAATTCGCCCGAGTTCGGCAAGCGTATCGACCAGATCACCAATATGGGGCGCAAGGAAATGCTGGAGGCGGCGAATCATTCGAACCGCTTCCTCGACCGCCCGATCAAGGCGATGGATCGCGATACCGACATCGGCCAGAATCTGATCGAACTTCGCACTACGGTCGAACGTCTCGATCCCTCGGCGAACGGCAAGCTGCTGACCAAACGCGGCTTTCTGGACAAGATCCTGGGCAGCAAGATCAACAATTATTTCGCGCAATATCGCAGCGCGCAGACCCACATCGGCGGCATCCTGACCGCGCTTGCCAACGGCAAGGACGAGCTGTTGATGGACAATGCGGCCATCGACGTCGAGCGCCGCAAGATGTGGGAATCGATGGGCAAGCTTGAACAGATGATCCACATCGCGGGCACGCTCGACCAGCGGCTCGAGGCGAAAGCGGCCGAACTCGACGGCAGCGATCCCGCCAAGGCGAAGGTCATCCGCGAAAACGCCCTGTTCTATGCCCGGCAGCGCACACAGGATCTGCTGACCCAGATGGCGGTGACGGTGCAGGGCTATCTTGCGCTCGATCTCGTCAAAAAGAATAATGTCGAGCTGGTGAAGGGCGTCGACCGCGCTTCGACCACCACCGTCGGCGCGCTCAAGACCGCGATCACCGTCGCGCAGGCGATGACCAACCAGAAGCTGGTGCTCGAACAGATTACCGCGCTCAACACGACGACCGCCAACATCATCGACGGCACCTCGAAGATGCTGAAGGACAATACGGCGCGCATCCATGAACAGGCGGCGTCGAGCACGATCCCGATGGAAACGCTCAGCCGCGCCTTCCAGAATATCTACGACACGATGGACGCGATCGATACCTTCAAGCTCAAGGCGCTCGACACGATGAAGACGACCGTGACCTCGCTCGAGGGCGAGGTCGCCAAGTCGAAGGGCTATATCGCGCGCGCCGAAGGCGCGAGCCAGGCGCAGGCAAGCGTCGGCGGCGCCGACAGCCCGCTGGCGGCGATCGAGGGCTAGGATGAGCATGAGCGAGGTCGACAAGATCAGCGCGCTCGGCAACGCCGCGATCGAACGCTCGCGCGAACGACGGCGACCGATCGGCACCAAGAGCGTCGCGCTGCGCCGCCAGCATCTCTACAAGAAGCTCGGCCGCGTCCTTGTTGCGGGCGGGATCGTGCTGATCGGCGCGGCGCTGTTCGGCGCGCTCATCCAGCCGCTCGGCTTCACGGGCCTGCTCGCGCTCATGGTGCTGCTGATCGGCGTCGCGGTGCTGTTCGGCAAATGGCCGCCCTTTCCCGAACCGCGCCAGGCCGATCTCCCCAAGGCCGACCTCAAGCAGCTCGCCGGCCGCACCGAAATCTGGCTCGAGGCGCAGCGTCCGGCGCTTCCCGCCCCGGCGCGCCAGCTCGTCGACGGGATCGGCGTCCAGCTCGACCTGCTCGCCCCACAGCTCCAGACGCTCGACGCCGCGACACCGGCGGCCGCGAATATCCGCAAGCTGGTCGGCGAGGATCTGCCCGAACTCGTCGCGGGCTATCAGCGGATCCCCGCGGGGCTGCGCGGCGAAGCGCATGCGGGACGTACGCCCGACGAAACGCTGCTCGGCGGGCTCAAGATGCTCGAACGCGAAATCGGCGACGCGGCGCGCAGCCTGGCGGCGGGCGAGATCGACAAGCTGGCGACGCGCGAACGCTATCTCCAGCTCAAATATCAGGGTCTCGAAGCCGACGACACGCCCGGCGCGGCCTGATCCGCCTCAGGCGGGATAGGCTATGCCGCGATCGCCGGCATCGGGCGCGCCGTCGCCGCGCGGCGGCACACGCTGGACATTGATCCGGTTCCGGCCGGCGCGTTTCGCGTCATAGAGCGCCTCGTCGGCGATCCGGTAGAGATATTGAAAGTCGGGGGCCGGCCGCACTTCGGCAACGCCGACGCTGGCGGTCACCGGCCGGTCGCCCATCGTGTCGCTGTGATCGCACAGCGCGATTTCGCGGCGGATGCTCTCGGCAAAGCGATCGAGCATTATGCCCTCCATCCCGATGGTCAGCAGGCCGAACTCCTCGCCGCCCAGGCGCGCGACGCTGCACATCGTCCCTTCCCACCGCGCGATGCGTTCGGCGATGCGGCAGAGGACGGCATCGCCGGCTTCATGGCCGTAGATATCGTTGATCGACTTGAAGCGATCGACATCGACAAGCAGCAGCGCCGCGGGCAGCGCCCCTTCGCGCGCCTGATCGAGCAGCGGGGTGACGGCATCGACGAAGCCCCGCCGGTTGAGCAATCCGGTGAGCGGATCGCGGCGCGCAAGCTCGTTCGCCTGCGCCTCGGCCGCCAGCGCATCGTCGCGCTCGACACGCAGATGCGCGAGCCGCCGCGTCGATGCAGCCGACAGCCATAGCGCCTGCCAGGTTGCGGCGACCAGCACCGCCAGTTTCGACCCGCCGCCCCAGAATCCGTCCTCGACATCGACCAGATGAATGATCGCGAGCGTCGCCATCGGCAGGCACCAGGCGAGCGCGAAATCGCGTGCCTCGACCGATCCCTTGCGCCAGCTCCAGCCGATGCACAGCGCGACCGCGATCAGGTCGAGGATGACCGCGATGCCCAGCAGATTGCCGAGCATCTGCAGATTGCCGGTGCGAAGCAACGCCAGCGGCACGCCAGCGACGGCGATCGCCAGCCCCAGCGCGAGGGTTCCCCGGCGCAAAGCGTGGGGAAGATGCCGGGCGTCGATCGCGGTCACCGCGCTGGCGGTCGCGACGCCGATGGCAAGGCAGGCAAGCAAGGTCGATGCCTGCGCCGACACCGTCCCCGCCATGGCGGGAAAGATCACCAGATGAATCTGCGACCATAAGGCGCCCCAGACGATCATCACGCCCGACCATGCCGCCTGCCACAGCAGATATTGGCGGCGCACCGCGACCGCGAGCGACAGGCTGTAGATGCCGCTGACGAGCAGCAGGGTGAGCGAGGCGCCGACGAGCGCCGCCATCCCCGCCGCCTGCAGGCTCGCATTTTCCTTGGGGATGAGGCGCGCGCGCAGCAGGCTGTGGTCGGCGAGGCGGTCGAAGCGCATGGTCACCGCGGTCAGCGGAGCGACGCGGGCCGGGGTCTCGAACAATATCTGGCCGCCGACGCGCCAGTGCGCGCCATAATCGCCGCGGCGCACCGTCTGCCAGCGCGTCTGGCCGTCGGCATAGGTGAACCCCACGGCGAGCCGGTCGAAGCGCGAGAAATGCACCATCAGTGCGGCGCCGTTGCGATCCTCGGAACGATTGCCGACATCGGCCCGCAACCACAGGCTGCCGTCGCGATACCCCGTCGGCTCGCCGCTGCACGAAAAGCGCAGCGCGGACAGCGCATCGTCGGGTGCGGCCAGCGGTCCGACCGCATGACAGAGCGGTGCATTGATGTGCAGCGGCGTCGCCGCGGCGGGTACAGCCCAGACCGCCGCAACGAGCCACAGCAGCACAAGCGCCCACGACGCCCGCCCCCGTCCGCGATGTTCCTGCGCCCCGATCATGCGATTGCCTTTAGCCCCCAATATCTTGGGAAAGCGTAACCGCCCAGCCCCGATCGCGCTGTGGCCGCAATCACCGGCGCGGTCGAGGCATTCGCCGGATATTGATACATGTGCGGCTTCGGTATCCGATCGCCGCGCCCTGCAAAGGTCCGCGATTGCCCGGGCTGGCTATGGTCATGTCTAAATGGTCCCCAATCGGACGTTCGCTGGCATGCCGAAAAGCAGTGGAGATATCGACTTCTTCAATCGGCCAGGAGCGTTCGTCCGCTCACCGACCGCCAACGCGTCCAGGATCGACCGGACCAACGGGAAGCCCAGCCGATCGCTTGCTGCCATCGAGCACGGCGCGGACGTTCAATACATTTTGGTCGATCCAGCCCGGCGGCGAAATCTGGCGCGCAATAAAGCCGAGCGCGTCGGCCATGCGCGGCAAAAGCGAGGAACCGACATGCTCTGCGCCATGCACCAGCCGATATTCGTGCGCGAGCCGGGCATCGAACAAGACGCGGTGCAGAAACTCCGCGCCCTCGTAAAGATAGAGCATATCCTGGTCGCCGACCTCCAGATAAATGCCGAGGCCGAGCAATCGGTCGGGCGCACGGCTTGCGATCGATGCCGGATTGTTTTGCATCCAATATTCGCCGTCGACGGGATTGCCGAATATCGGATGGAGAACCTCTTCGGGCCTCCAGAAACGCGTATGCGGTCCGACCCCCTTCCACTCCACGGCGGGCTCGACGGCAGGCTCCAATGCTGCCACTGCAGCGAAAAGCTCAGGGTGTTTGAAGGCGATGCGCAGGGAGCCAAGTCCGCCCATCGACCATCCGCCGATGAAGGTCAGCTCGCGCCCTCGGGAGACATGAGCGCTGCGGCGCAAGAAAGGCAGAACATCAAAGAGGATGAAGCTCTCCCATCGCTCCGCCCCATCCCGGAAATCCATATAGAGCGACCGACGCCCGCTCGGCGTGGCGATGATGAGCGGCGGCAAGCGGCCAGCCGCAATTTCATTGTCGAAGACGGTCTTGAAAAAGGCGAGATCCTTCTCGGTGCCGTTGCCGCCGTGAAGTAACAGCAGCAGCGGATAGGGCTCGGCGCGTCCGGCATCATAGCCGGGCGGCGCGTAGATGGCGACGCCCGGCTCGCCGGGGACATGCGACGATGCGAGCACATGATAAGCGATAGTACCTTCCGCTTCCGCTGCCACTGCCGTTGTCGCGGAGAGCGAGGTGGTCGCCCCGGCGACGGCGAGGCCGGCGAACTCCCTGCGGTTCAGCATCTCTATCTCCTATCGGCAGGCGACGGTTCCACCGGAAACGAAAAGCTCAGCGATCGTCCGGCGCGACGCAGCGAAAGCTGCTTGCCGACAGGGTCGACCCCCAGCCGCGATATTCGGCCTTCTGCGGATAGGCGCAGAGCGGGCGTTGCATATCGATCCTGCCGGGCTCATCGCTCGCGAACTTGGTCGCGATAACCTGCTCGGGCGCATCGCCGCCGTCGGTCCAGTCGATCAGAGCCGAGAAGAGATCATGCCTGGCACCATAAGAGGGCGGCTGCGCCGGAATACCGAGCGTGGCGTTGAAGCTGTCGGGGCCGGCTCCGCCACCGCAATGCATCACGCCGGGCGCCAGGAACAGGCGTGCGCTTTCGGCAAGCTTGGCTTCGCCGCCGACGGCTGCCGCCTGACGATCGTAAAATGCGATCGACTGGCCAGGCGCCACGAGCGTGTCGGCGAGGCCGTGGAATATAATCAGCTTGCCGCCGCGCGCGGCAAAATCGGCAAGGCTCCCGCGCGTCGCGTCGTTGACGATCGGGTCGAGCCGCGCATCGACCGCGGGCATGTCGCGGTCGAAATCAAAACCCTTCCAGTCCCAATCGGCGCCGAACACCCATTTGAACAGTGCCCCGAAAGGTGGCTGATCCTTGCTCGGCTTTTGAAGAAAAGACCAGCCGAAGGTGTCGGGCATTTCGCTTCCGGGCAACCAGCCGAAATAGCTTGGCTTGCCCGCGCGGTCCGTCGGCCCTGAATAAAAGGCGCGCGCGGTTGCAACCTCGGCTTCGGTCAGGCAGGCGTCCCCCGCCGCGCCCTTGCATCGCAGAACCGCTGGGTCGAACTTGCAGCTGAGCGGGTCCGAAACAAACCGGTCGCCCGCGAGGCCATGGCCCTGCCGCCAGCACGCCGCGACCGCCGCCCGGTTGAGCAGCTTGAGCTTGGCATCGGATAGCAGGCTGTCCGGCGTGCGGTGCGCAGCGGCATAGTCCCAGAGCACCGCGGCGTGCCCCCATGTGCGGTTAATGACCGGCGCTCCGACCAGAATCCCGTCATAGTCTTCAGGATAGTAGAGCGATTCGATGAGCCCCTGCTGCCCGCCCGTCGAACATCCGGTGTAAAAGGCACGCCTTGCATCGCGGCCGTAGAAAGCCTTGGTGATCGCCTTCCCGGTGATCGTCATCACATGCGTCGAAAGTCGGCCCCAGTCCCTCCATTTGCGGGGGTGATCGATGAGGGCCTCACCTTCCAGCGGCGACGCCGGTGCGGTTCCGGCATCGGTCGTCGCCGTTGCAAATCCGCGGCGCAGGCCATCGACCATTCCCGAATAGCCGCCGGCAAGGACACCGGCAAAGCCGCCGTTGCCATTGCCATGGAAGACGCCGGCCCATCGCTCGGTCGGCAGCCATATCTCGACGCCAATGTCGGAATCCGGGGCCGAGCGCACCCGCGCAACCACGCGGCAGAAGCTTCGATAGCCAGGCTTGTCGCCCGCTATGCCGAGCTCCGCGGCCTTTGCCGGAACAAGCGCCGCGCTTTCGATTGTCGTGTCGGCAAGGTGCAATCGGGCGAGGTTGGTGCAGCGCCGTGCGGCGTCGACGGACGACGGCGTTTCCGCCGCCGTGGCTACCGCCGTAGGAACCAACAATCCGGCCACAAGGGCCGTAAGGCAAGCGGCGCCATATTTCCGCGTCATATCTGTCTCCCGTCTTCTTGTCGGTGCCCAGTTCCGCCGCGCAACCTCGCCGCGCGCCAAGCGCTTTTTCGTCTAATCGCTGGCCTCCCGAGAACCGCTCGATGCTGGCGACGACCGTTTGATCATTCGCGCAAGCCAGGCGAAGAGTAGCGCGGCGATCAGATACATCGGCGCCAGCGCATAAAAGGCCATGCGGAGCGCATGTTCACCATATTGCGGGCGGAAAAAATCGCTCGCCATGCCGACGAAAGTTGGCCCGAGGCCGAGGCCGATCAGGTTCATGACCAGCAGCAGCAGCGCCCCCGATATCACGCGCGCGCCCGGATCGACCTCGCTCTGCACGAACGTCACCGTGGCAGGGAGGAAGAAGGAATTGAGGAAGAGCGGCACGAACAAGAGGGGGAGCGCGACCTGCCAGCTGTCGGCAGCAGCGAAGCCGAGAAAGAAGGGCAAGGCGAGAACGAGCGACCAGGCCGGGATGCTCGCATAGGCCGCCTTGTTGGTAACGCCGAACCGGTCGATCAGCCGCCCTGAAACGAAGATGCCCGCCCCCATTCCGAGGCCGACCGCCAGCGCGTACCATATTGCCACTTCCTCGAGCGTCATGCCCTTTTCGCGCATGAGAAAAAGCGTGGCGAAATTGCTGAGGCCATAGGTGATGAAATTGGCGGCACCGCTGGCTAGCGCCGCGATAGTCAATATCCTGTTGCCGAAAAAGGCGCGGATCGCCTGCCCGAAGCTGTGCGCCGGTTCCGCCGCGGCCGCAGGAAGCGGGTCGAAGCGGCCGCGCGCGGGTTCGGGCACGATGATATAGACGAGGACTGCGGTAACGACGCCTATCGCGCCGACGATGAGGAAAGGCGCGCGCCAGTCATAGGCGGCCGCGAGCGACGCGCCGAACGCGACCCCGAGCGCCGAACCGATCGGCGGGCCGAGGTTGAAGATGCCCATCGCGGTGCCGCGCTGCTCGCGCGGAAACGTGTCCGATATGATCGCGTAGGACGGCGGAACGCCGCCGGCTTCGCCGACACCAACCGCCATACGTGCCGCCACAAGTTGCCCATAGTTCGCCGCCATGCCGCATGCCGCGGTCGCGGCGCTCCACAGGCCGCAAGCGATCGAAAGCACCTTTACGCGATTGGTGCGGTCGGCGAGCCAACCAACAGGAATCGCGATAAAACAATAGAAGAGCGCAAAATAGAAACCGGTGATCCGGCCGAGTTCGCTGTCGGTGATGTGCAAGCCGTCCTGAATCGGCTTGGCGAGGATCGAGACAAGCTGGCGATCGAGGAAGTTCAGCACATAGACGAAGCACAGCATGCCGAGCACAAGGCCGCGATGCCCGGTCGGCTTCGATCGTTCCAGGTCGGACCTCTCCGCAAATGTCCTATTGTCCATATCGCGTCCTCTCCCAGACCATTTGCGTTATCACATCCTGTCTCCCGCCCCGTTCCAGCGCTGTGCCCGATCGATGTACCAAGGCAAGACCTCAGGCGTCGCGGTCGCGTCGGCGCTGATGACCTTGGTGACGGGCCATCCGGCGAACAGCCGCTTGATCGGGAGTTCCTGCTTCTTTCCAGAAAGCGTGTGCGGGATGCCGGGTGCCTCGATCAGATGATCGGGCACGAAGCGCGGCGAGAGACTCGAGCGTATGGCCGATGCAATCGCCTGCTCCATCGCAGGGTCGACGGCTCGCCCCTTCGCCGGCACGACGAACATGATGAGCGTGCTGTCGCCGTCTTCACGCTCGACGTCGATGATCATCGTGTCGACGATTTCAGGCAGACGCTCGACCGCAGCATAGATTTCGGCGGTTCCCATGCGCAGGCCGTGGCGGTTGATCGTTGCGTCGCTGCGGCCGGAAATGGTGCAACTGCCGTCGGCCCTGATCGTGAGCCAGTCGCCGTGACGCCATATGCCGGGCCATTCGGCGAAATAGGAGTCGCGATAGCGGCTGCCGTCTTCGTCGCCCCAGAAATAGAGCGGCATGCTGGGGAAGGGACGGGTGCAGACAAGTTCGCCGACCTCGCCGATCACAGCCCGTCCCCGCCCGTCCCAGGCCTCGATGGCGGCGCCGAGGTGGCGACACTGCAGCCGCCCCGGCGTGTCGGGTAACTCGGGATTTCCGGCCAGGAAGGCGGCGGCGATCTCGGTACCGCCGCTGACATTGCACCACCAGATATCGGGTCGTCCGATGGCGGCGAACTGCGCCGAACCCCAGCGCTGGACGTCGGGCGGTAGCGGCGAGCCGGTGCTGCCGAGCGCGCGCACCCGGTGCAACCCGTCGAGTCCGGCGACGTCGAGCCCGGCCTTGCGGCAACTCGCGAAGAAGGCAGCGCCGGCGCCAAACCAGGTCACTCCGCCCTCTGCCGCAAAGCGCCAGAGCCGGGTCCAGTCGGGCTCGGCCTTGGTGCCGCTCGGCGATCCGTCGAACAGGCAAATCGTCGTTCCGCTGAGCAATCCGCCCACCTGAATGTTCCACATCACCCAGCCCGTGGCGCTGAACCAGTGGAAGCGGTCGCCGAAATTATTGGACTCATAGCTCGGTCCGAGATCGAAATGGAGTCGCCCCGCGGCGGTTGCCAGCAGCACCCCGCCGTGCCCGTGCACGATCGCCTTCGGAAGTCCCGTTGTGCCGCTCGAATAGAGGATCCACAGCGGATGGTCGAAGGGTAGCCATTCGGGCTCAAAGCCGGCGACCTCGGCATCGTCGCGCGCGATGGCCGCTTCGAACGCCACCGCCCCCGACACCGCCCCAGCGCCGAACCCGCTTTCGATGACGAACAATGCCTCGATACAGGGAAGTGCGGCGCAAATTTCGGCGACGCAGGCGCTACGACCCATGGCTTTGCCAGCGTAGAAGACGCCATCGACGGCGATGAGCGCCTTGGGCTCGGTTTGCCGCAGCCGATCAAGCACCGCATTGGTCCCCATGTCGGGCGAGCAAAGGCTCCATATCGCCCCCAGGCTGGCGCACGCGAGCAGGCCCACCACCGCCTCGGCTATATTGGGAAGGTAGGCCGCAACGCGATCGCCCCGCCCCACCCCGCGCCGGCGCAGTTCCAGGGCCAGTGAGGCGCTCTGCCGCTTGAGCTCGGCCCAACCGAGGGTTCGTTGCTCCCCTCGTTCGTTCACCGCCACGATGGCGGGCTGCCCGGCAGAATCCGCAGCCGCGGCGTGGCGGAAAACATGGCGCGCATAGCTGACCTCGGCGCCCTCGCACCAGCGCGCACCCGGCATCGTGTCTGCGCCGAGCATCGCGCAGAAGGGCGTCCGCGATTCGATCCGGTCATAGTCCCAGATACTGCGCCAGAAGCCTTCGAGATCGGTCACCGACCAGCGGTGCAAATCGTCATAATGCGCGAACTCAAGGTCGCGCGTGGCCTTGAGCTCTTCGAGATACAGGCGGATCTGCGGGACGGGAGCCGCGATGGCCGCGCTGTTGCTGGCAATTGGCATCGAATGGCGAACCTTATTCATGTCGGAAGGAAGCCGAGTTTCGCGCGCGCTCACGAACATCGACCAAAAGGAACGGCAGCGCGACCTCACGGACGCGCTGCCATCCGCATCAGAAGGATGTGCGCAGGCTCATCGCGGCATAGCGCCCGATCGCATTATAGGCGCCGCCGATGCCGTCGGTGCCCGGGAAGAAAGGCGGCGTCTTGTCGAACAGATCGTTGATCTGCAGCGCGACCTCGGTTCCCTTGGCGAATGGCAGGTCGGGAAGCTTCAGCGAGAGTCGCAGATCGACCGTCGTATAGCCTTTGGCCTTGTAGAGGTTCGACCCGGTTGGCGTCGCATAGGCGGCCGTCACGCCGCTGCGATGGTTGACGAAATTGGCGAGCGTCACCGGCCCCGCAGCGATACCCAATGTCGTGCGCAGAGTGGTTCGCGGTATCCCGGCCTCGAGCGAGTTGCTGACCGCCGACGTCGGCGAGAGCTGGTTGCGATACTTCAGGATATAATTGCCCGCGATGCCGCCGAAAAGGGTGCCGAAACCCGCCGTGTGCCGATAGCGCACGTCGAAATCGATCCCGTTTGTCTTGCGTATGCCGAAATTGCCCTGCCGCAGGTCGAGGATGTTGCCGATCGCCGGGACGGCCGCGAAGGTGTAGAAAAAGGGCACCGTATCGCTGATCGCGCCGGTCAGTTGTCCCGCAGTCGGATTGCGGATGACGCGCGATGCGAAGGTCGGGTCGCTGAACAGGACGGCGCCTAGCCCCGAAGGGGTTCCGATGACATCATCATATTTGATATCATAAAAGGTCGCGCTCGCGCTGAAATCGGGCGCGAATCGCGGCCGCAGATCGACGCCGAAGGAGAAGGTCCGCGCCTTTTCGGGCTTGAGCGCCTGATTGCCGCCGTAGAGGAGAATTGTGTTTACTTGCGTCGCCCCGCGCGACGGGTCGCGCGCACCGAACGCATCGACCAGCGCCGCCGCGGCATAGTAGGACCCCACGGTGGACCCTAGATCGCGCAGCCCCGGTGCGCGGAACGAGCGGCCATAGCTGCCCCGGAAATTCAGCCCTTCGACCGGTTCCCAGGTCAGGCCGACCTTGGGATTGGTCGTCGAACCGAAATCGCTGTAGTGATCGTAGCGCCCCGAAAACGACAGCGTGAGGCTGCGCAGCATCGGCGATGCGTTGCCCTCGCCAACGATCGGCACAAACAGCTCGCCGTAGAGCGACTGGACGCTGCGCTTCAGGTCTTCGGGGAAGCCAACGCCGCCACTCGATCCGCGCTGATCATAGGTCTCGCGCCGATATTCGGCGCCGAGCGCAACCTTGATCGCACCGCCAGGCAGATCCGCCAGCGGCCCGTCGACTTTCACCGCGCCGATCCGGGTGCGCTGATGATTGGTGAAGTCGGTCGGATTGTCGAGGATGGCCGCAACGACAGCGGGGCTCGTTCCGGTACCGAACGGGTCGAGCGCAATCGCGGCCGTCGTTCCGGCGGCCGCCGCCGCCAGCGCTGTGGTGTTGATGCCTGGCTGGAACGTGTCATTCCGCGACCAATTGAAGGTGCCATAGACGCTGGCTTTGAAATCGCCGGGCAGCTTGACGTCGAGGCCGGCCGTCGCATTCCCCGTCCGGACTCGGTAGCTTTGGTCGAAATGATCGTCGCCAACCAGCTTGTCGGGCCTGAAATCGACATATTCATAGGTCGTTCCCGTTCCCGGCGGGGGGCGGAAAAACGGGTTGGCCGCCGTCAGCAGAACGAACGTCTGGCCAGGCAGCGCCGCTTGGACAATATCCTTGCGGTCCGAATAGAGAAGATCGGCCCACACGGTGACCGCGGAGGAGAGCTCCTGCCGCGCCGACACGAAAAGGCTGTGCGTGCGGTTCTGCGGTACCAGGTCGACGGGTCCGCGCGGATCGCAAGTGTTGATCCCCGGCGTCAGGCTCGGCGCAGCATAGATGGTGCCGGTGAACAGATTGACGTTCGCGTCCGGGCAGACGGTCGAGCGCGTATCGATGCCGCCCGCAGCACGAAAATCGAGCGAGCGATACCGGCGGTCGGCCCCGGTGATGTTGCTGTTTTCGGAATATTGATACGCGGCGACGAAGGAACCGCTGTCCCAGGCATGCCCGAAAATCGCGCCGGCGTTGAAGGCATGATAATCGTCCGCAAAGCCATAGCGAACATTGGCCTCGAAGCCCGACACGCGTTTGCGGGTGATGAAATTGACGACCCCTGCCACCGCATCCGACCCGTAGATTGCCGATGCGCCGTCGGCGACGATCTCGACGCGCTCGATCGCGAGTTCGGGCAGGAACGGATAGTCCGGATTTGTCTGCTGGGTGCTGCCCGAGATCAGGCGATGGCCGTTCATCAGCGGCAAGGTCGCCGCCGGCGGCAGGCCGCGCAGGCCGGGCGCAAAGGAACCGAGCCCGCCGTTGCTTGTGCGCGGAGCGGTGTTGAAGCTGTTGAGCTGGGGCACGGTCGCGAGCAATTCGGGGGTGCTCGCGACGCCGATCAACTTGGCATCATCGCGCGACACGCTGATAAGGCCGGAGCCGGTGGGCGGGACCCCGCGAATGCTGGAGCCCGTGACGATGATCTCGGAATCGCTCTCCGCCGCGCTTTCCTCCACCGGATCTTTCGAGCCGGCGCTTTGCGCCTGCGCGGCGGTAGCCGCACCCAGCATGACCGCGAAGATGGCCGAACCGCACAACATGCGCGCGCGGCTCCCCGTAAGAATGAATCTGGTCGACATGGTGATCCTCTTCCCTGCTGCTCTTGTCTTGGTCACGGACATCGCCGCGGCCGGACGTTGCCGGCTTGCTATGCTGCTTATGGTTTGCCAGAGCCGTTGGTAAGAGCATTGCCGGACATCACTATGTCTCTAGAGGACAAGATCGCACGAAAGGGCTGCTATGACCGTCGACGAGGATCAGAGCGCGCTGACCAGCCGCAATCCGCGCGCCGGCTTCCCCTCGCTTAATCAACGCATCTTCGCCCCTTTCAAGATCGCGACCGTCATCGATACGGTGGCGGGGCGTGGAATCGATGCGGCGACCGTACTTGAACGGACGGGATTGACGCTGGCCGAGGTGCGCGATCCGCATACGCTGACCTCGATCGGCCAGTATCTGACCGCCTGCGAAAATATCGTGGTGGCCGGTGCGCGGTTCGCGGACGCCTTCGCGATCGGGTCGCGGCTGCATCTGTCAGCCTATGGCATGTACGGTTATGCGCTGATGTGCTCGCCGACGATGCGCGACTTCTTCGACTTCGCGGTACGCTACCAGCCGCTCGCCACCCCCACGGTACGGCTTGGCTGGCGGACGGAAGGAGAGGTCGCCGTTTGGCAATTTCAGGAAATCTATCGCGACGTGATGAGCAATGACGTGCGCACTTTCCTCATCCGCCAACAGATGAAGATGACCTACACCCATATTCGCGACGCGGCGGGATCGGACAATGTTCCGGTCCGCGCGCGGTTCGCGCTGCCCGAAGAGGCGCGCTCGGCGGAGGACGAACGCGAACTGTCCTGCCCCTGCTTCTACGCCGCGGATGCCAATGAACTGCATTATCCGATCGGCATCCTCGAACAGACGCCGGAACTGGGCAACCGGTTGACGCGCACGATGCTCGAAGAGACATGCGACCGGCTGATCGGCCAATCGCGAATATCATCGGGACTGTCGGGGGAAGTTTATCAACTCCTGCTCCTCGCCCCGAACCACTTCCCCTCGATGACGGCGATCGCCGAACAAATCGGGCTGCAGGAACGCACGCTGCGCCGTCGTTTGGCCGCCGAAGACACGAGCTATGGCGAGATCGTCGACGATGTCCGCCGGAAACTCGCCATCGAATATCTGCAGACAACACGCATGAGCGTCGATGATGTCGCCTGGAAGGTCGGTTTCAGCGACAGCGCCAACCTGCGCCGCGCCGTCCGCAGGTGGACCGGCAAAACGATCAACGAAGTCCGCTCGGAAAAATAGCCGAGATCGCAGTGAGGCGGCCTGGGGGAAACAGGCGTTGCCGCCTGGGGCGGATCGCGGTCTGTCCGTTTTCGGGTGGGAATCGCAGCCGCGACATAGCGCGCGCGCCGCCGTCGATTTGGTCGCTCTGGACGTCGCGGCGGAATGGCCTTTTGCAATCGATAACGATGCAGGGCTGACGAGATAGTCCGGACCGCGCCAGACGGCGCAGCCCGGTGAAAAGCATTCAACCCAATGTTGTTTTGAAGCTCGGCGGCAATACGCGGGTTATCGGGTCGGAGTTCCCGACGGAAAATGGAAATTGGTGAGGCAGTCCGCTCAAATGATTTCGGCTAGAATCCACTCATTTTGGAACGGAAAAATGCGTAACCAGCGCCGCCGACGAAGGCTGACACCCGTCGACGAACGGCATAATGGATGGCTTTCCCGGTCATAGAACCGGCTGGTGCGCTCTAGCCGGATGCCTCTAACCAGACACGCTGCTCTGCCAAAATGGCTGGCCGAAAGTCCATATTGGCGGAGCCCGAAGCGCGCTGCATCGTCTGTTTTATGGACCATCACCCACATCCGTCAGCCCTGTCCCGTCCCGGAGGGCCGAGCGAATGCCGCCGCGCGGTGCCATGACCAGAGCCAGCGAGATCGTCCTGATATTGGGGGACCAGTTAACTCCCGCCATCTCGTCGCTGCGCGATGCGTCGCCTGCCGAAACGATTCTGCTGATGGCCGAAGTCGCCGAAGAAGCGGGTTACGTTCCGCACCACCGCAAGAAGCTCGCCTTTCTCTTTTCCGCGATGCGCCATTTTGCCGAGGAGATGCGCGCGCAGGGATGGCGCGTCGACTATGTCCGCCTCGACGATCCGGACAATAGCGGATCGCTCGGCGGCGAGGTTGCGCGTGCACGCAAGCGCCATGGCGACCTTCCCTTGCGCGTGACCGAAGCGGGCGAATGGCGCCTCGCCGAGACGATGCGTTTGTGGACCAATTGCACCATCATCGCCGACGATCGGTTTTTCTCTACGCCCGATCAATTCGCGGCGTGGGCCGAAGGCCGCAAGAAACTGCGGATGGAATATTTCTATCGCATGATGCGCCACGAGACGGGACTCCTGATGGATGGCGAAGCCCCGCTCGGCGGCCGCTGGAATTTCGATGCCGACAACCGCAAACCCGCCGAGCGCGATCTTCTGATGACCCGCCCGCACGCTTTCCCACCCGACGTCATCACACGCGATGTCATGGTGATGGTCGAAGCCCGATTCCCCGATAATTTCGGTACGCTATCGCCATTCGGATTTGCCGTCACCCGTGCCGATGCGGAAGCGGCATTCGACGATTTCGTCGCGCATCGGCTCGCGCGCTTCGGCGACAATCAGGACGCCATGCTCTCAGGTGAGCCTTTTCTCTACCACGCGGTGATCGCGCAGTATCTCAATTGCGGGCTACTCGATCCGCGCCGGGTTTGCGCCAGCGTCGACGAGGCTTGCCGCGCGGGACGCGTACCCATCAACGCCGCCGAAGGCTTCATTCGCCAGATCCTCGGATGGCGCGAATATGTGCGCGGCATATATTGGCATTTCATGCCCGGCTATGCCGATGAGAACCGGCTCGGCGCCACGCGGCCGCTCCCCGCATTCTACTGGACCGCCGATACCAATATGGCGTGCGTTGCCGCCTGCGTGCGCCAGACGCGTGATGAGGCCTATGCGCACCACATCCAGCGGCTCATGGTCACCGGCAATTTCGCGCTGCTGGCGGGAGTCGATCCGGCCGAGCTCCACCGCTGGTATCTCGCCGTTTATGCCGATGCCTATGAATGGGTCGAGCTGCCCAATACGCTGGGCATGAGCCAGTTCGCCGACGGCGGGCTACTTGCATCCAAGCCTTATGCGGCGAGCGGCGCTTATATCAACCGCATGTCGGACTATTGCCGCGGCTGCCGCTACGATGTCAAAAAGCGGACCGGTGCGGGAGCTTGCCCCTTCAATTTTCTCTATTGGGATTTCATCGCGCGGCACGCGGTGCGGCTTGGCGCCAATACCCGCATGCAACCGGTTCTGCGCGGCTGGAACCGTTTTGCCGAGAAGGAACAGAGGCAGATCCGCAGCGAAGCAAGTCGATTTCTGGCGGCGATGGACGAAGATCATGCTCAGTAGGCGATTGGCTGCCCATCCCACGCAAAGAAGCCGCCGCTATCCTCGGCTGTCAGGCGCTCGATCACCTGCAGCAGATGATCGGCGCTTTGTTCGGCGCGTTGCAATTGCCCCGCCGCCAAACCGCGCTGAAACGGCATCGAAAGCCGCGTATCGACGGTGCCGGGGTGCAGGCTCACGACGATGCTCTCGCGGTTCATACGGCTTGCCTCGATCGCAAAGCCGCGCACGAAAGCATTGAGCGCCGCTTTCGACGCGCGGTAGCCGTACCAGCCGCCGAGCCGGTTGTCGCCGATCGAACCGACGCGTGCCGAAAGAAAGGCCATGACCGCGCGGCCATCGCGCGCGAGATGCGGCAGGAAATGCTTCACCGCAATCGCCGGGCCGATACTGTTCACGTGGAATAGTTCAGCAAGCGATGCTGGGTCGAGCTGCCGCATCGATTTTTCGGGCCTTACGGCATTGGCGCGGTGCAGCAGGCCGGTCGCGACCAGGATGAGGTCGAGCGGCCCTTCGGCGGCGATTGTCGTTGCAGCCTCTTCAAGGCTCGCTTCATCGGCGAAGTCGAAGGTGAAGGACGTCACCGCCGGGCTTCTCGCCAAGGTCGCGCGCCGCGAGCCGGCATAGATTGTCTCGACACCCCGACGCTCAAGCGCCGCGACAAGCGCCGAACCGATACCACCGCTCGCGCCGAGCACGCAGGCCCGGCGCGGCGTCCCTCTCCCGCGTCTTTCGTTCATCGCGCGGCGGTTTGCACGATGGCGGCGCTCAGGCGATACCGCCTTTGGTGCAGTCTGCCCTTGTCGTCATCAGAAACCGGCCTCGACGGCAACGCGAATCGCGTCGGCCGTGGTCGCTACGCCGAGCGCCTTCAGCAGCGCGGCGCGGTGCATCTTCACGGTCCGCTCCGAAAGGCCGAGGCTGTAGCCGATCTGCTTGTTGAGATTGCCTTCGGCCATAAGCAGCAGCACCTCGCGCTGCCGCGGTGAAAGCGCGTCCATGCGCGCGCGCGCCTCCGCCTGGCGCTCGCCGCGCAGAAGCACAGCATCGCCAACTTCCATCTGCGACCCCAGAAAATATTCGAGGCTGCCATCGCTTCCGAAGATCGGCGCGACGAGAACGGCGTTGCGGAAAGGCGTGCCGTCCTTCTTGTAATTGAGGATTTCAACGAGCACGGGACGCCGTTCGCGGATGGCGCTGCGCAACTGTTGGCTGAGCTCGGCTTCGGTTCCCGGACCGGTCAGAAACCGGCAATTCTGGCCGATGATCTCGGCGGCCGAATAGCCGGTCAGCGCGACAAAGGCATCGTTGCATTCGACGATCGGATTGTCGGGGCGCCGAGGATCGCTGATGACCGCCGCGATCGGGCTGGTTGCGATCATCGCTTTGAGGGACATGCAATTCGGACTTTCATCTTCGGGGAGCGACCTGCCCCAATGGACATGTTGCGACAAAGCAGCGCCGCAATGCAAGTCATAGTCGGCGGCCCTCTTCCCTCACCTCCCCTCCGGGCCGCCACCCGAGGTACCGCATCATGAACTTCGTCGCCCGCCCTCCCTTTCTCGACACGCCGGACGTGCCTCCGGTTTCGGATGATGGCAAACTTCCGGTTCCCGCCGACGTCGCGCGCGCGATCGAAACGCTGATCCGCTGGGTCGGTGACGATCCGGCGCGCGAGGGACTGCTCGACACGCCCAAGCGGGTCGCGCGGGCGTGGAAGGAA
>NZ_AOUN01000020.1:0-1237 GCF_000371385.1 Sphingopyxis sp. MC1
GGCCCCTTGGGCCGGACAGGGTCACGCAGCTGATTTGACCATGAGCCGGGAGTTTTGCTGCTCGAACTGCGCGGGGCTGACATAGCCGAGCGCGGAATGCAATCTGCGTTGGTTGTAGATGTCGTCGATGAACCTAGGAAGCTGGTCGGCGACATCGTCGAAGGTTTCGAATGCCATGGGATAGACCGCCTCGACCTTGAGTGTCTTCATGAAGCTTTCCGCTTTGGCGTTATCGTACGGGTTGCCCCGCCGGCTCATCGAGCCGACCATGGCATGATCGGCGAGCATCGCTCGATAAATCCGGGATGCGTATTGGCTGCCGCGGTCAGAATGATGCACGCATCCTGATCGCGGGCGCCGTCGTTCGATCGCCACCTTCAGCGCCGCCACTGCGAGCCGCGCATCGATCGATCTTCCGATCGCATAGCCGACGACGCGGCGTGACCAGGCATCGAGGACGATCGCGACATAGGCAAAGCCGCCAATGATGGCGACATAGGTCAGGTCCGCCACCCAGAGTTGATCGGGACCATCAAGAATCATATCCTTCGAGCGATCCGGAAAGACTGGCAGGTCATGATCGCTGTCGGTGGTTGCGGTATAACGCCTGCGACGGCGCGGCTGCAGGTCATGCTCGCGCATCAATCGCTTGATCCGCTTGTGGTTCGCGATCACGCCCTGATGGCGGAGCGCGGCCTGCACGCGGCGCCAGCCATAAGCTTCGAACTCATCGCAGATCACGGTGATAGCAGCTACCAGTTCGGCATCGCCGATCGGTTGGGTCGGCTCATGATAGAATGTCGATCGTGCGATGCCCATCAGCCGACATCCTCGTGCGATCGACATCCCGCCGGGCCGGTGATCACGGATGTATTGGCGCTTCTCGGCCGCGGTGCGTCGCGCAGAGCCCCCTTTAAAAACTCCAGCTCCAGCGCCTGTTTGCCGACAAGGCGTTCGAGTGCGGCAATCCGCGCCTCATATTCCTGGATCAGATCCGCCGCCCGCGCATCGTCATCAAGGGCACCGGCCTCATACTTCGCCACCCAGATGCGGATCAACTGCCGGGAAATATCATGCCGCTTGGCAAGGCCGTGAAGCGTCTCGCCGTTCAGAAACTCCTGTGCGACCTGACGCTTGAACTCAACGCTATGGGATCGGTGTCTTGCCATGGGCTCTTCTCCAAAAGCCCGGCCAACCGGTCAATCCAACTATGCTTCCCTGTCCGGCCCAAGGGGCC
>NZ_AOUN01000021.1:0-1513 GCF_000371385.1 Sphingopyxis sp. MC1
AGAAGTCGCCCGGACGCTGTGCTGAGAGTGGAAGCGGACGGGACGCGAACGGCCTCCCCACCTTGATCAGGCGGTGGCGAGGTTCTGGATCGGGAAGATCTTTGCCATTTTCCGGAGGTTTTGGGCTGCGGCGGCGAGGTGGAACTCGTCACGGGCACCATTGGGACCGCGCAGGCGCAAGCGGTCCAGTTTCAGGATGCGCTTGAGGTGGGCGAACAGCATTTCGACCTTCTTCCGCTCTCTGCTCGACACAAGATAGGCGTCGGTTGTCGCAATATCTCGGGCCATGTCGCGCGCGCCTTCGTGGATCGAACGCGTGATCTTGCGGGCGGGCGCATTGGGCGTGCATTGCGGTTTTAGGGCACATCCTTCGCAATCGTGCTGACGCGCGCGGTAGCGGATGGAGCCGTCTTTATCGATCCCGGTCCGCGGCGTACTGAAGTTGCGATTGGACCGCCGCAACTGGTTGCCACCCGGGCAGGTGTAACTGTCGTCGTCATGGTCATAGATGAAGTCGGCGCGCTCGAAGGTGCCGTCATCGCGACCGGATTTTTCGAACACCGGGATATGCGGCTCGATGCCTTTCTCTTCCACCAGCCAAGACAGGTTCGCAGCGGAGCCATAGGCCGCGTCCGCTACAAGCCGATGCGGCCAGATGCCAAAGCGCTCCTGCGTCCGGTCGATCATTCGTCGCTGTGCTGTCACTTCGGCCTGCCGAACCGACGTTGTCGCCTCGACATCCACGATCACCGCATGATCGAGGTCGATCAGATAATTGGTGCTGTAGGCGTAAAAGGCCCGCTCACGCGTTGCCGCCGTCCAGCGGGCGGCAGGATCGGTCAGCGCGATCCGCTTCGGCTGCACAGGCGTTGAACCGCCGAACGCCGCATCGTCCAGCACCTCCAGATATTCACGAACGGCGCGGCCCGTCACATCGGGCGGCAGGCCTTCATCTCCCGGCACCGACCGCCGGCGATAGACATCCGCCCGGATCAGGCTTGCATCGACGGCGAAGCCTTCGCCGCCCACCAGGCCTTCCGCCATGCAGCGCGACACCGTCATCTCGAAGAGTTCGCGAAGCAGATCGCTGTCGCGGAAGCGGCCATGCCGGTTCTTCGAGAAGGTCGAGTGATCGGGAACCGCTCCCTCCAGCCCCAGCCGACAGAACCAGCGATAGGCGAGGTTCAGATGCACCTCTTCGCAAAGCCGACGCTCCGACCGGATGCCCATGCAATAGCCGACGACCAGCATCCGGATCATCAGCTCCGGGTCGATCGAGGGCCGACCCGTCTCGCTATAATAGGGGCGCAGATGCTCGCGCAGACCGCCGAGATCCACGAACCGGTCGATCGAGCGCAGCAGGTGGTCCGCCGGCACATGATCCTCGAGGCTGAAGCTGTAAAACAGCGCCTCCTGCATCACCGTCCGCTCGCCCATCATCAGCCGTCTCCCGATAACAAGACAACTGAATCATTCCCCGCGCCTCACTGCAAGCGGGAGTTTTTCAACAGAA
>NZ_AOUN01000022.1:0-208300 GCF_000371385.1 Sphingopyxis sp. MC1
GGAAAGCTGACATTGATACATCATACGTTTTAGGCAGCACCCACAATGCTGTCTGGCGCAATGATTGCCTCAGCAATATCCCTAAACACCACCATCTTATATTGCTCTCGGAATCTGTAATTTAGCTTCCAGAAATCATGAATCTCTTCGCGGAAGTCGACGCCGCACTGAAAAATGAACGAGCTGAGCGGCCCCATTCCAAAAACATCGTCGACCGGGTCTACCCGCTCATCGCGTGAGATGTTTTTGAGGGCATCCCATGCCATCGAGGGTTGCGCGAATATCAGTCCATCGAGCAAATCCGTATACTCAACCTCAATGGGCTCTCCTTGAGCGACCGTGAGGTTTGCAAGTCTCTCGGCTATCCACGCTTCCGCGATTGCCTCGGCATCTGGACATTCTGTCATCCGCATAGCGTAGCGGAAGCTGCAATGTCCGCAATCGGTCGTTAGCGGACGTTGCTTCAGAACGTCGCCCCCGCGCAGGCGGGGGCCGCAATCGGCCTTTTTTCTGCGGCGCTGCGTAAACCGACAGCGGCCCCCGCCTGCGCGGGGGCGACGGGACTTGTTCCGGCCGAAACCCGAAACCCTACAGCCGCACCATCCGCATTCCCTGTTCGCCGTAGCGCGGGCCGCTGGTGCCGCCCTTCGGCGCGGCGGCGTCGATTGCCGCGATATCGTCGGCGCTGAGGGTCAGGTCGGCGGCGGCCATGCTGTCTTCCATCGTTGCGCGGCGCTTGGTGCCGGGAATGGGGACGATGTCGTCGCCCTGTGCGAGCAGCCACGCGAGTGCGACCTGCGCCTTCGACACGCCGTGCCGGTCGGCGACCGCGCCGATCGCATCGACGATGCGCAGGTTGGCGGGCAGATTTTCCTCAGAATAGCGCGGATCGTTGCGGCGCCAGTCATGCTCGGGCAGCTCGTCGCGGCTGCGCACCGCGCCTGCCAGGAATCCGCGGCCAAGCGGCGAATAGGGGACGAAGCCGATGCCGAATTCGCGGCAGACCGGCAGGATTTCGTCCTCCACGTCGCGCTCCCAGATCGAATATTCGCTCTGCAGGGCGGTGATCGGCGCGGCCTTGGCGGCGCGGCGCAGCGTTTCGGGGCCGGCTTCGGACAGTGCGATGTGGCGCACCTTGCCTTCCTTGACCAGCTCCATCATCCCGCCGACGGTTTCCTCGATCGGTACCGAGGGGTCGACGCGGTGCTGATAGAAGAGATCGATGGTGTCGATGCCGAGGCGCTGGAGCGATCCTTCGCAGGCGCGGCGCGCATTGTCGGGGCTGCCATCGACGCCGACGATCTGCTTGCCGTCGAAGCGGAAGCCGAACTTGGTCGCGATGACAAGACCGTCGCGCTTGCCCTTGATGGCTTCGCCGAGCAGTTCCTCATTGGTGAACGGGCCATAGATTTGCGCGGTGTCGAAGAAGGTGACACCCATGTCGATCGCGCGGTGGATCGTTCGCGTCGCCTCGTCCATATCGGCGGCTTCGCCATAGAGGATATTGCCGCCCTTGATCATCGGCATACAGCCGACGCCGATCGCCGAGACTTCGAGGCCGTGGCCGAGCGTGCGATATTTCATGCTGCTTCTCCTTCTGGTTCGTCGCGAACGCCGTCGGCGGCATATTTGGTCGCGGCGACGTCGGCGATAACATTACCCAATGTCCGGAATATGTCGGGAAAGGTCTCGACCGCGACGAGCAGCCCCAGCGGCGCGACGGGCACCCCCATCGACACCGCGATCGGCGCGATCGAGGTCACATAGCTGATCGATCCGGGCAGGCTGACCGAACTCAGCGCCGCGGCCATCGCGACGGCAAGGCCGACCGCCATCGTCCAGGGCGACAGCGTCAGGCCGAACAGCCAAGCGATATAGACGACCACCGCCAAGTTCATCGCCGGGCTGGTGAAGCGGAAAAGCGCGACCGCAAGCGGCAGCACGATATCGGCCTTTTTGGGATCGACGCCCAGATCCTCGGTCGCGCGGAGCATCGCGGGCAGGCTGGCGAGCGAGCTTTGCGTCGACAGCGCGACCGCGAGTGTCGGCACCATCGCCCGGACGAAGCGCGCCGGCGCGACGCCGACGACCAGCCAGGCGAGCGCAAGGCCAAGCAGGATGCAGCAGACGCCAACGCCGGAGACGATCAGCACATAATGGAGGAGGCCGCCGAACGCCGCGAGCCCGGCCTTGATCGCCAGCGCATAACCGAGCGCGAAGACGCCGATCGGGGCGAGCGCGAGCACCCAGCCGATGACGACGAGCATCGTGTCGCCCAATGCCTTGAACAGGCCCGACAGGCTGGCGCGTGCGTCGGGGGCGATGCGCGTCATTGCGAAAGCGAAGATGGTGGTAAAGACGATCAGCGGCAGGACCGTCGTCTCCGCCGCCGCGGCGATCGGGTTGGCGGGGATCAGGCCGAGGATGAAATCCGAAAAGGTCGGCGAGGGCGGCGCTTCGGTCGCCCCGCCGAGCCCGCCGCGCAGCGCCGCCGCGGCGCCCTGCGACAGTGGAAACAGGCGGAGCAACAGCGGCGTGACGAGCAGCGACATCAGGCCGGTGAGGAAAATCGACACCATGAAGATGCCGACCGACCGCGCCGCGAGCGTTCCCGCGCGCGCGGCGTCTGCGGTCGCAGTGATGCCGGTGATGAGCAGCGCGACGATCAGCGGGATGATCGTCATCGTCAGCGCCTTCAGCCACAACAGGCCGACGGTTTCGACATAGGGAAGCGACGCGGTGCCCGCCGCCGGGGCGGCCATGTCGAGCAGGATGCCGAGCAGCATGCCCGCAATCAGCGATGACAGGATGATCCATGCCGATTTCAAGTTCAAAACCTCCGGCCTGCTTGCCAAGCAAATATGGGTGACTTAGTGCCGTCCGGACTGCCGGGGTGGGCGAGCGTGAACCCCGAGGATTAGGAAGCGGAGACGGCATGCGCAAGTTTTTCGGAACCGACGGGATCCGGGGCCTGACCAACAAGGTGCCGATGACCGCCGAAGTGGCGATGCGCGTCGGCATGGCGGCGGGCGCGCATTTCCTGCGGGGCGGACACAAGCACCGCGTCGTGATCGGCAAGGATACGCGCCTGTCGGGCTATATGCTCGAAAATGCGCTGGTCGCGGGATTCACCAGCGTCGGCATGGACGTGGTACAGGTCGGCCCGATGCCGACGCCTGCAGTGGCGATGCTGACGCAGTCGATGCGCGCCGATCTGGGCGTGATGATCTCTGCCAGCCACAATCCCTTCCACGACAATGGCATCAAACTGTTCGGGCCCGATGGCTACAAGCTGTCCGATGCCGATGAAATGCAGATCGAGGCGTTGCTCGAAGCGGCGCCGGCGCTTGCCGAACCCGCGCATATCGGCCGTGCCAAACGGATCGAGGACGCGCGCGGGCGCTATATTCACGCGGTGAAGCAGAGCCTGCCCGGCTCGGTTCGCCTCGACGGGCTGAAGCTGGTGCTCGATTGCGCCAATGGCGCCGCCTACAACAGCGCGCCGACCGTATTCTGGGAACTGGGCGCCGACGTGATCGCGATCGGCGTCGAACCCAATGGCACCAACATCAACGACCGCTGCGGATCGACCGCGCCGGCGCTGCTTCAGGAAACGGTGGTGGCGAGCGGCGCCGACATCGGGGTCGCGCTCGACGGCGACGCCGACCGGTTGATCGTCGTCGACGAAAAGGGCAACATCGTCGACGGCGACCAGATCATGGCGCTGATCGGGGCGAGCTGGGCGCGGCAGGGACGGCTCAAAGGCGGCGGCGTCGTCGCGACGGTGATGTCGAACCTTGGCCTCGAACGCTTTCTGGAGGGCGAGGGGCTGCGGCTCGAGCGGACCAAGGTCGGCGATCGTTATGTCCTCGAACGTATGAAGGCGGGCGGTTTCAATGTCGGCGGCGAGCAGTCGGGGCACATGATCCTGTCGGACCACGCGACGACGGGCGACGGGACGCTCGCCGCGCTTCAATTGCTTGCCGAACTCGTCCGCGCCGGACGACCGGCGAGCGAACTGCTCCACCAATTCGACCCGGTCCCGCAGCTTTTGAAGAATGTGCGCTTTGCCGGCGGCAAGCCGCTCGACGCGCCGACGGTGCAGGCGGCGATCGCCGAGGGCGAAACCATGCTCGACGGCCGCGGCCGCCTTGTGATCCGGGCCTCGGGCACCGAACCCGTCATCCGCGTCATGGCCGAAGGCGACGATGCGGGTGAGGTTGAACAGGTGGTCGACATGATCTGCGACGCGGTGCGCGCGGCGGCGGCGAATTGAAAACCGAATAGTCTCACCCCGTTCGTGCCGAGCTTGTCGAAGCACCATTCTCTTCTCTATGAGCGGAGCAGGAAGAACGGCCCCCTCCGACAAGCTTGGGGCGAACGGTTTTTAAGGAATATATACATGCTTGAGATGCGACCCGATTGCGAACGCTGCGGCCGTGATTTGCCCGCGGACATCCACGGCGCCTTCATCTGCTCGTTCGAATGCACCTTTTGCGCGACCTGCGCCGACAAGCTCGACGAACGCTGCCCCAATTGCGGCGGCGACCTGCTCGACCGTCCGCTGCGCGAAGGCGCCGCGCTGGCGAAATTCCCCGCTTCGACGGAGCGAAAGTTCAAGCGTTGACCGCACGCGTTCTGATTATCGCCGGCTCCGATAGCGGCGGCGGTGCGGGCATTCAGGCGGATATCAAGACCGTCACCATGCTCGGCGGCCACGCGATGACCGCGATCACCGCGATCACCGCGCAGAATACGATGGGCGTGCAGGGCGTCCACGCTGTCCCGGCCGAGATGGTGTTGATGCAGATCGACAGCGTCGTCGCCGACATCGGCATCGATGCGGTCAAGATCGGCATGATCGGCAGCGCGGCAACCGCGGCGGCGGTCGCCGAACGGCTTCGCCGGCCCGACATGGCCGGCGCCGCGGTGGTGTTCGACCCGGTCATGGTCGCGACCAGCGGATCGGTGCTTGCTGACGCCGACACGATCCGCGCGTTCGAGGCGCTGCTCGACCGGGCGGCGGTGGCGACGCCCAATCTTGGCGAGCTGGCGGCGCTCGGCGGCGAGGCGGCGGTGCTGGCCCATGGCTGCGCGCTGCTCGCCAAGGGCGGGCATGGCGAAGGCGACACCGTGGTCGACCGGCTGATCGAAGCCGATGCGGGCGAAGTGGCGCGCTGGGAAGCCCCGCGTATCGCGACGACGAACACCCATGGTACCGGCTGTACGCTCGCCAGCGCGATCGCGACAGGGCTGGCGCAGGGTATGCCGCTCGAGCCCGCGGTGGCGCGCGCACGCGACTTTGTGCGTTTGGCGCTGATGGATGCGCCTGGATTGGGCGAGGGGCATGGACCGATGGGACAGCAGGGGGTGCGGAACGACGGGCTGTTTACCGGCCCCGCACTCAACCAGATCACCCTGCCGGCGACCGATTATGCGGCGTCGGTGGCTTTCTACAAACAAATGGGGTTGACGCAGATCGTCGATAGCGGCGCAAATGGCTATGCCCGCTTCGAGGCGGCGAACGGCGTCACCCTCTCGATTCATGTCGGCGACGGCGACGCGGGCGGAACGACCACCTATCTGGAAAGCGGCGCGCTCGACGCCTGGGTCGCCTATCTCGCGCGGCGCGGGGTGCGCTTCGACCAGATGCCGCGCGACGAGGAATGGGGCTGGCGCGAGGCGCGGTTGACCGATCCCGCGGGCAATCGTCTGTGCCTCTATCAGGCGGGTGAATACCGGCGTTATCCGCCGTGGCGGATATGATCGTCGTCGGCGTCGACGAGGCGGGGCGCGGACCGCTCGCGGGTCCGGTGGTCGCGGCGGCGGTGATCCTGTGCGACGACGGGATCGACGGTCTCGACGACAGCAAGAAATTGAGCGCGAAGCGCCGTGCCGCGCTGGAGGTAGAAATCAAGGCGCGTTGCCGCTGGGGCGTCGGCGAAGCGAGCGTGACCGAGATCGACAGCATCAACATTTTGCAGGCGACTTTCCTTGCGATGACGCGCGCGGTCGAGGCACTGGGGGTCGAGCCCGGCGAGGTGCTGGTCGACGGCAATCGCCTGCCCAGATGGCGCTGGCGCGCGCGGGCGATCGTCGACGGCGATGCGCTGCACCCTTGTATTTCGGCGGCGAGCATCATCGCCAAGGAGCATCGCGACCGCTTCATGGCTGATGCGGCGCGCCGCTTTCCCGGTTTTGGCTGGGAGACGAATATGGGCTATGGCACCGCGCAGCATCTGGCGGCGCTGCGGCAATTGGGGCCGACACCGCTCCACCGCGCGAGCTTTGCGCCGGTCGCACAGCTGACGCTGATCTGACGGACGGGAGAGGGCGATGAGCGGATTTACGGCAGAGCATGTATCCGCGCAGACCGGTCGCCGCTTCCTCGTCACCGGCGCCAATGCCGGCATCGGTTTCGAAGTCGCGCGCATCCTGGCGGCGCGCGGAGCGGCGGTGGTGCTTGCTTGCCGCGACGCAGCGCGCGCCGAGGCGGCAATGGCGCGCATCGCGGACGATGTTCCCGGCGCTGACCTGTCCTTCGTGCGGCTCGATCTCGCCGATCTCGATCAGGTTCGCGAGGCGGCGGCCGCGGTACGCGCCGGACCGCGCATC
Source organism: Sphingopyxis sp. MC1 (assembly GCF_000371385.1). Classification (NCBI taxonomy): domain Bacteria; kingdom Pseudomonadati; phylum Pseudomonadota; class Alphaproteobacteria; order Sphingomonadales; family Sphingopyxidaceae; genus Sphingopyxis; species Sphingopyxis sp. MC1. Next base: position 6,616 of record NZ_AOUN01000022.1, read on the forward strand.
GACGTCCTCGTCAACAACGCGGGCGTAATGATCCCGCCGCGGTCGCTGACCGCGCAGGGCTTCGAATTGCAGTTCGGGGTCAATCACCTCGGCACCTTTGCCTTTACCGGCTTGATACATGGTCATGTCGACGACCGGATCGTCGTCACCGCCAGCCTGGCGCACAAGAGCGGCACGATCGACTTCAGCGATCTCGATGCCCGGCGCGGCTATCATGGCTGGTCGCGCTATCAGGCGAGCAAGCTCGCCAATCTGTCCTATATGTTCGAGCTCGATCGCCGGCTGGGCGCGGCGGGGCGGGCGACACAGGCGATCGGCGCGCATCCGGGTGTCGCGCTCACCGAGCTGACACGCCATCTGCCATGGCCGCTGCGGTCGATGACGCCGCTGGCCACGCCGTTTTTCAACAGCGCGGCGCAGGGCGCCTGGCCGACCTTGCAGGCGGCAACCGGCGCCCATGTGCAGGGCGGCGACTATCTGGGACCTCAGGGGCTGGGCGAGATCAGCGGCGCGTCGGGACCCGCGCGCGCGACCAAGGCGGCGCGCGACCCGAAGCTGGGGCGCGAATTGTGGGAGCGTTCGGTCGACCTCACCGGGGTCGATCCGGGAATTTGAACCCGAATGGCACTTGGTTGGGCGCCAAATCGAAAAAAATTCGCCGCTGAGTCCTGACGGCCACACCACCAGTGGTTGAGTCCCCGAGTCGCGCGAGACTCCATATGTCGTGGCAGACTCCTTTCGTTCTCGACGCGTTAACCATTTCGAGAGGCGGAATCCCTAGAATCCTGCGCTTGACGGCGGACTCCGCCGGACTCATCAGGGGCTTCTTTCGGACAAGGACAGGGGCGAAACATGGGTGTTATGGAACGGGTCAAGGCGCCGGCCGCAAAACAGCGGACGCCGAAAGCGGCCCCGCTCGATCTGCCGCTGGACAGCATCCTGCAAGGCGACTGCATCGCCATGATGCGCAGCCTGCCGGCGGCATCGGTCGACATGATCTTCGCCGACCCGCCCTATAACCTCCAGCTCGGCGGCGATCTGCATCGTCCCGACGGCAGCCAGGTCGACGCCGTCGACGATGATTGGGACAAGTTCGACAGTCTCGCGGCTTATGACCGTTTCACCCATGCGTGGCTCAAGGAAGCGAAGCGCATCCTCAAACCCAATGGCAGCATCTGGGTGATCGGCAGCTATCACAACATCTTCCGCGTCGGCACCGCGCTTCAGGACAATGGCTATTGGATCCTGAACGATATCGTGTGGCGCAAGGCGAACCCGATGCCCAATTTCAAGGGCACGCGCTTTACCAATGCGCACGAGACGCTGATCTGGGCCTCGATGGGCGAAAAGTCGCGCTACACCTTCAATTATCGCGCGATGAAGACGCTCAACGACGAACTTCAGATGCGCTCCGACTGGCTGATCCCCATCTGCGGCGGTCAGGAACGGCTCAAGAAGGGCGGCACGAAAGTGCACCCGACGCAGAAGCCCGAGGCGCTGTTGTATCGCATCCTGCTCGCCTGCTCGAGCCCCGGCGACGTGATCCTCGACCCGTTTTTCGGCACCGGAACCACCGGCGCGGTCGCCAAGCGCCTTGGCCGCCGCTTCATCGGCATCGAACGCGAGGACGGCTATATCGAAGCGGCAAAGGAGCGCATCGAAATGGCGCTGCCGCTCGACGAAAGCACGGTGCGGACGATGATGGCGCCCAAGGCCGCAACGCGCGTCGCCTTCGGCACGCTGGTCGAATGCGGCATGATTGCACCGGGAACGACGCTCACCGATACGAAGCGCCGCTGGAAGGCGGTGGTGCGTGTCGACGGCAGTCTGGAATGCGAGGGGCAACCCGCGGGGTCGATCCACAAGGTCGGCGCGGGCGTGCAGGGCGCGCCGAGCTGCAACGGCTGGACATTTTGGCACGTCGATACGGGCAAGGAATTGCGCGTGATCGACACGGTGCGGCAGGACTGGTTGCTCGCGAACGAGGCATAAGCCTGGTCGTCCCCGCGAACGCGGGGGCCGTTGGCCAGATCTCCTTGCCGCGCCGCGACAAGCCGACTACGGCCCCGCCTCCGCGGGGGCGACGGGAAAGGGATTGCATGTTCGTTCCACTCACCAAGCCGGACTTCGGTACGACATGGGAGGATGCGCGCGTCTACCTCCGCCCGACCTGCTTCGTCGATCGTCCGCACGAACTCGACGACCATTGTCTGCGCCTCGCCGACGCGATGATCTGGTTCGCCGCCTGGCATGTCAGCCTGCGCGACAATGACATAATCCGCTCGGCGGTGGTGCCGGTGGCCGAACTCGACGACTGGATTGCCGCGATGCCCAGCCGGCTCGCCGAGGCAGCGCGCGCGCAGCGGGCCGCGACGGCACGACCGCGCGGCGCGCTGACGCTGGGCGCGCGTACGGTACGGCTCGGCGAGCCGCAAATCATGGGCATCCTCAACGTCACGCCCGACAGCTTTTCCGACGGCGGCAAGACGGTCGACGAGGCAGCGGCGATCGAGGCCGGCTTCGCCATGGCCTCGGCAGGGGCGGCGATCGTCGATGTCGGGGGGGAATCGACCCGGCCCGGCGCGCCGCTGGTCTGGGAAGGCGATGAGGTCAAGCGCGTGGAAAATGTCGTCGCAGCGCTCGCGCGCGGCGGAACCGCGGTGTCGATCGACACGCGCAAGGCGGCGGTGATGGAGGCGGCGCTCGCCGCCGGAGCGACGATCGTCAACGATATTTCGGCGCTGCGCTACGACGACCGTGCGATGGAGGTCGTGGCGCGCGCGGGCTGCGCCGTCGTGCTGATGCACGCGCCGTCGGCAAAGAGCGATCCGCACGAAGGCGGCACCTACGCGCATGTCCTGTTCGATGTTTACGACATGCTCGCCGAGCGTGTCGCGGACTGCATCGCGGCGGGCATCGACCCCGCAAAGATCATCGTCGATCCGGGCATCGGCTTCGGCAAGGGGGTCGCCGACAATCTGGCGCTGATCAATGGCCTTGCGCTCTTCCACACCCTCGGCTGCCCGCTGCTCTTCGGGGCGAGCCGCAAGCGCCTGATCGGGGCACTGGACAACGAAGCCTCTGCAGACCAGCGCCTTGGCGGCACGGTCGCGCTTCATTATCAGGCTGCGACGCAGGGCGCACAGTTGCTGCGGGTGCATGATGTGGCCGAAAACCGGCAGGCGCTGCGGGTGTGGCGCGGGCTGCGGGATGCGGCGCTGACCGCCTGAGTTCCTCCATCGGTCGCGGGAGAGGAAACCCTGCAGCACTGTCATGCGTCCCCTTCTTGAAGGCCCGCTCCGATTGCGGGCTCCGAAGGAGACTTCCATGCAACTTCCCCATGGCGCCCATGTCGCCGTTGCCGACGGCAACCGCTTCGTTCTGTTTCGCAACGATGGCGATGCCGACCTTATCAACCTTGTCGATGCGGCCAGCCCGGAGGTCGACGCCGGAAACCGCGGCGGCGCGAAGCCCGAACCCCGCGACCTTGACGAGCGGGGACACGCCGCGGGCGTCGCGGCGCTTCTCAACAAGCGCATCCTCGACAACGAAATCGAAGAACTGCTCGTGATTGCCGATCCGCACACGCTCGGCGTGATGCGCGGCCATTATCATCGCGAACTGGAAAAGCGGCTGGTCGGCGAACTCGCCAAGACGCTGACCAACGCCGACACGGCGCAGATCGAGCAGGCGATCGGCGCGGCTTAGGCCGCGGTGTCGATCCCCAGATCGCTGAGCTTGCGATACAGCGTCGAGCGCCCGATCCCGAGCCGGCGGGCGACTTCGCTCATGCGGCCGCGGTAATGGCCGATGGCGAGGCGGATGACATCGGCTTCGATATCCTCGAGCGGACGAAGATTGCCGTCGGGGAGGTAGAGGGTGATGCCGATCGCCTCGCCGTTGATCGCGACATTGGCGTCTCCGCTCACGCTGCCGCCGAGGGCGGCTTCGATCGCCTTGAAGTCGGCACTCGTCAGCACGTCGGTCTTGCTTTCGACCGCCGCACGGAAGAGCACGTCCTGCAACTGACGGACATTGCCCGGCCAGGCATAGGCGGCGAGCAGGCGTAGCGCATCGTCGGTGATGCCGATCGGGCCCATGCCGGGCAGGCCGCCGATGCGCGTGAGCAGATGGCGGGCGAGCGGCCCGACATCGCCGCGCCGTTCGGAAAGCGAGGGCAGGGTGAATTGCGCGGTCGACAGCGCGTAGAATAGGTCTTCGCGGAAATGTCCCGCCTCGATCAGCTTGTCGAGCGGGCTGGCGCTCGTTGCGATGATGCGGACGTCGACGGTCTGGCGGATCGAGCCGCCGATCATCTGCACTTCGCCGCCGTTCAGAAATTCGACGAGTTTTGCCTGTGTGTCGAGCGGGATACATTCGACATGGTCGATGATGATGCTGCCGCCGTCGGCCTGCACCAGCCGGCCGACCTGCCGGTCGAAGGCGCCGGGAAAGGCGCCGCGTTCGTGGCCGAACAGCCCCGATCCGATAAGCCCCGGCGATACCGCCGAACAATCGACCATCACCAGCGGGCCGCGCGCACGCGGACTGGCGCTGTGGATCGCGCGGGCAAAGACTTCCTTGCCGGTGCCCGGCTTGCCGTTGATCATCACCGGCACGCGGGCGCGCGCGGCCTTGGCGGCGATCGCCAGCGCGCTGCGGAAATTGGGCGACGAACCGATGATTTCTTCGAAGGCGAGCGGCGCGCGCAGCTTTTCGGTGAGCGGGCGCAATTCGCCCTGCGGGCCGGTCTGCGAGACGATGCGGTCGAGCGCGCCGAGCAGCCGGTCGGGCGCGATGGGCTTTTGCACGAAATCGCTCGCGCCTGCGCGCATCGCGGCAACCGCGACTTCGACGCCGTTGCGCATGGTGATGACGATAAGCGGCAGCGCCGGGCGCCAGCGGCGCAGTTCGGCGATGAATTCGGGGATCGGCACACCCGGCGCGCCCTGATCGACGAGCACGGCGTCGAGCGCCATGCCTTCCTGGGTGCCGAGCTTCGCGAGCGCGGTGTCGGTGTCGGCGGCGACGACGCTGCGCCAGCCGCCCCGCGACACCAGCGCCGAAAGGAATCGCTGCTGCGCCGGTTCGCTGTCGACGATCATCACCATTCGCGTGTCGCGCGCGTTCGCCATCGCTTCCCAATTGCCCCTTTTGTCGGCACGCAGGGTGCCGGTGTCCGCGGTAGCCGCCATGTGTAACCGGGATGGGTAAAGGCCGGATTAAGGCCACCAGGCTTTTGCCCGCTATGCGCCGCGGCGCAAAACCCGCTATTGAGCATCAGGGGGCGCATGGCTAAGACCGGCGCGATATCCGATTCTGGCGGGCGCCCGGCGCTGCGCTGGCGGGCAGGAAACAAGCGGATACCACGTATCAAGCGGGTACAAGGCAAAGGGGAATGGCCATGGCGGAACAGGATATGAAAACGGCGAACCAGACCTATGAAGGCTTTCTGGGTCTTTTGAAGGTCGGCACGATCGCAACCGTGATCGTCGCCGTGGTCGTCGTCCTTCTGATCTCTTCCTAAGCGGCGCCGGTCATGCGCATCGCCGTGCTGAAGGAACTCGCCGCGGGCGAGACCCGTGTCGCTGCGACCCCGGAAACGGTGAAGAAATTCATCGGCCTGGGCGCTGAAGTCGCAGTCGAGAGCGGAGCAGGGGTTACGGCTTCGATCGCCGACGCCGATTACACCGCTGCAGGGGCGAGCGTTAGCAGCCGCGCCGATGTGCTGAAGGGTGCGAATATCATCCTCGGCATTCAGGGCCCCGATCCCAAGAGCCTGTCGGGCTTTGCCGACGGGGCGTGGCTGGCGGCGGGGCTCAACCCGTTTGGCGAGCGCGCGCGGGTCGACGACTATGCCAAGCTTGGCATCGAGGCGCTGGCGATGGAATTCATGCCGCGTATCACGCGCGCGCAGTCGATGGATATCCTGTCCAGCCAGGCGAATCTCGCGGGCTACAAGGCGGTGCTGATGGCGGCAAACGCCTATGGCCGCGCCTTTCCGATGATGATGACCGCTGCTGGCACCGTCAGCGCGGCCAAGGCGTTCATCATGGGCGTCGGCGTCGCCGGGCTCCAGGCGATCGCGACCGCGCGGCGCCTGGGGGCACAGGTCAGCGCGACCGACGTGCGCTCGGCGACCAAGGAACAGATTCTCAGCCTCGGCGCGAAGCCGATCTTCGTCGAAAGCGTCGCGGGGATCGAGGGCGAGGGTGCGGGCGGCTATGCCACCGAAATGTCCGACGAATATCAGAAAGCCCAGGCTGAGCTGGTGTCGGGGCATATCGCCAAGCAGGATATCGTCATCACCACCGCGCTGATCCCGGGGCGCCCCGCGCCGCGGCTGATTTCGGACGCGCAGCTCGCGACGATGCGCACGGGCAGCGTGATCGTCGACATGGCGGCCGAAAGCGGCGGCAATGTCGAAGGCTCGGTGGCCGGCGAAACGAAGCAGATCCACGGTGTCACCGTGATCGGCGCAAAGAATATCGCGGCACTGATGCCCGCCGACACCAGCGCGCTGTTCAGCCGCAACCTGTTCAATTTCCTGTCGGCCTTCTGGGACAAGGAAGCGGGCAAGCCCGTGCTCGACGAGGAAATCGGCAATGCCGTGCGGCTGACGCGGGGCGGCAAGGTCGTGAACGAGCGGCTGTTGGGGTAGGCGTTCCGCTGGACGCGTCCGGCTGACTTTCTTCTGAAACTTTCGCGCGCCAATGGCGTTGCGAATCGGGGTGCCGCGCGATGTGGCACGGGGTCGTTCGGGCCGTTTCAGCAAGGAGATCAGAGGTGACGAAATCCGGCTTGTTCATGAGTGCCATGGTGGCGGCATTGGCGCTCGGCGGCTGCAACAAGACGCCCGAGCCGCCCAAGGCCGAAACAGAAAGCGGCGCGATGAACGATGTCGTCACCGCGAGCGCCAATCCGCAGGTCGGCGGTGCCGGGATGGCGCCTGACAAGACGATCCTCGCCAATGCGGCTGCCTCGCCGATATTGAGCCAGCTGACCGCCGCGGTGAATCAGGCCGGGCTGGCCGATACGCTGTCGGGGCCGGGGCCTTTCACGCTGTTTGCGCCCAATGACGCCGCCTTTGCGCAGGTTCCCGCGGTCACGCGCGACGGCTGGGCGCGTCCCGCGCAGAAAGTCGTGCTGGCCGGCGTGCTCAAATATCATGTCGTGCCGGGTAGGCTGACCGCCGCCGATCTGGCATCGAAGATCGATGCGGGCGGCGGCAAGGCGATGCTCAAGACGCTCGATGGCCAGGATCTGACCGCGACCAAATCGGGCGATGCGATCATCCTGACGAGTGCGAGCGGCAACAAGGCTGCGGTGACGCAGGCGGACGTCGGGCAGGCGAACGGTATCGTCCATGTCGTCGACGCGGTGCTGCTCCCCAAGATGTAAATTGTCTTGAGGCGTAATTATATTTCACAAAGCGCCCGTCATTTCCTGCCCGGAGATGCGCGGGCGTGACTTTTTGACAGCTTTGGAGTCGACAGGCCTGCGCTCCCACGGCAAGAGGTGCCGACGCGGAATCAGCAGGGGAGCGCGCCGTGGATTTCATTTCCATCTTTTCGATTTTCGTCCTGGCCTGTTTCGTCGGCTATTTCGTCGTCTGGTCGGTGACGCCGGCGCTGCACACGCCGCTGATGAGCGTGACCAACGCGATTTCGTCGGTCATCATCGTCGGTGCGCTGATCGCCAGCGCGGCGGCGGGCTCGGCAAGCTCGAAATGGCTCGGCCTCGCCGCGGTCGTGATGGCGAGCATCAATATTTTCGGCGGCTTTGCGGTCACCGGGCGCATGCTCGCAATGTACAAGAAGAAAGAGCGTTAAGGCGCTGCGAACCAAGGATTTGACGGGCCATGGACGGATGGCCCGACGGGGGAATTAGCATGCACGAAGTAGCACCGATCAATCCCTGGGTGGCGCTGGCCTATCTCGCCTCGGGCATCCTGTTCATCCTCGCGCTGCGCGGCCTGTCGAGCCCGGCTTCGTCGCGGCGCGGCAACCGTTTCGGCATGATCGGCATGACGATTGCGGTCGTCACCACGCTGATCACCCACGCCCCGTGGAAAAGCGGCGACGCGGCGAACAGTTACGTCGGGATCGATGTCACGGCGATGGCGGAGATATTGGGCGCGATCGCGATCGGCGCCATCATCGGCATCGTCATGGCGCGCCGGATCGCTATGACCGCGATGCCGCAGCTCGTCGCGGCGTTTCACAGCCTCGTCGGCCTTGCGGCGGTTGCGGTGGCGGCGGCGGCCTACCTCAATCCCGGCGCCTTTCATATCGCCGACGAAATGGGTCAGATTTTCGCGGTCAGCCGGATCGAAATGGGGCTCGGCATCGCCATCGGCGCGATCACCTTTTCGGGCTCGGTCATCGCCTTTCTGAAGCTCAACGGCAATATGTCGGGCGCGCCGATCATGCTGCCCGCGCGGCACGTCATCAACCTCGGCACGCTCGCCGCGATCATCGGCCTCGTCGCCTATTTCCTGACCGACCAGTCGCCGTGGGTCTTCTGGACGATCACCGCATTGAGTTTCCTGATCGGCTTCCTGCTGATCATCCCGATCGGCGGCGCCGACATGCCGGTCGTCGTGTCGATGCTCAACAGCTATTCGGGCTGGGCCGCGGCAGCGATGGGCTTCACGCTCGGCAACACCGCGATGATCATCACCGGCGCGCTCGTCGGTTCGTCCGGCGCGATCCTCTCCTACATCATGTGCCGCGCGATGAACCGCAGCTTCATCAGCGTCATCGCCGGCGGCTTCGGCGCCGACGATTCGAGCGGCGGGGCGGGCGGTTCGAAGGAACAGCGCCCGTGGAAGCCGGGCAGCGCCGAGGACGCGGCCTTCCTGATGAGCCAGGCGGAAAATGTCATCATCGTTCCCGGCTACGGCATGGCGGTGGCGCAGGCGCAGCACGCGCTGCGCGAAATGTCGGACATGCTCAAAAAAGAGGGCGTGAACGTCAAATATGCGATCCATCCGGTCGCGGGCCGTATGCCCGGCCATATGAACGTGCTGCTTGCCGAAGCGAATGTCCCCTATGACGAAGTGTTCGAGCTCGAGGACATCAACGGCGAATTCGCACAATGCGACGTCGCCTTCGTGATTGGCGCCAACGACGTGACCAACCCAGCGGCCAAGACCGACAAGACCTCGCCGATCTACGGCATGCCCGTGCTCGACGTCGAAAAGGCGAAGACCGTGCTGTTCGTGAAGCGGTCGATGGGCGGCGTCGGCTATGCCGGCGTCGACAACGACGTCTTCTACATGGACCAGACGATGATGCTGCTCGGCGATGCCAAGAAGATGGCCGACGACATCGTCAAGGCGCTGAGCGGCAGCGGGCACTAGGGTCAGAGCCGAAGGCCGCAAGCCGGCGCGCGACGGTGCCGATCGTCGCGATACCATAGCCGTCGGGATCGGGCGCGGCCGCGCGAAAGCGGTTCGCGACATCGTCGAGATCGGCGAGCAGGTGGCGTAGATAGATTTGCGCGTCATCCTCGCCGGGGCGCGGGTCGAGCGCGACGCCTTTCATCGCGCCGATCGCCTGCAGCTCGTCCAGCCCGACGTTGCGCCCGGTGCGGCTGTCGGTCCAATAGCTGTCGCCAAGGTGCCGGGCCGCTTCGGCTTCCTGCTCCGCGAGCTGGGCCAGAAAATAGTGCCGGATCGCGTCCATCGCGCCGGTCTGCCGTGTGCGGCGAGCCGCGTCAAAGAAAAGCGGATGCGGTGCCCCGACGGGCCCGCCGCCTCCAGACTGAGGGGCATTGACCCGAATCGTCATCCCGGCGAAGGCCGGGATCTCAACCTCGCGTCGGAAATGGACGGCGAGACCCCGGCCTTCGCCGGGGTGACGATGAAGGGATAGACGTCATCCATGCGCAAAATCGGTTTGATCGGAGGAATGAGCTGGGCATCGACCGAGCTTTATTATCGGCACCTCAACAAGGGGCTGCAAAAGCGGGTCGGCACCGGCTGTTCCGCGCCGATCCTGATGGAAAGCCTGAATTATTGCGATCTGTCGCGGCTCTCGACACCTGAGCAATGGGATCACGCGAAGGAGGTGCTGATCGCATCGGCGCGGCGGCTCGAGGCGGCGGGGGCGACGGCGCTGATGATCGCGGCCAATTCGATGCACAAGGTGGCGGACGACGTCGCTGCGGCGATTTCGATCCCGCTGCTTCATATCGTCGACGAAACGGGCGAAAAGATGCGCGCCGACGGCGTGAAGGCGGCGGCAGTGATCGGCACCCGCAACGTCATGACCGAACCCTGGTTCCGCCAGCGGCTCGTGCGCCACGGCCTGACGCTCGCCCCCTATGACGCGAGCCGCGCCGAGGAGATCGACCGCATCATCTATGACGAGTTGATGCAGGGCAAGGTGACTGAGGATTCGCGCCGGACGATGCGCACCTTCATCACCGACATCGCCAAGCAGGATATTCAGGCGCTTGTTCTGGCCTGCACCGAACTGGTGATGCTTGTCGATCCCGACGCAAACGTGCTGCCGGTGTATGATACGGCGCGCATCCATGTCGCCGCAGGTATCGACTGGATATTGGGCGACGCGCCCTGATCGCGGGGGGCGCGCGCGGTTACGCGGCGACGCCGTCCGCCACTTTCATCCACTCGGCCAGCGCCGCGCCCGCGCGCTGCGTGTAGGCGAGCTTGCGGTCCTTCTTGCGGACATCCTCCGCAACCGGCGGGAACAGCCCGAAATTGACGTTCATCGGCTGATAGGATGCAGCGTCGGCGCCGCCGGTGATGTGGCCGAGCAGCGCGCCGAGCGCCGTTTCGGGCGGCGGCGGCGGTAGCGAACGACCGCTGAGCTCGGCGATCGCGAAGCGCGCGGCGACAAGGCCGATCGCGGCGCTTTCGACATAGCCTTCGCAGCCGGTGATCTGACCCGCAAAGCGGATATGCGGCGCCGATTTCAGGCGAAGCTGGCCGTCGAGCAGTTCGGGCGACCGGATGAAGCTGTTGCGGTGAAGACCGCCTAGCCGCGCGAACTCGGCCTTTTCGAGCCCCGGAATGGTGCGGAACAGCTCGACCTGCGCGCCATGCTTCAGCTTGGTCTGGAAGCCGACCATGTTCCACAAGGTGCCGAGCGCATTGTCCTGGCGGAGCTGGACGACGGCATAGGGCCAGCGCCCGGTGCGCGGATTGTCCAGCCCGACGCCCTTCATCGGCCCGAAGCGCAGCGTTTCGACGCCGCGTTCGGCCATCACCTCGATCGGCATACAGCCCTCGAAATAGGGCGTGTCCTTTTCCCAGTCCTTGAATTCGGTCTTGTCGCCGTCGATCAGCCCCTGGACGAAGGCGTAATATTGATCCTTGTCCATCGGGCAGTTGATATAATCCTTGCCGTCGCCGATCGGCCCGACCTTGTCCCAGCGGCTCGCCATCCAGGCGATGTCCATGTCGATACTGTCGCGGTAAACGATGGGCGCGATCGCGTCGAAAAAGGCAAGCGCGTCCTTCCCCGTTGCGACGCCGATGCTCTCCGCGAGGCTGGCGGCGGTGAGCGGTCCCGTCGCGACGATCGTCATGCCCTCGGTCGGCAGCGTGTCGACGCGTTCGCGCACGATCGTGACATTGGGATGCTCGGCAAGCGCTTTGGTGACGCCGCCCGAAAAGAGATCGCGGTCGACCGCGAGCGCCGACCCGGCGGGAACTTTTGTGGCATCGGCTTCGCGCATGATGATCGAGCCGAGGCTGCGCATCTCGCGGTGGAGCAGACCGACGGCGTTGCTGTCGCCGTCATCGCTGCGAAAGCTGTTCGAACACACCATTTCGGCGAGCGTGTCGCCCTGATGCGCCGGGGTCATGTCGCCGCCCCCGCGCATTTCGGACAGGCGCACGCGGTAGCCCGCCTCGGCAAGCTGCCATGCCGCCTCCGATCCTGCGAGGCCGCCGCCGATGATATGAATGTCGTGAGCCACTATACGCTATCCGTTGACTTGTACCCGATCCGCCGCGCAGTAGGCGCCTTGTGAGCAAGATGCAAAGGGGTGGGCGATGAGCGATGAACGGGGTTGGGATCGCGCGCGGTGGCTTTGGTGGCTCGCGCTGGTCGGCGGTGTCAGCTTTTTCGTCGCGGTTCATCAGCATTGGCACGGCCCCGCGATCTGGGCGTGGAAGACGAGCGGGGCTGCGCTGCTCGCCTTGTGGGCCGCCGCGAATGCGCGCGGCACCGATGGCCGCCTGATCGCGCTGACGCTCGGTTTCGGGGCGCTCGGCGACTATCTGCTCGACGCCAGGGGGCTGATCGTCGGCGCGCTGGCTTTTGCGGCTGGGCATGTCACCGCGATCATCCTTTACTGGCGTAACCGGCGCCCGGCACTGTCGGCCCCGCAGCGCTGGCTCGGCTGGCTGACCGTTCCGGCGGCGCTCGTCATCGCGTGGGGGCTGACGCGCGGTGCGCCCGACGGCCCGGCAGCGGTCGGCTATACCGCGCTCGTCGCCGCGATGGCAGCTTCGGCGTGGACGAGCCGTTTTCCGCGCTATCGCACCGGGATCGGCGCGATGTTGTTCCTGGCGAGCGACCTCTTCATCTTCGCCGGCGAAGGCGGTGCGCTTTCGAAGGACGTCACCCTGTGGCTCGTCTGGCCGCTCTACTTTGCGGGGCAGGCGCTGATCGCCTGGGGCGTCGTATCGACACTGAGCCGCGAGAGGGATCGAGCCTAGCGCCGGGCGTCCGCTAGTCGTCGTTGCCCTCGATGCACGAGGCCAGCCATACGGCATCCTCCGGTGCGGGGCCGTTGCCGGCGAGCGAGCGAACCTTCGGCACGCCCGTATCGGGGCGCGCGCTCGCGCAGCTGAAGCTCTGGCCGGGAGCGGTTGCGTACAATCGTTTACCGCAGGCATGGAGTACCCGATCGGTTGGTTCCCATCCGACCTTTGCGGCTCCCGAGGGGGCCCGTCCGGGGCAATAGCTGGACGTTTCGGAGCCGGGATCGCCGCAAATGCGTTCGACATGCGCGCTGTTACCGTCGGCCTTCGCGATAAAACGCTGCACATAATAGGCATTGGTGGCGAAATATTGCTGAACGCCGCACACGCGCGCGCCACTTTGCCGCATCAGCTTGTATGAACAGATTTGCGCGCCGCGATAGGTTTCGCAGGACATCCACGCCCCATCGAACGGCGCGCGCGGGCGCTCCGGCGCGGCGCCTCCGGTGAGCAAGGCGGCAAAGGGAAGCAGGGCAAGGGCGAGGAGACGCATGGGAGAGCTTTCCGGAGATGGTGCGAAATAGGTGGCGCTTTGTGCGGCCGTCAGCCGTCCCACGCGGCGATCGTCGTGCGGTGGAGCAGGCGGTCATAGCCGTCATAGCCGCCGGTCGCGCGGTGGAGGACCGAGCGATTGTCCCACATCAGCAGCGTTCCCGCGTCCCATTTGTGGCTGTAACGAAATTCCTCGCGCCCCTGCCAGTGCAACAACTCGACGATCAGCGGCAGCGCTTCGGCATCGTCCATATCCTCGATCCCGACGATATAGCCCGCGCAGCCGAACAGGCCCTCGCGGCCCGTTTCGGGGTGCCGGCGGATGATCGGGTGCGCCTGCGTGGCCATCGCCGCTTCGCCGGGGCGGATGTCCATGCTGCGGCCCTTGTCGTTGGCGCCATACATGCCCGAGGGGGCATAGCCGCCGCGCGCGCTGTGGATCGCGCGGCGCCCCTCGATCCGGGCGCGCAGCGCGTCCGGCATGGCGGCAAGCGCCGCATGCTGGTTCGCAAATTCGGTGTTGCCGCCAACGGGCGGGATGGTGATGCCGTAAAGACAGGTTCCGGCCGGTGGCCGCGCCTGAAAGCTCCAGTCGCTGTGCCAGTTTTCGGCAAATAGCGGCGCGGTTTCGTCGGCGCGGCGCTTGACCGCGATGACATGGCGGCGGCCCGCAATCGGTGCGATGAAGGGATCGTCACCGAAGCCGCCGAAATATTGCGTGAACCGCTCAAGATCGTCGTCAAGCAGCGACTGGCCGGGAAAGGCGAGGACATGATGGTCGAGCCACGCCGCGCGGATGTCGGCCACGTCGCCGGCCGAAAGCGGCTGCGTCAGGTCGACGCCGGTGATCGCGGCGCCGCACGCTTGGCCGCTTGGGGTGATCGTGAAAGCCATGGCGCGATGCTGCGCCGTTCGCCCGCCGCCGTCAATCGGTGTGCGAAACCGGTGCGCCATCGATCAGCGCGACGGCGCGAATCCAGCCGGCGCTCGCGCGCTCGATCTTCACCGGGAAGCAGGACAGCGTCCAGCCGGTCGGGGGCAGGGCGGCAAGGCCCGTCAGCTTCTCGATCTGGTAATAGGGCCGGATCCGTCCCGCCTTATGGCCTTCCCAAATAATCGACGGATCGCGCGTTTCGGCCCAGCGTTTCGCGGTGTGGCTGAACGGTGCGTCCCAACTCCACGCGTCGGTGCCGACGACCTTCACGCCGCGTTCCGTCAGATAAAGCGTCGCCTCGGCCCCCATGCCGCAGCCCTGATCGGTGAAATTGTCGGTGCCGTAGATCGCGCCCGACTGGACGAGCACGATGTCGAACGGCTGAAGGGTGTGGCCGATCCGCGCCAGTTCGGCCTCCACCTCGGCCGCGCTGACGACATGGCCGGCGGGACGATCCGAAAAGTCGAGTTTGACGCCGGGCCGGAAAAAGAGGTCGAGCGGCGCCTCGTCGATGCTGGGCGCAGGCGTGGCGCCCGCATCGGTGGTCGAATGGAAATGCCAGGGCGCGTCCATATGCGTGCCGTTGTGCGTGCTCAACGTCAGGCTTTCGACCGCCCAGCCTTCGCCGTCGGGAAGGTCATCCTTCGCGAGTCCCGGAAAGAACATCGCAATCTGTTCCCACGTCGTCTCGTGGGTCATGTAGCTGATTTGCGGGCGCATCACCGGCGGGTCGGAGACGACGTCGTTGGTGATCGGGATCGAAAGGTCGATGAACTGCATGGCCCGCAATCTGCCACCGATAGGCCGCGGCGCCAAGCGAAGGCTTGCGCGCGGTTCGGCGCCCGCTAGAAACGGTGACAAGCCCGAACCGGGGCAGGGGAGAGTATATGACCGACGCAGCCGCCGTCGCCGACCATGGCGCGGTCTATGAACCGACCGCGAAGGATATTCGCATGGTCATCGCCGCCTCGTCGGCGGGCACCATCTTCGAATGGTATGATTTCTTCATCTACGGCACGCTCGCCGCGATCATCGGCAAAGCCTTTTTCCCGAGCGACAATGCTACGCTGGAGGTGCTGCTGGTATGGGCCGGCTTTGCCGTCGGCTTCGGTTTCCGGCCGCTCGGCGCGGTGCTGTTCGGCTTTCTCGGCGACCGGCTGGGGCGCAAATATACCTTCCTCGTCACCGTCACCCTGATGGGGATCGCCACCGCCGGGGTCGGCATGATCCCCTCGGCCGCGACGATCGGCATCGCGGCGCCGATCATCGTCATCCTGCTGCGCATATTGCAGGGGCTGGCGCTCGGCGGTGAATATGGCGGCGCGGCGGTCTATGTTGCCGAACATTCGCCGCCCGAACGGCGCGGTTTCTATACCAGCTTCATCCAGGCGAGCGTCGTCGGCGGCTTTGTCCTCAGCCTGATCGTCGTGCTGTCGTGCAAGGCGGCGATGCCCGCCGATGTCTGGGAAAGCTGGGGCTGGCGCGTGCCATTCCTGCTGTCGCTGCTGCTGCTCGCGATTTCGCTGTGGATGCGGCTCAAACTCTCCGAAAGCCCGGTGTTTCAGGCGATGAAGGAAGAGGGGGAGATCGCCAAGAATCCGCTGAAGGAAAGCTTTACCTATCCCGGCAACCCCAAGCGCATCTTCGTCGCGCTGTTCGGGATCGCGGCGGGGCTGACCGTCATCTGGTACACCGCGATGTTCTCGGGCCTCGCTTTCCTGAAAGGCCCGATGAAGGTGGATGACACCGCGGCCGAGGTCATCGTGGGCCTCGCCGCTGCCCTCGGCATGGGATTCTTCATCTGGGCGGGCAAATTGTCGGACCGGATCGGGCGCAAGAAGCCGATCGTCTGGGGCTATGCGGTGACGCTCGTTGTCCTCTTTCCGCTCTTCTGGATGATGGGCGCAGTTGCCAATCCTGCGCTCAAGGAGGCGGCGGCAAAGGCGCCGGTCGTCGTGACCGGCAGCCAATGTTCCTACAATCCCTTCGAACAGAAGCAGCAGACGACGGCTTGCGGCCGCACGATTGCCGAACTCACCAAGCTGGGCGTGCCCTATAAGGTGCAGCCGTCGGGAAGCGGCTTGGACAGCGTGAAAATCCATATCGGCGGCCGCGAGGTCGCCAGCGAAGATCCGGCGCTGCTGCGGCCAGCGCTCGAGGCGATGGGCTATGGCTTCGACAAGCAGGTACCGGGGGTGGGCAGCCTCGCGGTGATCCTGCTCGCGCTGCTCGGCCTCAGCGCGCTGTCGGGCTTTACCTATGGCCCCGTCGCCGCCTTGCTCGCCGAGATGTTTCCGCCGCACGTACGCTATTCCTCGCTGTCGATCCCCTATCATATCGGCACCGGCTATTTCGGGGGCTTCCTGCCGTTCATCGCCAGCCTGATCGCCGCGGTGACGGGCAATGCCTATGCGGGCTTGTGGTACACATGGGGCGTCGTGCTCGTCGCGTTCCTGGTCGCCGCCTTCATGCTCAAGGAGCCCGTGCCCGGCGAATGGGACAAGCGCGCCGCCGACGCCTGAACGGCCATTGGCGGCGGGTTCGTTCCCGGCTAGGGCGAAGCGATGATCGACATTGCTTCGCCGCTCCGGCTCCGTCTCGATTCCGCCGCGCTCGTCCATAACTGGCGCTGGCTGGCCGAACGCAGCGGCCCCGCGGCGTGCGGCGCGGCGGTGAAGGCCGACGGCTATGGCCTCGGCGCTGGCGCCATTGTGCGCCATCTTGCGGCGGCGGGATGCCGGCATTTCTTCGTCGCGACCTGGGCCGAAGCGGCGGCGCTGATGCCCTTGCCTGCGGGCGTGTCGCTATCGGTGCTGCACGGCGTGGGCGCGACCGACATGGTCGCCGCGCGCACGCTGCCCGCGCGTCCGGTGCTCGCGAGCGTCGAACAGGTGACGCGCTGGCGCGCGGCGGGCGAAGGCCGTCCGTGCGACGTGATGGTCGACACCGGGATGAACCGGCTCGGCCTGCGTGTCGAAGAGGCGTTGGGCGGGGCGCTCGACGGGCTCGGCATCGTCAATCTGCTCAGCCATCTCGCTTCGGCTGACGAGGACAGCGCGCAAAATGCGGCGCAGCTTGCGGCTTTTCGCGCGGTGCGGAGCCAGATTCCGGCGCAGCGTTACAGCCTCGCGAACAGCGCCGGCATCTGCCTCGGCCCCGACTATGCCTTCGACCTGACGCGTCCCGGGCTTGCGCTCTATGGCGGCTTACCGCGCGGCGAGGCGGGGGGGCACATCAGGCAGGTCGCCTATCCCGAAGCGCGCGTGCTGCAGGTGCGGAACGTACCAGCGGGCGAAACGGTGGGCTATGGCGCCACCTGGACCGCCCCGCGGCCCACACGGGTGGCGGTGGCGAACCTCGGCTATGCCGACGGCTATCTGCGCTGCCACGCCGGAACCGGCGGTGCGACATGGGAGGGCCGCGCCCTGCCGCTGATCGGCCGCGTCTCGATGGATCTCACCGCCTTCGACGCAAGCGCCGCCGAAGAAATAGGCGAGGGCGACTGGCTGGCGCTGGACTATGACCTGCCGACCACCGCCGCCGCGAGCGGATTGTCGCAATATGAATTGCTGACGGGGTTGGGCGCGCGGTTTGCGCGGGAATGGGCATATTCGGCTTGAGTCACACTTGGCTCTAAGCCGCTCGCTCCCCGCGCGATATTCTTCCTGACGAGGCGAGCCGTACAGGCTTGGCCTCTCTGCGATCGACTCCCCGAACCAGCTTGCAACCCAACAAAAAAAGGGCCCCGGTTTGCCGGGGCCCTTTCTCTTGTTCGGATGACGAGATCAGAACTGGAACGACGCGTTCGCGAAGAACGTGCGGCCCCGATAGTCGTAGCCCGAATACAGCGGCGCGTTGCCGATGGTCGTATAACCGACAGCGCTGATCTGCGGAGGCTTTTTGTCGAACAGGTTCTGCACGCCCATCGTGAACTGATACTTCTCAGCGATGTTGAACTGAACCGACGCCGAGTGCAGGAAGTAGTTCGACGCTTCAAGATAGTAGTTGTCGCGATAGAGCTGCACCAGATCCGGATCGGAGATGCCGGTGGTTTCGTCATACGCGAAATACTTGTACGTCTTGTCGTGGTCGCCGTCGATCCAGTCGACCCCGTAACGGAAGGTGATGTTGTTGATGCGATAGGTCGCATCAAAGCTGCCAACCCAGTCCGGGTTCACGACGGTACCGTTACTGTCGGTCAGGAACTCTTCGGGGAAGAGGCGGCTCGACTGCTCGGTATACTTCGTGATGTTGGCGTTCAGCGTGAAGCGGCCGCCGAAGAGATCGCGGGCATAACGGCCGTTGAACTCAAAGCCCTTCACGATGTCTTCCGACAGGTTCACGTAGCTGCTGGTCACCTGAAGAGCGTTGTTCGCATCGCGGTTGACGAAGCGGCAGAAGCCCGAGGTTCCGTCGAAGTTCGGATCCGAATAGCAACGGTTGAGGATCGTCGAAGCCGAGAGATCAGCAACGCCGTTCGACACCTTCACGTCGAAGTAATCGAGCGACAGCGAAAGCTGGCCGACCGATTCCGGCAGGACCGGGCGGAGGACGACGCCAACCGACCAGTTCTTCGAGGTTTCCGCCTTCAGGCCGGCATCCGCACCGCCAACGCGGAACGTGGTGATGCCGCTGGTCTGCGTGAAGCTCGGTCCAAGGCCGATCGACAAACAGTTCGCCGCGATGATCTGGCCCGTCGGCGACGTGCCCGGATCGTCACAGGGATCGAGGGTGCTGCTCAGGAAGCCGCTGGTCGCGCCCAGGAACTGTTCCGCAAGCGCCGGAGCACGGTAGGACGTGCCATAGCTGCCGCGGAAGCCGACGCCACGGATCGGTTCCCACTCGGCCGCGATCTTGTAGGTCGTGTCCGAACCGTAAGACGCATAGTCGGTGTAACGCAGCGAACCCGTCAGGTTCAGACGATAGAAGCCGGGGACGTCCGACAGGATCGGCAGGAACAATTCGCCATAGATTTCCTTGACGTTGTCCTTGCCGACGGTCGGGGTCGCCGCCGTCAGACCCAGCAGGTTACCGTTGATCGAGTTGGCATCGGGCTGGTCGTTGATGCTCTGGCGGCGATATTCGACGCCAAGCGCAAGCTGGGCATCGCCGCCGGGCAGCGCAGCGACCGGACCGTCGATGTTGAACGAGAAGGTCGTTTCGCGGAACTGGGTCTTGCCGATCGTGTTGACGAGGATCCAGTCCTTGAAATCCTGCGGCAGCTTACCGCCGATGACATCAGCCGAAAGTGCCGGCGCTGCGACGCAGTTCGGATTGATCGCCGCGCTGGCGCAGCTGAACGTTCCGTCACCATTGGCCACGACGTCGAGCGAAGCCGCCAGGCGATCGGTCAGGAACGACTGGATTTCGTAGGTGCCATCGTTCCACGACTTGCCAGCATAAGCGTCATAACGCCATCCGGGCAGGAAGAAGTCGCCGCGGATGCCGCCCGAAGCGCGAACATAATCGACCTGCTGCGACGAATCGGTCAGACCGAAGCCGATGAAGGCGCGGGCCGCAACGATCTTGCCGCCCGACGTCGAGTTGGGGTTCAAGAACGCACCGTTACGCAGATCGACCGGAAGCAGCGGGCTGCCGCGCACATAATCCAGCGAGAGCTGGCGATAGAGCGGCGATGCCGATTTACGGCGCGTCGCGAGCAGTTCGCCATAGACTTCGGCGTTGCCGAGGAAACCGAGCTCATACTTGCCCGACAGATAACCCGTAAGGATTTCCGCCTGGGTGATCAGCGGTTCGCGCTGCGATTCGGGATCGAACGTATCGCGGTCGTAAAAGCCGACGCCCAGGTACCCCGGGAACGGGCCGGTGGTCTGGCCGGGGGCCGGAACGAAGCGGTTGAAGTTGCCGACAGTGCCGCTCGTACGGCCGATACCCTGCCGCGTCGGGATACCGAGCGTGTTGATCGTCACGCCGCCGTTGTCGAGCGTGAAGCAGGGGCTGCCGTCGAAGCCGACGCCGTCGCCCGAACCGAAAGCCGTGCCTTCGCCGGTCAGATAGCCGCCGACCGGACACTTCAGCCACGAAACGTCGCGCAGCGAAAGCTGGTCGCGCTTGCGATACTCGATCGACCCGATGATGCTCAGGCGATCGGCCTGCAGGCCGAACGAAGCAGCGATACGGCGATCGACGCCTGCGCCGACTTCGGGAACGTTGACCTGCGCATCGATGTTCAGGCCGCGAAGTTTGTCGTCGGTGATGATGTTGACGACGCCAGCGACGGCGTCCGAGCCGTAGATCGACGATGCGCCGGCCTTCAGGACTTCGATGCGGTCGACGATCGCGGTCGGCAGGACGTTAAGGTCGGCTGCGAGAACCGAGCCGCGGGTACCGCCCGGTGCCAGACGACGACCGTTGAGCAGGATCAGGGTGCGGCTCGGGCCGAGGCCGCGAAGGCCCAGCGTGTTGGCGCCCGTGCCGCCATCGGTGACGAAGCCGCCATAGAAGTTGTTGATCTGGCCTGCGCCCTGCGTGACCGAAGCGCTCTGCAGCGCGTCCGTGGCGCTGTTGAAGCCGGCCTGCGTGATTTCTTCAGACGTGACAACCGTGATCGGTTCCGCAGCGGTGAACTCGTCGCGGCGGATGCGCGAGCCGGTCACGACAATGGCCGATGCCTGACTCGCCGATTCGTCCGAATCGCAAACACCGTCGTTGTTCGCATCGGCGCAATCAGCGGCCGAAGCGGGCGTTTCTTGGGCCAGCACAGGCTGACCAACAGCTATGGCTACTGCAAAGGCAGCAGCACCCATAAGCAGGTGCGACTTATTCATAGGTAACTCCCCGGTTGCCCGTCCAAGAATGTGGAAATGAACGGATTGCGTCCTAAAAAGACGGAAAGCCGGGCGCGCACAAGCCCCTCAAGGCAATTTTCTTACAGGTTGAAGACGATCGGCTGATTCTGTGTCTTTGGCGCAACAGTGGCGCCATGGCGGCCCTTCATCGTGATACTAATTTGCTTATCTTCTTGCGAAATTTCTGTCTGCGTAGGCCTGTCATAAGGGAGAATGATGACGAAATGTAGGTTTCTCGTGAAACTATATTGCGTAACCGCATTTGCGGGTAGCGCGGTCGCCCTTGCGCTACTGCAGCGGGGCGTGCCGAAATCTGCCGTTGAGAAATGAAGCAGTCCACGCCGCTGTGGCGGAATCCGTTGCGGCGCCTAGCCGAATCATCACCGCTGACTGCACTTATGTCGCGGCACTTATGTTGCGGCGCGTCATGGATTGATGCTAATGCCGGACTTTGTCACATCGGCGCCGCGGCAAGCGATCGCGCGCCGCGCCGGAAGAGGAGCCGCCGCAGCATGGCCAAGTCCAAGACGACCGCCGAGGGCGACGTCGTTACGATCAAGAAATATGCGAACCGGCGGCTCTATGACACCGAACGCAGCTGTTACATCACGCTCGACGATCTGGGCGCCATGGTGCGCGAGGGGCGCGAATTTCGGGTGGTCGATGCCAAAAGCGGTGACGATATCACGCACAATGTGCTCACCCAGATCATCATGGACACCGAAACGCGCGGCGAAACGCTGCTGCCGGTCAATTTCCTGCGCCACCTGATCGGCATGTACGGCGACAAGATGCAGTCGATGGTGCCGCAATATCTGGAAGCGTCGATGACCGCGTTCCGCAAGAATCAGCAGGATGTGCGTGCCGCGTTCGAGGGCGCGCTGGGATCGAACCCGCTCGCCGAACTGACGCGCCGCAACATGGAAATGTTCCAGCAGGCGGCGGGCGCCTTCATCCCGGGTGTCGGCGGCGGCAAGGCCAGGGATGCCGAAATTGCCGCGCTCAAGGCCGAAATCGCCGACCTCAAGGCCGAGCTCGCCAAAAAGAAGTGACACATCGGGGCCTCTCCCGCCCCCAGCACAGAAAACAGGACAGATGATCAAGCATGCGCTCAGCGTAACCCGTCAGGCCGACTTCGCGGCCTGGTATCAGGATGTCATTGCCGAAGCCGATCTTGCCGAGGAATCGGGCGTACGCGGCTGCATGGTCATCAAGCCGTGGGGCTATGGCATCTGGGAACGGATTCAGGCGGTAATGGACGCCGCGATCAAGGATGCGGGGGTGCAGAACTGCTATTTCCCGCTTTTCATTCCCTTGAGCTTCTTTGAGAAGGAAGCCGATCATGTCGATGGTTTCGCGAAGGAAATGGCGGTCGTCACGCATCACCGACTGATCGGTGACGGCAAGGGCAAGCTGGTCCCCGACCCCGAGGCGAAGCTCGAGGAGCCGCTGATCGTTCGCCCGACCTCGGAAACCGTGATCGGCGCCGCGATGAGCCGCTGGGTGCAGAGCTGGCGCGATCTGCCGCTCAAAGTCAATCAGTGGGCGAACGTCGTGCGCTGGGAAATGCGCACGCGCATGTTCCTGCGCACCAGCGAATTTCTGTGGCAGGAAGGCCATACGGCGCACGCCGACGAAGGCGATGCGATGACCGAGACGCTGCGCGCGCTCGAAATGTACCGCAGTTTTGCCGAGGACGTCCTCGCCATGCCGGTGGTCGCCGGTGAAAAGCCCGAAAACGAGCGTTTTCCGGGCGCCGTCGCGACCTATTCTATCGAGGCGATGATGCAGGACGGCAAGGCGCTGCAGGCCGGCACCTCGCACTATCTCGGCACCGGCTTCGCCGAGGCGGCAAATATCCGCTATCAGGACAAGGATGGCGGCCACAGCCTTTGCCACACGACGAGCTGGGGCGTGTCGACGCGCATGATCGGCGGCGTCATCATGACGCATGGCGACGACGATGGCCTCCGCTGTCCGCCGCGCATCGCGCCGCACCAGATCGTCATCGTGCCGATGCTGCGCGACAATGAAGAGGATGCCGCGATCCTTGATTATTGCCGCGACCTCGAGATGAAGCTGAAGGCGCTCGACGCGTTCCGCGAACCGGTGCGCGTGCTGCTCGACACCGGCGCGAACAAGGCGCAGACCAAGCGCTGGGGCTGGGTCAAGAAGGGCGCGCCGATCATCGTCGAGGTCGGCCCGCGCGACGTCGCGGGCGGCAATGTCGCGGTCATCCGCCGCGACCGATTGTATCAGGAGAGCGGCAAGCTCGACACCGCCTTCGTCGCGAAAGATGACTTCGTCGCCGAAGCCGCGACCATTCTTCAGGCAATCCAGCAGGGGCTTTATGCCGACGCGAAGGCCCGCCTCGACGCCAATATCCGCCGGGACGTCACCGACCTTGCGGCGCATTTCGGCGGCGACGACAAATTCGTCGGTTGGGCCGAAGTGCAATGGTCGCGCCCGACCGGTGCCGCGCTCGAAGGGATCGTTGAGCAGTTGAAAGCGTTGAAGCTGACGATGCGTAACACCCCCCTCGACGCCGCGCCCGCCGACGGCGCCTGCTTCTTCACCGGCGAGCCCGCGGTCGAACGCGTGCTCATCGGGCGGACCTATTAATTGGCAAAGGCGCCGAAGCGGCCGCAGCCGGCGGGTCTGCCCTCGCGCGAGCAGATATTGCGTTTCATCGAGGACAGCCCCGGTGCGGTGGGCAAGCGCGAGATTGCCAAGCATTTCGCGCTGCGCGGTGCCGACAAGATCGCGCTGAAGGCGCTGCTCAAGGACATGACCGACGAAGGCGTCGTCGACATGGCGCCGGGGCGGGCGTTCCACAAGCATGGCGGCCTCCCCAAAGTCACCGTGCTGCGCGTCGCCGCGGTCGAGGGCGATACGGTCTGGGCGGTGCCCGATCGCTGGGAAGGCGGTGGCCAGGCGCCGCGCCTTCGCGTGATGGAAAAGGGCCGCAAGAGTGCGCTCGGCGTCGGCGACCGTATCCTTGCCCGCACCGAGGAACGCGGCAGCGGCCATGTCGCGCATCCCATGAAAAAGCTCCAGTCCGGCGGTGAAAGCGTGATCGGCGTGCTCGTTGCCGACACCGGCCCCGGCGGCAAGCCGATGACCTGGCTGCGCCCCGCCGACAAGCGCGCGCGGTTCGACTTCGCCGTGGCGGACATGGGCGATGCGGCAATCGGCGACCTGGTCCGGGCAGAACTGTCGGGACGCGGTCCCGCGACCAAGGCCCGCGTGATCGACCGCATCGGCGACCCTTTCGCCCCGCGCTCGCTCAGCATGATCGCGATTGCGAAGCACAATATCCCGCATGTGTTCGGCGACGAGATGCTCGCCGAGGCCGAGCGCGCAGCGACGCTGCCGCTGACGCCCGAGGGGCGCGAGGATCTGCGCGATCTGCCGATCGTCGCGATCGACCCCGCCGATGCGCGCGACCATGACGACGCGGTGTGGGCGATCCCTGACGAGGATCCCGGCAACAAGGGTGGGTGGAAGGCGATCGTCGCGATCGCCGACGTCAGCTATTATGTCCGCCCCGACGGTGCGCTCGACCGCGAGGCGCGGCGCCGCGGCAACAGCGTCTATTTCCCTGACCGCGTCGTTCCGATGCTGCCCGAAACACTGTCGGCGGGCGTCTGCTCGCTGAAAGCAGGGCAGGACCGCGCGGCGATGGCGTGCCACCTGACCGTCGACAAGCATGGCAAGGTGACGTCATGGCGTTTCACCCGCGCGCTGGTGCGGCTGCGCGCCAACATTGCCTATGAACGCGCGCAGGCAGCCTATGATGCGGACGCGCCCGACGAAGGCTGGGACGCCGACGTGCTGCCGGCGCTCCGCCACCTCTGGGGCTGCTGGACCTTGCTCACCAAGGCGCGCGCGGCGCGCTCGCCGCTCGACCTCGATCTGCCCGAACGGCAGGTGATTCTCGACGCGCAGGGCAATATCGCCGAAATACGCGTGCGCGAACGGCTCGACGCGCACCGGTTGATCGAGGATTATATGATCGCGGCCAATGTCGCGGCGGCGAAGGCGCTCGAGGCGAAGAAATCGCCGGTGATGTATCGCATCCACGAACCGCCGAGCCGCGAAAAGCTGGTCAGCCTGAAGGAATATCTCGAAAGCTTCGAACAAAGCTTCGCGCTGGGACAGGTCATTACGCCGGCGGTGTTCAACCGCCTGATCGACGGCTTTTCGGGCGACGACCGATTGCCAGAAATCATGGAGGCGATCCTGCGCAGTCAGACACAGGCCTATTATGGCCCCGCCAATGCGGGCCATTTCGGCCTCGCGCTTGGCAGCTACGCGCATTTCACCTCACCGATCCGCCGCTATGCCGATCTGCTCGTCCACCGGGCGCTGGTCGACAGCTATCGTCTCGAAGTGCCCGGCAAGCCCAAGGGCCTGCCCGAGCGCAGCGGGCTCGGCGAGGCCGACCAAAAGGGCTTTTCGCGCATCGGCGAGGCGATCAGCGGGCTCGAACGCCGCGCGATGGAGGCCGAGCGCGAGACGGTCGACCGCTATGTCGCCGCTTATCTCGCCGGCAAGGTCGGCGAAATCGTGCCGGCGCGGATAACGGGGGTGCAGCCGTTCGGCTTCTTCGCGACCGTCGATGGCCTCGGCGGCGACGGACTGGTGCCGGTCTCGATGCTCGGCAGCGAGCGGTTTTTCTACGATGAAGCCGCGCGCACGCTCGACAGCGAGCATGGCCGGGTGAGCTATAGCGTCGGCCAGCGGCTCGACCTCAGGCTGATGGAGGCGAACCCGGTCAGCGGCGCGCTGCGTTTCGAATTGCCCGACGCGCCCGAAGGCGGCTTCCGCAATCGCCCTCCGCGCCGCGACGGCGTGAAGAAGGCGGGCAAGCATATGGTCGGTAAACGGGGACGGCCCGGCAATATCCGCCATGAGGGCAAGCGCCGATAATCGTGCCTCGTCATTGCGAGGAGCGCAGCGACGAAGCAATCTCCAGCCTGCCACCTTCCGCAACGCGGAAAGCCGGAGCTTGCCTCCTTGCCTTCGGCTCCTTGCACTGACGAAGCCTATGGCTCCGTCGCCAGTCGCTGCAGCAACGCCGCGCTCTCGGCATCGGCAGGAAAAAAGGCCTCGATCGCCAGTTCGGACAGGGTGATATCGACGGGCGTTCCGAAGATCGTCACGGTCGACACGAAGCCGATCCGCCCGGCGGCGGTGTCGACGATCAGCGGGACCGCGATGCTGCTTGCGGGCGGGGCGGGCTGATCGCCCGGCCGCGCGGGGTAGCCGGCGATTTCGTCGCGCAGCGCGGCGAGCCCGGAATCGGCGCTCGCCTCGATCTGCTGATCCAGGCGGTGCAGGATATGCGCGCGCCATTCGGCATGGTTGACGATCTGCGGCGCCAGCCCTTCCGGATGGAGCGCGATGCGTAGCACGTTGACCGGCGGCTCGAGCAGGGCAGGGGACACGGCCGCGGTCAGGATCGCGATGGCATCGTTTGCGGCGACCATGTTCCAGTGCCGGTCGACTGCGAGCGCGGGATAGGGCGCGTGCCCTTTCAGCACATGGTCGACAATGGCCTTCATCCCGGTCATTTCGGGGCTGTCGAGCGGGCGCTCGCGATAATCGGGGGCGTATCCGGCGGCGAGCAGCATCGCGTTGCGCGCGCGGTGCGGCACCTCCAGACAATCGGCGATGCGCTGGATCATCGCGGCGCTCGGCTTCGAGCGTCCGGTTTCGATGAAACTCAGGTGGCGGGTCGAAATCTCGCTGTCGAGGGCGAGGTCCATCTGGCTCATCCGGCGCCGCGCGCGCCATTCGCGAAGCTGCTCGCCGAGCGGAACCATCTGCATCGCCTGTCTCCTTTTGCCTCTGGTTAGCGATGGCGGTGCGCGATTTCCATTACCTGGCGCGTAATCGACGCGATGACGTCGCGGCGCCATTCAGGAGGGGTTCGAAAGGAGAATCCATCATGTCCTATTTCAATCTCAAGAACAGCCTCGTCATCGATGCGATTACCTGCAGCATCCTGTTCCTTGCGTGCGTGTTCGCGACCGCGCCGGTCGCGGCGCTGCTCGGTCTGCCGACCGGGCTTGTCGCGGCCGCAGGCTGGATCGGGTTGCCGTCGGCGGCGCTGATGCTGTTCGTTGCCGGGCAGAAGAACCCGAGCCGCACGCTCGCCAATCTGATCGCCATCGGCAATCTCGGCTGGGTCGCGGCGAGTTTTGCGGTGCTGGCGATGTTCGCGGGCCAGATGAGCTGGACCGGTATCGCAATCCTGATCGTGCAGGCGATTGTCGTTCTCGAACTCGCGCTGTTCGAAGCGAAGGGCGCAGCAGCGCTCCCGCGCGCTGCGGCGGCCTAACTAAGCGCGTCGAGCCGGGCGAGGTCGATTGCGCCCGGAACCAGCATCACCGGGCATGGCAGCGTTCCCGCGTCGTGCCCGGTGAAATGCGCCACCAGCGGTCCCGGCGCTCCGCTCGCGGCGGTGGCAAGGACGAGCGCCGCGATCTCGTCGTTCGCGCCGATCACGTCGCGCACGATCTCGGCCGGCTTGCCCGATTTGACCATGATCTGCGGCGTCACATTCGCTTCCTGCGCGATCGCATCGGCGGCGGCGGCGACCAGTTCTTCGGCATGTTCGCGCGCTTCGGCCTCGATCGTCGCCTGGACGCCGCCGAACGCCACGAAATCCTGCGGCGGCACGATTGCCAGCACCATCACGCCGCCGCCCGTGCGCGCCGCGCGCCGCGCCGCAAAGCGCAGCGCCAGCGTCGCCTCCGGACTGTCGTCGATAACCACCAGATAGGTGCGCATGCCCCGGCCCCCGCTATGCCTTTTGCGGGCGGACAGTGCGTCACATTCGTATGAAAGGCAAGTTCCGCCCGATAGACCTTGACCCGCGATGCGCTTATGACGAGGACGAATCCGTAGCGGCAGGCCTGCGCCTGCAAGACTGACAGGGACAAAAGCGACGATGCCGATTGAACTGAAGATGCCCGCCCTTTCGCCGACGATGGAGGAAGGGACCCTCGCCAAATGGCTGGTGAAGGAGGGGGACAGCGTCCAGTCAGGTGACCTTTTGGCCGAAATCGAAACCGACAAGGCGACGATGGAATTCGAAGCGGTCGATGAAGGCACGATCGCGCAAATCCTGATCCCCGAAGGCACCGACAATGTGAAGGTCGGCACCGTGATCGCCGTTATCGCCGGCGAGGACGAGGATGCGGGCAGCACCAAGGTTGCGCCTACGCCTGCACCTGCACCGGCGCCCGCCGCCAAGGCCGACCCCGCGGCTGCACCCGCTCCGGCGCAGACCGCCGCCCCGGCCCCTGCCGCGCAGGGCGAGCGGATCAAGGCGAGCCCGCTCGCCAAGCGCATCGCCGCCGACAAGGGCATCGATCTCGCTGCGCTGACCGGCAGCGGACCCGGCGGCCGCATCGTCAAGGCCGACCTCGAAGGCGCTGCTGCGTCGACCGCCGCCCCGGCAAGCGCGGCCGCGCCCAGCCCTGCGCCCGCCGCTGCACCCGCCCCCGCGCAGCCGTTCGAAACCGACATCCCGCACAGCGCGGAAAAGCTCAGCAATATGCGCAAGACGATCGCGCGCCGCCTGACCCAGTCGAAGCAGGAGGTGCCGCACATCTATCTGACGGTCGATGTCCAGCTCGACAAATTGCTCAAGCTGCGCGGCGAACTCAACGCGGCACTCGAGCCGCAGGGCGTCAAGCTCAGCGTCAACGACCTGCTGATCAAGGCGCTGGCAAAGGCGCTGATCCAGGTGCCGAAATGCAATGTCAGCTTCGCCGGCGACCAGCTCATCAGCTACGAACGCGCCGACATCTCGGTCGCGGTCAGCGTGCCCGCCGGCCTGATCACCCCGATCATCGTCGGCGCCGACGACAAGTCGGTCAGCAAGATTTCGACCGAGATGAAGGAACTTGCGGGCCGCGCCAAGGAAGGCAAGCTCCAGCCGCACGAATATCAGGGCGGCACCGCCAGCCTGTCGAACATGGGCATGTTCGGCATCAAGCAGTTCGAGGCGGTCATCAACCCGCCGCAGGGCATGATCATGGCGATCGGCGCGGGCGAGAAGCGGCCTTATGTGGTCGACGACGCGCTCGCCATCGCGACCGTGATGTCGGCCACGGGCAGCTTCGACCACCGCGCCATCGACGGCGCAGACGGCGCGCAGTTGATGCAGGCGTTCAAGCAGATCGTCGAAAACCCGCTCGGACTGGTGGCGTAACATGGCTGAAAATTACGACCTCATCGTCCTCGGCTCCGGCCCCGGTGGTTATGTCGCGGCGATCCGCGCGGCGCAGCTGGGCCTGAAGACCGCGATCGTCGAGCGCGAAAATCTGGGCGGCATCTGCCTCAACTGGGGTTGCATCCCGACGAAGGCACTGCTCCGTTCGGCCGAAATCTATCATTATATGCAGCACGCCAAGGATTACGGCCTCGCCGCGGCGAGCATCAGCGCCGATTTGGACGCGGTGGTCAAGCGCTCGCGCGGCGTCGCGAAACAGCTCAATCAGGGCGTCACGCACCTGATGAAGAAGAACAAGATTGCGGTTCATATGGGCGACGGCACCCTCACCGGCCGGGGCAAGATCGAGGTCAAGGGCGAGAAGGGCAGCGAGACGCTGACCGCCAAGCATATCATCGTCGCGACCGGCGCCCGCGCGCGCGACCTGCCTTTCGCGCCCGCCGACGGCAAGCGCATCTGGACCTATCGCCATGCGATGACCCCGGCCGAAATGCCCAAGAAGCTGCTCGTCATCGGATCGGGCGCGATCGGGATCGAATTCGCGAGCTTCTACAACGACATGGGCGCCGAGGTGACGGTCGTCGAAATGCTCGACCGCATCGTCCCTGTCGAGGATGCCGACGTGTCGAGCTTCCTCGAAAAATCGCTGAAGAAGCAGGGCATGACGATCCTGACCGGCGCCGGCGTCGAGGAGTTGAAAGCGACCGCGAGCGGCGTTTCGGCGAAGATCAAGACGAAGGACGGCAAGGTTCAGGCGGGCGACTACAGCCATGCGATCGTCGCCATCGGCATCGTTCCCAACACCGACAATATCGGCCTCGAAGCGCTCGGCGTCAAAACGGCGAAGGGGCATATCGACACCGATCCCTATTGCCGCACCAATGTGAAGGGCCTGTGGGCGATCGGCGATGTCACCGCGCCGCCGTGGCTCGCGCACAAGGCCAGCCACGAAGGCGTGATCGCGGCCGAGGCGATCGCGAAGGAACTGGGCAACAAGGACGCGCACCCGCATCCGATGGATGCGAAGAACATCCCCGGCTGCACCTATTGCCACCCGCAGATCGCGAGCGTCGGGCTGACCGAGGCGAAGGCCAGGGAAGCGGGCTATGACGTCAAGGTCGGCAATTTCCCCTTCATCGGCAACGGCAAGGCGATCGCGCTTGGCGAGGTCGAAGGGTTCGTGAAGACCGTGTTCGACGCCAAGACCGGCGAACTGCTCGGCGCGCATATGGTCGGCGCCGAAGTGACCGAGATGATCCAGGGCTATACCGTCGGCAAGACCGCCGAACTGGTCGAACAGGATTTCATGCACACCGTCTATCCGCACCCGACGATCAGCGAGACGATGCACGAAGCGGTGCTGGGCGCCTATGGACGGGCGCTGCATATCTGATCGCGCTTGAACCCGTCGATCCTTCACTATTCGCGCGGCGGCAATAGCGGGAAGGCCTTGCTCTTCCTCGCCTTTGCGGTCGTGGCTTTCGTTGTGGCCGGGTTGATGTACGACGACGCCCACGCCCCGCCGCCGCCGCCAGTGCCTCTCGCCGGCGGCTTGTGGCCCGCGCCGGCGCCACGGCGCGATCCGCTGGCACCGTTGCATATGATCGTGCTGATCGGGGCCGGATGCGGCTGCCTCTTCTATGCGGCGCGACATGGGAGGCGGGCGGCCACCGCGCGCGTTGCGGTCAGGATCGAGAACGGGCGCCTCTATTCTGATCTGCTGCACGATGCGGGTATCGGGTCGCTCGATGCGCGCGACATCACGCAGCTTCTCGTCGACCGCGCCGATCGCTTTCCGGGCGATCTTTCCGTATCGGTTGGAATGGGGGCGCGTTTCCGGCACGGACTCTATCTCGCCTATCGCACCGATCAGGGGCCGGGCGTGTTGCGGCTGATGGACAATGATGTCGACGGCGGCACCGAACAATTGCGCCGCTTCGCCACCTATCTCGAGGCATGGCGAAAGCCCGCCGACGATCGGGCGAGGCAAGCCTGATCGTGGCGCAGCCACCGGCGCGTTTGCGGAACAGGGCGGTCATCGTCGTGATGCTTGCTGTCGCGGTGCTGGCGCTCGGCCTGTTGACTCGCGCCGATCATGTCACGGCCCTCGACGCCGCGATCGCGCGGCATTTTACGTGGCCCGACGGCGCCGGTCCCGCACCACTGATCACCTTCATGAAGGCGATAAGCTGGATCGGCGGCGGCACGCCGCGCTGGGTGCTGGTCGGCCTGATCGCGGCGGCGGTGCGCTATTGGGGCGGGCGGCGTCCGGCGCTGGCGATCGTGGCTGCGGTGTTGTTCGCCAACATCGCATCGAGCCTGCTCAAGGCCGCCTTCGATCGCCCGCGCCCCGACCTGATCGCGCATCTCGATCATGTCAGCAGCGCCTCCTACCCCAGCGGCCACGCCACCAGCGCGGCGGCGCTCTACCTGACGCTGGCACTGCTTGCGCCGGTGCGATGGCGGCGGCCAGTATGGACCTTCGCGATGCTGATGATCGGCCTCACCGGCCTCTCGCGCATCATGCTCGGCGTGCATTGGCCGAGCGATGTCGTCGGCGGCACCCTGCTCGGCGCGGCTTTCGCGCTGGCGGCCGCGTGGTGGGCGCGTTCGGAGCCCGCCGGGCCGGCATGACCGCTCGACAGCGCCGTCCAAGCGGCTAGGTTGGAATGATGGCACAAGGCACGCACGACTTCGTCCCCGATCCGCGCAACGACGCGATCCTCATCAACGTCAATGGCGCGCTCGTTCCGCGCGCCGAAGCCAGCGTGTCGGTGTTCGACAGTGGCTTCATGCTTGGCGACGGAGTGTGGGAGGGGATCCGCGTTCACCGCGGCCGCATGGCGTTTCTCGACCAGCATCTCGATCGGTTGTGGGAGGGCGCAAAGGCGATCGCGATGGACATCGGCATTTCGCGCGAAGCGCTCGAGCGGCGGCTCTACGACACGATCGATGACAACCGGATGGACGCGTGCCACATCCGCCTGATGGTGACGCGGGGGATACGCTCGACCCCCTATCAGGATCCGCGCGTGATCGTCTCGCCCGCGACGATCGTCATCATTGCCGAATATAAGGATCCGCTGCCCGCGACGGTCGAAAAGGGGCTGTCGCTCTTTACCGTCCATGTCCGCCGCGGCGATCCCGCGGTGCAGGATCCGAAGCTCAATTCGCATTCCAAGCTCAACTGCATCACCGCCTGCATCCAGGCGGCGCAGGCGGGCGCCGACGAGGGGCTGATGCTCGATCCGCACGGCTTCGTCGCGACCTGCAATTCGACCCATTTCTTCATCGTCCGCAAGGGCGAGGTGTGGACGTCGACCGGCGATTATTGCCTTGGCGGGATCACGCGCGGCAACGTCATCCGTATCTGCCGCGACAACGAAATAGCGGTCCATGAACGGAATTTTTCGCTGACCGATGTCTATGGCGCCGACGAGGCATTCGTGACCGGCACCTTCGCCGGCGTCGTGCCGGCGCACACGATCGACGGGCGCAAGCTGACCGAGGGGCGCGGGCCGATGGTCGAGCGCCTGCAGGGCCTCTATCGCGCGCTGATCGAGGCCGACGTCGCGGCGCGGGGACGACCGTGACCGATTGCATCCGCATCGCCATGTGGTCGGGGCCGCGAAACCTGTCGACCGCGATGATGCGCAGCTTTGACAGCCGCGCCGACAGCTTCGTCACCGACGAACCCTTTTACGGTGCCTATCTGCGGCAGACCGGCGACCCGCAGCCGATGATGGAGCAGGTCATGGCGTCGATGGACTGCGACTGGCGTAGAGTGGCGCGCACCCTGACGGGGCCGAATCCCGCCGCCACGCCGATCTGGTATCAGAAGCATATGGCGCACCATATGGTCGGCCCGATCGCGCATCACGATCTGCCCGGGCTTCGCCACGCCTTCCTGATCCGCGACCCGGCGCGCGTCGTCGCGAGCTATGCGGCCAAGCGCGTGATGGTCCGCCCCGACCATCTCGGCACCGCGCGTCAGGTCGAGTTTTTCGACCGCGAGGCCGACCGGCTCGGCCATGCGCCGCCGGTGATCGACAGCGCCGACATATTGCGCGACCCTCCGGCGATGCTGCAGAAATTGTGCGCAGCGCTCGGCATCGGATGGGACGCCGCCATGTTGCGGTGGCAACCCGGAATCCAAGCCACCGACGGCATATGGGCGTCGCACTGGTATGACGCGGTTGCGGCCAGCACGGGCTTCGGTGCGCCCGACAAGCCGGCGGCGCCGCTGTCGCCCGAGGCCCAGGCCGTCGCGGACGCGTGCCGCGCCGACTATGCCTATCTTGCGCAGCATAAAATCGCCGCCTGACGCAATTTTCGCTGTCCTACACGGGCGCCTTTTGCCATCAAGTCTGCGGGCAGCAACAGAGGGTGGACGCGTGATGCAATCCAGTGTGAAGTTCGGCAGTTTTCTGCGAGGAATCGCGATCGGTGCGGCGGCGATTTTTGCCGTTGGGACAGCGTCGGCGCAGGACGCGGCGGCGACGCAGAAGACGGTGATTACCGCGGCACGCTATCTCGACGTGCTGACCGGCAAGACCGTCGAGCATCCCGCGATCTTCGTCGGGCCCGACGGGCGCATTACCGGCATCGCCGATGCGCGCACCGTGCGCTGGGGCTCCGACGTCCGGCAGATCGACCTTGGCGATCGCACGCTTTTGCCGGGCCTCATCGACATGCACGTCCATCTGACCTCGCTCGCCGAAGTCGGCGGCTATCAAGGGCTGCGCTACACCGACAGCTTCTGGACCGTCGTCGGCGTCGCCAACGCGAAGAAAGTGCTCGATGCGGGCTTCACCACCGTACGGAATGTCGGCTCCGCCGATTTCGAGGACGTCGGGCTGAAGCAGGCGATCGAGGGCGGTTTCATTCAGGGACCGCGCATCATTCCGGCGGGGTGGGCGATCGGCGCGACCGGCGGCCATTGCGACAGCGGCGGGCTGCCGCCCTCGATGGACCGCAAGGAGGCGTCGGTGATCGACAGCCCCGAAGAGGCGCGCGCGAAGGTGCGCTGGCTGCACAAATATGGCGCGCGCGTCATCAAGATCTGCGCGACCGGCGGCGTCTTTTCGCTCGGCGACAGCGTCGGCGCGCAGCAACTGACCTTCGACGAGATGAAGGCGATTGCCGACGAGGCGCATATGCTGGGGCTGAAGGTGGCGGCCCACGCGCATGGCGACGACGGGATCAAGACGGCGATCCTTGCCGGCATCGATACGATCGAACATGCCAGCCTTGCGAGCGATGCGGCGATCAAGCTCGCCAT
Organism: Sphingopyxis sp. MC1; assembly: GCF_000371385.1. Classification (NCBI taxonomy): domain Bacteria; kingdom Pseudomonadati; phylum Pseudomonadota; class Alphaproteobacteria; order Sphingomonadales; family Sphingopyxidaceae; genus Sphingopyxis; species Sphingopyxis sp. MC1. Next base: position 41,122 of record NZ_AOUN01000022.1, read on the forward strand.
CGAGCACAAGACCTGGTTCGACATGGATATCTATAACGACGATTATATCCTCGCGACCGGGACCGCCAACGGCACCGAACAGGAAAGCCTCGACAAGGAAAAGGCGATCGGCCTTGCCCAGCGCCAGACCTTCCAGCGCGCTGTGAAGGCAGGAGTGCGGATGCTGTTCGGCACCGATGCCGGCGTCTATCCGCACGGCGATAACGGCAAGCAGTTCGCAAAGATGGTCGAGTGGGGGATGACCCCGCTCCAGGCGATCCGTGCCGCGACGGTCAGCGGCGCCGAAGCGCTCGACATGACGAGCGACCTCGGCGCGATCGCGGTCGGTCGCTACGCCGACATCATCGCGGTCGATGGCGACCCGCTTGCCGATGTGACCCGGCTCGAACATGTCGCCGCGGTCGTGAAGGGCGGGGTGCTGGTGAAGGGCGAATAATCTGCCCTTGAGGAAAGGGACTATACGACCAGCTTGTCGATCAGGGCTTCGCGCATCGCGGGGGTGAAATTCAACACCGCCTCGGCATAGCTCGGAATATCGCCATGATCGCGGCGCACCGTCGCCAGCGCGGCGTCGAGATAGGCGGGATTGACCGACATCAGCGCGCGCACCGCCTCGTCCTTGATCTCCGCCCCATAGCGGGCGCGGATGTGCGCGGCGCCCTGCGCGATGCGTTCCTCGATCTTGCCCGCCGTGTTGGTGAGCAGATAGTCGTGCATCAGATCATCCTCGTGCACGCCGACGAGCCGGTGGACGATCGCGACCGCAAAGCCGGTGCGATCCTTGCCCGCGACGCAGTGCACAAGGCTCGGCGCATCATGTTCGGCGAGCGCCGCCAGATAGAGGCGCAGCGTCGCGACGAGCGCCGAGCGATAGGGCATGCCGGCATAGGTGTCGATCATTCGCGCCCGTGCCGTCTCGACATCGATCGCGCCGCCCGCTGCCTGAAGGTGCGGCGCCAGGCCTGCGGTGACGCCGCCTGCGAACAGGACGCGCGCCGAAAAATTGTCGGAGCGGCGACAGGGATGCATTTCGCGCTCATCGTCGCCGCGCAGGTCGATCACGGTTTCGAGGCCCAGCGCATCGACCGCGCCCAGATCCGCGTCGGTCGCCTGTTCGTGGTGCGCCGAACGCCAGAGCAGTCCCTGCCGCAGCCGTCCGCCGTCCTCGACCGCATAGCCGCCATAGTCGCGGAAATTGTGGATGCCCGAAAGCGGCAGGACGCGGTCGGCGATCATGGCTATTCTCCGGTAAAGACGGGTGGGCGCTTTTCGACGAAGGCGTTGATCGCCTCGCGGTTGTCGGCGGTTTCGTGAACGATCGCCTGATAGGCGGCGCTGAGTTCGAGGATGTCGCTCATCCGGCTGTGTTGCGCCTCGCGGAGCAGCCGCTTGGTGAGCCGCAGCGCGCGCGGCGGGTTGCACACGATGCGCTCGGCGATCGCCACCGCACGGTCGAGCAGCTCGGCGTCGGGGACGACTTCGGTGACAAGCCCATAGTCCTTTGCCGTCTGCGCATCGAAGCGGTCGCCGGTCAGGAAGAGTTCGGCCGCGCGCGGATAGCCGAGGACGCGCTGGAGAAGCCAGGCGCCGCCGTCGCCGGGGACGATGCCGACCTTGATGAAGCTGCAGGCGAACTTGGCACTCTCCGCCGCGATACGGATGTCGCAGGTGCAGGCAAGGTCGCAGCCGAGGCCGACGGCATGGCCGTTGACCGCAGCGATCATCGGGATTTCGCAATCCATCAGCGCGCGGATCACCGCCTGCACGCCGCGGCGATAATTGGCGCGGGTCGAATCAGGCTGATCGAGCACGCCGATCCCCTTGCGATCCTGCATCGACTTGAGATTGCCGCCCGCGCTGAACGCCTTGCCGCTGCCCGTAAGGATGATCGCGCTGACGCTGCGATCCTCGCCCAGCGCGCGGAGCGTGTCGACGATATCGTCGCAGTCGGCATGGGTGCCGATGGCGTTCATGCTCTCGGGCTTGATCATCGTCAGGATGGCGATCTTTCCCCGCCGCTCAACACTCAGAAATTCGCCCATCATCACGTCTCCTGTACCGCGCAGAGGCTATGCCCCGCGGTCTGTTCTGGCAAGTTGCAGATGGCGTTGCCGGGCGCGGATCGGCGCCCGGTCGCCGTATCGGTTCAGCGGACCGCGCCTCCGCTGCGCAGCGCGGCGATTCGCTCGGCGTCGTAGCCGAGCGCGGCAAGCACCGCGTCGCCATCGGCGCCCACCGCCGGAGCGGGACGCGGCGTGTCGGCCTTCGTCGCCGAATAGCGCGGAGCGGGGGCGGGCTGGGTGGCGCCGCCGACCGAGAGGAAGGTTTCGCGCTCGACATTGTGCGGATGCTGCGGCGCCTCGGCGAGCGAAAGGACGGGGGCAAAGCACACGTCGGTCATTTCCATCAGCGCGCACCATTCGTCGCGCGTCTTGGTCGCGAACAGCGCTGTCAGCTTGTCCTTGAGCGGTTCCCACTGCGACGGGTCCATCTGCGCATCGAAGGCGGGATCGGCGTCGAGCCCGGTCTTTTCGCGCAGCAAGGCATAGAATTGCGGCTCGATCGAGCCGATCGAGATGAACTTGCCGTCGGCGCACGCATAGGTGTCGTAGAAATGGGCGCCGGTATCGAGCATGTTCACCCCCGGCTCGTCGCGCAGCCGACCCATGGCATAAAAGCCCCAGCTCATCCCCGCGAGCAATGCCGACCCGTCGGTCATGGCGCAGTCGATGACCTGACCCTCGCCGGTCTTCGCGGCGTGCAGCAGCGCGCTTGCCATGCCGAAGGCCAGCATCATGCCGCCGCCGCCGAAATCGCCCACATAATTGACTGGCGGCACCGGCTTTTCTCCAGCGCGGCCAACGGTATGGAGGACGCCCGACAGCGCGATATAGTTGATGTCGTGTCCGGCCGCCTGCGAATAGGGGCCATATTGGCCCCAGCCGGTCATGCGTCCGTAAACAAGCCTGGGATTGTCGGCGAGCAGCACATCGGGGCAGAGCCCCAGCCGCTCCATGACGCCCGGACGATAGCCTTCGATGATGCCGTCGGCGCTCTTGCACAGATCGCGCGCGATCGCGACCGCATCGGGATTTTTCATGTCGAGCGCGATCGAGGTGCGGTTGCGCGACAGCGGATCGCGCGGGTCCATGAAACCGCCGGGACGATCGATGCGGATCACCTCCGCACCATGGTCGGCGAGCATCATCCCGCAATAGGGGCCGGGACCGATCCCCGCAAATTCGATGATCCTGATGCCCTTGAGGGGTCCGGCCATGTCGTGTCTCCCATGCCTGCATCGTCATTGCGAGGACCCCGGACTTGATCCGGGGGACACGGCAATCCAGGGGGGCGTAAGCCGCCATGGATTGCTTCCCCCGGGTTTCGCCGGGGTCGCAATGACGATGATTGTCTTAGATGCGTTCGATGATGATGGCCGGTGCCATGCCGCCCGCGGCGCACATGGTGACGAGGCCATAGCGGCCACCCGAGCGTTCGAGTTCGTCGAGCGCGGTGCCGATCAGGATCGAACCGGTCGCGCCGATCGGATGACCGAGCGCCATCGCGCCGCCATTGATGTTCACCTTTTCGCGATCGAGGTCGAGGTCGCGGATGAACTTTTCGGCGACCACCGAAAAGGCTTCGTTGATTTCCCAGACGTCGATGTCGTCCTTGGTCAGTCCCGCTTTTTCGAGCACCTTCTTGGCCGCCGGAACCGGGGCGTTGAGCATCAGCGTCGGATCGTCGCCGATATTGGCATAGGCGACGACGCGCGCGCGGGGCTTCAGGCCATGCTTGTCGGCATAATCCTTGGATGTCAGCAAAATCGCGGCGGCGCCGTCGACAACGCCCGACGAATTGCCTGCATGATGGAAATGCCGGATTTCAAGGTCGGGATAGCGGCGGTTGATCTGCTTCCGGAAGGTGAAGCCGCCGCCCATGTCGAAATCGGCGAGCGCGGCAAAGCTGGGCTTGAGTGACGCAAGGCCCTCCGCGGTGGTTTCGGGGCGCGGGAACTCTTCATGGTCCAGCGCAACGCTGCCGTCCGGGTTCAGGACGGGCACGACCGACTTGTTGAAGCGGCCTTCCTTGATCGCCCTGTCGGCGCGCTGTTGGCTGACGAGCGCGAGCGCGTCGAGCGCTTCGCGGCTGATGCCTTCGATCGTCGCGATCGCGTCGCCGCAGATGCCCTGGTGCGACTGCGGGTGGATTTCGTCGAGCGCTTCATGGCCCGATCCCATCAGGCGTGGCGGCAGCCCAGCGTTCGCCTGCTCGGCAGCAAAGGCGGTGGTGTAGCTCATCATTTCGGTGCCGCCGGCGATGACGCAGTCTTCCATGCCGCTCATCACGCTCGCCGCGGCGAAATTGACCGAGCTGATGCCGCCGCCACAGAAGCGGTCGAGCGTCGTTCCGCTGGCCTTGGTGTCGTACCCTGCCGACAGCGCCGCCATGCGGCCAAGGTCGCCGCCCTGCTTGCCGTTCTGCGACGAGGTCGACCAGACGATATCGTCGACCGTTGCCGTGTCGAGATGATTACGGTCGCGGATCGCCGCGAGGACGGTCGCGGCGAGATGCTGTGGGTGAAGATGCGACAGTGCGCCCTTGCCGGGCTTGCCGATCCCGCGCGGCGTGCGGACGGCGTCGATGATATAGGCTTCGGCCATGACGATGTTCCTTCCTTGAAAGTCTTGACGCGGGGCCATGCGGCCACCGCGAGGTTTACCGGGGCGCCATGCGGATCGCGCCGTCGAGGCGGACGGCCTGGCCGTTGAAATAGGTGTTGCGGATCATTTCCATCGCCAAGCTGGCATATTCCTCGGCCTTGCCGAGCCGCTTGGGGAAGGGGACCGACGCTTCGAGACTTTCCTTGACCTTGGGGTTCATATTGCCAAGCAGCGGGGTGCCGAACACACCGGGCATGATCGAATTGACCCGGATGCCGAGGTCCATCAGATCGCGCGCCATCGGCAGGACGAGGCCGTTTACCCCGGCCTTGGCCGACCCGTAGATGACCTGACCGATCTGCGCGTCCTGCGCCGCGACCGAGGCGGTGAAGATGATTGCGCCACGTTCGCCGTCTTCCAGTTCGGGCAATGTCGCCATACCTTCGGCCGCGATTGATCCGATGCGGTAGCTTGCGGTCAATATGCCCGCGACACCATATTCATAATCCGCGGTCGGGGTCCGGCGAAATTTGCCCGTTTCCTTGTCATAGGCAAGCGTCTTGCCGCGGCGCGACGTCATCGCGCAGTGGACCGCGATGCGTTCCTGACCATGAGCGGCGCGCGCCTTGGCAAAGCCGTCGAGAACCGACTGTTCGTCGGTGATATCGACATGGACGAACAGGCCGCCGATCGAATGCGCCACCTCTTCGCCCAGCGCGTCGTTGATATCGAAGATCGCGACCTTCACACCCGCGGCGGCAAGGGCTTCGGCGGTTGCGCGGCCAAGACCGGACGCGCCGCCCGTGACAACGGCCGCGGTCGAGGAATCGAGTTTCATGGGGAGGCTCCTCAGGCTGGAATCTGGTTGAAGGGGACGCCCTTGTCGGGGCGATGGTCTTGCGGCAGGCCGAGGATGCGCTCGGCGATCGTGTTGAGCAGCGTTTCGTCCGATCCGCCGGCGATGCGGCCGGTCGGCGCATTGATCCAGCTCGATGCCCAATCGTCCTTGGGCGAGGCATGCTCGTCGAAGTGGAAGCCGCCGACGCCCTGCAGGTCGATCGCGAGTTCGGACAGCTTCTGGCGCGAGCGAACCGCAACCAGCTTGTTGAGCGAGCCTTCGGGCCCCGGCGTCATACCCGCCTGCATCATCAATCGTGCGCGGACATTGATCGAATCGAGTCCCGAACGCATCGCATAGTTGCGGGCGATCTGCTGCCGGATGCGGCCATCCTCGATCGCCGGTCGGCCATTGATCATCAGGTCTTTCGCCAGATCGACGAACAGGTCGAGGTGCGGGCCGAATCCGGCGCTGTCGGTCGCGACATAGCGTTCGATCATCAGGGTCGCGAGCGCGACCGAGAAGCCGCCGCCGACCGGAGACATGCGGTGGTCGTCGCTGATCTTCACATCATCGAAGAAGACTTCGTTGACGTGGCTGTCGCCGCCGGCGAGTTTGATCGGGCGCACGGTGACGCCGGGCGCCTTCATGTCGACCCAGAAATAGGTAAGGCCCTTGTGCTTGGCGACGGTCGGGTCGGTGCGCACGACGATGACGCCATAGTCGCTATATTGCGCCCAGCTCGTCCAGACTTTCTGGCCGTTAATCTTCCATCCGTTGCCATCGGTTTCGGCGCGCGTGCGCAGGCCGGCAAGATCGGTGCCGCCCGATGGTTCGGAGAAGAGCTGGCACCAGATTTCTTCGCCCTGCAGCGCCTTGAGCACGCGCTCCTTCACGAAATCGCGGTCAGAGCCGAACTGCATCAGCACCGGCACCGGCATGCCGAGCGAGATGCCGAAATAGACGTTCGGGAAGCCGTGCTTCATCTCCTCGGCTTCGAAGGTGATCTTCTCGATATGGCCAAGGCCCTGTCCGCCGAGGTCGGTAGGCCAGTTGATGCCAGCGAAGCCCGCATCGAATTTCGCCTTTTGATAGCGGCGTCCGAGCGCGAGATCCTCTTCGACGCTCAGGCCCTTGCGGGCCGCCTTGCCGAACGTGGGCGCGACGGATTCGCACCAGGCTGCGGCCTTCGCGCGATAGGCTTCGAGATCGCTCATGCTGCTTCTCCTGCTAGGCGGTCGACCAATATATCTTCCCAGAACAGGCTGCTTCCCTGTTCAAGCGCCAGCGTGCGGGCGCGGCGCATATGAAGGTGCAGGCCGATTTCCCAGGTCACGCCGATGCCGCCGTGGATCTGCACGCAATCGCGCGCCGCGGTGTCATAGGCTTCGGTCGCCGAAAGCCGCGCCGCGGCGGCCGCCGTCACGAAGTCGCTCTGCCCCTCGCGCGAGGCCGCGTGGATGCAATTGGCGCGCGCGAGTTCGACGAGGCCGTAGAGTTCGGCGATGCGGTGCTTGATCGACTGGAAGGCGCCGATCGGTTGCCCGAACGCCTTGCGCGTGACGGCATAGTCGCGCGCGATTTCCATCAGCGCCTCGGCTCCGCCCGTCTGTTCGTGCGCGGTGATGACGGCCTGCAATGCCAGAATGTGCAGCGCCGCCGCGCGCGCGGCGCTTCCGCTGACGAGCGTCTCGGCGGGCGTATCCGCAAAATGCAGGTCGGCGAGGCAGCGGTTGTTGTCGAAGCTGTCGATCGCCGTCTTTTCGACCTTGGCAAGATCGACCAACGCGAGGACCGGCATACCCGGGCCATTGGCGAAGACAATGGCGACGTCGGCATGTAATGCGCCCGAAACGCCGTCCTTCACCCCATCGAGGCGATCATTGGTCAGCGTGACTTTGGGATGGGCGGGCAGGGCGTCAGGCCCCGATGCAATCGCGACCGCCCCGATGACGTCACCGCTTGCCAGTCCAGGTAGCCAGCGCTGTTTCTGATCATCGCTGCCGTATAGTTCGATCGCTTTTGCCGCACCGAAATTCGAGGTCAGAAAGGGTGCGCCGCTGAGCGTGCGGCCCGCCTGGTGCGCGATCAGGCCGAGTTCGACGAGGCCGAGCGCAAGGCCGCCATGGGCTTCCGGCAAGGCCAGCGCGGTCCAGCCTTGTTCTTTCGCGGTGGCCCAGAAGGCTTCGTGATAGCGCCCGCTTGTCTGGAGCAGCGGGAGCAGATCGTCCTTGTGCACGCGCGCTTCCAATATGCGGCGCGATTCGGTGGCGATCGCCTGTTGTCCTTCGTCGTACAAAATCGACATCGGTCCGAGTCCTCTACCCTTTATGTTTTCACCCATCATCCGGACGTTAACGTAAACGTCAAGTCGTTTTGACGCTACGGCTGGAGGATCGGGCGGCAAAGTGCAACTGACAGGGGCATCAGGTGCGTCCGGCCTTCCAGTCGCGGCGGATCTTCTTGGCAAGGCTCCATTTGTGGACCTCGGTCGGACCGTCGTAGATGCGGAAGGCGCGCACTTCGCGGAACACCTGTTCGACGATCGTGCGATCGGTGACGCCGGTCCCGCCCATCACCTGAACGCAGCGGTCGGCGATCCGCATCAGGGCTTCGGAGACCGCAACCTTTGCCATCGAGCTTTCCACCGTGCCGAGCGACCCGGTGTCGAGGACGCCGGCGCACCAGTCGATCATCAGTTCGGCCTGCTTCAGATCGATCATATTCTCGGCGAGCATGAAGCCGACGCCTTCATGCTCGATCAGCGGCTTGCCAAAGGCTTCACGCCGGTTGGCATAGTCGGTCGCGATTTCGTGCGCGCGAATGCAGCAGCCGAGCCAACGCATGCAGTGTGACAGCCGGGCGGGGGACAGGCGGACCTGCGCGTAGCGAAAGCCTTCGCCGGCCTCACCCAGCATCTGGTCGGCGGGGATACGCAGATTGTCGATGGTCAGCGTCGCGTGCCCGCCAGGCATCGAACTGTCGATCGTGTTCGGAATCTCGTCAATACGGATCGCCGGATCGGGCAGGTCGACGAGGAACATGCATGCGCCTTCTTCGGCCTTCGCCATGACGATGCCGACGCGCGCGCCCTCCGCGCCGGTGATGAAGGTCTTGCGGCCGTTCACGACCCAATGATTGCCGTCGGGGCGGCAGGTCGTTTTCATCATCGACGGATCGGACCCCGCACCGCCTTCTTCGGCGGGTTCGGTCATGAAAAAGGCCGATCGGACGCGGCCCTCGACCATCGGCTTGAGGAACCGTTCCTTGAGCTCGGGGCTGCCTTCCTTGCCGAGCAGATACATATTGCCTTCGTCGGGCGCCATCGTGTTGCAGGCGAGCGGACCGAGCGGCGACAGACCTGACTTGATGAGGACGACCGCCGTCTCGCGCTGATTGAGGTGGCTGCCATCCGACAGGATGTGCGGCGTCAGCACGCCCGCGGCCCGCGCATGCTCGCGCATTTCCATCACCAGCTCGTCGGTCGGTGCGCCATGATGGTCGCGGCGCGGATCTTTTTCATAGGGGACGACCGTTTCGCGGACGAAAGCCTCGACCTTGGCTGCGATCGCGAGCGCCCGATCCGATATGCCTTGGTGCGTCGCCGCCATTCCGATTCCCTTCGCTATCTAACTACCTACTCTCAACCCGACGTTGACGTAAGCGTCAAGTTAATTCAAGGGAGAAGCAATGGTGCCGTAACGGCAGAGACAGAAGGGAAGGATGGACCATGGCTTTCAAGACGCGCATCACCGAAATGCTGGGCATCGAGCATCCGATCGTGCAGGGCGGCATGCAGAGCGTCGGCTATGCCGAACTGGCGAGCGCCGTGTCGAACGCCGGCGGCCTCGGCATCATCACCGCGCTGACCCAGCCAAGCCCTGACGCTCTGCGCGACGAAATCGAACGCTGCCGGTCGATGACCGACAAGCCCTTCGGCGTGAACATGACGGTCTTTCCGACGATCAACGCCCCCGATTACAAGGCCTATGCGCAGGCGATCATCGACGGCGGCGTCAAGATCGTCGAAACGGCGGGCACCCAAGCGGTGCGCGAGATATGGGAAATGCTCAAGCCCCATGGCGTTACCATCCTCCACAAATGCACCGCCGTGCGTCATGCGCTGTCGGCCGAAAAAGCGGGCTGCGATATCATCTCGATCGACGGCTTTGAATGTGCAGGCCATCCCGGCGAGGACGATATTCCGGGGCTGATCCTGATCCCGGCCGCCGCCGACAAGGTGAAGATCCCGATGCTGGCGTCGGGCGGCTTCGGCGACGGTCGCGGGCTGGTCGCAGCGCTGTCGCTCGGTGCCGAAGGCATCAACATGGGGACGCGCTTCTGCGCGACCAAGGAAGCGCCGATCCACGACAATGTGAAGCAGGCCTATGTCGATAATGACGAGCGCGGCAGCTTCCTGATCTTCCGCAGCCTCAAGAACACCGCGCGCGTCGGCAAGAGCGCAGTGTCGGAGGAGGTGGTGCGCCGCCTTGCGCAGCCCGATGCGACCTTTGCCGACGTCGCCGAACTGGTCAACGGCAAGGCCGGCCGCGAACTCCTCGAAACGGGAGATCTGACGAAGGGGGTATTCTGGGCCGGGATGGTCCAGGGCCTTATCCACGATATTCCGAGCTGCCAGGAATTGATCGACCGCATCATAGCCGAGGCGGAGGCTGTCCTCGATCAGCGACTGGCCGGGTTTCGCGCCTGAACGGCCTTCCCAAAGAAATGCCCCGCCGGTGGGACGCCGGCAGGGCAGTTGGGGGAGGTGATCTGGGTGGCAACTGGTGCAGGGTTGCCGTGAACGCAGGTTCGATCACCGGAACCTGCCATCCGCTTTTGGCAATGGTGCGGTTCCCCGACTTTGACTTGCATCAACAAGCGAAAATAATCATGCCCGACCGGTCGCCGCCGCGGCACCGGACGAAAGAGATTTTCACGGCATGAGCATCGTTCATTATCAGGGCTTCGCGGGAATCCGCCTCGAAGCCGACGTCATCGGATCGGATAATGACCCGGCGGTGCTGCTGCTTCACGGTGCGGGCCAGACGCGCGCGATCTGGTCGAATGTCGCCGACGCGCTCGAACAGGCCGGCCGCCGCGTCATCAGCCTCGACCTTCGGGGTCATGGCGGTAGCGAGTGGCCCGAGGATGGGCGCTATGATTTCGATGCGTTGGTCGGCGATCTGCGCGCGGTGCTCGCGCAGCTCGGCACGCGGCCGGTCGTTGTCGCCTCGACCCTCGGAGGATGGATCGCCGCTGCCGCGCTCGAACGCGATGCGGCGGTGCTCGCCTCGGGGTTGGTGCTCGTCGACCTGCCGGTCAGCGACGATGTCACGATGGCGCAGCGCATCGGCGACCGCCTGCGCGAAGCGGCCAATCGCGCGCCCGGCCAGGCGGCATGGGACGCCCGCCTGTTCGAGGCTTTCGACGCGGCGACGGTGACCGAGCGGCTTTCCGGTATCGCCCGCAATATAGCCTTGCCGACGCTCTATGTCCGCGGCGCGATGAGCGAACTTGTCTCGCGCGCCTCGGCTGCGGCGTTCGTCGGCCAGCTCCCCGATGGCGAACTGGTCGAGGTGGAGGACGCCGCGCTGGTCGTCACCGAAGACCGGATCGATGCGCTTGGCGCGCATCTGATCGACTTTCTCGAGCGCCGCGCGCCGCGCGGCTGGCCCGAATATCGCGCTGGGTCCGATGCGCGGACCTTTCGCGACGCACTCGGCTGCTTCGCGACCGGCGTTACCGTCGTCACAGCGATCGATGCGGCGGGCCAGCCGATCGGCCTCACCGCCAACAGCTTCACCTCGGTATCGCTCGACCCGCCGCTCCTCCTGGTTTGCATCGCCAACAATGCCGGCAGCGCGGCGGTGCTGCGCGAAGCCGAGCATTTCGCGGTCAATGTGCTCCAGATCGGCCAGCAGCCGACGTCGAATCGCTTTGCGGGCAAGGGCGAGGACCGCTTCGCGGCAACCGGGTGGGAGATCGGCGAATTCGGTACGCCGGTGCTGTCGGGATCGCTCAGCAGTTTCGAATGCGCGCGCGAGGCAGTGCATCCGGGCGGCGATCATTTCATTCTTGTCGGCCGCGTCCTGAAAGCAATCTTCGAACCGCGCCGCGATCCCTTGCTCTACTTCCGCGGCAAATATCGCAAGCTGCACTTCGCCTGAGGTAAGGCGCCAATTCCGGCGGTTATGGTGAGCCCTGCTGGGTTCGAACCAGCGACCTACTGATTAAAAGTCAGTTGCTCTACCGACTGAGCTAAGGGCCCATCGCGGACCGCGCGGGGGCGGTGTGCGAAAGCGAGCCGTCGCCCTAGTGCGCCGAAGCGCCGTGGTCAACCGGCTTTGCCCGCGAAAGACGCGCGGCGAGTTGGCGGACGCTTTGGCCGCTGAGCGGATGGCGCCACGCGGGTGCGATCATGCGGAGCGGGCCGAGCACGAAATCGCGCACGGTCATTGCCGCGTGCGGCACGGTGAGCGCCGCATCGCTCCATGCGCCCTCCGACCACAGCAATATGTCTAGGTCGAGCGTGCGCGCGCCCCAGCGCTGGCCGCGCCGCCGTCCGAAAGCAGCTTCGATGGCTTTCAGCCGATCAAGCATCTCGGGCGGGCTGAGCGGCGAGGCGACGAGCGCGACGGCATTGGCGTAGCGGCGACGCGATGGACCGAGCGGCGCGCTGGCGACGATCGGGCTCGCATCGACGGGTTCGATATCGTCGCTTTCGAGCGCGGCGAGTGCTGCGAGCAACACGCGCCGCGGATCGCCGAAGCGGACGTGGCGGCGGTTCGAACCAAGGCCGATGGCATAGAGGGGGAGGGGCGTTGCGCTGGTCATGCCCATGCGCCTATCGCAGCGGGGTGAAGATTGACAGCCCCTTGCCCGGTACCGAGCCGCCGCGCGATTGCCGGCGTTGCCCGCGCCTTGTCGGGTTGCGCGCCGCCTGTCGCGCCGAGCATCCCGATTGGTGGAATGCCCCCGTCTATGCTTTCGGCGATCCCGATGCGTGGCTCGCCATCGCCGGGCTCGCGCCGGGAAAGCACGGTGCCAACCGCACCGGGCGGCCGTTTACCGGAGATTATGCGGGCGACCTGTTGTTCGAAACGCTCGCCGCCTTCGGGCTCAGCCGCGGCGTCTATGACGGGCGGATCGACGACGGGCTGCGCCTGGACGGAACGATCATCGTCAACAGCGTCAAATGCCTGCCGCCGCAGAACAAGCCGACGCCCGCCGAAATCGCCGCCTGCCGACCCTATTTCGAGGGACAGCTCGCGGCGCTGCCACAGGTCAGGGTGCTGATCGCACTCGGCCGAATTGCGCATGACGCGGCGGTTCGCGCTGTGGGCGGACGGCTCGCCGCCTATCGGTTTGCGCATGGCGCGGTGCATCGCCTGCCCGACGGGCGCCATCTGGTCGATAGCTATCACTGCTCGCGCTACAACACGAACACCGGGCGGCTGACGCCGGCGATGTTCGCCGACGTGTTTCGTTCGGCGATCGCGCTGCGCGATCAGACCAGCGGGCGGAATTCGTCGACGATGGCGCGGTAAAGCTGGCGCTTGAACGGGACGATCAGCCGTTCGAGCTCGTCGAGTTCGGCCCAGCGCCAGGCGCGAAATTCCTGATGCCGGGTCGCGATATCGACATCGCTATCCTCGCCCATGAAGCGCATCAGGAACCACGACTGGCGCTGACCGCGATATTTCCCGCCCCACATCTTGCCCATCAGATGGTCGGGCAGGTCGTAGAAATGCTCGGTCTTGCTGCGCGCGATGATATCGACCAGCCCGGCATGGACGCCGGTTTCCTCGCTGAGCTCGCGGATTGCGGCATCTTCGGCATCCTCGCCGGGATCGATGCCACCTTGCGGCATCTGCCACGCGTCCTCGGCCGAATCGAGTCGCTGGCCGACGAAGACACGGCCATGACGATTGGCGAGCATCACCCCGGCGCAGGGGCGATAGGGAAGGGCGCTGGCGTCGATCATGCGGTCGCTTCGGTGACGATCGCCTTGAGGACGGTCAGATTGCCGCGGATGTCGTCCTTGGCGCTCGGGATGCCCTGCGCCAGACAGATATAGCCGTGGATGGTGCCCGCAGCTTCGCGATAGGTGGTCGGCACGCCAGCGGCGATCAGCTTGCCGGCATAGGCGCGGCCCTGATCGCGCAGCGGATCGAGTCCCGCGGTGACGAGCAGGGTCGGGGGCAGGCCGGCGGCATCGAAATCGATCGGCGACGCGCGGCGATCGGCGGGATCGGCGGCATAATGATCGCCGAACCAGGTCATGCCGCCTTCGGTGAGCAGATAGCCATCCTTGAAATCGCGATAGCTTTGCCAGTCCTGATGCGTCGTGACCGCCGGATAGATCGGATGGATCGCGACCACGGGCTTCGCGGCTGGCGCATCGCGCAGCGCAAGCGCGGTCGCGATGGTCAGATTGCCGCCCGCGCTGTCGCCCGACAGGACCAGCCCGGTGCAAGGAATATTGTCGGCGACCCAGCGCGTCGCCGCTTCGCAATCCTCGGGCGCCGCAGGGAAGGGGTGTTCTGGTGCGAGGCGATAGTCGACGGCGATCACCGGCATGTCGAGCTGACGCGCCGCTTCGGCGCAATAGGGATCGTGCGTGTCGAGATCGCCGATCACCCAGCCGCCGCCATGGTAGAAGACCATGACCGGGCCGGGCTCGCGATCGGGACGGTTGTCATAGATGCGGATCGGAATCTCACCGGCGGGTCCGGGAATGGTGCGATCCTCGACCTTCGCGATCGCGCCGCGCGGCACGTCGGCCATCTGGCCCATCACGCGCATCATCTCGCGCCCCGCCTCGGGCGGCATCTCTTCCATCTTGGGGCCGTCCTGGGCGTTGAGGAAGGCAAGAAAGGCCGCCACATCGGGGCGAACATAAGGAGTCGTGCCGTCGGTCATCCGTCATATCCCTTTGCTATGTTGTTGCCGCTGCTATTCGCCATCGGGCGGCATAATTCAATGGCAATTGGAAACTGATTGCGGCAGGCGCGCGCCGATCCGCTTTGCAGCGCACAAATTTTTCTGAATTGCGGGCGGCGTAAGACGGGCCTAGGCCCATTCCGGTAATTTGCAGGACTCTAAAGGCAGAACAGAAAATGGCGACAGTGGTCGAGGACCGGGCCGAAGATCGGCAGTCCCCCCTTTCCGACGCAGTGGTGGTTCGTTTCGCAGGCGACAGCGGCGACGGGATGCAGCTTACCGGTGGTCAGTTCACGCTTTCGACGGCGCTCGCGGGCAATGACCTGGCGACCTTCCCCGATTTTCCGGCCGAAATCCGCGCGCCGCAGGGGACGTTGTTCGGTGTTTCGGCGTTCCAGATCAATTTCGGGTCGAGCGAGATCACGACTGCGGGCGACGCCCCGGACGTGCTCGTCGCGATGAACCCCGCGGCGCTCAAGACCAATGTCGGCGTGCTCAAGCTCGGCGGCCTGATCATCGCCGATGAGGGTGAATTCAACGACCGCAATCTCGCCAAGGCGAAATATGACGCCAACCCGCTCGAGGATGGCAGCCTTGCGAAATGGCAGCTTCTGAAGCTCAACATCAGTCAGGCGACGATGGATGCGGTCAAGCCGTTCGGGCTCGGCAACAAGGAAGCGCTGCGCTGCAAGAATATGTGGACGCTCGGCCTTGCGCTGTGGATGTTCGACCGCGACCGCCAGCCGCTGATCGAGTGGCTGAAGGCGAAATTCGCCAAGGATCCCAATCTTGCCGAAGCGAATATCGCGGCGCTCAATGCGGGCCATGCCTATGGCGAAACCGCCGAACTCGCGGGACCGCTCAAGCAGCATCATGTCGCGCCGGCGCCCGCCGAACCCGGCCTCTATCGTACGCTGACCGGCGCCGAGGGCATCGCGCTCGGCCTTGTCGCCGGGGCGCAGCTTGCGCATCTGCCGATGTTCTTCGGCGGCTATCCGATCACCCCCGCATCGGCAATCCTCCACCATCTGTCGCGGCTCAAGGAATATGACGTCACGACCTTTCAGGCCGAGGATGAAATCGCCGCCATCTGTTCGGCAATCGGTGCGAGCTACGCAGGGTCGCTGGGCGTCACCAGCTCGTCGGGACCGGGTATCGCGCTGAAGGGCGAGGCAATGGGCCTCGCGATCATGACCGAACTGCCGCTCGTCATCGTCAATTCGCAGCGTGGCGGCCCGTCGACGGGCCTGCCGACCAAGACCGAACAGTCGGATCTCTATCAGGCTGTCTATGGCCGCAACGGCGATGCGCCGATGCCGGTGATCGCCGCGCGCTCGCCTGGTGACGCGTTCGAATGCGCGATCGAGGCGTGCCGGATCGCGGTCCAATATATGACGCCGGTGATGTTGCTGACCGACGGCTATATCGCCAACGCGGCCGAGCCGTGGAAAGTCCCCGACCTGACCGCCTATGAAGCCTTCCCGGTCGAATTTCTGACCCAGGTACCCGAAGGCGGCTTCAAACCCTATGGCCGCGACGAAAAGCTCGCGCGCCCGTGGGTGAAGCCGGGTACGCCCGACCTGTTGCACCGGATCGGCGGGATCGAGAAAGAGATCGACACCGGTCACATCAATTATGCGCCCGAAAATCACCAGGCGATGACCGACATTCGCAAGGCGAAGATCGACGGGGTCAAGGTTCCCGACCAGATCGTCGAACTCGGCGCCGAGGGCGGCAAGCTTGCGATCGTCGGCTGGGGTTCGACCTATGGCCCGATCCATCAGGCGGTGCGCCGCAAGCGCGCCGAAGGGAAGGACGTCAGCCAGATTCACCTGCGCCATATCTGGCCGCTCCCCGCCAATCTGGGCGAATTGCTCAAAAGCTATGACAAGGTGATCGTGCCCGAAATGAACACGGGCCAGCTCAAGACGGTGCTACGCGACCAGTATCTGGTCGATGCCAAGCCGCTCAACAAGGTGTCGGGCCAGCCCTTCCGGATTGCCGAAATCGAAGCTGCCATCGAGGAGGCGCTCCAGTGAACGAGATGACGACCATCGCCCGCACGACGACGCTCAAGGATTGGGAAACCGATCAGGAAGTGCGCTGGTGCCCCGGCTGCGGCGACTATGCGATCCTGAAGGCGGTGCAGCGCACCCTGCCCGAAATCGGCGCGGTGCCCGAAAGCACCGTGTTCATCAGCGGGATCGGCTGCTCGTCGCGCTTTCCCTATTATGTCGAAAGCTATGGCTTCCATACGATCCACGGCCGTGCGCCGGCGTTCGCGACGGGGCTGAAGCTTGCCAATCCCGAACTCGACGTGTGGATCGTCACGGGCGACGGCGATGGTCTGTCGATCGGCGGCAATCACACGATGCACCTCATCCGGCGCAACCTCGATTGCCAGATCATGCTGTTCAACAACGAGATTTACGGGCTGACCAAGGGCCAATATTCGCCCACCAGCCGCGTCGGCACCAACAGCCCGTCGACCCCGTTCGGCTCGGTCGACCGCCCGGCGCAGCCCTGCGCCTTCGCACTGGGCGCGGGCGCCCGCTTCGTTGCGCGCGGCTTCGATGTGTCGAAGGAACTGCCGAATGTTCTGAAAGCGGCCCATGCGCACAAGGGCGCGGCCTTTATCGAAATCTTCCAGAACTGCATCGTCTATAACAAGGACGTGTTCCAGGATTTCGCCGCGCCGAAGGGCGCTGAAGACCGCCAGCTCTGGCTCCAGAACGGGGAACCGATGCTGTTTGCCAAGGGCGCGAAGGGCATCGCGCTCGATCAGGAGGCGCTGACGCTCAAGGTCGTCGATGTCGTCGATGGCGACTGGCAGGCAGCGGGCGTGATCGTCCACGACGTCACCAACCGCAGCGTCGCGCACATGCTCGTGGAAATGCGCTTCGGCGAATTCCCGATGGCGCTCGGTGTCCTCTACGACGATCCGCGTCCGACTTTCGAAGCCGACGTATGGCGCCAGAACAAGGCGGCGGCTGAGGGCAAGAAGGCCGATCTGCAGAGCCTGCTCAAGAAAGGGCAGACCTGGACGGTCAGCGAAGGCGGGCCCGATCTCTGATCGCTTGCGGTCGATGCGCGCGTCGGCTTTATAGGGGCGCATGGACAATCTGACCCACAGCCTCGTCGGCGCGGTTCTTGGGCAAATGGGGCTCAAGAAAAAGACCGCGCTGGCGATGCCGACGCTGATCCTCGCCGCGAACCTGCCCGACATCGATGCAAGCTGCGCCTTTTATGGCGTCGAATCGCTCGCGATGCGCCGCGGGATCACCCATGGGCCGATCGCGCTGCTTTTGCTGCCGGTCCTGCTCTGGGCGGTGATGATCGCCTTCGACCGCTGGCAGACGCGGCGGGGAACGCGGCCCGCTGCAAGGCCGCCCTTGCATCGCGGCTGGTTGCTCGCGCTCGCCTATATCGGGTGCCTCAGCCACCCGGCGCTCGACTGGCTCAACAACTATGGCGTGCGGCTGCTCGAACCGTTCAGCCACCGCTGGTTCTATGGCGATACGCTGTTCATCATCGACCTGTGGATATGGCTGGCGCTCGGCCTGTCGGTCTGGCTGTCGCTGCGACGCGAACGGCGCGGGGCGCCTGACTGGCGACGTCCGGCTTGGATCGGTTTCACCGCCGTTTGCGCCTATATCTTCGCCAACGGTGTCATGACGGGGCAGGCCGAGGCGCAGGCGGCCGACCTGCTGAGCCGGAGCGGACAAGGCGGCGCACTGGTCGTCGCGAGCCCGCCGCCGATCGCCTTCTGGCGGCGCGATATCTTTTGGCGCGGGGGCGGGCGCTATGGCAGCGGCGCCTATGCGCTGGGGCAGGGGAGCACGGTGGAGCCGGGGGTTCCGACGGGCATGGACGACATGCGCCTCCGCGCGTGGCTGAAGTCCAATCCGCCCGCGCGCGCCTTCCTTTTCTGGGCGCGGATGCCGGTCGCGACGCGCGACGGCGATGCGATCGTCCTGAATGATCAGCGCTATATGCAGCCGTTGGCGCGCGACAACTTTACGGTGCGCGTGACCGCACCCGATACCGCCAGCTATCCCTGATGGCGCCGCCGACGATCCTGTGGTTTCGCCGCGATCTGCGGCTCGCCGAGCAGGCGGCGCTTGTCGCTGCGGCGGCATCGGGGCCGGTCATTCCCGTCTATATTCTTGACGACGAAACACCCCGGCATCGGGCGATGGGCGGCGCGTCGCGCTGGTGGCTGCATCACAGCCTCGCGCGGCTCGACGAAAGCCTGCGCGCGCGCGGTTCGCGGTTGATCCTGCGGCGCGGCAAGTGCGAGGACGAACTGGCGAAGATTGCCGGGGAAAGCGGGGCCGGCGCCGTGCATTGCCTCCGTCATTACGAGCCGTGGTGGCGCAATGCCGAGCGCGCGGTCGCGAAGCGCCTCGATCTCATATGTCACGACGGCAATTACCTCGCGCCGCCGGGATCGGTGAAGACCGGCAGCGGCGGTCTCTATAAAATCTACACCCCCTTCTGGCGCGCGCTGCGCGATCATATGCCGCCGCCTGTGCCCGTGGATGCGCCCGAAGGCCTCGATGCGCCCGGCCGCTGGCCGGCGTCGGACCGACTCGACGATTGGAAACTGCTCCCGTCCCGCCCCAATTGGGCGACGGGGTTCGAAGGCGAATGGACGCCGGGCGAAACGGGCGCGCAGGTGCGACTCGGCGCTTTTGCCGAGATCGCTGCGCGTTATGACGAGCAACGGAACCTGCCCGCGATCGAAGGCAGTTCGCGCCTGTCGCCACATCTTCACTTCGGCGAGGTTTCGCCCGCCGCGATCTGGCATGCCGTCGCAGACGCGGGGGGATCGGTCGATGTGTTCCTCGCCGAGATCGGGTGGCGCGACTATGCGCAGACGGTGATCTTGCAATATCCCGATTACGGCGGCCGCAGTGCCCGCGAAGCCTTCGATACCGCGCTGCCCTGGCGGAGCGGCAAGGAGGCCGACGCCGATTTCGCCGCCTGGCAACAGGGACGCACGGGCTATCCGATCGTCGATGCCGGCATGCGGCAGCTCTGGGCAACCGGCTGGATGCACAATCGCGTCCGGATGATCGCCGCGAGCTTCCTCATCAAGCATCTGCTCATCGACTGGCGGCGCGGCGAACAGTGGTTTTGGGATACGTTGGTCGATGCCGATTACGCGTCCAATGCGGTGAATTGGCAATGGGTCGCGGGGTCAGGTGTCGACTCGAACATGTTTCCGCGGATCATGGCACCGCTTACCCAGTCGGAGAAATTCGATGCCGCCGCCTATATCCGCCAATGGGTGCCCGAACTGGCCGATATCGGCGATGCCGCAATCCACGATCCCGATGAATTCGGTCGCCGTCCGCGAAGCTATCCCCCGAAAATCATTGGGCATCGCGAAGCCCGCGCGCGGGCGCTGTCGGCCTATGACGTCATGAAGGCCGACGACAACTGATTGTCATGCGGCGGGTTTTGCGGCAGGGAATGCTAATGAACACCCATGTCAGCCCCCGTCGCGGCAAAGCACTTCTTCGCGCCGACAGGGCTTTTCGGTCGGGTGGTTTTATCGCGCGCCTCGTCGGCCGCGCCCCGGCGGGGCTGTTCCATCGCCTGCTCGACCGCATCGATGCGGGGCTGGGCAAGGGGACGCTCGAGGGCCATCTGCCCGACGGCAGCGTGCGCATCCTGGGCGGACGTGGCAAGGGACCGACCGCGATCGTTCATCTGAAAAGCTGGTCGGCGCTGGTGCGCCTCGCGATGTCGGGATCGGTCGGTTGGTACCGGGCCTGGGACCTGGGCGAATGGAGTTCGCCCGATCCGGTCCCGCTGTTCGATCTGTTCATGCGCAACGGCGAAACGCTGGGCAATGTTGCGCGCTCGCGCGGGCCGCTGCACTGGATCAATCGCGCCGCCCATATCGTCAACCGCAACAGCCGCAGCGGTTCCAGGCGCAATATTCTGGCGCATTACGATCTGGGCAATGATTTCTACCGGCTGTGGCTCGACAGCGGACTTAATTATTCGAGTGCCTTGTTCACCGACCTTAGCATGACGCTGGAAGAGGCGCAGGAGGTCAAGGTCGATGCGATCCTCGACAGGCTCGACCTGCGGTCGGGGACGCGGCTGCTCGAAATCGGCTGCGGCTGGGGCGCACTCGCCGAACGCGCGGTCGAGCGCCACGATGTTCTCTATACCGGTATCACCCTGTCGCCGTCGCAGGCGGAGGTGGCCGAGGCGCGATTGCAGGCGGTCGATCTTTCGGGGCGTTCGCGTGTCGAAATCTGCGATTATCGGGACGCCAAGGGCCCCTATGACGCGATTGCGAGCGTCGAAATGGTCGAGGCGGTGGGGCAGGCCTATTGGCCCGCCTATCTCGACGCGATCGCGCGGCAGCTCCGCCCCGGCGGCAAGGCGGCGATCCAGTATATCGCGATCAACGACGCGCTGTTCGAACGCTATGCGGCGAGCAGCGACTTCATTCAGGCCTATATTTTCCCCGGCGGTTGCCTGATTTCCGAAAGTCGCTTCCGGGCCTTGGCCGAAGCGCGCGGGCTGGCATGGGGCAATGTGCGTCATTTCGGCGGCGACTATGCCGAAACGCTGCGCCAGTGGCGCGAACGCTTTGACGAGGCGGTGTCGGCGGGGCAACTCCCGTCGGGCTTCGACGAACGCTTCATCCGCCTGTGGCGCTATTATCTGCAATATTGCGAAGGCGGCTTTCGCGGCGGCGGGATCGACGTCGCGCAGGTCACGCTGGAAAAGATCGACGGATAGTCGACTATAATCGAGAAGAGGGAGAGGGGAATGCGACGACGATTGGCCGCCTTGCTATTGCCCGTGGCGCTGGCCGGCCTTGCCGGAACAGCCGCGACACAGACCACCGACGCCATGCCAAAGGATCAGAATGTGCTGTTTTGGAGCCAGGATCAACGCGACGCCGCTTTCCGTACGATGGAATCGGTGCCCAAGGTCGTCGTGCACACCATTGCGGCGGGCGGCCCCGTCTATCCGCTGCCCGAAGGACAGCCGCTTGATGTCGGGGTCGACATCGACGCGCATATGGCGCGCCAGCGCAACGCAGGGCTGATCATCGTTCAGGACGGCAAGATCCGGCTCGAAAAATATGCGCTCGGCTATGGTCCTGCAGGGCGCTGGACGAGCTTTTCGGTCGCGAAGAGCTTTACCTCGACGCTCGTCGGCGCGGCGGTGAAGGACGGCTATATCAAGAGCCTCGACGACAAGGTGACGCAGTATATCCCCGGACTGCGCGGTTCGGCCTATGACGACGTCAGCGTGCGCCAGCTTCTCACGATGACCTCGGGCGTGCGCTGGAATGAGGATTATACCGATCCCAAATCGGACGTGGCGCAGTTCAATCTGCAAAAGCCCATCGCGGGCGAGGATATTACCGTCAGCTATATGAAGACCTTGCCGCGCGAGGCGCCCGCGGGGTCGAAATGGGTCTACAAGACCGGCGAGACCAATTTGATCGGCGTCCTTGTGTCGAGCGCAACGGGCAAGACACTCTCATCCTATCTGTCCGAAAAGATATGGAAGCCGTTCGGCATGGATCAGGACGCCGTCTGGATGCTCGGCCCGACGGGGCACGAGATCAGCGGTTGCTGCGTATCGGCCAGCCTGCGCGATTATGCCCGTTTCGGTCTGTTCATTCTTGGCGGCGGCGTGGCTGGCGGGGAGAAAGTTCTGCCCGATGACTGGCTCGCCGCCGCGACGACCAAGCAGGCCGCGATCGATCAGCCGGGGCGCGGCTACGGGTATCAATGGTGGACCAACGACGACGGCAGCTTCGCCGCGCAGGGCATCTTCGGGCAGGGCATCTTCATCGACCCCAAACGACGGCTGGTCATCGCATCGAACGGCAACTGGCCGACCGCGACCGACCCCGAAGGCGTCGGCGCGGCGCGCGAGGCCTTTTACAAGGCGGTGCAGACTGCGGTCGACCGGGAAAGCAGCCGCTGATTTTTTGATGCGTCTAGCGCCACAGTGCCGTTCAGACGACCGGCGTAGCGGTAGCGCGCTGAGCGAGCCAGGCGGCTACAACCGGGATCAGGACGCCCAGCGCCATCACCCACCAGGCATCAGCCAAGGTGATCGAACGATAGATGGCTGCGCCCAGAATCGCTCCGGCAACAACCCAGCCGGCGCCGGTGCCGTCCGAAATGCGCATCGCGAGCCAGCTTCCGGCGAAGGTGCCGACGAACCAGCCGACGAGCAACGCAATTGTCGCGCCGAGCGGGATCAGGATTTCGCCGGTGTCTAGGTCATAGACTTCGGGAGCGAATTCGCCGCCCGCATATTGGGCGATCCACAACAGGCCGAAGGCGACCGCAATGCCGATAACCGCCGCGACCGCGGAACGCAGAATATTGCCGCCCATTTCCATGCCCTTGCTTCTCGAAACGCTTGAGAGCGCGTGATAGCCCGGGAAAGCAAATATCGCGTTAAGCCTCTGCCATCACCTTCGGCAGCGCGTGATAGGCGGTGCTGTCGAAACCGTCGACCATCATTCGAGCGACGAATTCGCCGACGACCGCCGGATCCTTGATGCTTTGCGGATCTTCGCCGGGATAGGCGCGTGCGCGCATTTGGGTGCGCGTGCCGCCGGGGTCCAGAATTGCGGTGCGGACGTTCGAGATATTGCGCATTTCGGCGCCATAGCTCGACACCAGCACCTCGAACGCCGCCTTCGACGCGGCATAGGCGCCCCAATAGGCGCGCGGGGTCCGCGCAACGCCGGTCGACAATGCGACGAGGCGACCCGCAGGCGCGCGGCGCAGTAAGGGATCGAAATTGGCGATCAGCGCCTGCTGCGCGACGAGGTTGAGCGTCAGCAGCTTGTTGAATTCCTTACCGTCGATCGCGCCAACCGGGGTCAGCGTGCCGAGCATCGCGGCATTGAGCACGAGCATGTCGAGTTGCTGCCACCGTTCGGCGATCGCGCTCGCCAGCCGGGCGATGCTGTCGCCGTCGGTCAGGTCGAGCGGTGCAATGGTCGCGCTGCCCCCAGCATCGTGGATGCGGTCTTCCAGTTCCTCGAGCCCGCCCGCGGTGCGGGCGGTGATCACGACATGCGCGCCGCGTCGTGCGAGCGATTCGGCGATCGCAGCGCCGATGCCGCGGCTCGCGCCGGTGACGAGCGCCGTCTGTCCCGCCAGTTCTTCAGAATTCATCGTCATTTCGTCAGACAACCCGTTCGGCAAGCAGCGAAAACTGATCTTCCAGGCTGTTCTCGTCGAAATCGGTCAGCGTGGTCGGATAGTCGCCGGTGAAGCAGGCATCGCAATATTGCGGACAATCGTCGTTGCGTCGCGCCTCACCCAGCGCGCGGTACAGGCCGTCGATGGTCAGGAAGGACAGGCTGTCGGCATTGATGAAATTGGCCATCTGGCCGACCGTCATCTGCGCCGCGAGCAGCTTGGCGCGTTCGGGCGTGTCGACGCCGTAGAAGCAGCTATGCGAAGTCGGCGGGCTGGCGATGCGCATATGCACTTCGGCGGCGCCCGCGTCGCGCATCATCTGCACGATCTTGAGGCTGGTTGTGCCGCGCACGATCGAATCGTCGATCAGCACGATCCGCTTGCCGGCGATCAGGGCGCGATTGGCATTGTGCTTCAGCTTGACGCCGAGGTGGCGAACCTTGTCGCCCGGCTGGATGAAAGTGCGGCCGACATAGTGCGAACGGATGATACCGAGCTCGAAGGGAATGCCCGATTCCTGCGCATAGCCGATCGCCGCCGGGGTTCCCGAGTCGGGGACCGGGATGACGAGATCGGCATCGACCGGATTTTCGCGCGCCAGTTCGGCGCCGATCGCCTTGCGCACCGAATAAACGCTGGTGCCATCGACGATCGAATCGGGGCGCGAGAAATAGACATATTCGAAGATGCACGGCCGCGCCGCACGATCGGCGAAGGGGCGGTGCGACGAAAGCTGGCCGTCGCGGATGATGACGAGTTCGCCAGGATCGACCGAGCGGACGAATTCGGCCCCGACGACGTCGAGCGCCACGGTTTCGGACGCAAGGATGTACGCATCGCCCAGCTTGCCGATGACCAGCGGACGAATGCCGAGCGGATCGCGGCAGCCGATCATGCCTTCCGCGGTCAGGCAGATCAGCGAATAGGCGCCCTCGACCTGTTTCAGCGCGTCGATGAAGCGATCGAGCAGGGTGCGATAGTTGGACGTGGCGACGAGGTGGATGATGACCTCGGTATCGCTCGTCGACTGAAAGATCGATCCGCGGCGCACCAATATCTTGCGCAGCGCCATCGCGTTGGAAATATTGCCGTTATGCGCGACTGCAAAGCCGCCGGTGGCCAGGTCGGCGAACAGCGGCTGGACATTGCGCAGCGCCGTCTCGCCGGTGGTTGAGTAGCGGACATGGCCGATCGCCGACGCGCCCGCGAGCTGGCGGATGATGTCGTCGCGGTCGAAATTGCCCGCAACATGCCCCATCGCGCGGTGGGTATGGAAATCCTTGCCATCGAAGGCGGTGATGCCCGCGGCTTCCTGACCGCGGTGCTGCAGGGCGTGAAGCCCCAGCGCCGCGACCGCAGCGGCACTTTCGGCGCCGTGAATACCAAAGACGCCGCACTCCTCGCGGAGCTTGTCGTCGTCAAAAGGATGGGTCGTCAGCATGTCAATCCAGGGGCAGGGGGCTGGGACTGCCGCGCATATAGGAGTGCCGAACCCAAATGTCGCCCCCCATATTTGACCTTTTGATGTCAACTCCACCCGCGCGGGGGGTGACAGCCGCTCTCGACCTGCTCTAAGGCGCGGACCATGGATGCTTCGCGCGACACCACCGACCGTTTCCTGCCGCGTTTCGACGCCGCCGGGCTGGTGACCGCCATCGTGACCGACGCCGACAGCGGCGTGCTGCTGATGGTCGCGCATATGAATGCCGACGCGATCGCGCTGACGCAGGAGACGGGGCAGGCGCATTTCTGGTCGCGGTCGCGGGCCGCGCTGTGGCGCAAAGGCGAAACCTCGGGCAACGAGCTGGCGGTCGTCGAAATGCGCGTCGATTGTGATCAGGATGCGCTGCTCTTGCGCGTGAAGCCCGCCGGTCCCGCCTGTCACACAGGTCGCCGATCCTGCTTTTATCGCCGGATCGAGCGGGACGGCAGCCTGACCTTCCTCGATACCGATGCCTAGCCCACGCGTCGCGGGCCTCCTCGTCGCGGTTCTGCTGCTCGTCGGCGGCTGCGACCGGGCGAAGCGCGACGGCGCCGATGCCGCGATCGATACGCGCAATCCGTTGGAAATCGCGGCGCGCGAACGCGGAGTGGTACGCGCCGATGCAAGCGATCCGACCGGCCTGTTCGAACGCACGCACGAGCTTGGGCGCGATGCGATGTGCGTTGTCCCTGAGGGCGCCGGGCAGTGGCGCTTTGCGGTGAGCGCGTCGTTCGGTCCCGGCCTGTCGTGCAACGCGCGCGGCACCATCGTCCGCGACGGGGATGACTGGCGGATGCGCTTCGCCGGGGTCGAGGGATGCGAGGCACTTGTCCACGAAGAGGATGACGAACTGCGCCTGCCCGGACGCCTGCCGTCGCAATGCGACAGCCTGTGCCCGTCGCGCGCCTCGCTCTCGGGCCTGCGCCTGCCGCGGGCGAGCTGGTCGGCGGACGATGCAAAGGGCTTGCAGTTGCGCGATGGACGCGGCAATAGGGTCCGGCCTTGCGGATCGCCGTAGGCGGCGCTTTTCCTTATCTCCGACGGCCTTGACGTTCACGTCAACGGAAACTAGTCTTTCGGGATGACCGAAGAATACGGCCACGCCCATATCGACACGCCCGATCATCTGGGGCGCGAGCAATATAGCATCACCGATCTGTCGACCGAATTCGGCGTCACCGCGCGTGCGCTTCGGTTCTACGAGGACGAAGGGCTGATCAGCCCCTCGCGCAAGGGGCTGTCGCGTATTTATTCGAAACGCGACCGCGCCCGGCTGGCCTGGATTCTGCGTGCCAAGCGCACCGGATTTAGCTTGGCCGACATTCGCGAGATGATCGACCTTTACGACGTCGGCGATGGCCGCAAGCTCCAGCGCCAGGTCACGGTCGAAAAATGCGAGGAGCGCATCGCGCTGCTCCAGCGTCAGCGCGATGACATCGACAGCGCCGTCGAGGAACTGACACGTTTCATCGATATGGTGAAAAAGGTCGACGCTGGCGAAAAAGTCGGCTGAGCTTCGGCAACCAGAACCTCCCCGGGCAAGTTTGATTGCCAACACCTGATTTATCGGAAAGATTTCGCATGCCTGTCTACCGCGCCCCGATCCAAGATACGCTGTTCCAGCTCAATGATGTCCTCGGTATCGATCGCTACGCCGACCTGCCGGGCTTCGCCAATGCGTCGCCCGATATGGTCGAAGCGGTGCTGACCGAGGCCGGCAAATTCTGCGAAGAGGTGCTGTTCCCGATCAACCGATCGGGCGACCTCGAAGGCTGCACGCGGCATGAAGATGGTTCGGTCACCACGCCCGAGGGGTTCAAGGAAGCGTATAAGGCCTATTGTGAAGCGGGCTGGACGCTACTCAACCAGCCCGAGGAGTTCGGCGGTCAGGGGCTGCCCCACGTCCTCGGCTTTCCGGTCGAGGAATATCGCATGG
The DNA here is from genome assembly GCF_000371385.1 of Sphingopyxis sp. MC1. Lineage (NCBI taxonomy): Bacteria > Pseudomonadati > Pseudomonadota > Alphaproteobacteria > Sphingomonadales > Sphingopyxidaceae > Sphingopyxis > Sphingopyxis sp. MC1. The sequence continues at coordinate 68,201 of NZ_AOUN01000022.1, forward strand.
CGGCGAACCAGGCCTTTGCCATGTATCCGGGGTTGACGCAGGCCGCAGTCTCGGCGCTGTTGGTCAAAGGGTCGGACGAGCAGAAAAGGCTCTATGTCCCCAAGATGGTGTCGGGCGAATGGGGCGGCACGATGAACCTGACCGAGCCCCAGTGCGGCACCGATCTTGGGCTGATCCGCACGCGCGCAGTTCCGAACGCCGACGGCAGCTATTCGATCACGGGGACGAAGATTTTCATCTCGTCGGGCGAGCATGACCTCACCGACAATATCATCCATCTCGTGCTGGCAAAGACCCCTGACGCACCCGACAGCGTCAAGGGAATTTCGCTGTTCATCGTCCCCAAATATCTGGTGAACGACGACGGTTCGCTCGGTGAGCGCAACACGCTGTCGTGCGGGTCGATCGAGCACAAGATGGGCATCCACGCCAATGCGACCTGCGTGATGAACTATGACGGCGCAAAAGGCTGGATGGTTGGCGAGGAGAACAAGGGCCTTGCCGCGATGTTCGTGATGATGAACGCCGCGCGGCTCGGCGTCGGCATACAGGGGTTGGGTCAGGCCGACATAGCCTATCAGAATGCCGTCCAATATGCGCAGGACCGCCGGCAGGGCCGGGCGCTGACCGGGCCTCAGGATCCCGCCCAGAAGGCCGACCCGCTGTTCGTCCATCCAGACGTGCGCCGCATGCTGATGGATGGCAAGGCGGTGGTTGAGGGGCTGCGCGGCCTGTGTCTCTGGGGCGCGCTGCAGGTCGATCTGGCGCATGGCGCCGCGTCCGAAGAGGAGCGGCAGCAGGCCGACGACCTCGTCAGCCTGCTGACCCCGGTGATCAAGGGCTATGGCACCGACAAGGGCTATGACGTCGCGACCAACGCGCAGCAGGTGTTCGGCGGCCACGGCTACATCGAAGAGCAGGGCATGAGCCAATATGTCCGCGATGCCCGCATCACGATGATCTACGAAGGCGCCAACGGCGTACAGGCGATGGACCTCGTCGGCCGCAAGCTCGCGCAGAATGGCGGCCGTGCCATCCAGGCCTTTTTCGCGATCGTCGACGCCGAATGTGCGGCGGCGAAGGACAAGCCGGCCTTCGCCGATTTTGCGGGGCAACTCGAAAAGGCCAATGGCGAACTCAAGGCCGCGACGATGTGGTTCATGGCCAATGGCATGACCAACCCCAATAATGTCGGCGCGGGCGCGCATCATTACATGCACATCATGGGTATCGTCGCGCTGGGCCTCATGTGGCTGCGCATGGCCGAAGCGGCACAGAAGGCGCTCGACGAAGGGCGCGGGAGCAAGGCGTTCCTCGAGGCCAAGCTCGTCACCGCGCGTCATTTCGGCGAACGCTTCATCCCCGATGCGGGCGCGCTGCGCCGCAAGATCGAGGCCGGCAGCGAAGCGATGATGGCGCTGACGCCCGATCAATTCTTCGCCGCCTGACATGCAAGCTCGCAACCATCGCCGCCGCCCGTGCGTGTAGGCGGCGATGAGCGAGGATGCGCTGACCCCGATCGTTGAGGAAGGCCGCAATTGCTGGCGGATCGAACGCGCCAACAAGGCGCGGATGATCGTCGATGCGGCCGACTATTACGCGCTGCTCGTCCGGCTGATGGAGCGCGCGAAAGAGCGCATCCTGCTGATCGGTTGGGATTTCGACCCGCGGATTGCCCTGACGCCCGATGATGCGGGCAAGGGCGAATCGCTGGGGCATTTTCTGCTGCGTCTGGCCCATGCGAAACCCGACCGCGATATCGACATTCTTCGCTGGAATTTCGGCGGTCTGAAACAGTTTCTCATGCCGCGCATCGTCTCGATGGTGCTGCGCTGGAAGGTGACGCGCTCGATCAGCTTCCGGCTCGACAGCGCGCACCCCACTGGATGCAGCCACCACCAGAAGGTCGCGGTGTTCGACGATCATCTGGCGGTGTGCGGCGGTATCGACGTGTCCTCGTCGCGCTGGGATACGCGGGGCCACCGCGACGGCGATCCGCGGCGCACCAATCCCGACGGCCAGCCCTATATGCCGTGGCACGATTCAACGATGATCCTGGCCGGGCCGGTCGGCGAAGCGCTTGCCGATCTGGGCAACGAACGGTGGCAGCGCGCAACGAACAAGCAATTGCGCGACGTAAAGGGCGACGGCGAAAACTGGCCCGAAAATCTCGAACCCGATTTTACGAACGTCGATGTCGCAATATCGCGCACGCGCGCCGAATATGACGGCTATCCCGAAATTCGCGAGATTGAGCAGCTCTATCTCGACATGATCGCCGCGGCGAAGCGCTTCATCTATTTCGAAAATCAATATTTTACCTCGGCCAAGATCGCAGCGGCGATTGCCGAGCGGCTGGACGAGGACGATCCGCCCGAAGTCGTCATGGTGATGCCGCGTACCGCCGACGGTTGGCTCGAACAGATGGCAATGGACGCGGCGCGCGTGAAGCTGGTGCGCGCGATCGCCAAGGCGCGGCACGGCGACCGCCTGCGCGTATATGTCCCGCACACCGCGGGCGGCGATCCGATCTATGTTCATGCAAAGACTGCGGTCGTCGACGATCGCCTGCTGCGTATCGGATCGTCGAACATGAACAATCGATCGCTGGGGCTCGACAGCGAATGCGATGTGACGATCGATGCCGCTTTGCCCGCGAACCGCGGCGTGGAGCCGACGATCCGGGCGCTGCGCGAATCGCTGATCGGCGAGCATCTGGACGTCGATCCGGCCGATGTCGGCCGCCTTCATGAAACAACGGGGTCGCTTATCGATGCGATCGAGGCGCTGCGCGGGCCGGGCCGCTCGCTAGAGTTACTCGATCTCGTCGAGCCCGGGCCGTTCGACGATTATATCGCCGAGCATGAACTGCTCGATCCCGAAAATCCCGACGCGATGTTCGAAGGGATCGCCGAGCGCGGGCTGCGCCGGAACTGGCACCGCGGCAAAGCCTGGATGAAGCGTCACCGCCCGTTCCGGCGGAGATGACAGCGCGGCGTCAGTCCGCCAGCGACAGGATATGCCGCGCCTGTTTGAGGTGCGGGGCATCGACCATTTTGCCGTCCACCTGAAGCACCCCCGAGCCCGGATTGGCGGCGAAGGCATCGACGATCGCCTGCGCACGCTGAACCTCGTCAGCCGACGGCGTGAAGGCGGCGTTGATCGGCGCGACCTGCGATGGGTGGATCGCCATCATGCCGGTAAAGCCATCGCGCCGCGCGCGCGCCGCATAGGCGGCAAGGCCCGCCTCGTCCTTGATCGCGGGAAACACCGTATCGATTGCCGCAACGCCCGCACCATGCGCGGCGAACAATGTCAGCGCGCGGGCGATCTGATAGGGTTCGGTGTAGCGCCCGTCGGCCTCGCGGCTCGTCGCCGCGCCGATGGCGGCGGGCAGATCCTCGGCGCCCCAGGTGAGGCCGACCAGCCGGGCCTTCGCCTCGCGATAGCCACCCAGCGTAAAGATCGCTGCCGGGGTTTCGGTCGCGATCGGGAGCACCGGCGGCAGCGACGCACCGGCGGCCCCCTCGCTACGAAGGATCGTATCGAGCTGAGCGATGCTCGGCGCGCCTTCGGCCTTGGGCAGCATGATCGCATCGGGGCGCCCGCCGACAATGGCAGCAACGTCGGCGGCGGTCATATGCCCGTCGAGCGGATTGACACGGACCAGCGTAAAGACTTCGCGCGTTCCGGCGAGATAGGCGGCGACCGCTTCGCGCGCAGCCTCCTTGTTGGCGAGCGACACCGAATCTTCGAGGTCGAGGATGATCGCATCGGCGCCCGACGCCGCTGCTTTCGCAAAGCGTTCGGCACGGTCGCCGGGGACAAAGAGAAGGGATCGGAGGCGCATCAGACGTTCTTCCTGTTGATCAGCGCTGACCGTTCGCACTGGCAGACGATTTCGTCGCGCTGGTTGATGCAGCGATGGAGGAAGGTCACGATGCCCGCATTCGGCCGCGATTTCGATTCCTTGAGGCCGATCACCTCGCTCGTCGCGCGCAGCGTGTCGCCGAGAAAGACCGGTTTGGGCATCACCAATTTATCATAGCCGAGGTTGGCGACGAGCGTGCCGAGCGTCGTGTCGCCAACCGACAGACCGACCATCAGGCTGAAAGTGAAGGTGCCGTTGACGAGGATCCGGCCGAATTCCGATGCTTTTGCAGCCTCGATGTCGAGATGCAGCGGCTGCGGATTGTGCGTCATCGTCGTGAACAGCAGATTGTCCGTCTCTGTCACGGTGCGGCGGATCTCGTGCACGATCGCATCGCCGATCTGCCATTCGTCGAAAAACTTGCCTGCCATCGTCAGTCCCTCAAATGCAATTTCATGCCGACATGACTCTGCACGAAGCCGAGCCGGGCGTAGAAGCGGTGCGCGGCAGTCCGTGTCGCCGACGATGTGAGCTGGACGAGTTTGCAATCGCGCGCGCGGCACTGCTCGACCGCCCACAGGATCATCCGCTCGCCCAGTCTTTGCCCGCGCAGGTCGCTCGCGATCCGCACCGCCTCGATCAACCCACGCCAGCTTCCGACAAAGGAAAGCCCCGGCAGGAAGCTCAGTTGCATCGTCCCGACGACACGGCCTTCGAGCTCGGCCGCGATCAGGCGCTGGTTCGGATCGGCGTCGATGGCCTCGAACGCGGCAAGGTAACGCGGGTCCGAGGGTTCGGCCTCGCGTGCCGGCGGAATCGTGTCCTCCGCAAGCATGCCGAGGATGGCGGGAAGATCCGCCGCCGTCGCATCGCGAAGGATCAGGCCGCTCACTCGGCGGCCTCGATCTTCGCGAGCAGTGCCTCGACCTGCACCTGCGCCCCGGCCGCAGCGTTGAGTTCGGCAACGATGCCGTCGAACGGCGCGGTCAGGCTATGCTCCATCTTCATCGCTTCGAGCGTCAGCAGCTTCTGACCCTTGGTCACCTTGTCGCCCGCGGCGACGTCGACCGCTATGATCTTGCCGGGCATCGGCGACAGGATCGCCCCGTCGCCCGCTGCGCCGCCGGCACCGCCCGCGGCGCGCCAAGGCGTAAGCTGCCACACCGCGCCGCTTTCGGCGACGAGCATGGCGGGGGCGGGCTCCTCGGCGCCGGGGCCGTGCAGCGTGACATCGACGCGCTTGCCGTCGAGCAGGAAGGGCGCGGTGCACACGTCCGGCGCGTTGAGACGGAAGCCTGACTGCAGCGAGCGGGGAACCATCGCCATAGCGGCGTTTGTCAGTGCCTGCTCCGACGGCATCGGCTCGGCGGTCATGCTGTCGCCGTCGCGGCCGATCAGCCCGGTATCGACCGTGCCTGCGACGAAATCGGGATGGCTGAGCGCGGCGATCAGAAAGGCCGAATTGGTCTTTACCGGCCAGATCGCGCTGTCCTCCAGCATTTCGGCCAGCATTTCGCGGGCTTCATCGCGGTCGTCGCCATAGGCGATCACCTTCGCGATCATCGGGTCATAGAAGGGCGACACCTCCGCGCCTTCGTAGACGCCGGTGTCGATGCGGCCGAGATGTTCGGGAAGCTGGAACAGTTCGAGCGTGCCGATGCTGGGCAGGAAACCCTTGGCCGGATCTTCGGCATAGAGCCGCGCTTCCATCGCCCAGCCGTTGATCGCCAGTTCGTCCTGCGTCAGCGGGATCGGCTCGCCCGACGCCACGCGCAGCTGCCATTCGACCAGATCGACGCCGGTGATCTCCTCGGTGACGGGATGCTCGACCTGCAATCGCGTGTTCATTTCCATGAACCAGATGCGGTCGGCGCGAAGGCCTTCCGACGCGTCGGCGATGAACTCGATCGTGCCCGCGCCGACGTAATCGACCGCCTTGGCGGCGCGCACGGCGGCGGCGCAAAGCTCGGCGCGCGTCGCCTCGTCCATGCCGGGGGCAGGGGCCTCTTCGATCACCTTCTGGTGGCGCCGCTGCAGCGAGCAGTCGCGCTCGAACAGGTGAACCACGTTCCCATGCGTATCGCCGAACACCTGCACCTCGATATGGCGCGGGGTCAGGATATATTTCTCGATCAGCACATGATCATTGCCGAACGACGCCGCCGCCTCGCGCTGGCACGAGGCGAGCGCGTCGGCGAACTCGGCCGCAGCATCAACCTTGCGCATCCCCTTGCCGCCGCCGCCGGCGACCGCCTTGATGAGGACCGGATAGCCGATCTCGGCCGCCTGTTCGGCGAGGAAGGCCGGGTCCTGATTTTCGCCCATATAGCCGGGCGTCACCGGTACCCCCGCATCGGCCATCAGCTTCTTGGCGGCGTCTTTCAGGCCCATCGCGGTAATCGACGAAGGGTTCGGCCCGACCCAGACGAGCCCGGCGTCGGCGACCGCCTGTGCGAACTCGGCATTCTCGGAGAGGAAGCCGTAGCCCGGATGGATCGCCTCGGCGCCGGTCGCTTTCGCGGCAGCGATGATCTTCTCGCCGACCAGATAGGATTCGCGCGCCGGCGACGGCCCGATATGCACGGCCTCGTCGGCCTCGCGCACATGCAGCGCCTTCGCGTCGGCATCCGAATAGACCGCAACGGTCCTTATGCCCATCTCGCGCGCGGTGCGGATGATGCGGCAAGCGATTTCGCCGCGATTGGCGATGAGGAGGGATTGGATCATCTCGATTACATCCTGAACACGCCGAAGCCGCGGTCTTCGACCGGAGCGTTCAGCGTTGCGGAAAAGGCGAGGCCCAACACGTCGCGCGTTTGCGCCGGGTCGATGATGCCGTCGTCCCACAGGCGCGCGGTCGCGTGGTACGGATTGCCTTCGTCTTCATATTTCTGCCGGATCGGCGCCTTGAAGGCTTCGGCCTCCTCCGCCGTCCATTTGTCGGCGTCGCGGTGGACGGTGGCCAGTACGCTCGCCGCCTGTTCGCCGCCCATCACGCTGATCCGACTGTTGGGCCAGCTAAACAGGAAGCGCGGGCTATAGGCGCGCCCGCACATGCCGTAATTGCCCGCGCCGAAGCTGCCGCCGATCAGCACCGTGATCTTTGGCACCGTCGCGGTCGCGACCGCGGTTACCAGCTTTGCGCCATGCTTAGCGATCCCTTCGGCCTCATATTTGCCGCCGACCATGAAGCCGCTGATATTCTGGAGGAAGAGCAGGGGAATGCGGCGCTGCTGCGCCAGCTCGATGAAATGCGCGCCCTTGACCGCGCTCTCGCTAAACAGCACGCCATTGTTGGCGAGGATCGCGACCGGGATGCCCCAGATATGCGCGAAGCCGCAGACAAGCGTGCTGCCATAGTTCGCCTTGAACTCGTGGAACTCGCTGGCATCGACGATGCGCGCGACGACCTCGTGCACGTCATAGGGCGCGCGCACATCCTCGGGGATGATGCCGTAAAGCTCCTCGGCGGCATATTTGGGTGGCCGCGGGTCCTTCATCGCCACCTCGAAGCCATCGTCGGCCCCGAAGGTCGACACGATATCGCGCACGATGGTCAGCGCATGTTCGTCATTCTCGGCGAGATGATCGACCACGCCCGACTTCTTCGCGTGCAGGTCGCCACCGCCCAGATCCTCGGCGCTGATTTCTTCGCCCGTCGCGGCCTTCACCAGCGGCGGGCCGGCGAGGAAGATCGTACCCTGGTTGCGCACGATCACCGTTTCGTCGGACATCGCGGGAACATAAGCGCCGCCCGCGGTGCAGCTTCCCATCACGCAGGCGATCTGCGGGATGCGTTTCGCCGACATATTCGCCTGGTTGAAGAAGATGCGCCCGAAATGGTCGCGGTCGGGAAAGACCTGGTCCTGATGCGGCAGGTTGGCGCCGCCCGAGTCGACGAGGTAGATGCAGGGCAGGCGGTTCGCCTCGGCAATCTCCTGCGCGCGAAGATGTTTCTTCACCGTCATCGGATAATAGGTGCCGCCCTTCACCGTGGCGTCGTTGCACACGATCATCGTCTGCTTGCCCGACACACGGCCGATGCCGGCGATCATCCCGGCGCCCGGAACCTCGCCCTCATACATGTCGCCCGCCGCGAGCTGGCCGATCTCGAGGAAGGGCGAACCCGGATCGAGCAGCCGCTCGACGCGCTCGCGCGGCAGCAGCTTGCCGCGGCTGGTATGCCGCTCGCGCGACTTTTCGTTACCGCCGAGCGCCGCTTCGGCGACGCGGGCATAGAGCGCGTCGCGCAGGCCGCGGTTGTGCGCGGCGCGTGCCTGGGTCTGCGGATCGTCGGGATTATATTGCGTCGAAAGGACGGGGGCGCTCACGGTTCACTCTCTCCCTGAAACTGTCTGCGCCCTAGCCGGTCGCTCGTCGATTGGAAAGCACCGCAGGCCGAAAATGGTTGGTATTGAAACGGGATTGTCACAGGCGTATCGCCGTCCGACACCCCCCAGAAAGCAAGGCAACGCCATGAAAAAGACCGTCCTCGCCATCCTCCTGTCCACCGTGACGATCATTGCCGGGCCGATCGCCTGCACCAGCGCCAACGGCGACAAGGCTGCTTACACGCTCGGCACCGACCTTGGCATCAGCAAGGAAGCGATGGACACCAGCGTCAAGCCGGGCGACGATTTTTACGCCTATGCGAATGGCAATTGGCAAAAGGCGACCCAGATCCCCGCCGACCGCTCGTCGATCGGCGCCTTCTACACCGCCTTCCTTGAAACAGAGAAGCGGACGCGTGAACTCGTCGATGCGATCGTCAAGAGCGGCGGCGATCCGGGCACCGACGACGGCCGCATTGCTGCCTTCTACAACGCCTATATGAACACCAAGGCGATCGACGCCGCCGGGATGAAACCGGTCGAGGCCGATCTGGCGCGCTTCGACACCATCGCCGACAAGGCGGCGCTGTCGACCATCCTGGGCGAACAGACGCGCGCCGATGTCGATCCGCTCAACGCCACCGACTTCAACACCGAGAATCTCTTCGGCATCTTCGTTTCGCAGGGACTGGCGACGCCGGGCGAGGTTATTCCCTATATGCTGCAGGGCGGGCTCGGCCTACCCGAGCGCGAATATTATCTGTCGGCCGATCCGAAGATGGTGGGCATCCGCGACGCCTACAAAGCCTATATCTCCAAGCTGCTGACTCAGGCAGGCATCGCCGATGCCGATGCCAAGGCGCAGCGCATCTTCGATCTGGAAACCAAGATCGCCCGCGCGCATGCGACGCGCGAGGAGAGTGAGGATTTCACCAAATCGGCCGACGTCTGGACCAAGGCCGACTTTGCCAAAAAGGCGCCCGGGATCGACTGGGACGCTTATTTTGCCGCTGCCGGGCTCGACAAGGCGGCGAAGTTCGGCGCCTATCATGCGCGGGCGATCACGGGCCTGTCGGCGCTCGTCGCATCGCAGCCGCTCGAGGCGTGGAAGGACTGGCTCGTCTTCCATCAGATCAACAGTCATACCGATGTGCTGCCTAGCGCGCTCGACGATGCGCATTTCGCCTTTTACGGCACCACCCTCTCGGGCACGCCGCAGCAGCGCAGCCGTGACAAGCGCGCGCTCGACGCGCTCAACACCTATCTCGGCGATGCTGTCGGCCGCGTCTATGCCGAGAAATATTTCCCGGCGTCGGCCAAGGCCGAAGTCGGTGACATGGTGAAGGGGATCAAGGCCGCCTTTGCGAAGCGCGTCAATACGATCGACTGGATGGCGCCCGAAACGAAGAAGGAAGCGATCAAGAAGGTCGAAACCATCGTCGTCGGCGTCGGCTATCCCGAAAACTGGCGCGACTATGGCAGCTACACGATCAGCGCCGACGACGCCTATGCGAACGAAGTCGCCGGCGAGAAGGCCGAATATGCGCACCAGCTCGCCAAGATCGGCAAGCCCTTCGACAAGGGCGAATGGTGGATGACCCCGCAGACGGTCAATGCCGTCAACCTGCCGGTGCAGAATGCGCTGAATTTCCCCGCCGCGATCCTGCAGCCGCCCTTCTTCGACGCCAAGGCCGATCCCGCCTATAATTACGGCGCGATCGGCGCCGTCATCGGCCATGAGATCAGCCACAGCTTCGACAATAATGGCGCCGCCTTCGATTCGACCGGCGCGCTGCGCAACTGGTGGACGGCCGAGGATCTCAAGAAGTTCGAGGCGGCGGGGGCGGCGCTGGCCGCGCAATATGACAGCTACAAGCCGTTCCCCGATCTTGCGGTCAACGGCAAGCTGACGCTGGGAGAGAATATTGCCGACGTCGCGGGCCTGCAGGCGGCTTATGACGCCTATCGCGCTTCGCTGAACGGCAAGGAAGCGCCGGTGATCGACGGCTTCACGGGCGATCAGCGTTTCTTCATCGCCTATGCGCAGACTTGGGCCACCAAGATGCGTGACGAGGCGCTGCGCGCGCGGATCGCGACCGACGGCCATGCGCCCGGCAACTACCGCGCACTCACCGTCCGCAACCTCGACGCGTGGTACAAGGCGTTCAATGTTCAGCCGACCGACAAGCTGTATCTCGCCCCCGATCAGCGCGTCCGCGTCTGGGGGTAATGTCCGCTTCTCGTCGTTGCGAGGAGCGGAGCGACGAAGCAATCTCCAGTCATCGGCCCGAGGTTGACTCTGGACGCTGGAGATTGCTTCGCTGCGCTCGCGAAGACGCTATTTTTCTGATGCCGGCGGCGCCCCCGGCTTTTCCTTGAGGATCAGGTACCGGTAAACGCCGACGCAGTTGATGCACAGCAGCGCGATATTCTGCCAGCCGATGCCTTCGCTGTCGCTTTGCAGAAAGCCCCACGCGACGAGCGCGATGCTGCTGGTCACGAAAATGACGAAGGCCCAGCCGGTCGGGCGTCGCCCGAGATTGAGCGACACGATCAGCGCCGCGAGCGTTCCGGCCCCGGCGCCATAATATTGCAGCGCGTCGAGCAGCGTATCGCTCATCCGCCGGTCGCCCCGAACACGAACTCGAGCTTCAACCCGTCAGGGTCGGCAAAGAAGAGCGCATAATAGGTCGGTCCGTAGCGCGGATAATCGGCGGGGGCATCGAGGATCGTCGCGCCTATGCTGCGCAGCAAATCATGCAACGCATCGACGTCGGCGCGGCTTTCGGCAGTCCAGGCAAGATGATGCAGTCCGGGCGAAAAGCGGTCGTGGCTCCGTAGCGCGCCGGGGCCACGCGCTTCGACGATCCCGATCGAATGGAACGGTTCGCCGTCGCGGTCCCAATCGCTGCCATGATCATAATCGGCGGCGCGCCGGTAGCCGAGAAAGCCCAGCACCGCATCATAGAAAATCCGCGACCGCGCCGCGTCGCGAACCGTCAGGTCGATATGATGGACAAGGCCGCGCGCGCTCATAAGGCCCCGGCAATCGCGAGCAGTCCGGATGCAGTCAGAAACGGCCAGCCGATGTGTCGGCCGCGCGTATATACGGCATCGAACAGACCGGTCGCCGTCCACGCGGCCCCGATCAGCAGGATCAGACCGCGCGGCGTTCCGGGCCACAGGACCGACGCGGCGGACACCAGCATCAGGAGCGAGAGCGCATGCCATGCCAGACGAAACACCCGGCGCGCCAAGTCGATCCCCATGATTCCGCTGTCGAGCGACATCAACGGCCTGACAAGTCGCCTTTCGCCCAGCAAGCCGTGCACCAGGGCGGTCGCCACCATGAAGGTGGCCGACAGCCCCAGCCAGATCACGCGCCTGCGCCGATCAGTTCGCGGCCGATCAGCATGCGGCGGATTTCGTTGGTGCCCGCCCCGATGTCGAGCAGTTTGGCATCGCGCCAATAGCGCTCGACCGGCCAGTCCTTGGTGTAGCCCGCGCCGCCAAGCGCCTGGATCGCTTCGCCCGCGACCTTCACCGCGCTTTCGCTGGCCAGTAGGATGGCGCCCGCGGCGTCAAACCGCGTCGTCAGCCCGGCGTCGCATGCCTTGGCGACATTATAGACATAGGAGCGCGCCGACTGGAGCGCGACATACATGTCGGCAACCTTGGCCTGCATGAGCTGGAACGAGCCGATCGGCTTGCCGAACTGCTTGCGCTCGCGAAGATAGGGGATGACCGTGTCGAGGCAGCCCTGCATGATGCCGAGCTGGAGCCCGGCGAGCACGACGCGCTCATAGTCGAGGCCCGACATCAGCACGCCGACGCCGCCGTTGACCGGCCCCATCACCTGGTCCTCGCTGACCTCGCAATCGGTGAAGACCAGTTCGGCGGTCGGGGATCCGCGCATGCCGACCTTGTCGATCTTTTGCCCGATGCTGAAGCCCGGCATATCCTTTTCGATCAGGAAGGCGGTGATGCCGCGTGATCCCGCTTCGGGCGTCGTCTTGGCATAGACGACCAGCGTATCCGCACAGGTGGCGTTGGTGATCCAGAATTTGGTGCCGTTGAGGACATAGCCGCCCTGAACCGGTTCGGCCTTCAGCTTCATCGATACGACGTCGCTGCCGGCGCCGGCTTCCGACATGGCAAGGCTGCCGACATGCTCGCCCGAGATCAACTTCGGCAGATATTTCGCCTTCTGCTCAGCATCGCCCCAGCGTCGGATCTGGTTGACGCACAGATTCGAATGGGCGCCATAGGATAAGCCGATCGCGCCGCTCGCGCGGCTGACTTCCTCGACCGCCAGAACATGTTCGAGATAGCCGAGGCCGAGCCCGCCCCATTCTTCTTCGACCGTGATGCCGTGCAGGCCCAGCGCCCCCATCTGCGTCCAGAGCTCGTCGCGCGGGAACCAGTCCTCGCGGTCGGCCTTGTCGGCCAGCGGCGCAATCTGCTCGTCGGCGAAGCGGGCGGTGGTGTCGCGGATCATCTCGGCAGTTTCACCAAGGGCAAAATCGAAATCGGGGGTAGCGCGCATATCGTCCTCTGTTTCTGGTTTCGGATGCGACTAGCAGGAAGCGGACGCCGTTTGAAGCGCAGCGGACAAGTCTGGCTTGCAAGGCGAAAAGGCCATACAGCTTGCTTGCCGCCATGGGGGTCGGCAAGGGCGGGGCATGATCGACACGCTTACCCATCTGGACCGTCTCGAGGCCGAGAGCATCCACATCATGCGCGAAGTGATGGCCGACGCCGTCAACCCCGTGATGCTCTATTCGGTCGGCAAGGACAGCGCGGTGATGCTGCATCTCGCGCGCAAGGCTTTCTATCCCTCGCCGCCGCCCTTTCCGCTGCTCCACGTCGATACGACGTGGAAGTTCCGCGCGATGTACGAACTGCGCGATCGCATGGCCGCGGAATCGGGCATGGACCTGATCGTCCATCAGAACCCCGAGGCGAAGGCGCGAGGGATCAATCCTTTCGACCACGGCCCGCTGCACACCGACATGTGGAAAACGGAAGGGCTCAAGCAGGCGCTCGACCTTCACGGATTCGACGTCGCCTTCGGCGGTGCGCGGCGCGACGAGGAAAAGAGCCGCGCGAAGGAGCGCATCTTTTCCTTCCGCACGGCGAGTCACGGCTGGGATCCCAAGCAGCAGCGCCCCGAGCTGTGGAATCTCTACAATGCGCGCAAGGCGAAGGGGGAAAGCATCCGGGTCTTTCCGATCTCCAACTGGACTGAACTCGACATCTGGCAATATATCGCGCGCGAGAATATCCCGATCGTGCCGCTCTATTTCGCCGCGCCGCGGCCGACGGTGACCCGCGACGGGCTGCTGCTGATGGTCGATGACGACCGCTTCCCGCTACGCGACGGTGAAGAGCCGGTGATGCGCTCGGTGCGTTTCCGCACCCTCGGCTGCTATCCGCTCACCGGGGCGGTCGAAAGCGAGGCGACGACGCTCAGCCAAGTCATCCAGGAAATGCTGTTGACGACGACCAGCGAACGGCAGGGACGCATCATCGACAAGGATGGCGGCGATGCGTCGATGGAGAAGAAGAAGCAGGAGGGGTATTTTTGACCCGCCGCGTCAATCTTCAGATTGACGAAGGGTCAACCCCCGCGAAGGCGGGGGCCTCTTTTTGTATCAACGGACGAAGCGGGATTCCCGCTGTCGCGGGAATGACGAAGTAAGAATATGACCGACCCCATCTATGTCACCGACGCTCTGATCGCCGAGGATATCGACGCCTATCTCGCGAGTCACGAGCGGAAGTCGCTGCTCCGCTTCATCACCTGCGGCAGCGTCGATGACGGCAAATCGACGCTGATCGGACGCCTGCTCTACGACAGCAAGATGATCTTCGAGGATCAACTCGCCGCGCTCGAGGCCGACAGCAAGCGCGTCGGTACGCAGGGCGGTGAGATCGATTTCGCGCTGCTCGTCGACGGGCTTGCCGCCGAGCGCGAGCAGGGAATCACGATCGACGTCGCCTATCGTTTTTTCACGACCGAAAAGCGCAAGTTCATCGTCGCCGACACGCCGGGGCACGAGCAATATACGCGCAACATGGTCACCGGCGCGTCGACCGCCGACCTTGCCGTGATCCTCGTCGATGCGCGCAAGGGCGTGCTGACGCAGACGCGCCGCCACAGCTTCCTCGCGCACCTGCTCGGCATCCGGCATATCGTGCTTGCGGTGAACAAGATGGACCTTGTCGGCTATGACAAGGCGGTCTTCGATCGCATCACGCTTGCCTATCGTGCCTTTGCGAGCGAGATCGGCATTACCAATTTCACCGCCATCCCTATCTCGGGGTTCAAGGGCGACAATATCACCGCGCTGTCAGCGAATACGCCCTGGTTCAAGGGGCCGGCGCTGGTCGACCATCTTGAAACGGTCGAGATCGGCGGCACCGCCGACGAAGCCAAGCCTTTCCGGATGCCCGTTCAATGGGTCAACCGCCCGAATCTGGATTTCCGGGGCTTTTCGGGCCAGCTTGCAAGCGGCAAGGTCAAGCCGGGCGACGCCGTCCGTATCCTGCCGAGCGGGAAGACGACGACGATCGACCGGATCGTTACGCTTGATGGCGATCTGAATGAAGCAGTCGCGGGCCAGTCGGTGACGCTGACGCTGGCGGACGAAGTCGATTGTTCGCGCGGCGATGTCATCGCAGCTGCCGCTGCGCCCCCCGAAGCCGCCGACCAGTTCGAAGCGACGCTCGTCTGGATGGCGGACGAGGCGATGATTGCGGGCCGCGCCTATTGGCTGAAGCTCGCGACGCAGAGCGTTTCGGCGACCGTCCAGGCCCCGAAATATGAGATCAACGTCAATACGCTCGACCGGCTGGCCGCAAAGACGCTGGACTTGAACGGGATCGGGGTGGTCGAGGTGTCGACCGACAAGCCGATCACCTTCGAAGCCTATGCCGACAACAAGACGCTCGGCGGCTTCATCCTGATCGACAAGCTGACCAACGCGACGGTGGCCGCCGGGATGCTGCACTTCAGCCTGCGCCGGGCACAGAATGTCCATTGGCAGGCGAGCGACATCGATCGCGACATGCGCGCGAACCTGAAGAACCAGCGGCCGGCGCTGCTGTGGTTTACCGGCCTGTCGGGGTCGGGCAAATCGACGATCGCGAACCTTGTCGAGAAGAAGCTGCACCGGATGAACCGGCACAGCTTCCTGCTCGACGGCGATAACGTCCGCCACGGGCTCAACAAGGATCTGGGCTTCACCGAAGCCGACCGGATCGAGAATATCCGCCGCGTCGGCGAGGTTGCCAAGCTGATGACCGACGCCGGGCTGATCGTCATCACCGCCTTCATCTCGCCCTTCCGCGCCGAGCGCGAAATGGTGCGCGCGATGCTACCCGAGGGCGAGTTTCTCGAAATATTTATCGACACCCCGCTGGCCGAGGCGGAACGGCGCGACGTCAAGGGCCTCTACAAGAAGGCACGGGCGGGTCAGCTCAAGAATTTCACCGGCATCGACAGCCCTTATGAGGCGCCCGAGGCGCCGGAGATTCGCATCGACACGACCGCGATGACGGCAGAGGAGGCCGCCGACCTCATCGTCGAACGGCTGCTGGGCTAACCGGTGCTGCTGTTCCGGGGCCGCGAGGCGCACAGCCGATCTTTCGCCAAGGCGGTCAGCTGGCGCGCTCTGGGCAGCATCGACACCTTCATCCTCAGCTACATCTTCACCGCCAATGTGAAGGCCGCCGGCGCAATTGCGAGCACCGAAGTGCTGACCAAGATGCTGCTCTATTATGTGCATGAACGCGCGTGGAGCCGCGTGACCTGGGGCATGGACAAGACGCCGCGCGAGCCGGGAGCCGAAAGACTTGACGAAGGCGGCGGCGACGGCTCTGGCACGCAGCCATGACCGAGAATGACGAACAATTGGCGGCGCGGCTCGCCGACGCCGCCGGCCGTATCCTGCTCGATCTGCGCGCGGCGGGCGATCTTGCGGGCAAGGTGCTGGGGCAGGCGGGTGACGAGGCCGCCAACGCGATGCTCTGCCGCGAACTTCGCGCGGCGCGTCCCGACGATGCGATCTTGTCAGAAGAGGAAAAGGACAATCCGGCGCGACTTGCCAGTCACCGCGTGTGGATCGTCGATCCGCTCGACGGCACGCGCGAATATGGCGAGGGCCGGTCCGACTGGGCGGTGCATGTCGCGCTCGCGATCGATGGCGTCGCCAGCGTCGGCGCGGTCGCGTTGCCAGGGCTCGGGCTGACGCTGACCTCGGGCGCGCCGACCGCATTGGCGCCTGCCAACGAGCCGCTGCGGATGCTTGTCAGCCGCACCCGCCCCGCTGCCGAGGCGGTTCAGGTCGCCGAACGGATGGGCGCGGAACTGCTTGCGATGGGCTCGGCCGGAGCGAAGGCCATGGCCGTGGTGCGCGGCGAGGCCGACATCTATCTGCACACCGGCGGCCAATATGAATGGGACAATTGCGCGCCCGTTGCGGTTGCGCAGGCTGCGGGGCTGCACGTCAGCCGCGTCGATGGCTCGCCGCTGCGCTACAACAATGCCGATACCTATCTGCCCGACCTGCTCATCTGCCGCCGCGAACTGGCAGACGAGGTGCTGCGCCTCGCGTCGGAATATTCGCCCGGCTGAACCGGGCGGCATTGCCAGCGGCGGCCCTTCGCCCTAACCCGTTGCATCGAGAAACCAAATTACGCCAAGGGAGACGTGCGATGACCGATTTGCCCGAAACCAATCTGACGATGCTGACGCTCGCCAAGCCGGAGGGCGAGCTCGAAGTCTATTTCGAACGCCGCCCAATGCCCGAGCCCAAGCCGCACGAGGTACTGGTGAAGGTTCTCACCACCCCGATCAACCCGTCCGACCTTGGCCTGCTGTTCGGTGGGGCCGACATGAGCAGCGCGCGCGCCGGCACCCGCGATGGCTTGCCGATGATTACGGCCGATATTCCGCCGCCCGGCATGCGCGCGATGGCGAGCCGGATCGGCGATGCGCTCCCGATCGGCAACGAAGGGTGCGGCGTCGTCGTCAAGGCGGGGGCCTCTCCGGAGGCGCAGGCGCTGATGGGCAAGACCGTCGCACTGCTTGGCGGCGAGATGTATGCCGAATATCGGTGCCTTCCCGTCCAGATGACGATGCCGTTGCCCGATGGCACCGATCCGGTCGATGGGGCCTCCTGCTTCGTCAATCCGCTGACCAGCCTCGCTTTCACCGAAACGATGCGGATGGAGGGGCATAGCGCGATCGTTCACACCGCCGCGGCGTCGAACCTCGGCCAGATGCTCGTCAAGATCTGCGCCAAGGACAATATCCCGCTGGTCAATATCGTGCGCAGCGCGGCGCAGGTCGAATTGCTGAAGGGCATCGGTGCGACGCATATCGTGAATAGCAGCGACGATGATTTCGTCGACCAACTCGTCGCCGCGATTACCGAAACCGGCGCCACGATCGGCTTCGATGCGATCGGCGGCGGCAAGCTTGCGGGCCAGATTCTCGCGGCGATGGAAGCGGCGGCGGTCAAGCGCATGACGAGCTACAGCCGCTATGGCTCGGACACTTTCAAACAGGTCTATATCTACGGCGCGCTCGACCTCGGCCCGACGCTGCTCAACCGCAGCTTCGGCTTCAGCTGGTCGCTCTCGGGCTTCCTGCTCACGCCCTTCCTGCAAAAGGCGGGGATGGAGACGGCGATGCGGATGCGTCAGCGTGTCGTCGACGAGCTGACGACGACCTTCAAGAGCCATTACAGCCACCAGATTTCGCTGGCCGATGCGCTCAACCTCGACGTCGCGAACGCCTATAATGCCAAGCGCACGGGCGAGAAATATCTGATCCGCCCGCATGGTTGAGCGCTGGAGCCTTCAAACGGGCTGCAGCACTGCGAGCGAAGTGATCCGGGGTTGATTGAACCAGGCTGGATCGCTTCGCTCAGCGCTTCATGCACTGCCGCGTGTCGTCGCGCGCATATTCGCTGCAGTTCCACAGCGCCTTTTCAAAGCCCGATTTTTCGTCGCGCAGATAGGAAAAGCTCATCGCCGCGCGCTGCATGTCGTTCATCGCGTCGCTGTCGGGCTTCATGACCGGGTTGGTCCAGCCCATGAACTTGCAATAGGGGCGTTCGCCGCAAAGACGCAGCGCGAGCGTGACGAAACTTTCGGGTGTCGCGCGGCGGTCGAGCTGGACATAGATGGTATCGCGCCCGACCGCGTCTCCGGCGCCCGTTACCAACTTGACCGGGCCAATGCTGGCGGCGGCGTCGGCAAGATCGCTTGGCGGCGCGAGGGCAAGCGCATGGGCGGGGGACAGGCCCGCCATCTTCGCAATCGGCGCGTCGTTCGCCGACACCGCGCCGCGGAACGCGCCGGGCGTTCCCCAGAAACCGGGCCAGCGGAAAAAGAGGTGCGTGCCTTCGCTCGCGATCTTTTCCAGACTGTCGCTCCAATAGGGGCGCACCCAGTCGGTGTGATAATGCGTCGCCAGCCCGACTTTCGGATCAATCAGTCCGGCGAGCATGCGATCGGCATTGCTGCGCGCGCGCGTCCATGCGGCATCTGAATAGCGGCGATTGAGCGCGCCGTCGCAGGTGAAGGTGAACTGACAGCCGGTGGTGCGTTCCGATCCCTGGAATACGACGCCGCAGATCGTCTTGGGGAAGGCGGGATGGCGGACGCGGTTGATGACAACCTGACCGACCGCAAGCTGTCCCTTGCTATCGTCGCCGGCCTCGTAAAGCATCGCCGCTGCCATGCAGTCGCGGGCGCGGTCGCGTGCCTCGCCCGCGCCGGGATAGACGAATGGGCGCGCTGCAACGAAGCCCTTGGTCACAAAGGCTATGCGCGCATTTTCGGCACGCGCGTCCTGCTCGGTAACCGGGGCGAACTCCATCGGCTGGACGTCGGGCACGACGTTGGCGGGCGGCGCAACGGGGTGCGGCATCACCGGCAGCGGGCGGCTCGTCTGTCCGCTGAAATGCAGCACCGCCGCAATCGCCGCAAAGCTCAAAAGCGCGAACAGCCAGCCGCGCCATTCGCGCGGGTTCTGCGTCGTATCCGGATGCTCCATTGGGAGCATGGCTGCTGCTCAGATCTCCGGCAGGAAGTCGGGCACCGACAGATAGCGCTCGCCGGTGTCATAGTTGAAGCCCAGGACGCGGCTGCCCGCCGGAAGCTCGGCGAGCTTCTGCTTGATCGCCGCCAGCGTCGCGCCCGACGAGATGCCGACGAGCATCCCTTCCTCGGTCGCCGAGCGCCGCGCCATCTCCTTCGCATCGGCGGCATCGACCTGGATCACGCCGTCGAGCAGATCGGTATGCAGGTTACGCGGGATGAAGCCGGCACCTATGCCCTGGATCGGATGCGGAGCAGGCTGGCCGCCCGAGATGACCGGCGAAGCAACGGGTTCGACGGCATAGACCTTCAGATTGGGCCAATGCTGTTTCAAGAATTGCGCAACGCCGGTAATGTGTCCGCCGGTGCCGACGCCGGTAATCAGCGCGTCGATCGGCGTGTCCTTGAAATCGTTCAGGATTTCGGGGCCGGTGGTCCGGACATGGACGTCGATGTTCGCCTCATTCTCAAACTGCTGCGGCATCCAGGCACCGGGGGTCGTTTCGACCAGCTCGATCGCCCGCTCGATGGCGCCCTTCATGCCCTTTTCGCGCGGCGTCAGGTCGAATGTCGCGCCATAGGCGAGCATCAGGCGGCGGCGTTCGAGCGACATGCTTTCGGGCATGACAAGGATCAGCTTGTACCCCTTGACCGCGGCGGCCATCGCCAGGCCGATGCCGGTGTTGCCCGACGTCGGCTCGACGATGACGCCGCCCGGTTTCAGGCTGCCGTCGCGCTCGGCCGCTTCGATCATCGCCAGCCCGATGCGATCCTTGATCGACCCGCCCGGATTGGCGCGTTCGGACTTCACCCAGACTTCGGCGTCGGGAAACAGCTTCGCGACGCGAATGTGCGGCGTGTTGCCGATGGTTTCGAGGATCGAATTGGCTTTCATCGTCTCTATGCACTTTCCTTGAAGTCGAAGCGCGGATCGCGGCGCACCCGGTTCGGCCAGTCTCCGGCGCGGACCCACAGCCTTTCGTCGGCCAGGGCGGGCGTCGGAGCGGGTTGTAACGACGCCAGCAGATACTGTCCATAAGGCCAGTCGCCGATCGCCGAGTCGGCGTTGATATGCCCGAAGGGGCCGGCATTGACGAAGCGCGCGTCCCACTTGCGCGACAGGCGCCAGACATGCGCGGACTTGGCGTAGGGATCATTGTCGCTTGCAACCACGATCATCGGAGTTCGAGCCGAAAAGGCCGGGGTATCATCGAATCCGGTGATGCGATTGCTACGGCGCAGCAAAGCGAGGTCGGGCGGCGCAACGAGCAGCGCGCCGACAATCCGCGTCCGCGCGAAAGCGCTGGCGCCGGCGAACCAGTGGGCGAAGGCATGGCATCCCAGGCTATGCGCCGCGACAAGCACGGGGGCGTCCTCGGTCGCGATCGTGTCGGCGATGCGGCGGACCCATTCGCCCTTGGTCGGCGCGTTCCAATTGCCAAGGTCGATGCGTTCGCAATCGGGGAATTTCTGTTCCCACAGGCTTTGCCAGTGACCCGGCCCGCTGTTGTCGAGGCCCGGGATGGTCAGAATTTTGTGGCGGATTGTCGAGCTGTGCATGGCGGTCGTTCCATCGAGAGAGGGAAGGGAAGCCGCGGTGACGGGTGCGTCCGTTTTAACTCAATTAAATACATTGACAATAGGTGCTGGACAAAGCGGGGCGATTTTGCGCCGAAACGCCATCAACAGCGCTCAATCATTCGCCGGGTCGAACCGCGCCTCGAAAGTCCGGGCGTGCCTCAGTTCGGGGAATATTCTGGCCCACAGCGCAGTAACACCGATCGCCGCGACGCCGCCTACGACCACCGCACTCACCGGGCCAAGCACCGCCGCCATTGCGCCGGCGCGCATTTCGCCCAATTCGTTCGACGCAGAGATGGCGAGCCCCGACGCCGCGCTGACGCGGCCGCGCATATGGTCGGGCGTGTTGAGCTGAATCAGCGTCCCGCGCACGAAGACCGAGAACATGTCCGCGGCGCCCATGACCACGAGCAGCGCGAGCGACAGCAGGAAGTTGGTCGACAAGCCGAAAGCGACCGTCCCGGCGCCGAATGCCGCGACAGCCCACAGCATCTTGACGCCGACGTTGCGCTCGATGGGCCGCCACGCGAGGCCCAATGCGATGATCGCGGCGCCGACCGCGGGGGCCGCGCGCAGAAAACCAAGCCCTTCGGACCCCGTGTGCAATATGTCGCGGGCATAGACGGGCAGCATCGCGGTCGCGCCCGACAGGATCACCGCGAACAGGTCGAGCGTTATGGTGCCCAGCAGAAAGCGCTCGGTCCAGACGAACTGCAGCCCATCGACCATCTCGCGCAGCGGGTGCCGGCGCACTTCGGCAGGCGGCGGTAGCACCGGGCGGACCCTGCTGACCGTGAAGGCCGAAAGGACGAGCAAGGCGGCTGCGAAGATATACACCGATGTGGGATGGACGGCATAGATCAGGCCGCCCGCCGCCGGTCCGACGACCGACGCCGATTGCCAGGCGATGCTGCTCATCGCGATCGCGCGCGGCAGCACTGCCGGCGGCACGATATTCGGCGCGATCGCGCTCATCGCCGGGCCGGAAAAAACGCGGGCGACGCCGTGCAGTGCCGCGAGGGTGAAGAGCAGCGGAAGCGTCAGTCCCTCAGTCCAGGTGAACCAGCCGAGCGTCGCGGCGATCGTCAGGTCGATCATGTTGGAAAAGATCGCGACGCGGCGCCGTTCGAAACGGTCGGCGGCCCAACCTGCGACGGGGGTCAGCAGGGCAAGCGGAATGAACTGGACGAGGCCGAGCAAGCCGAGCTGGAACGACGCCTCCTTGATCGACATGCCATAGCTGGAGCGCGCTGTATCATAGAGCTGATAGCCGATGACGACGACCATCGCGATCGTCGCCATGACCGCGGTGAAGCGCGCGAACCAGTAATAGCGATAATCGGCGAAACTGAGCGGGGAGGGGGGCTTCGACGGGCCGTCGATGGAGGAGGAGGAGGCCATTGCGATTTGCCCTAACCGTCTTTTGGCGCCTGTCCAGCATGCTTTGTCGCCGCCGTTCGTCGATTATCGGGTGCAGCCCGTTGGACGCGGTGGCAGACAGTCGCCATCGATCAAGGGAGACGCATCGAATGACACGTAAATTTGCCCGCTTCGGCGGCGCGGCGATGGCCGGCGCGCTGCTCGTGCTTGCCGCATGCAGCGCCGAAAAGGCGCCGCAGTCCGCCGGCTCTGCCGCCAACTGGATCGAATTTCGCGACCAGTTTCTTGCCGGCTATTTCCCGCTGAATCCCAATTTTGCGGTCTATCAGGGCAAGCATGAGTTCGACGGTCAGCTTCCCGACTGGTCGGCAGACGGATTGCAGAAGCAGATCGCTTTCCTCGAAAAGACGATCGCCGATGCCCAGGCATTCAACGGCAAGATGAGCGATGCCGAGAAATTCGAGCGCGATTATCTCGTCCATGTCGCGCAGGGGCAGCTCTTCTTTCTGAAGGACGCCGATTTCCCGCATAAAAACCCGGCCTTCTACGTCGGGCAGCTCGACCCCAACGTCTATATCTCGCGCCCCTATGCTGATCCGGCGACGCGCATGAAGGCGTTCATTTCCTACGCCGAAAAGGTTCCGGCCGCCGCTGCCCAAATCAAGGCCAATCTGAAACTGCCGATGCCCGCAACCTTCGTCAAATATGGCAGCGCCGGTTTCGGTGGCTTTGCCGACTATTACACCGGGGATGCCAAGGCCGCCTTTGCCGATGTCAAGGACCCGGCGCTGCAAAAGCAGTTCGACGAAGTTGCGGCCAAGGCGGCCGCGGCGATGAAGGATCTTGCCGCCTATGTGGCGTCGCAGCCGGGCAGCGCCGACGGCTGGGCGCTCGGCGCCGACAAATTTTCGAAGATGCTGCTCACGAACGAAGCGGTGGACACGCCGCTCGACGAACTCGAGCGGATCGGCCAGGCCGACCTCAAGCGCAATCAGGATGCGTTGAAGGCCGCGTGCGCGACCTATGCCGCGGGCATGACGATCGCCGATTGCATGAAGAAGATGGGGTCGGACAAGCCCGCCGATGGTCCGGTGGCCGAGGCGCGGCGCCAGCTTCCGATGCTGCGCGCCTTCCTCGTCGAAAAGGATCTGGTATCGATCCCGGGCACAGAACAAGCGCAGGTGGAGGAATCGCCGCCCTACAACCGGCAGAACAGCGCCTATATCGACATCCCCGGACCCTATGAGAAGGGCCTGCCGTCGGTCTATTACATCTCGCCGCCCGACCCGAGCTGGGACACGCAGACGCAGCTCGACTTCGTGCCGGGCAAGAAGGATCTGCTCTTCACCTCGGTCCATGAGGTCTGGCCGGGTCACTTCCTCAATTTCCTGCATTCGAACCGGGCGGAAAGCATCTTCGGCAAGCTGTTCGTCGGCTATGCCTTCGCCGAGGGCTGGGCGCATTATACCGAGGAAATGATGTGGGACGCAGGGCTCGGCGATGGCGACCCCGAAACGCACATCGGCCAGCTGTCGAACGCGCTGTTGCGTAACTGCCGCTACCTGTCGGCGATCGGTCTCCACACCAAGGGAATGACGGTCGCCGATTCGGAAAAGCTGTTCAAGGAGCAATGTTATCAGGACGAGGGCAACGCGCGGCAGCAGGCGGCGCGTGGTACTTATGATCCGCTCTATCTCAACTACACCATGGGCAAGCTCATGATCCGCAAGCTGCGCCAGGATTGGACCAAGGGAGACAAGACGAAGTGGAAAGCCTTCCACGACGAATTCCTTTCCTACGGCGGTCCGCCGATCCCGATGGTGCGCGCAGCGATGATGAAGGAAGCGAGCCCGAAGGCGGTTTTCTGATCGCATTCAGCGCATAAGGTGCCGGCCGACCGTTGGTTGGCCGGCACCGACCTGCCCCAATTTGGGGCTGCCGGGACATGGTTAAGCCAAATTGACGGCCCTGCCGGGCGCGGATAATGGCGAATCGATATCGTCCCAGCAGTTGCCCCAATCAGCTGACTGGCTTTTTGAAAGTCGGTCCACATGTCTGCATCGCGGCTCAGCGTCGTCATGCCCATGTATAATGCGGCACGCTTCGTCGAAGCGGCGATCGACAGCATTTTGGCCCAGACGATGGGCGATTTTGTCTTTTACATCGTCGATGACGGTTCGACCGACGCGTCGGGGGACATCGCCGCGCGCAAGGCGGCGACCGATCGGCGGATCAGACTGATTCGCCAGTCCAATCAGGGCATCGTTGCGAGCATGAACCGGATGCTTGGGCTGGTCGAAACGCCCTTCGTCGCGCGTATGGATGCCGACGACATCTCGCTGCCCGACCGTTTCGCGCTGCAGCTGGCGCATTTCGATCGCACGCCGACACTCGGTGCGCTCGGTGGGCAATATGTCGAGATCGACAATGGCGGGCGCCGACGGAGCGGTCATTTCCGGCAACCGGTGGGCTGCGATGACGTGCGCGCCGAACTCGAACTGCGGCCTGCGGTCGCCAATCCGACCGTGATGTTCCGCACCGATGCGCTGCGAAAGGCCGGGCTCTATCGCCCGGCGTTCGGCTATTGCGAGGATTACGACCTCTTCCTGCGTCTCTCCGAGATTGCCGACATCGACAATCTGCCGGACACGCTGCTGCTCTATCGCCGGTCGCCCGAACAGATGAGCGTCGCCAACAACGCGCAGCAGACCGAACAGGCCGCCTATGCCCGGCTCGCGCATCTGGTGCGCAAGACGGGCGCCCCGGATCCCTTCCGCGACATGGCGCGGCTGCCGGCGCTCGTCGATCTCGATGCGCTGCTCAAAAAGCCCGGCATCGGACGTATGGTAGAGACCGATATCATCGCCGCGCGCCGCTATGCTGTTGCCAGCATGGCCGACAGTGAGTTCGTCGACTATTGCAAGCGGCTGGCGAGCGGCGTGCGGCTGGAGGCCGCGACCCGTACGGTGGTGCGCTGCCTCGTCAATCGGCGCGTCGATCGGGCGTTCCGGCTGGCGAGTTCGCTCGTCGCCGGGGTTTTCGTCTGACGCGCGTCAGGTTGACGGCGCGCGCAGCCGCGCCACGAAAAAGCCGTCGAGCCCGCCCACATCGGCCAGCATCCCCGGCAAGGTTCTGACGCAGCCCATCGCATCCGGCGTTACGCCCTGCGGCAGTTCGTCAGGCAGTACGGGGTCGATCTGCCATTTCGAATTGGTGCCCAGAAACGCCTTGATCTGCTCCTCCCCCTCGGCGCGCTCCAGCGAGCAGGTCGCATAGACGAGCGACCCGCCCGGCTTGACCCAACCGGCGGCGCGCGCGAGCAACTCGCCTTGCAGCGCGGCAAGCTCGTCGATCTGCCGGTCTTCGATGCGGTGCAGCACATCGGGATGGCGGCGGAAAATGCCGGTTGCCGAACAGGGGGCGTCGAGCAGCACGGCATCGGCCTGTGCGTCCGGCTCCCAGCGCCGGATGTCAGCCTGAACAATCTCCGCGGTCTGCTGCGTCCGGCGCAGATTGTCGGTCAGTCGTTCGAGCCGGCGCGCGCTGGTGTCGACGGCGGTCACCGTCCAGCCTGCCGCCGCGAGTTGCATCGTCTTTCCGCCCGGCGCGGCGCACAGGTCGAACACCGATCGGCCATTGCCCTGACCAAGCAGGCGGGCCGGGATGCTGGCGGCAAGATCCTGCACCCACCAGCCGCCATCGCGGAAGCCGGGCAGGTCTTCGACCGCGCTGCCCCGCGGCAGGCGATAGTGCCGCGGTGCGAGCGATCGGGCTTCGGCCCATCCCGCGGCGTCGGGCTCGGCTGCAAAGCTCAGGTCGATCGGCGGCGGTGCGCTCCAGCCATGTTCGGCCGCGGCAACCGTCTCGGCGCCCCAGGCATCGTGCCAGCGCGCCGCCGTCGCGGGCGGCAGGCTCGCGCGCTCGGGTAGTTTCCACGCGTCCTGCTGCGCGCGCGACAGAAGCGCGTGAACCAGTCGCCGCGGCCCACCCGCTACGAGCGGCAGCGCGGTGGCAACCACCGCATGCGGCGGACTGCCGAGCGCGAGCAATTGGGCGAGCGCGAGCCGCAGCACGGCACGCGACTTCACGTCCTCGGGCAGCGGCTGGGGCGTTGCGCTATCTATCAGCGCATCGATGTCGACCATCCAGCGCAGCGTTTCCGACGCGATCGCGATCGCAAAGGCCCGGTCGGACGGCGGGAGGCCCTGCGTGGCGGCATGCGCCGCAACGTCGAGCGCCTCGCCGCGGCGCAGCACTGCGTCGAGCAGGCGCAGGGCGGCGCGGCGCGGCGCGGTGCCGGCAGGCTCGCTTTCGCCGCCTCGTGGCCGGCGTCCGCGGCGCTCGGGCATTTTCGGTCGGCTATCATTGGCGTTCTTCATCACAACGTCCTATATCGGATTCATCATGGCGCACGACCCTCAATCCGACCACATCGGCGGCACGCCCCGCGCGACCAAGCGTCCGGGCGATGTCAAACCGCCCGCAAACTGGACCAACGAACCGCTGCCCAAGCCGCAGCCGATTATCGAAGACGCCGCGGAGGCGCAGCCCGGCGGCCGCAACCCGGTACGCTATGGCGACTGGGAATTGAAGGGTCTGGCGATCGACTTCTGATCGGCCGCCGTGCGCAGGTCAGAAGGGGTTCATCCGGCCCATTAGGCGCGTACGGTCCACATATTGATGCTTCAGCACCGCCAATATGTGGATGACGACGAGCACGAGCATGGTGATGCCCAAAAGTTCGTGCCGTTCGTGCAGCGTGTCGGCGAGCGCTTTTGACGGCGCGGCGATCGACGGCACGGTGAACAATCCGAAGAAGTCGATCGGCCGATCGGCGGCGGACATCCAGACCCAGCCCGACAGCGGCAGCAGGATCAGCAGCAGATAGAACAGGAAATGCAGGATCTTGCTGACCGGACGCTGCCATGCGGGCGTTCCGGCGGGAAGCGGCGGAGGCTTGTGCCCGAGGCGCCACAATATGCGCAGCGCGGTCAGCACGAGGATCGTTATCCCCAGCGCCTTGTGGATGTTCATCGCTTCCCGATGCGCTTCGCGCGGAAGACCTTCGGTCAGCATCGCAAGGCCGATATTGACGATGACCGAAAGGCCGATCAGCCAATGCAGCCATATGGCCACCTTCGTATAGCGCGGGTCGGCGGTCGATCCGGCATCGGCGAGGGTGGCCATATCGCGTTCTCCTTAGGCGACGGGGGCGTCCGTCATTGCCGGCACCTTGCCAGCTTTTACCTGTTCGGCAAAGATGTCGCGCATCAGCTGGAGCGAAAGCAGGTGCGCATAGATGAGCGGCAACGTGCCGTTCTGCATCAGCTTGCGCAGCACATCGCCGCGCAGTTCGCGCAGCTTGTTTTCGTCGACCATCTGGAAACCGCGATAGACGAAGGGCTTGTCCGAACCGTCGGGCTGGATGGCGACTTCGCCGTCCATCAGCAGGTCGGCCTTCTTGAGTTCGTCGACCAACATGCCGGTGCGCTGCCCGGCTTCTTCGAAGTTGCGGCAGAAATCGAGCACGGCTTTGGTCTGCTCGCTCGGCTGGCCGTCAACGAACAGGGCGTCGCCCTCGTCGAACTTGCCGACCGCGCCAGAGGTCGGGTCGAAGCAGAGCGACAATTCTTCGCTGCCCGGGTTGAGGCGCGCGAGAAGGAAGGGGTAGCGGCGAATATAGGCCGGAACATAAACCGGATTCTTCAGCTTGCCTTCGTCGTCAACGAAGACGTTGACGCCTTCGTTGAGGCCCATGAGCGCCAGCGGAACCGGATTGTCGCCAGCCGAAAAGATGATCGGAAAGAAGCGGCAAGCCGAGGTGAATTCGTCGGCGGTCAGCGGAATCGCATGCTGGCCGACGAGAAACTTCGCTTCGGCGAGCGGACGGGCGTGGAAATCGACGTGATCGACGCTCGAAAGCGGAACGAGGTCGCCATAGAAAAGCGGCAGGTTGTTGGCGGGCGCTGTGGCCATGATGAAACTCCGGATTGGCGCCCCCAAAGGGATCGAGGGCGAAAGGAATAATCGCGCGCCTTATTGGCAGGCGCGGCGCGGCGCAAGGGGCGTTAGGCCAAGGGCGCCTTCTGGGCGACCAACTTGCCGGGATTGAATAGCCCCCGCGGATCGAGTCCGTCTTTCACCGCACGCAGCGCGGCGAGGCGGGCGGGGCTGTCGAGTTCGGCCAGCATGTCGCGCTTCATCTGCCCTATACCATGTTCGGCCGAGATCGAGCCGCCGAGTTCGAGTACGTGGGTGTAGACGATCCGGCTTGCGTCCTCACCATGCGCCGCGAGCCATGCACGACCGTCGACGCTCGCTGGCGGTTGAACATGATGGTGGACGTTTCCGTCGCCAAGATGGCCGAAGGACAGCACCCGGGTACCCGGAAATGCGGCATCGAGGCGCGCGGGGTTTTCCGCAATGAACTGCGGCATCCGATCGACTGGAACGCTGACGTCATGCTGGAGGGCCGGACCTTCGGCGCGCTCGGCCTCCGAGATCGAATCGCGCAGGCGCCAGAATTGCTCGCTTTCGCTTTCGCTCTTGGCAATCGCGACGTCACGGATCAGCCCGTCCTCGAGTGCCTTTGCCAGCGATGATTCCAGCGCTTCGGTCAACGCATCACCATCATCACCGGCCAGCTCGACGAGCGCATACCAGGGATCGGAGGCAGCGAGCGGCGCGCGGGTCTGCGGAATATGGCGCAGCACGGCCTGCAGGCAGGCGTCGGGGATGAGTTCAAAGCCTTCGAGCGTGCGACCGAGCGCGGCGTCGAGCCGGCGCAGGAGGCGCAGCGCATCGTCGGGCGAAGCAAGGCCGATCCACGCCGTGCAGCGCGCGGCGGCGGCGGGGACGAGGCGCAGCGTTGCGGCGGTGACGACGCCGATCGTGCCCTCGGCGCCGCAAAACAGATGCCGCAGGTCATAGCCGCGATTATCCTTCTTGAGCGGGGCCAGCGCGTCGAGAAGCTCGCCGTCGGGCAGAACCGCCTCAACGCCTTCGACCAGCGCCCGCATCGTTCCGAACCGCAACACCTGCGTTCCGCCGGCATTGGTCGAAACCAGCCCGCCGACCGTCGCTGACCCCTTGCCGCCGAGGGTGAGCGGAAAGCGCAGTCCGTGCGCAAGGGCTGCACCATGCAGATGTTCGAGCACGACCCCCGCTTCGACGATCGCCAATCCGGCGGCGACGTCGATATCACGGATCCGGTTCATGCGCCGCAGGCTGAGCAGAAGCTGGTTGCCCGTCGCGTCGGGCGTTGCGCCACCAACCATGCCGCTGTTTCCGCCTTGCGGGACGATGGCAACCTGCTCCGCCGCGCAGAGCCTGACGACTGCGGCGACCTCGTCACGATTGGCCGGGGAAAGCATGGCGGCCGCTTGGCCTCGATAACGGCCGCGCCAATCGGTGAGCCAGGGTGCCATATCGTCCGGATCGCGGCTGAACCCCTTGGGGCCCAGCAGATCGGCGAGGTGGTTGAGCAGGTCGGCGGAGGGCGGTTGGGTCATGCAGGGCGTCTCGTTGGGGCGCGGGCGCGCAATAGGGGTCGACATCAATTCATTTGCTGTTCAATCATGGTCGTTAAAGGGTTGGCAGATGAATTGCCACCTTGTGGGGCTTTGCAGTGAACGGGAGTATCGGGTGAACGCCATGGCCTGGCACAGTGATGCGGAGCGGGCGCATCCATGGTGACGGCGCTGGCCCTGCTGGTCGCGGCGGCTGCGCCCGCGTCGGACGTGCCCATCGCGGCAACGCTGCCGCCGGTGGAGGCGTCCATGCCCGCCATTGCTCCCCCTGATGTCGGCTTTTTCCAGGTCGTGATCGAGCAGCAGATCATCATCCGTGTTCCGGCACAGCGTAGTCCGATCAATAATTTCGCAGCCCCCGCGCCGCCGCCACCGCCCGTTCATCCGCGCGAAGCGCAGGTGGTCTGGAAGGAAAAGAAGGGGCCGCGCTGCGTCGCGATGAAGAACATCGTGCGGATGGAGGCAGTGCAGCGCGACAGCATCGATCTGATCACCCGCCAGAAGCAGTTGCTGCGTGCCCAGTTGAACCGCGGCTGCCGGGCGCTCGACTTCTATGCCGGATTCTACATGAAGGGAAACAAGGACGGGCAGCTGTGCAAAGGCCGTGACGAAATCCATGCGCGGACCGGCGCAAAGTGCGAGGTAGACGAGTTTCGCTTGCTCGTACCGGTGGCGCGCGACGACGACTGAGCGGGGCGGCGCGCGATTTTTCGGCCAGATCGGTCGGCTTTTCTTGACTTTTCACCGCCACTTCCCCTAGGGGCGCGGCAGCAACGGCTGGCGTGGGAAGCCGTGCTACAACATTTTTCCGGACATGATGACCTTATGAAATTTGCCGACATCGGCCTTTCCGACGAACTTTTGCGCGCTGTGACCGAAGCGGGCTATGACGAACCGACACCGATCCAGGCGGGCGCCATCCCTTCGGTTCTGATGATGCGCGACATTATCGGCATCGCGCAAACGGGCACCGGCAAGACAGCATCCTTTGTGCTGCCGATGATCGACATTCTGGCGCATGGCCGCGCCCGCGCGCTGATGCCGCGCTCGCTGATCCTCGAACCGACGCGCGAACTTGCGGCGCAGGTGGCCGAGAATTTCGAAAAATACGGCAAATATCATAAGCTTTCGATGGCGTTGCTCATCGGCGGCGTCCAGATGGGCGATCAGATCAAGGCGCTCGAAAGGGGCGTCGATGTGCTGATCGCGACGCCGGGCCGCCTGATGGACCTGTTCGAGCGCGGCAAGATATTGCTCACCGGCTGCGACCTCCTCGTCATCGACGAGGCGGACCGGATGCTCGACATGGGCTTCATTCCGGACATCGAGAATATCTGCACCAAGCTGCCGGCGAATCGCCAGACCTTGCTCTTTTCGGCGACGATGCCGCCGCCGATCAAGAAGCTCGCCGACAAATTCCTGTCGAATCCCAAGACGATCGAAGTCGCGCGGCCCGCGAGCACCAACGTCAATATTACCGAGTTCCTGGTCAAGACCAGCGAGCGCGGCAAGCGCGAAACGCTGCGCGGGCTGCTCGAGGAAGAGGATATCAGCACCGCGATCATCTTCTGCAATCGCAAGACGACCGTGCGTGAGCTCGCCAAATCGCTCCAACGCTACCGCTATCGCGCGGGCGAGATCCATGGCGACATGGATCAGTCGAGCCGCATTGCCGAACTCGATCGCTTCAAAAAGGGCGATATCAACATCCTCGTCGCGTCCGACGTCGCGGCCCGGGGTCTCGATGTGAAGGGCGTCAGCCACGTCTTCAACTTCGACGCGCCTTGGCATCCCGACGACTATGTCCACCGCATCGGACGTACCGGGCGGGCAGGGGCGAAGGGCCGGGCCTTCACGCTCGTCAGCCCGTCCGATGCGGAGGCGGTTGACAACATCCAGAAGCTGACCGGCCACAAGATCGATATCTTTGCGGGCGGCGAGCGTCAGGAACCCACCGAAGAGATTGAGGAAAAGCAACCGCCGCAAGCGAAGAAGAGCCGGCGCGGCGGTGCGAAACCGAAATCGAAGGACGATGCGCCCCGCGCGGAATCCAAAAGCAGCGCATCCAGGCGCCCCGAACGCAAGACGCCCGATGCGCCGCGCCAGAAGCCGGTTCGCGACGACGAACCCGACGACGGCTGGAACGGCCCGATGCCGGGCTTCCTTTCGGTCGGTTTCGGTAGCTAAAACCGGGCCCGGATTGGCGGTGCGTTCGCGTCAGACGCGGACGAGCATCTTTCCGATATTCGCGCCGGAAAACAAACCAAGGAACGCGTCGGGCGCCGCTTCGACTCCGTCGCGCACGGTTTCACGCATCGTCACCGCACCGCTCGCGATCAGCCCTGCCATGTCGGCGTAGAATTCTTCCATGCAGTCGAAGAACTGGTCGGTATAGATAAAGCCCTCCATGCGGATACGCGCTGGGATCGTCCGGATCAGGTTGCGCATTTCCTGGGGCTTTCCGTCATTATAGACGTCGATCATGCCGCAGATGGCAAAGCGGGCGAAATCATTGGCGACCGCGAAGGCCGCGTCGAGATGATCGCCGCCGACATTGTCGAAATAGACGTCGATGCCGCTTTTGCCGACGCCGTCCAGCGCTTCGGTAAGCGCGGGGACAAGCGGGCCCGCCTTGTAATCCACAACGGCATCGGCTCCCAGATCCTTGACCCAGGCGCATTTTTCTTCGCCGCCGGCGGAGCCGATGACGGTCATCTCGCGCGCCTTGGCGATCTGGACCACCGCCGAGCCAACGGCGCCTGCGGCGGCGGACACGAAAACCGTGTCGCCGGGCTTTGCCGCTGCAATGCGGAGAAGGCCGATCCACGCGGTGCCCCCGGTCAGCCCCATATTGTGGAGAAAGGTCTGGGGCGGCATGCCAGCGGCGAGCAGATCGGCAGGCAGCTTGGTCGGCGTCATCTCCAGCCCGATGGTTCCGCCGTCGCGCCAGCCGCCCATGTGCAGGATGATGTCGCCCGGCGCAAAGCCGTCCATTGCGCTTTCGACGACTTCGCCGATCGCTCCGCCGGTCATCGGCTGGTCTAGCTGGAAGGAGGCGGCGTAGCTTTTGGCATCGTTCATCCGGCCGCGCATATAGGGGTCGACCGACAGCCAGTGATTGCGCACGCGAAGCTGATCGGTTTCGAGCGGCAGATCGGGAAGCGCGTGCAGCGCAAAATCGTTGATCGTCGGCAATCCTTGCGGACGACGCACCAGATGCCATGCCTTCGCCATCGATTGTTCCCCCAATTATCCGAAGATATTTCCTATGGTCAGAAAAGCCGTTGCCAGTGTCAACCAGTCCCGTTAAGAGCGCCCCGTCGCGGGGCCGTAGCTCAGATGGGAGAGCGCTGCAATCGCACTGCAGAGGTCAGGGGTTCGATTCCCCTCGGCTCCACCAGCGACCTTTCTTTAATTTCTGGATCAGTGGCCGTCGCCATAAGCGTCGATGGCGGCAAACAGTGTCGTCAGTTGCTCGCGTTCATTGGCATCGATGTCGGGACGCCATATCTCGAATAACAGCACCGTGCGATCGCTGGTGCCGCGATTCCATGCTTCATGTTCAAAGCTGTCATCGAAGATCATCAATTCGCCTTCGCGCCATGCGCGCGTTTCGGCGCCGACGCGGATGCCGCAGCCATCGGGCACTACGAGTGGCAGATGGCAAATAAGCCGAGTATTAAGCAGCCCGTGATGTGGCGCAATGTGGGTTCCGGGTTTGAGACGGGAAAACAACGCTATGGGTGCACGTCCCGGGATCACTGGCTGCGGGGCGAGCGCCAGCGTTGCGAGCGTTTGCGGGCACAAGCGATCCATGCCGCTTGCAATCTCGCCACTTTGCCACAGCCAAGCCGCTCCCCAGTCCGGCTTGTCCAGCAATGGATTGTTGGGCGGAGGTCGATCGGGGTTGGCCGCGACATAGGGCGAAAAATGTTCGCCCGGATCGTTCAACAAGGCTTGCAGCTCGTCGCGGATGGCGGCGGTGGACGCCTCCACTTCGGGAACCCAATCAAATTCCGACCGATCAAAAAATGCCCGCTGCGCAAGGCCGGGGAAGTAGAACATGTTGGGCTGCTGTTGATACAGCGGTTGTTCGCCCGATAATAGCCGCAGAGCCTCGGCTACACGCGGGGTCGCGGTGCGTTGGTCGAGTCCGGCTGCGTGAAGGCGGTTGAACAGGTGGTCGGCCAGAACATTGTCGACATCGGACAAATATTGCTCCGCTCTTTGCAACGAAGGGTGCAGCGCAGGATGCACGTCCCGAGCCTGGGCCGCGGTTGCCAGCGCCAAGCGGTAGAAGCTGCTGGCGGCACGCTCGTCATTGAGCCGACGCTTGAGTTCCGCCATCGCGATCAGCGCCGCGATGTTGGTCCGATCCGCTCGAATGAGCGCGTCGAGCGCCGCTGCTTCGGCGGCTGAATCGCCCCTGCCATGGGCTTCGCGTGCTTTGCGCAGCCATTCATCCTTGGTTGTCATGCCGCCCTCACAAAGCCGTCGAGCACCCGCTTTGCGCCCGCCTGCTCGAATTCGACCTCCAGCTTGTTGCCGTCGATGTCGATGATTTCGCCATAGCCGAATTTTTCGTGGAACACGCGCATACCGATGGCGAGGTCGGCGCGCGGCTTGGCCCCCACCGATGCGGCGGGTGCTCGCTCGGACGGCGCGGGCGCGCGGGTGACGGTCGATGATTGCGCGACGGCGCGCTGCCACGCCGGGCCGCGCGTCATGGTGCGGGCCGGCTGGCGCTCGGCAACATGCGCAAAAGGATCGCCCTGTGCCGACCAGTTGGCCCGCCAAAGGCTCTGGCCGCCGCCGAAGCTGTTCTCGCTTGCCACATGCTCGGGCGGGATTTCGCCGATAAAGCGGCTGGGGATGCTGCTCATCCACTGGCCGTAGATGCGCCGGTTCGCGGCATGATAGATGCTGGCGCGCTGACGGGCGCGGGTGATCGCGACATAGGCCAGCCGGCGCTCTTCCTCCAGACTCGCCGTCCCGCCTTCATCCATCGCGCGTTGCGACGGAAAGACGCCGTCCTCCCATCCGGCGAGGAAGACATGATCGAATTCGAGGCCCTTGGCGGCATGGATCGTCATGATCGTCACCGTTTCGGTCTGGTCGTCATTGTCGCGGTCCATCACCAGGCTGACATGCTCGAGAAAGGCTTCGAGCGAGTCATATTCTTCCATCGCGCGAACGAGTTCGGAGAGGTTTTCAAGCCGTCCCGCCGCCTCGGCGCTGCGATCGGCCTGCAGCATTGCGGTATAGCCCGATTCGTCGAGGATGAGCTGCGTCAGCTCGGGGTGCGATAGCTCGCCCACCTTCGATTGCCAGCCGCGCATCATCGCAACGAAATTGGCGAGCTGGCGCCGCGCCTGCGGAGTCAGCTCGTCGGTTTCGGTGATCCGCGATGCCGCATGAAACAGTGGGGTCCGGTCGATCCGCGCGAACTGGTGGATGCGCGCCACTGCCTTGTCGCCCAATCCGCGCTTCGGGACATTGACAATCCGCTCGAACGCCAGATCGTCGGCTGGCGACTGGACGAGGCGCAAATAGGCGAGCGCATCGCGAATTTCGGCGCGCTCATAGAAGCGGAAGCCGCCCACGATGCGAT
Organism: Sphingopyxis sp. MC1; assembly: GCF_000371385.1. Taxonomy (NCBI): domain Bacteria; kingdom Pseudomonadati; phylum Pseudomonadota; class Alphaproteobacteria; order Sphingomonadales; family Sphingopyxidaceae; genus Sphingopyxis; species Sphingopyxis sp. MC1. The sequence goes on from NZ_AOUN01000022.1 coordinate 103,616, forward strand.
AGGGCATGCCGATCGCGATAAAGCGATCCTCGAATTCGCGGGTCTGGAACTGCGCGCGGACGAGGATGGCGGCGCGGTCGAGCGAGACACGCCGGCGTTGCAAGTCTTCCAGTTCCTCGCCGACCCGGCGCGCTTCTTCGGGGCCGTCCCACACGCCGACGACGCGCACCTTGTCGCCCGCATCGAGTTCGGTCCACAGCGTCTTGCCGAGGCGGTCGCTGTTCTGCGCAATCAGCGCCGACGCGGCCGCCAATATCTGCGGGGTCGATCGGTAATTCTGCTCGAGCCGGATTACCGTCGCGCCGGGAAAGTCCTTTTCGAAGCGCAGGATGTTCGCGACCTCGGCGCCGCGCCACGAATAGATCGACTGGTCGTCGTCGCCGACGCAGCAGATATTCTTGCGCGCCTGCGCCAGCAGCCGCAGCCAGAGATACTGGCTGGCGTTGGTATCCTGATATTCATCGACGAGGATATATTTGAAGCGCTGCTGATAATGTTCGAGCACATCGCGGTGATTTTTCAGGATCACCAGCATGTGCAGCAGCAGGTCGCCGAAATCGCAGGCGTTGAGCGTCTTCAGCCGCGCCTGATACAGCGCATAGAAATGGCCGCCCTTGCCGTCGGCATAGGCTTCCTTGTCACCCGCATCGAGGTCGGGCGGCGTCAGGCCGCGGTTCTTCCACTTGTCGATCAGCGCCGCGAGCTGGCGCGCCGGCCAGCGCTTTTCATCGAGTCCCTCGGTCTGGATGATCTGCTTGAGCACGCGAAGCTGGTCGTCGGTGTCGAGGATGGTGAAATTGCTTTGCAGGCCGACGAGTTCGGCGTGACGGCGCAGCATTTTCGCGCAGATGCTGTGAAAAGTGCCCAGCCAGGGCATGCCCTCGACCGCGTCGCCGATCATCCGCCCGATGCGTTCGCGCATCTCGCGCGCTGCCCTGTTGGTGAAGGTGACGGCCAGGATTTCCGACGGCCAGGCGCGCCGCGTCGCGATGATATGCGCCAGCCGTGCCGTCAGTGCGGCGGTCTTGCCCGTGCCGGCCCCGGCGAGCATCAGCACTGGCCCTTCGGTGGTGAGAACGGCCTGCCGCTGCGGGCCGTTCAGGCCCTGCAGATAGGGCGGATTCGACGGCGAGGGCGGCGGCAATTCGGGGAGGGATGAGGGGGTATCCATTATGCGCGAACGATTAGGGAACAGCGCCGCTGCTGTCCAGTGCGCGGCGCAGCGCTGCGTCGGGCCGTGCGCCCTCGTGTTCGAGCCGGTCTATCGTGGCAACCGCCATGGCCCGATATGCGGCGACAAGGTCGGGATCATGCGCGGCAAGCGCCGCAACATGATCGCGGATCGTCTGAACGTCGCCGCGCAGCAACGGTCCCGAAAGGGCACCGAACCCGCGGTCGAGGCTGTTGTCCAGAGCAGCCTGCACCAGCGGCGCGAGCAGCGCGCGCGGCGCGTCGACTCCCGCGCGTTCAAGAGCCTGCGCGGCATCGGCAATCAGCGTCACGAGATGGTTCGACGCGTGGCAGAGCGCCGCGTGATAAAGCGCGCGGCGCTCTTGCGGAATTTCGACCGCAACACCGCCGAGCAGGCCGACGACCCGCTTGGCCTGCACGGCTGCGTCGACGCTTGAGCCGGTGATCGCAAAGCGCGCGCCCGCCATCCGCGCGACTTCACCCGGCGGGTTGCCCGTGAAGGTCATCGCCGGATGGATAGCGGCCGTCAGCCAGCCCGCATCGCGCAGCGGCGCCAGAGGCGCGGCTCCGCTACGGCCGCTGACGTGGAAAACGAAAGGCGTGGACGGCGTCTTGGATGCTTCGGTCGCCAACGTGGCCACGATGCCGGAAAGGGCGTCATCGGCAACGGCGATCGCAATCGCATCGCATGTTTGGACGAGTGCCCCAAGGGTGGGGGTGGTTTCGATGCCATCGACTTGCCGCTCCGCTTCGGCCAGTTGCTCGGGCGAACGTCCCCATAGCAAGGGCGGTTCGTGCGACGCGGGCTTCAGTCCGAGCGCCAAGGCGCGCGCCACGCGGCCCGATCCTACGATTCCGATCCGCCGAAATATGTCGATGTTCATGATGTCTACGATACGGCAGATCATGGTCTGCCGCCACCCGGCGGCGGGATCAGGGCCAATCCAAAGGGAGGAAAATGGTGGGCGTGGCAAGGATTGAACTTGCGACCCCTGCGATGTCAACACAGTGCTCTACCACTGAGCTACACGCCCACACGTTTTGGGGTGACGCGCCCCTTAAAGGCCTCGGCGCAGGCTGGCAAGCCCTTCGCGCGCAAAGTTGAAATTATTGTTGGTTGCTGCGATCGGCGCGGCCGAAAAGCATATCGACCTCGCGCACCAGATCCTTGAGGTGAAAGGGCTTGGACAGCAGCTTGGCTTGCGGGACATTCTCTTCGGCGCGCAGCGATACCGCCGCGAATCCTGTGATGAACATCACCTGCGTTTGCGGCGCCGCCTTTGCGGTGTGCTGCGCCAGCTCGATACCATCCATTTCGGGCATCACGATGTCGGAGAGGAGCAGGTCGAATGTTCCCGAATCGATATAGGGGACCGCTTCGGTCCCGCGGTCGACCGCGGTCACATGATAACCCGCACCGGTCAGCGCCCGCGCCAGATATTCGCGCATCACATCATCATCTTCGGCGAGCAAGATGCGGATCATCGTAAAATTCTGCCCCTGTCTTCCGGCTGCGCCCGATCGTGTAATCGCGCGTACCGCACCCCTCGAATGAAACTGTGTCATAGCGGGAGAGATTTAACAAATTCCCGCGCCGCTGGATTCGTCGGCGCTTTTTTGCCACCCTCTCATATCGATGCCCCACCGCACCCTTCCGCCCGCCGCAATCGCGGTCCAACGTCCCGACGCGCCAGGCTCCGTCGTCGTGTCGATCCCGCATGCCGGGCGCCTCTATCCGCCTGAAATACTTGCAGCGGCGCGCGTGCCGATCGCCGATCTCGAGCGGCTGGAGGATCGCTGGTGCGATGTCATCGCGGCGGGTGCGGTCGAGGCCGGCGCGACAGTGGTGCAGGCGCTGTGGGCGCGCGCTGTCGCCGATTGCAATCGCGGCGAGGGGCAGATGGCGCCCGCCGAGGTCGCAGTGCCGCTTCGCGCACAATTTTCGGCGCCGGGCCGCAAGGAGCGCGCCGGGCTGGGCGTCGTGCCGACGCGGCTCGCCGACTGCGGGACATTGTGGAAACGTCCGATCGACCGGGCCGCGCTGCACTGGCGTCTCGAATCGCTGCATCGGCCCTATCATGCAGCAATTGCCGAAGAACTCGCTGCGGCGCGTGATCGCTTCGGCCACGCCACTCTGATCGACCTGCACAGCATGCCTTCGATTCCGTCCGGACAGCCAGGTCATGGGGCGCGCATCGTGATCGGCGATCGCTTCGGCACATCGGCGGGCGAGTGGCTATCCGACCTGCTTCTCGACAGTGCCGCACGGCTCGGCGTCGCCGTGACGCGCAACCAGCCCTATGCGGGCGGGCATATCGTGCGCACGCACGGGCGACCGCTGGCGGGCATCCATGCGGTTCAGATCGAAATCGACCGGAGTCTTTATCTCCATCCCGACAAGAGCGTCGATGCGGCCCGTTCGGGCGCGCTTGCACGCTGGTTCGCCGGCCTGATCGATGCGGCGGGGCAGATGCGTCCCGATGGCGACATGCTGCCGCTGGCCGCCGAATAAAAAACCACCTCGTACCGGAGTACGAGGTGGCCAGGGTCCAGGGAGGACGCGCCCACGTCCGCTAGGACGAGGCGCTCGCCGCGATGGAAAGGGGGAAAACCATGGCGGCGTAGGATCAATTTAGGATGGGTCGCGACACGTTACAAGACGCGTCTGTGCAAAATCTGCAGCAATGCGAAACTGGTCGGGGAGAGAGGATTCGAACCTCCGGCCCCTGCCTCCCGAAGACAGTGCTCTACCAGGCTGAGCTACTCCCCGACCGATCTCTGGCGCCGGCGGACCGGCGCGAGGGCAGGGCGGTCCTCTAGACGCGCCTTTTCGGAACTTCAAGCGTCAATCGGCAGCTTTGACGATATTCGCCGATTTAGAGCAATTGCGCGCGGCGGAAGCTGAAATGACCATGATCGACGAAGATCAGATGATCGGTCAAATCGACGGCGATTCGGCGGAGAAAATCCATCGCCTCGCCGGTGGCCGCCAGATCGGCTTCGCTCGGGTAGGCGCAGCCCGATGGATGATTATGCGCCATTAGCACGGTCGCGGCGCCCCGGCCGATCAGCCGGTGCCAGCAGGCGGGCGCGATCGTGCAGCGGCCGTCGATACCGCCTTCGCAGCGTTCGATCCGCATCAGGCGTCCGAAGCCGTCGAATCCGGCCAGGATCAGTCGCTCGCGGTCGGCGGGAAACTCGGCGCGCAGCAGATCGCGGGCCACCGCATCCTCCGCGTCGCGATCGACGAAGCCGCTCAGCGTCGTGCCATCGAAAGGGCGGGCAGGAGGGAAAGCGAGCGCCATTGCCGAAATCTGCGCCCCGCGCCCGCGTGCGCCAAGCCGGGACTGGGCCGAAACGGTGCGAGGTCGGCGGGGCGCTTGCGGGCCGCGTCGCTGCCGCCTAGCAAAGAGGCCGCAATGCCGGGAGCGAGTCTTGTCCGAATCCATCCATTATGAACTTCAATATCTCGACTTGATGCGTCGGATATGGACCGAAGGCGACGAACGCGTCGACCGCACCGGGGTCGGGACGCGCTCGCTGTTCGGCGAAACGATGCGCTTTTCGCTGCGCGACGATGCCATTCCCTTGCTCACAACCAAGCGCGTGTACTGGAAAACGGCGCTGCGCGAGCTGTTGTGGTTCCTGACCGGCGACACCAATATCCGACCGCTCGTTGCGCAGGGCGTCCGCATCTGGACCGACTGGCCGCTCGAGAAATATCGCCGCGCGACGGGCGAGCAGATCGACGCCGAAGCGTTCGAGGCGCGGATCGTCGCCGATCCTGATTTCGCGGCGGCGTGGGGCGATCTGGGGCCGGTCTACGGTCATCAGTGGGTCAATTGGCCGCGCTATGAGCCGGCGGGCGAGGGGCTGTTCCGCCGCGCGGAACAGGGGCACAACCAGATCGCCGCGCTGATCGACTCGCTCCGCAACAACCCCGGATCGCGCCGGCATATCTTCACAGGCTGGAATGTCGCCGATCTCGACCGCATGGCGCTGCCGCCCTGTCACATGACCTATCAGTTTCATGTGCGGAGCGACGGCGGACTGTCGTGCCTTCTGTTCCAGCGGTCGTGCGACCTGGGCCTGGGTTTTGCCTTCAACATATTCGAAGCCGCGCTGCTGACGCGGATGGTTGCGGCGCAATGCGGCCTTCATGCCCATGAACTGGTGTGGACCGGCGGCGACGTCCATCTTTACCTCAATCACGCAGAGCTCGTGGAGCAGCAGCTTCGGCGCGTTCCATCGGGCGCACCGCGATTGCGCATCCTTCGGCAGGCTTCGAGCATTTTCGATTATGCGTTCGACGATTTCGCGGTCGAGAATTACGCCCCGCAGGCGCACATTTCCGCGCCCGTCGCGGTCTGAGAGGCCGACATTGCATTGCTATGCAGGAAGTAATAATATGTCGTCCAATTGAAATATAACGGCGCGGCGATTCGCGCCCTGAAGGGACGAAGATATGCCCGAAACGCATCGGCGCCCGGCGAGCAATCTGCCGCCGCTGTCGCTCCATATTCCCGAACCCCGCTATCGCCCCGGCGACACGCCCGACTTTGGCGATATCGATGTTCCGGCGGTCGAGGCGACCCCGCGTCCGGGCGAAGCGACCAAGCCCGATGCGATGCGCGATATGTGCTACGGCCTTGTCCGCGTGCTCGATTTTGACGGGCAGGCGAAGGGCGCGTGGGATCCGAAGCTCAGCGCCGAACGGTTGCGCGCGATGCTGCGCTACATGATGCTCGTCCGCGCCTTCGATGACCGCATGTTCCGCGCCCAGCGCCAGGGCAAAACCAGCTTTTACATGAAATGCACCGGCGAGGAGGCGACCTCGGTTGCCTCGACGATGGCGATCGACCGCGCCGATATGTGCTTTCCCAGCTACCGCCAGCAAGGCATCTTGATCGCGCGCGATTATCCGCTGATCCAGATGATGAACCAGATCTATTCGAACCGCGGCGACCATCTACTCGGGCGGCAATTGCCGATCATGTATTCGGCGCCCGAGCACGGGTTTTTCAGCGTTTCGGGCAATCTCGCGACGCAATATCCCCAAGCAGTCGGCTGGGCGATGGCATCGGCCTCGAAGGGCGACAGCCGCATCGCGACCGTGTGGTGCGGCGAAGGGTCGTCGGCCGAAGGCGATTTCCATTCGGCGCTGACCTTCGCGACCGTCTATAACGCGCCGGTCATCTTCAACGTCGTCAACAACCAGTGGGCGATTTCCAGCTTTTCGGGTTTTGCCGGGGGTGAGCGGACGACTTTTGCGGCGCGCGCCGTCGGCTATGGCATCGCCGGCCTGCGCGTCGACGGCAATGACCCGCTTGCCGTCTATGCCGCGACGCAATGGGCGGCTGACCGGGCGCGGACGAATAACGGTCCGACGCTGATCGAACATTTCACCTATCGCGCCGAAGGGCACAGCACCTCGGACGACCCGAGCGCCTATCGCGCCGCGCAGGAAGCGAGCGCCTGGCCGTTCGGCGATCCGATCGCGCGCCTGAAGCAGCATCTGATCGCGCTCGGCGAATGGGACGATACGCAGCATGATGCGCTGCGCGCCGAACTCGACGATCTGGTAAAGACGACGCAGAAGCAGTCGGAAAAGCTCGGGATTCTGGGTCACGGCATGCACCAGCCGTTCGAAACGATGTTTGAGGATGTCTTCGAGGAAATGCCTTGGCATCTCAAGGAGCAGTGCGATCAGATGCTGGCCGAACAGGAAAAGAAGTTCGGCCCCAATTGGAAGCCCGAATGATGGCCGGCGAAACCCAGACCAAGACGATGAACATGATCGAGGCGATCAACAGCGCCATGGACATCATGCTCGAACGCGACCCTAACACCGTCGTGATGGGTGAGGACGTTGGCTTTTTCGGCGGCGTCTTTCGCGCCACCGCGGGCCTGCAGAAAAAGCACGGCAAGACGCGTGTTTTCGATACCCCCATCAACGAATGCGGCATCATCGGCGTCGCCGTCGGCATGGGCGCTTATGGCCTGCGTCCGGTTCCCGAAATCCAGTTTGCCGACTATATCTACCCCGGGCTCGACCAACTCGTGAGCGAGGCGGCACGGCTGCGCTATCGTTCGGCGAACGATTTTATCTGCCCGATGACGGTGCGCACGCCGTTCGGTGGCGGCATTTTTGGCGGCCAGACGCACAGCCAGTCGCCCGAAAGCATCATGACGCATATCTGCGGCGTGAAGACGGTCATTCCGTCGAACCCCTATGATGCCAAGGGCCTGTTGATCGCAGCGATCGAGGATAACGACCCCGTCGTCTTCCTCGAACCCAAACGTATCTACAATGGCCCGTTCAGCGGCTATTACGACCGCCCGGTCGAACCCTGGTCGAAGCATGATGCGAGCGCGGTCCCCGAAGATTATTATCGCATCGAACTCGGCAAGGCGGCGACGGTACGCGCCGGCGAGGCGGTGACGGTGCTCGCCTATGGCACGATGGTCCACGTCGCCAAGACGGTGATCGAGGAGATGGGCGTCGACGCCGAAATCCTCGACCTGCGGACGCTGCTGCCGCTCGACATCGATGCGATCGAAACCTCGGTAAAGAAGACCGGGCGCTGCCTCATCATCCATGAAGCGACGCGCACCTCAGGCTTTGGCGCCGAACTGGCGGCGCTCGTTCAGGAACGCTGCTTCTATCATCTCGAGGCGCCGGTTGAGCGCGTGACGGGTTTCGACACGCCTTACCCCCACAGCCTCGAATGGGCTTATTTCCCCGGGCCGGTGCGCATCGCGACCGCGCTCGAAAAGATCATGAAGGATTGACCGCCATGGCTCGCTATTCATTTCGCCTGCCCGACATTGGCGAGGGCATCGCCGAGGCCGAGATTGTCGCCTGGCACGTCAAGATCGGCGAGCGCGTCGAGGAGGACGCCCAACTGGCCGACATGATGACCGACAAGGCGACGGTCGAAATGGAATCGCCCGTGTCGGGGGTCGTTGTCGAACTCGCCGGTGACGTCGGCGACATGGTTTCGATCGGCTCGACGCTGGCGGTGATCGAAACCGACGGCGAAGCCGCGGTCGAAGACATGATCGCCGAAGAGGAATTCGAAGAGGACATCGCGGCCGAAACGCCGGGCGTCGAAGAGGCTGCGGTGGCGGAAGCGCCGCCGTCCCTCCAAGCCGCCCGCCCGGAGCCTGTCGAAGCGCCGCCCTTGTCTTCCACCGTTGAAAAGAAGGACGGGGCTTCGACAAGCCCAGCCCGAACGGAACAGGGTAGAGCCATCCTCGCATCGCCGGCCGTTCGCGCTCGGGCGAAGGATTTGGGCATCGATCTGGGGCAGGTCCATTCCGATGGCGAGCGGATTCGTCATGCCGATCTCGACGCATTCCTCCGCTACAGCGGCGGGCAGGGCTATCACGCCCCGGGCGCCAGCCGCGCCCGCGCCGACGAACCGGTCAAGGTCATCGGCATGCGCCGCAAGATCGCCGAGAATATGGCGGCGTCGAAGCGCGCGATCCCGCACTTCACCTATGTCGAGGAAATGGACGTCACCGCGCTCGAAGCGATGCGCGCCGACCTCAACGCCAATCGCGGCGGCCGGCCGAAGCTCACGATGCTGCCGTTCCTGATCGTCGCGATCTGCCGCACGATTCCCGAATTTCCCATGATCAACGCGCGTTACGACGACGAAGCGGGTGTTGTGACGCGGCATGGTGCCGTCCATCTCGGCATGGCGACGCAGACCGATGCCGGACTGATGGTCCCGGTGATCCGCGACGCACAGGACAAGAATGTGTGGCAGCTCGCGAGCGAAATCGGCCGGTTGGCGGAGGCCGCACGCACGGGCAAGGCGAAGGTAGAGGAGCTGACGGGCGGAACCCTGACGGTCACCTCGCTCGGCCCGCTCGGCGGTATCGCAACGACGCCGGTGATCAACCGGCCCGAAGTCGCGATCATCGGCCCGAACAAGATCGTCGAACGCCCGGTTTTCGACGGCGACGACATCCGCCGCGCCAAGCTGATGAACCTGTCGATCAGTTGCGACCACCGCGTTGTCGATGGCTGGGACGCCGCAAGCTATGTGCAGGCGCTCAAGAAGCTGATCGAGACGCCGGTTCTGCTGTTCGCGGACTGAGTCTATGTCGTCATTGCGAGGAGCTTCGCTGCGCTCGCAATGACGGCTATCCAAGCGGCGTTACAATCCCAGCCCGGCAAAGCTCGTCTGGTCGAACTTCAGCTTGAAGGTCACATAGGCGCCCGAGCGGGCGAAGCGCGCGTCCTCGAAATCGCGGTCGTGGAAGCCCGCGAAATTATAACCGAAGGTGACATTCGCATTGGCCATCGGCGCGAGGGTTAGCGTCGGGCCGGCGGCCCAGGCGACGGTATCGCCGCCGGTTCCGACGCGAACGCTGCCCGAGGCGCCGACATCGACATGCTCACCCAGATTGAAGCGGAAGTCGGCGCCGAACATGTTCGACCAGCCCTTGACGTCATCGGCGCCGAAGCGGTCGAAATTATAGCGCGTGCCCCAGAAGAAACCGAATTCGCCGCGTTCATACCATAGCCGGTCGCCGTCGCGCCGATCGCCGCGATCACCGAGCGGCGACCAGTTGACCGACAGGCTGTTGATGACGCGGCGGCTGGTTGCGTCGCCATCGATTGTCAGCGCCGCGCCGCCGATCGGCCCGGCCTGACCCGCGACTGCATCGCGCACCTTGTCCGAACGGACTTCGGTCTTGTTGAGCCAGGACAGCCGCGAATCGGCGGGACGATGCGCCCAGCTGAGTTCGAACTGGATCACTTCGGTCGACGGCGTGGTGCCGGCACCGCTGGCCTTCGCATAGGTGAAGAGCGCACCGAGCGCCCGGCCTTCGCCAAGCTGGCGCAGCCCGCCGAGCGTGAGGCCATAGCGATTGGCAAGCTCGCCATCGCGATATTCGGCGCGACCCGTGATCGTCCAGCGGTCGGCGCGATAGGTGGCGCCGGTGCTGACCGCCACGAAATCCTCGGTCAGCGCACCGTTGCCCGCGAGGAAGCCTCCCGACGCAGCAGGCTGGCCGGCATTCAGGACATCGCCCGCGGGGATGCCGCCCAGGGTGCGGTTGCCATCCACCGAGAGATCGACCGACCAGCTCTCGCCGAGCCGCAGCGACTGCGACAGGCCATAGGCCGCAAAGCTGCGCGGGCCATATTCGCTGATATCCTGCTGGTTGGCGGTCGCGAGCAGGCGTGCCCCGGCCCACGGCGCGAGGTCGAAGCCCAGCCGCGCGGTGCGGGCCTTCACGCTGCTGCCATCGGCGATTTCGTAGCTGCCGACCAGATTGATATCGCGCGTGATCGCGAACCGCGCGCCGAGCCGCTGACGGGTCGGGAAATCGACGCTTGCATCCTGTCCGCCCAAGGCAAATTCGCTCTGCGCATCGAGTTCGAGGCGCTTGTCGAACAGCCGCTGCGTCGCACCGAGCTGAACGATGTCGGATTTGTTCGTGCTGCCGTCGCTGAGCCGGTCGTCGGCGTGGGTCAGTCCGGCGCGGAGCAGCGTGGTGCCATTGTCATATTCGACCAGCGCGCGCGCTGCCCGGCGGCGGGCATCGGTGTCGAGATAATCTTCCTGCCACGCGCTGCCCGTCACCGAAAGCTGGCGTCCAACGCGCAGCCGTCCGTCGAAGCCGAACTTGCGCGTGCCGTTTTCGCTGCTGCTGATCTGACCGGTGCCGAATCCGCTTTCCTGTTCGCGGACATAGGCCAGAAAGTCGGCGCTGCTGCTGTGATGCTCGGCCTCGATCAGCCACGCCTTCGCGGTTCTGGGGGCGCTGCTGTTGCTGCTGCCTGCCTTGCGGTTGGCGTCGCTGACCGCGATTTCGGCGCGAACCTCGGTATCGGTATCGGGCCGGAAGCGCGCATCGACGCCGCCGAGGTTGGTTTTGCGGTCATTATCCTCGTCGTGGATCAGCGTCGCGCCGACGCGCAGCCGGTCGTCGTCGCTGCGATAGCTCACCCGGCCACCGGCATTGAGTACGCGTTCGCCGACGCCATCGACCTCATATTCGGCGACGATAAACTGCGGATCTAGCGCCGAGGACCGGCTGAGCACCGGTTCGCGAAAGCGCAGCGTGCCCGCGACATAGTCGATGTCATAGTCGATGTTGCGCGTCAGCGTCTTGCTGTCGACGATGCGTTCGCTGTGCAGCCGGTCGCGCGTTTCGATCGTGATGCGGTCGCTGTTCGGCAGAATGTTCCGCGCAGCGAGCTGATAGGGGCCGGTCAGGCCGTTGCCCTGAATCTCGTCGCGGCGGAAGCGGTAGGGCGTATCGGCGGCGAAGGCCGTCGCGGCGAGGTTGCGCCCGCGATACTCCGCCTTGGCACCGTTGAGCGCGCGCTGATAGCGGGCGAGCTGCGGCTCCGAAATGCCCGTCTCGAAATCGCCGAACATCGCATAGAATTGCGGCCGTTCGAGCCGCAGATAGAGCTTGCGAACCGATGCGGCATCATAGCGCGTCTCGTTGCGGTCGGCGTAGATGGTGTAATAGGCGCGCGGATCGATCACGCCGCCAAAGCGCGCGTCGTCCTGTTCCTTGTCGCTGTCATAGGCCAGCGTCATCAGCCATTTGCCCTGGATGCGGCCCTTGGCATAGAGCGCGAGCCGGGCGTCGGCGTTGAGGTCGTCGAGCTTCTCCGCGACCGCTTCCATACGGTCGTCCAGCGTATTGTAGCCGAGCGTTCCAGCCGCAAAGCCCACCACCGTCCACGGGCGATTGCCCGGATCGAGCCAGGTTTCGATCGTCTGCTGGCGCTCGACCTTGGTGTCGCGAAAGCGGAAATCGATCGTCAGTGTTCCCGAAGCGGTCGTCGGTTCGAGCTCGATGAAGGCCAGCCCGTCGTCGCCTTCGGTCTTCCAGACCGGCTGCGCGCGTTCGAGCCCGGCAAGCTGGCGCGCCTGCTGCGCTTCGGCCTCGACCGCCGGGTAATAGGGTGCGGGGACGCTGAAATCGCCCGTCAGTCCCGCGCGGATCGGCTTGCCGTCGCGATCGGTCAGACGCACCGCGATCACCGGGCGCGTGACACCGTCCGCCACAAGCACCGATTTGTCGCGCACCAGCGTCGCGCGCATCGGCGTGATCGAATAATGGACATTGCGCTGGATCGTCTGCACTGGCGCGCCGTTCGCATCCTCGACCTTTGCTTCGAGGCGATTCTCACCCTCGGCAATCTCGATCCCGCGCCAGACGCTGACGGCGACGCTCCCGTCGGCCGACTTGCTGACGCCCTCGAAATTGAGCGCATTGACCGGCTTGCCATTGATGCTGAGCGTCACGCGCTGCCCCGGCATATGCTTGACAGCGGCGCGGATCGACTTGGCGCGCGGATTATGATCGGGTTCAGGAAAGATCCAACCGATGCCCGGTGCCTGGCCGGCAAGCCAGTCGCGATTGGCGCCTGCGGCTTCGGGGTCGCTCAACACTTTGCGGGTTTCGGCAGCGCTGGTCGCCGGAGCGGCGCGCGGCGCGCTTATCGCGGCGCGGAAATCGGCGCGCTTCAGCGAACCGCCGCGACCTTCGACGAAGCGCGAGATCGCACTGCCGGCATCGACGGTCGAGCGGGCGCAATCGACCGGCGCGCGATCGAGCGGAAGGGTCGAAGGATCGATCTGGACGACGTGCAGGCCGGGGCGAACGCCTTCGAAATGATAGCGCCCATCCTCGTCGGTGACGGTGTAGCTGCCGTCCTGGAGCATCACGCGGACGCCGCCGATTCCGCGCGCCTTGCCCGGGTCGACGGCGCAGCCGCCGTCGGTGATACGGCCGATGATCGTCATACGGTCGCCAAGCTGGTCGCGTTTGATCGCGATCGTCGCTTCGGCGACATTGCTGACGGTCCCGCGGTTGTCCTGCGCCGTCGCGCGATTGAGCGCGCTGCCCGGCTGCGCCGAAACGGTGACTTCGGCGACATAGGTCAGCAGCACCGACGCCGAGGGCGCAATTGCGGGGAGGGCGACGCTGAAGCTGCGCCCGTCGGCTGCGACGGTCGGGTCGACGCGCGTGCCGTCGATGCGGACCGTATCGGCGCGAAGGCGCATCCCGGCCGGCAATTGATCGCCGACCGTCACCGCACCGGTCGTCCGCCGCGCATCGCGGTTCGACACCGTAATGCGATACTGGACGACATCGCCAGGCACCGCGACCTGCGTCGAAGTCGTCTTGGCGATCACCAATGGCTGGCCGGGCTGATCGACGGGAATATCGACCCGCACCGGGGCAGGGCTGGAAAGCGTGAAGGCGCGGCTGTAGCTCGCGTCGGTGATGGTGAAGGGCTGACCGTCATCGGGACGGCGCAAGCTGGCAAGATCCGCAGGGCTGGAAGCCGAAGGCGCGGTGTAAGGCGCGGGCGGTTCGACGAGCAGTCGATAGGTGCCGGGCGCCACGAACGGAAAGCGATAGTCGCCCGCGGGGAAGGTATAGACCGTGCCTCCGCTGTCGGTGACGTTTTGCCCGGTAACGACCGTGGACGGGTAGGAGGAGGTTCCGTCGTCGCCGAACACCTGCGCCGGCTGGCCGGTTGCTGCGTCGATCAGCGTGACGCGGCTGCCCGCGACGGGCGAACCATCGCCGCTGTCGAAGACGATGCCGAAGGGATCGACCAGAAAGTCGATTGTCGCGATGGCGACGAGGCTCGCATTGGCGCGATCGGTGACGCGGACCTGGATCGGCGCGCCCGGCGCGACCGACAGGCGGCAATCGCCGGCAACCACGGCGGGCGGAACGCCGATCGTGTTGATGATACCCACGAATTCGCCGCTGTTTGGTGCGGTTTCGGTCAGCGTGATCTGTTCATGATCGCCATTCTGCAAGTCGATGCTGACGGGCAGCAGGTCGCGCTGCGCCGGATCGGTATTTGCGGAGGCGAGGGTGACCCCGACGACAAGCATTTCGCCCGCGCGGAAGCTGGCGGTGCTCTGCAGCGACGCCGGGTTGGTCGGAAGGCCGGCATAGGGTCCGGCAAGCTGGATGAGTTGGCCCGCGCTTGCGGCGCTCAGGCCCTGGGCGGCGATGATCGACCCGCCGCAGGGGGTCGGAACGACCGGCACCGATTTGTTGCCGCCGCTGTCGACCAGGCGGTAGGTGCTGATGACCGGCTGATCGGGCGGCCTTGCAACCACCGTCACATCGACGCGATTGGAGAGGGTTTGCGCCGCGCCGCCGCTGCCCGCCCACTGCGCCGATGCGGTATTCGAAATCACCTGCGCATGCGCCGCGGGTGCCGCAGGCAGCAGGGCTGCCGCGACCAGGGCGGTCACATAGGAGAGGGTTTTCGAGCCGAAGATCATTGCCGGTCCTGAAGGGGACGGTGCCGCGCCGTGCGCGCCGCCGCCCCCTTCGCTGGTCCTGTCAGTTGACGGTCGCGCGGAACAACAGGGTGCGCGTGTCGCCCGCGGCCACCGTCGCAACGGTGCCCGACACGACCGGCGCGGCATAGTTGGTCCCTGCCGCGACGCCGTCGGTGTTGCAGGTGCCTGCCGTAGCCGTGCCGTTGACCCGCGCCGAACCGACGACATAGGTCAACTGCGTCGGGACGCTGTCGTTGATTGCGACCGACGTGGCGCTGGCACCGCCCGCGGCGTTGGCGACGAGGATGCAATATTCCACCGTCGCGCCCGGGATCAGCTTCGGATTCGTCGTTCCGTTGAACGGATCGTCGACCACGCGGCTGGTCTTGGTTACAGTGAGTGTCGCGGTCTTGACCGTATAATCGTCGGCGGCGCTATGCGACGCGTCGCGATTGGCGTCATTCACCCCGGCGACGTCCGCAAAGACAGTGTCCTTGGCGGCCGTATTGGCCCCGGCAGTCTGCGTAATCGCGGCGCCCTGCGTGCCCGAAGCCCCACCTTCGCGTGCCGTCGCGCGCAGCTGGACGCCCGCAACAGCACCGGTGGAAAGACCGGCCGGGACGTCGGCGACGACGAACAGCCGGATCGGCGTATCGGTTGCAAGCTCGTCGATATAGGTGACGAGCGTATCGGCCGCATCGAAGCTGCCGACCGTACCCGACGATATATTGTCGCGGTAGATGCGGACGTTGCTCACATCGAAGCTGTCGGTGCCGCCATGCGCAGCCGTCCCGCCAGCGATCTGGCTGGCCGTCAGTGCGAAATCGAGCACTTCGTTCGACGTATTCGTCAACTGGAACGTCGTGACGGCATTGCTTTGCCCCGGCACGACCTCGGTCGTGACGCTGCCCACTTCTTCGACAAGCAGATTGATCTTGCGGTCGACGACAAAGCTGTTCGACGCGGTCTGCTGGCCCTGTGCGACGCCGCCGACCTGATAGTCGACGGTGACGTTATTCGTAATGGTGGTGCCCGCGGTCGTGCCGGCCGCATAGGCCGGGCTGGCAGCGATCAACGCGATCGCTGTCATTCCGATGGCGCCCACATAAGTCAGCTTGCTGGTCATAGCTGAACTCCAGGCTTGTTCGGTCCCCTATTGCCCCACCGCCGGTGACCTTTAAGCGGTTATGATCAGAGGGTTATTTTACGACCCCCCTGAAGATGAGCTTGCCGGTCGCTCCTGCCGGGATCGGCTTCTGGAACGCCCAGCGAACGTGTGTGACATCGGCGGGCTGCGCCGGGCGGCGCGTTCCGTCGGCCATCGGCACGGTGAGATCGGCGAGCTGTCCCCACATCTTGCCGCCATCGACCGAGACGAGCGGCGGCGTATCGCCGGCGCCCGCAAAACGGACCGCTGAGGGCATCGGATTGGTGATGACGAACTTGTCGGCAGGCTGCGCGCCCGCGTTGCGATAGTTGAGCACGAAGACCAGCCGGTCGCCAGGAACGACGACCTTCGGTTCCTCGAGCAGGACGCGCTGCTTGCCGGCCGCGTCGGTCGTCACCCGCTCGACGAAGACATTATTGTCGAGCGCGACTTGGTTGGCGGCGAACGCCTGTGCCGGTGCGAGGGCGGCGATCAGAAGGAAAAGAGCCTTGCGCATGCGAATCTCCATCAGTCGATCTTGGTTTTGAAGGTAACGGTGCGGGTCTGGCCGCCCGCGACGGTGCCGAGCTGCACGCGGATCCGCGTGCCGTTGTAGTCGCCGGCATCGGCGTCGCTCGCATCGCTCAGTGGTGCGCCGCCAAGAGTGATCGAACCGGTGACATAGGATGTGTCGGCCGGAATATTGTCGGTGATCGCAAGACCGCTGACCGACCCCGTGCCGGCGACCGTCGCGGTGATCGTGTAGGTGATCGTCGCGCCCGGAACGGGCTCGCTGCCGCCGAACGGATCGGCGATGACCGCCGATTTGACGAGCGTGACGGTGGCCGCCGACACCTTGTAGGCGCCATTGTCCTGCCCGTCAGCGCCGGTTGAACCGACGACCGCATCGCCGCCGCCCTGGCCCTGGCCCGCGAAGGTGGTGCCCGGGGCGCCGGTGCCGGTCTTGGCCGCCGCGACCAGCGTCACGATGCCGCGATCATTGTCGGCGACCGTCCCCGGCGTCGTCGCAACGACGAAAATGCACGCGCTCTGGTCGGGGTTGAGCACCGGATCGTTCGACCCGGCGGTATAGAGCGTGTCGGTGGCGGGATCGAAGATGCCGTCGCCATTGTCGATATAGATGCCGGTGATGGTCGGGTCGTAATTGTCGCCGCCGACATTGGCGATCGTGCTGAGCCCGAAGGCTTCCTGCCCGTTGCCGGTGTTGGTCACAGTGAACGTAAGCAGCTGGTTGGTCCCGCCGGGCGTCGTTGCGACATCCGACGGGTTGTTTGAGGCAACCGTCACGTCGAGCAGCTCGTCGACGCGCAGGTTGACCGTGTTCGAATCGATCGTCTGCGTCCCCGCTCCGTTGTCGAAGCTGGCGCTGGCGGTGTTGCTGATGGTTGATCCGGCTACCGTACCGGCGGCATGCGCCTGCATCGGCAGGGCGAGCGCGCAAAGCAACAGGGCGGAATAAGAGGGTCGAAGAAGCTGATGCTTCGCGCCCCCCACAGGCGCTTTCATCATCGAATTGGCTCCATAATTGCTGGTCCTTGGGAGCCGTCCTCGCGGAAAAAGGGTAATTTCTGGTTAAAATGGTGAAAATACTCGGCCTTTTGTCCTAAATGGGGACAGGGCAATAATGGCGCACCATTGGGCCAATCCATTCGGGCGCCACTGGCGCCGACGCCAAAGTGCGCCTAAGAGGATCGGGTTCAACGGGAGCGATCGACGCAATGGAGGACAGCGAGCACCCGAAGGTGCCACCCTTGCTCAAAGACGCAGCGCAACGCGTTGAGATCGATGATTTTCGTCGGGACCGGTTGCTCGCGGCGCTGACGCTTATCATTGGTGCGGCCTTCTGCCTGGGGCTGCCCTTCGCGCTGCAGGCCGGCGCCGAATTCTTCCTGCCGCTCACCGCGGCGATCGTCGTTTCCATTGCCCTCGTTCCGCTGCTCGAATGGCTCGAACGGCGCCGCGTTCCGTCGGCGCTGGCGGCCTTTCTGGCGCTCTCGAGCTTCCTGATGCTGGTCAACGCGGCGCTGGCGATCATCGTCGTTCCGGCGACGGGCTGGTTCGCGCGCATCCCCGAATCGATCCCGCGCATCCAGAGCAATCTCGCGCCGGTGATCGATTTCTATTCGACCTTGCAGAAATTCGTCGACCGCACGTTGACCTCGGTCGCGAGCGGGTCCGAAGCGACCGCGCAGGCCATGGCCGCCACCGCGCCAACCTCGGTCGTCGACTATTTCATCTCGGCCGCGCCCGCGGCGGCGGTGCAGCTTCTCTTCGCGGTACTCGTGATCTTCTTCTTCCTGGCCGGATGGACGCGGCTGCGGCGCAGCACGATCCGGCGGCGCGGCAGCTTCGACGGCGCGATGCAGACCGCGCGCGTGATCCAGAATGTCGTCGATGCGACTGCCGACTATCTCGCGACGATCACGATGATCAACGCGCTGCTGGGACTGATCGTCTCGCTGTTGCTGTGGGCGCTTGGCATGCCGTCGCCCTTCATGTGGGGCGGCATCGTCTCGCTGTGCAATTTCGTGCCCTATCTCGGGCCGATCGTCGCCGCGATGCTCCTGGGTCTCGGCGGGCTGATGACCTTCGATGCGGTGGGGGTGGCACTGTTGCCCGCCGTCATCTTCATCGGGGTGCATCTGGTCGAGGCCAATCTGATCACGCCGCTCGTGCTGGGGCGGCGGCTGACCGTCAATCCGCTGCTGATTCTCGTCTCGCTCAGCTTCTGGGGATGGGTGTGGGGGACGCCGGGCGCGCTGCTCGCGGTGCCGCTGCTCCTGATCGTGCAGACCGTCCTGGCCTCGACCGGCACCCCCGATCTTGCCGGTTTCCTTTTCGAACATGGGACGCTCACCGCGACCGAAGAGATGCGCGAGCGATTAAATCGAAAAGAGTTTGATCGGGACGGTTGACAGGTCGGGGCGAGGGCAATATTGGCGCGGCTCCCAAGCGCAAGCGGGTGTAGCTCAGTTGGTTAGAGCGCCGGCCTGTCACGCCGGAGGTCGCGGGTTCGAGCCCCGTCACTCGCGCCACTTGCCCTGAATTTCGGCAGGTGGCGCCTCCTTCAATCCTTGGTTTGGGTCGCTTCCGTCTTTCGCGAATATATCGGATATTCGATCGCACCGGCCTTCTGCCGGGCAAGCTCCACCGACGCCATATCGAACCCGTCGGGGATGGCGAACTGCTCCGGCGCATCGCAGACTTGCGCAATGCCGAAACGCCGCTGCATGACGTCCTGAAATTCGGTGAGATTGCCGATCGGGGCATCGCAGCGCAGCCGGCCTCGCTGATAATCGGCCGCTGCACCTGCGATGGCGAGCAGCGTGATTGCACCGTCCGTATCGCCGGTCTTTTCGCGTAGCCACGCGAGTTCGGGCATCAGCAACCAACGCAGCGGATAGGCGGACGTCTCGCTTGCCAGCGGCTCGAGCAAGCGCCGCGCCCCGGCATAATCGCGTCCGGCCACGGCAGCATAAGCGCGGGTGATCACCGCATCGGTCGCCGCGTCGCCAGTCCGCTCGGCGCGCCGGAAATATTCGGCGACAAGGACATAGCGGACGCAATCGGCGCACGCTGTCCTGTCCCAGTCGGGCATGGGGACATCGGCCTGCGGATAAAAGAGAATGTCGGCGATCTTCGCGCTCGGCAATTCGCGCCGGCAATCGGTCGAAATCAGCCAGCTTCGCGCATCGCGCGTCACCTCGATCGTCGACCCGGCATAGTCGAAGGGGCAGGGCGGAACCTCGCTTTTGCTGCGGTGCGCCGTCAGCCCCATCTGTTCGAGTTGCAGACAGGGATCGGCAAGCAGGCGATCGAGTTCCGCCGCCGCCGCCGGAAGCAGGCGGCCGCGCTGGACGCGGCGGCTCTTGTCGGGGGCGGGCTTGACCTGCTCGATCATGAAACCATAGGCCGCATCGGGCTCTTCGAACAATTCGGGGGGCGGCGGGGGCGGTGGCACGGGCGCCAGCGTCCCATGATCGACGCGCAAGACTTGCCATGCCCCGGCCGCGTCGCGCCACAGGGTGCTGACGGTCGAAAAGCGGATATCCTGCGTGATGCTTGAACCGATCACGCCGCGCAGCATGATCGTTGCGCCGCTGCTACCCGGTTGCGTATCGGGATCGGGCGCCCCGGCCCATTCTTCGAACCTTGCCCGATAGTCCGGCGTGGCCAGGCCGTCGGGCGTCAGGGCGGCAAGATCATAGCCTTTGGCAGCGGCGGGGCACGCCTTGACGAGCGCCTTCACCTGCTTGCGCAGGCCGTCATCACGCGCCGCCGCCGGGGTGCTCGCCAAAATCAGCGACAGGACAGCCGCCGTTCCCATAAATACCCGCATCGCGCCTGCCTCCCCAATGGTGCGCGCAGGCTATCGAATAATCGGGCGGTGCCAATCCCTATTGTGGGGCGCGCCAGCGCCCGGTTTCCATCCAGCACAGCAGTGGCCGCAGCGGCAGCACCCATACCCAGGCGATCCCCGCGACCAGATAGAAAATCGCCTGCACCAGCACCGGCCAGCCGCCGACCCACGGCGAGAGGCTGACGACGGCCGCCGCCCACGCCGTGATCAGCGCCAAGATCAGAAGGATGCCGGTCGGCTTGCGCCAGCTTGGCTGCGGATCGGCGGGGGGCTCGCTCACAATCGGTCTCCGGTGATGATATATTCCTGCTCGGTCAGGACCGCATCGAGCAAAATGTCGGTTTGTTCAATGGGAACAGTGTCAACTTCCTGCACCGACCAGCCGATCCCGATACGCGGAACCGCCGGATTTTCGGCAAAGAACCGGTCATAATGCCCGCCTCCCTGGCCGAGACGGCCGCCGTGGCGGTCGAAACCGACGAGCGGGCAGAGGATGATGTAGGGATGCGCGATTTCGGCACTTTCGGGCGGCTGGGGCGATCCCCACGGCCCTTTTCGAAGCGCATCGCCATCGTCCGATATCCGAAAGGTCATGGCGGCCGTGCGGTCTGCGTGATGCGGCAGCGCGATGCGCCGGCCATCCAGCAGCAGCAGCGGGCGGATATCGGGTTCGTCGCCCCACGGTGCATAGGCGCCGACGACAGGGCTGGCATCGAGCAGCTTGCGGAGCGTGTCGGGAACGGCGCGAAAGGCAGCGAGCCGCCCCATCGGGTCGAGATTGGCGACGAAATGGCGTCGGCGAAAACGCAATCGTTCGCGCAGCGCCTGTTTCTGCGAAGCGAGGTTGGGCGTCATGCGGGCCGGGCCTCCTTCAAAGCCTGTCGGGTTGGCGGGACCACCATGGGTCGGTTTCCGGAAGATCCTCTGACGCCAGTAACGTCAGGTGGGGGCCATGTACGTCGGACCAGGGTCCGGGCAGGGACAGCTCCCTTGGATGATGTATCGCCTCAGGGATTTTCGCAACGGCTCGTGCCGGGCAGTACCCGCCGATGCCTATTTAGGGACGCGGGGCCCCATCCTCAAGCGCTTTGCTCAACCTTTGCGGCGAGCGCTTCGATCCGGTCGGCGATCTGGAGCAGTGCGCGGTCGTGCGTTGTGCGCGGCGCGGCTGCTACAGCGGGCGGCGGCGCGGCCTTAAGTGCCTCGATTTCCCTGCGGGCCGCAGCGAGTTCGTCGCGCGCCTGCGTTTCGCGGCTTTCCGCTAGCGCAACCGCGGCGCGCAGCGAATCGGATTGGGGCTCGGACCTGTCGACCTTGGCCTTTGCTTCCTGCGCCTCGTCGGCGAGCATGAGCGCCGCGAAGAGAAGCTGGCGTACCTCGGTGCTGCCGGGGATGGCGCGGACCTTTTCGTCGATCAGCCCGGCGAGCTTCTGAAGCTGCGGCTCCTCGCCGTCGGCGCAGGTCAGGTCATAGGTGCGCCCGGCTATGTTCAGTCGGACATCAGCCACGATTCGCCTCCGCAATCAGTCGGTCCAGTTCACCGATAACAGCGTTAACTTCGGCTTTCAGGGCCGATTGATCGCTTGTCGGTTGATCGGATGCGCCGCGTTCTGCGCGCTCGGCCAGGCTCTTTTCGATGCGGCTCAGCGCGCGCTCGATGCGGCCGATGGCGAGGCTGGATTCGTCGAGATCGAGTTCCATGCCACAGGGGTAGCAGCGCCGGGGGAGGGGTGCAATCGCCTGTCGGCGCCGAAATGCGCGCGAATTCTTGCCGCGGGCGGTTGACTCTCGGCGGCGCCGCCGCAAAGGGCAGTCGCGCACGCCAGCCCAGACATAAGCGGGGAAAAGATGACACTGCCCGAACGCCAGCTCGCCAACGCGATCCGCGCGCTTGCGATGGACGCCGTACAGGCCGCGAACAGCGGTCACCCCGGGATGCCGATGGGCATGGCCGACGTCGCGACCGTCCTCTATTCGGATTATCTGAAATTCGATCCGAGCGATCCCAAATGGGCCGATCGCGACCGATTCGTCCTGTCGGCGGGCCATGGCTCGATGCTCGCTTATGCGACGCTCCATCTCGCGGGCTATGCGCATCCGACGATGGAGGAAATCCGCAATTTTCGCCAGCTGAACAGTCCTTGCGCCGGGCATCCCGAAAATTTCGAGCTTGCCGGCGTTGAAACGACGACGGGGCCGCTGGGGCAGGGGCTTGCGACTGCGGTCGGCATGGCGATCGCCGAGCGCCATCTCAATGCCATTTACGGCGACGACCTCGTCGACCATCGCACCTGGGTCATCGCCGGCGACGGCTGCCTGATGGAAGGCATCAATCACGAAGCGATCGGCTTGGCCGGCCATCTGGGCCTTGGCCGCCTGATCGTGCTGTGGGACGACAACAAGATCACGATCGACGGGTCGACCGACCTTTCGACCAGCGAGGACGTGAAAGCGCGTTATGCGGCGACCGGTTGGCATGTCGACAGCTGCGACGGCCATGATGCTGCCGATATTCGCCGCGCGATCGACGCGGCGCTGGCGGACGGTCGCCCGTCGCTGATTGCGTGCAAGACGCTGATCGGCTTCGGCGCGCCGAACAAGCAGGGCACGTCGGCGACGCATGGCTCGCCGCTCGGCGCCGACGAGGTGGCGGCGGCGCGCGCCAATATGGGCTGGACCGCCGAACCGTTCGTCATTCCCGCCGACATTGCCGACGCATGGCGCGGCTTTGGCCAGCGCGGCCAGTCACTTCATGCTGCGTGGAATGATCGCCTTGCAAATAGCGACAAGAAAACGGATTTTGAGGATCGCCTGGGCGGCAAGGTGGCGCCGGGCGATGCTTTCAAGGCCTATCTCGACGGGCTGGTTGCCGAACCGCCGAAGGTCGCGACGCGCAAGGCGTCGGAAAATGCGCTGACCGCGCTCACCGCCGACATCGCCTCGCTTGTTGGCGGCAGCGCCGACCTTACCGGCTCGAACAATACGAAGACATCGTCGACCAAGCCGCTGAACCGGAACGATTATTCGGGTCGCTACATCTATTATGGCATCCGCGAATTCGGCATGTCGGCGGCGATGAACGGGATGGCGCTGCACGGCGGCGTGATCCCCTATGGCGGCACTTTCCTGGTCTTTTCGGACTATTGCCGCGGCGCGATCCGCCTGTCAGCGCTCCAGCGTCAGCGCGTCGTTTACGTGATGACGCACGACAGCATCGGGCTCGGCGAGGATGGACCGACGCACCAGCCGATCGAGCATCTGCAGTCGCTGCGCGCCATGCCCAATCTGCTCGTGATGCGCCCGGCCGACGCGGTTGAGACGGCCGAATGCTGGGCGATCGCGCTCGCGCAGGACAGCCGTCCGACGCTCCTCGCACTCACGCGCCAGAATCTGCCGCCGCTGCGTCATGACGTCACGGAAAATCTTTGCTTGAAAGGCGGTTATCGCCTTCGCAGCGCCGCCGCGGCGCGCAAGGTCGTGCTGGTCGCGACCGGTTCCGAAGTGTCGCTGGCGCTCGATGTCGCCGAAAAGCTCGAAGCGGCGGGGCAGGGCGCCGATGTCGTTTCGATGGTGTCGACCGAATTGTTCGACGAACAGGATGCGGCCTATCAGGCCGATCTGCTGCCCGACGATGCCCTGATCGTCTCGATCGAGGCCGGGACGACCTTCGGCTGGGAACGCTACACCGGCCGCCATGGCCTGCGCTTCGGCATCGACAGCTTCGGCGCGTCGGCGCCGATCGACGATCTCTACCGGCATTTCGGCCTGACGGTCGACGCCATCACCCCCAAGATTCTGGCGCGGCTCGGCGCATAAGACCGGCCGCCACCTTCCGCAGAAAGGACTAACCGACATGGCAGTGAAAGTCGCAATCAACGGTTTCGGACGCATCGGCCGCAATGTGGCGCGCGCCCTTCTCGAGCGCACCGATCACGACCTTGAACTGGTGTCGATCAACGATCTGGGCGATGCCAAGGCCAATGCCCGCCTGCTTCGCCATGACTCGGTTCATGGCGCCTTCAACGGCACCGTCGAAGTCGATGGCAACGACCTGATCATCAACGGCAAGCGCATCCAGGTCACCGCCGAGCGCGATCCCGCCGCCCTGCCGCACGCCGCCAACGGCGTGGACATCGTGATGGAATGCACCGGCTTCTTCACCAACAAGGCCGGCGGCCAGAAGCATCTCGACGCCGGCGCGAAGCGCGTACTCATTTCGGCGCCCGCCAAGGAAGTCGACCTGACCGTCGTTTACGGCGTCAATGACAGCCAGATCACCGCCGATCACCGGATCATCTCGAACGCGTCCTGCACCACCAACTGCCTCGCGCCCTTTGCCAAGGTGCTGCACGAAGCGATCGGTATCGAACGCGGCCTGATGACGACGATCCATGCCTATACCAACGACCAGAAAATCCTCGATCAGATCCACGACGATCCGCGCCGCGCCCGCGCCGCCGCAATGTCGATGATCCCGACCTCGACCGGTGCGGCGGTCGCCGTCGGCCTCGTCCTGCCCGAGTTGAAGGGCAAGCTCGACGGGTCATCGATCCGCGTTCCGACGCCGAATGTGTCGGTGGTCGACCTCACTTTCACCCCGTCGCGCGAAACGACCAAGGAAGAAGTGAACGCGGTGCTCAAGGCCGCGGCCGAAGGCGCGCTGAAGGGCGTCCTTGGTTATACCGAGGAACCGCTGGTTTCGATCGATTTCAACCATAATGCCGCCAGTTCGACCATCGACAGCCTCGAAACCGCGGTTATCGACGGCAAGCTGGTGCGCGTGCTGAGTTGGTACGACAATGAATGGGGCTTCTCCAACCGCATGATCGACACGGCGGGCGTGATCGCGAAGTTCCTTTAACAATATCCTTGTGCCCCCGCGAAGGCGGGGGCCCATCTCCGACCGCATCGGAATGAAACCGGCGGTGATCAGGGGATAAGAGCGCAGGAGATGGACCCCCGCCTTCGCGGGGGAACACTCCGGGATCGGAGTGAGAGATGGCAGATTTCAAGACGCTCGACGACATCGGTGACGTCACCGGCAAGAAGGTGCTGGTGCGCGTCGATCTCAACGTGCCGATGTCCGACGGCGCCGTCGCCGACGATACGCGAATTCGGGCGGCGATGCCGACGATCCGCGAATTGTCGGACAAGGGCGCCATCGTTCTGCTGCTTGCCCATTTCGGCCGCCCGAAAGGGGCGAAGAACCCGACCCAGTCGCTCAGCCTCGTCATCGACGGCGTCGCCGACGTCCTCGGCCATTCGGTGATGTTCATTCCCGATTGCATCGGCGAAGGCGCCAAGGCGGGCGTTGCCGTCCTCGCGCCCGGCGACGTCGCCGTGCTCGAAAATACGCGCTTTCATGCGGGTGACGAAAAGAACGACCCCGCGTTCGCCGATGCGCTTGCCGAAATCGGCGACATCTATGTCAACGATGCCTTTTCGGCGGCGCACCGCGCGCATGGCTCGACCGAGGGCATTGCCCATCGGCTGCCCGCCTATGCCGGCCGCGCGATGGAGGCCGAACTCAAG
Organism: Sphingopyxis sp. MC1; assembly: GCF_000371385.1. Lineage (NCBI taxonomy): Bacteria > Pseudomonadati > Pseudomonadota > Alphaproteobacteria > Sphingomonadales > Sphingopyxidaceae > Sphingopyxis > Sphingopyxis sp. MC1. The sequence goes on from NZ_AOUN01000022.1 coordinate 129,165, forward strand.
GCGCTCGACGCCGCGCTCGGCAATCCCGCGCATCCGGTTGCGGCGGTTGTCGGCGGCGCGAAAGTGTCGAGCAAGATCGACGTGCTGCGCAACCTTGTCGGCAAGGTCGATCATCTGATCATCGGCGGCGGGATGGCGAACACTTTCCTCGCGGCGCGCGGCGTCGATGTCGGCAAGTCGCTGTGCGAGCACGACCTCGTCGATACCGCCAACGCGATTTTCGACGCGGCGGATGCCGCAGGCTGCACCATCCATCTGCCCTATGACGTGGTCGTCGCGAAAGAATTCGCCGCGAACCCGCCGACGCGCACCGTGAACATCCACGAAGTTGCGGCGGACGAGATGATCCTCGATGTCGGGCCTGCGGCGGTCGAGGCGCTCGGTGACGTGCTGAAAAGCTGCCGCACGCTGGTGTGGAACGGTCCGCTCGGCGCTTTCGAGATTTCGCCGTTCGACGCCGCAACCGTCGCGCTCGCCCGGACGGCGGCGGCGTTGACGCGCGAAGGGTCGCTGATTTCGGTTGCCGGCGGCGGCGATACCGTCGCCGCGCTCAACCATGCCGGCGTTGCGGACGAGTTCACCTTTGTTTCGACCGCAGGCGGCGCCTTCCTCGAATGGATGGAAGGAAAGCCTTTGCCGGGGGTAGACGCGCTTAAGGCCTGAGTTCCCATCGCATTGCGTCCCAGGCAACGGGCCGCTATGCGCGCCGCACCATACGTATGCAAACCCACGGAGACGTTATGACGACCGCCAATGCCGAGATGCTGGAAAAGATCAAATCGGGCCAGGGCTTCATCGCCGCGCTCGACCAGAGTGGCGGTTCGACGCCCAAGGCGCTCAAGGGCTATGGCATCGAAGAAGGTGAATATTCGGGCGACGAGGAAATGTTCGCGCTGATCCATGCGATGCGCAGCCGGATCGTGACCGCACCCTGCTTCAACGGCGATAAGGTGATCGGCGCGATTCTGTTCGAACGCACCATGGACGGCGAAGCCGATGGCAAGCCGATCCCGGCTCTGCTGTGGGAACGCGGCGTGGTCCCGTTCCTCAAGGTCGACAAAGGCCTCGAAGCCGAAGCCGATGGCGTTCAGTTGATGAAGCCCAACGCCGATCTCGACGCGCTGTGCGAGCGGGCGGTTGCGAAGGGCGTGTTCGGGACCAAGATGCGCAGCGTCGTCAACCTCGCCAACCCGGTGGGCGTCAAGGCAATCGTCGCGCAGCAATTTGCCGAAGCCGCGCGCATCGCCGCGCACGGCCTGATGCCGATCATCGAACCCGAAGTGAATATCAAGAGCCCCGAGCGCGATGCGGCGGACCGACTGTTGCTTGCGGAAACGCTCGCGGCGCTCGACGCATGGACCGGCGCGCCGGTCATGCTCAAGCTGTCGCTGCCCACCGAAGCAGGCCTGTTCCAGCCGCTCGTCGATCATCCCAAGGTGCTGCGCGTCGTCGCGCTCTCGGGCGGCTTCGCGCGCCCCGAAGCGTGTATCGAACTGGCCAAGAATCCCGGTATCATCGCCAGCTTCAGCCGCGCGCTGCTGGAAGATTTGCGTCACCAGATGAGCGACGCGGAATTCAACGGCTCGCTCGGCGGCGCGATCGACGAAATTCACGCCGCATCGGTCGCCTGATGACCGATAGCTGGGACCGCGTTGACACCTATATCGGCGAGAAGCTGATTGGCGACGACGCGATCCTGGCGGCCGCACTCGCCCACAATTCCGAAAACGGCTTGCCACCGATCGACGTCTCGGCGGCGCAGGGCAAGATGCTCTATCTGCTCGCGCAAATGGCGGGCGCGCGACGCATCCTCGAAATCGGGACGCTCGGCGGCTATTCGACGATCTGGCTCGCGCGGGCGCTACCGGACGATGGCGCGCTGGTGACGCTGGAAGTCGATCCCAAGCATGCCCGCGTCGCGCAGGCGAATCTCGATCGCGCCGGCCTCTCTGATCGGGCCGAGATCCGGGTCGGCCCGGCGATGGACAGCCTTGCCGCGATGACCGACGTCGCGCCTTTCGACATGGTCTTCATCGACGCCGACAAGCAGAGCAATGTCGATTATGTCGCCGAAGCGATCCGCCTCGGCCGCAGCGGCACGACGATCATCGTCGACAATGTCGTGCGCGAAGGCGGCGTCCTCGATCCCGCGAGTGACGATGCCCGCATTCAAGGAACGCGCGCGCTGTTTGACTTTCTGCAATCCGACCCGCGCATCGACGCGACCGCGCTGCAGACGGTCGGCGCGAAGGGATGGGACGGCTTCGTGCTGGCGCGGGTCGCCTAAAGACCGCCCATGAATCGGAAGGCGAAGCGGTAATCGCCGGCCTTGATCGGTCGGTCGGGGCGCTTGTCGGGATGCACCGATTCGAGCGTGATCGTGCCGTCGGCCAGCGGCGTCGGCTCGCCCAGCACCGCTTCGAAAGGCTGTGCGTCGCCATTGGGACGAAGCCAGAGAATCTTCACGCGAACGCGGCCTGCCCACACACAGGCGACTCCGACGGGGCAGCGACTGTCCTCGATCACCGCGACCGGCTGGATCAACGGGCCGTCGGCATAGGCGCGCTGGCCGATGGCGACATTGGCGGCGTCGGGCAATGCGGTAACGTCGCGAGTCGCTGCGCAGGCCGAAACGGTCGCAGCAGTGACGAGGGACAGGGTGGCGGCGCGAAACATCTTCTGCATTTGCGGCATGCTGGCGGCGTAGCTATGAACCCGCCATGACCGAACCGACCTGCCAGCTTTACCTCATCTCGCCACCCGATGTCGGCGGCGACTTTCCGGCGCAACTCGAAGCGGCGCTGGCCGCCGGCCCGGTTGCCGCGTTCCAGTTCCGCGTCAAGGGTTTGACCCAGCACGAAGCGGCGCGCCTTGCCGAACCGCTACAGGCGATTTGCGCCGCGCACGATGTCGCCTTCATCGTCAACGACGACATGGCGCTGGCGAAGCGGCTCAAGGCCGATGGCGTCCATCTGGGGCAGGGGGACGGCGATCCGCAGCAGGCGCGGCGGCTGCTCGGCCCCGGCGCGCAGATCGGCGTAACCTGTCACAACAGCCGCCACCTTGCGATGGATGCCGGCGAAGCGGGGGCGGATTATGTCGCCTTCGGCGCCTTCTTCCCCACGACGACAAAGGCGGTGGAACATCGCGCCGAACCCGAAATCCTCAGCTGGTGGCAGGGACTGTTCGAGCTGCCCTGCGTTGCGATCGGCGGGATCACGGTCGAGAATGCGGAGCTGTTGATCGATGCTGGCACCGATTTCCTTGCCGTATCGGGCGGCGTCTGGAACCATCCGGACGGCCCGGCTGCGGCGGTGCAGGCTTTCGCCGCGCTGATGGCAGCGGATTAGGCCGCGCGCGTCAGGTCCGCGTGCGCGGATGCTCGTCACGCGGTGCGTCGTCGCACTTGCGCCAACCGAACAGGCCCACGCATGGCGCCGGGCGCTTGACCGAAGCGGCCGCTTCGGGGCCGGGATGCGGCTTGGGATCGGGAAGGGTCGTCGTCATGCCCGGCTCTATGCGCCGCGCTGCGTGGCGATGATTGGATCGAAGCGTCAATTCGGTTTCGCTTCGTCGCGTTTCCACGCCTGTTTTGACTTGCCTAATCCGGCGCCGCCCGCAACACAGCGCGCGGGGAGAAGTTTATGTCCGATACCGACCAGCGCAGCGTTTCGATGCGCGAACTCACCGTCCGCGGGATCGTCCTCGGCGGACTGATCACGCTGCTGTTCACGGCGGCAAATGTCTATCTGGGGTTGAAGGTCGGACTGACCTTCGCGACCTCGATTCCGGCCGCGGTCATTTCGATGGCGATCCTGCGCTTCCTTTCGGGGGCGACGATATTGGAGAATAATATCGTCCAGACGATCGCCAGCGCGGCGGGGACGCTTGCGGCCATCATCTTCGTCCTGCCCGGTCTGGTCATCGTCGGCTGGTGGCAGGGTTTCCCCTATTGGACGACCGCCGCCGTCTGTTTCATCGGCGGAACGCTGGGCGTGATGTTTTCGGTCCCGCTGCGCCGCGCACTCGTCGCCGGGTCGGACCTTCCCTATCCCGAAGGCGTCGCCGCGGCCGAAGTGCTCAAGGTCGGGTCGCGCGCGGGCGAGGGGGCCGAGGAGAATCAGCGCGGCCTGCGCACCATCCTGCTCGGATCGCTGATCAGCGCCGGTTTCTCGTTGCTGGGCGCGATGAAGCTCGCCGCGCTCGAAGTGTCGAAGAATTTCAAGCTCGGCGCCGGCGCCACCGGCGTCAGCGGCAGCCTGTCCTTCGCGCTGATCGGCGTGGGGCATCTTGTCGGCCTGTCGGTCGGCGTTGCGATGTTCATCGGCATGGTCATCGCATGGGCGGGTCTGATGCCCGCGCTGACCGCGGCGCAGGGGCTGACCGGACCGGTCGACGATGTGGTCGGCATGGTGTTTTCGCAGCAGGTGCGCTTCATCGGCGCCGGGACGATCGGGGTCGCGGCATTGTGGACGCTGCTCAAGATCGTCGGCCCGATCGTCAAGGGCATCAAGGGCTCGATCGCGTCGTCGCGGGCGCGCGGCGCGGGCGAGGTCGTCGAGCTGGGCGAGCGCGACCTGTCCTTCGGCATCGTCGCGGGGACGATCCTGGGCTCGCTGATTCCGATCGCGGGATTGCTGTGGTTCTTTGCGCAGGGCGGCCCGATCGCGGCCAATCCGGTCGGCGTCATTTTCGCGACGCTGCTGTTCGTGCTGTTCGTCGGCGCGATCATCGCCGCGGTTACCGGCTATATGGCCGGCCTGATCGGTGCGTCGAACAGCCCGGTGTCGGGCGTCGGTATCCTCGCCATCATTGCCGCTTCGCTGATGCTGCTCCTCTTCTTCGGGCGCAATCACAGTGAAGCCGATACCGCTGCGCTTGTCGCCTATGCGCTGTTCACCACCGCGATCGTCTTTTCGGTCGCGACGATTTCCAACGACAATCTCCAGGATCTGAAGACCGGCCAGCTCGTCGGTGCGACGCCGTGGAAGCAGCAGCTCGCGCTGGTTATCGGTGTCGGCTTCGGTTCGCTCATCATTCCGCCGGTGCTCGACCTGTTGAACCAGGCATTTGGCTTTGCCGGTGCCGCGGGGGCGGGCGCCAATGCGCTGCCGGCGCCGCAAGCGGCCCTGATCAGCGCGCTGGCCAAGGGCGTGCTCGGCGGCGATCTGCGCTGGGATCTGATCGGCTATGGCGCCTTGATCGGCGCCGCGGTCATCGCCGCCGACGAGATATTGGGGCGCATGGGCAAGCTGCGCCTGCCGCCGCTCGGCGTCGGGATGGGCATTTATCTGCCGATGTCGCTGACGCTGCTCATCCCCATTGGTGCGGTGATCGGCCATTTCTGGGAAAAGCACGCCGAACGCAGCGCTCGCCCCGAATTCTACAGTCGGATGGGCGTCTTGCTGGCGACGGGCTTCATCGTCGGCGAGAGCATTTTCGGGGTATTGTTCGCGGGCGTCGTCGCGGGCTCGGGAAGCGATGCGCCGCTGGCGCTGGTCGGGGAGAGCTTCGAGCCGACGGCGATCATCGTCGGCCTTTCGCTCTTCGTCGCGTTGATCGCTTACAGCTATCGGCGCACGCGCCGCGCCACCGAAAGCGTCTAACGCGCTTGCCCTTGGCCGCGCAGGCGGCTAAGGGCGCGCTCCTGTGACCGGCGCACCCGCTGCGCCGGCGGCTCTTTCCATCCTTGAACTAGCGAGTGTGCGCGATGAAAATCACCGGCGTTGAAATCCGTCCCGGCAATATTATCGAATATGAGGGCGGCATCTGGAAGGTCACCAAGATCCAGCACACCCAGCCGGGCAAGGGCGGCGCCTATATGCAGGTCGAAGCCAAGAATCTGATCGACGGGCGCAAGCTCAACAACCGTTTCCGCAGCGCGGACACGGTCGAGAAGGTCCGCCTCGATACCAAGGATTTCCAGTTCCTCTATGCCGAGGGCGACGACCTCGTGTTCATGGACAAGGACAGTTACGAACAGATCACCATTTCGAAGGATGTCGTCGGCGAAGCCCACGAATTCCTGCAGGACGGCATGGAAGTCGTGCTCGAACTGTGGGAAGAGCGCCCGATCTCGGTCGAACTGCCCGAACAGATCGAAGCGACGATCGTCGAGGCCGACGCGGTGGTGAAGGGCCAGACGGCCTCGTCGTCGTACAAGCCGGCGATCCTCGACAATGGCGTGCGGGTCATGGTGCCGCCGCACATCACCAGTGGCACGCGTATCGTGGTCAACGTCTATGACCGCGAATATGTCCGCCGTGCTGACTAAGTAACGTCGCCCCCGCGAAGGCGGGGGCCGCTAGCAATCTGGCGCAACGCAGCCAGCGGCCCCCACCTCCGCGGGGCCGACGCGTTGAAGGAAACGAAAATGGCCGTATCCGGCATCATCACCGTCATGGAACGTGCCGCGCGCAAGGCGGGTACGAAGCTGCGCCGCGACTTTGGCGAGATCGAGCATCTGCAGGTTTCGCAAAAAGGACCGGCGGATTTCGTGTCCAAGGCCGACCAGGCCGCCGAGCGCACGCTGTATGACGAACTCACCCATGCCCGTCCGGGTTGGGGTTTCCTGATGGAAGAGGCTGGCGAGATCGAAGGCGAGCCCGGCAAGCCCCGCTTCATCATCGACCCGCTCGACGGCACCTCGAACTTTCTGCACGCGATCCCGCAATTCGCGATTTCGATCGCGGTGCAGGAACCGAAGCTCGGCGGCGGCTGGGGCGATGTGACCGCGGGGCTGATCTATCAGCCGGTTACCGACGAAAGCTATTGGGCCGAACGCGGTCGCGGCGCATGGTTGCATGACCGGCGCCTGCGCGTCTCGTCGCGCCGCAATCTCAATGAATGTCTGATCGCGACCGGCATCCCCTATATGGGCCATGGCGATTTCGGTCAGTGGAGCCGTATTTTCGGTGCAGTTGCGCCCGAAGTTGCGGGCATCCGCCGCTTCGGCGCCGCCAGCCTTGACCTCGCATGGGTCGCCGCGGGGCGGTTCGACGGCTTCTGGGAAGCCGATCTGTCGATCTGGGACGTCGCGGCGGGCATGTTGCTCGTGCGCGAAGCCGGCGGCTTCGTCAGCGATTTCCGCGGCGGTGATCGGGCGATCGAGCGCAGCGAGTTCATCGCGGGCAGCGGCGCGGTGCATTCCAAGCTGCAAAAACTGGTCGCGGGCGCGCTGCGCAACGCCTGACCCGTTACGTGAGTGCAAAAAAGGCCATCCGCGGGATAACCGGGATGGCCTTTTTGCTGTCCGCGTTTCGCCCTATCAATCGTCGTAGATGAACTCGCGATAGGCATCCATCAGCGACGCCCAGGTGTTGAAGCTCTCGCCCAGATTTTCGCGCGGCAATCCGGCAAAATCGACATCGACGTCCATTTCCAGCACCGGATCGCCTTCATTGTCGCGATAGGCGCGCGCAAAGCGTTTTTCCTTGTTCCAGCTGTTGAACTTTTCGAACGGCACATTCTTCGCGTCGTTGAACCCCATATAATATTGCAGCGTCTTGCACTCCTTGTGCGCGTCGTTGCAGTTCATGAACAGAACGAGGAATTTCAGGCCGTTGCGGCTGCTCTCGATATAGGGATCGGCATCGCTGGCGGTCACCAGCTTGGCGGGCCAGCCCTGCGATTCGACGATCGCGACGATTGCGGCGGGATTCTTGGGCGTAACCAGTTCGGCATGGGCCGGCGTCGCGCCGAGCGCGGTGGCGGCAAGTGTGGCAAGAGCAGTGGCAAATGGCAGTTGGCGCATAAAGTCCCCCAGTTGGATGGCGGCAAATCGTGCCGCAACACGCGTCCCGTTCAGCCGCCTAACATAGCTTCGCCCGTCCTTGCCAGCGTTCCCCGCGCTTTTGGCGTTCGCAAGGCGATTTTCCTGTCCGCAGCGCTTGCGGGCAGCGCCATGCTGGCCTAAAGCGCCCGCAGAAACGGGGTGGCAAACGCCCGAAATCATGACTGCGAGCTCCCATGGTCGATCTGACTCAATATTTGCCAATCCTGATATTCCTGGGCATCGCCGTTGCGCTGTCGGCGGCGTTCGTGTTCCTGCCGATGGGCGTGGCGCGGTTGACCGGGGCGCATCAGCCCGATCCGGCGAAGCTGACCGAATATGAGTGCGGCTTTCCCGCTTTCGAGGATGCGCGCAGCCAGTTCGACGTGCGCTTCTATCTCGTCGCGATTCTGTTCATCATCTTCGATCTTGAAGCGGCCTTCCTCTTTCCCTGGGCGGTCAGCCTGAAGGAAATCGGCTGGGCCGGCTGGGCGACGATGATGGTTTTCCTGGCCGAGCTCGCGATCGGTCTTGTCTATGCGTGGAAGAAAGGGGCGTTGGATTGGGAATGAGCAATTCGACCATCCTGACCCCCGGCTCGATGCCGGTCGCTCCGGGGACAGCCCCGGACCAGAGCTTTTTCGACGATCTCAATGCAGAGGTCGGCGACAAGGGGTTTCTCGTCACCTCGACCGAGGATCTCTTCAACTGGGCGCGCACCGGCTCGCTGTGGTGGATGACCTTCGGCCTCGCGTGCTGCGCGGTCGAGATGATCCACGTCAACATGCCGCGGTATGACATGGAACGCTTCGGCGTTGCGCCGCGCGCCAGCCCGCGCCAGTCCGACGTGATGATCGTCGCGGGCACGCTGTGCAACAAGATGGCCCCGGCGCTGCGCCGCGTCTACGACCAGATGTCGAACCCCAAATATGTGATTTCGATGGGTAGCTGCGCCAATGGCGGCGGCTATTACCACTACAGCTATTCGGTGGTGCGCGGCTGCGATCGCATCGTGCCCGTGGACATCTATGTCCCCGGCTGTCCCCCGACCGCCGAAGCGCTGCTCTATGGTGTCATGCAGTTGCAGCGGAAAATCCGCCGCACCGGAACGATCGAACGCTGATGGCCAGTCCCGCTCCCCTGATCGCGCCGCGCGACGGCATTGTCGAGGCGCTGAAGAAAGTCGTCGGCGGCGATCTGATCGCGCATGTCTTCGCCGTGGGCGAGGACAGCATCACCGTGCGCCGCGAAGCGGTTGCCGGGGTGATGGTCGGCCTGCGCGACGAACTTGCCTATCAGCAGCTCATGGAGATCGCCGGGGTCGATTATCCCGACCGGCCAGAGCGGTTCGAAGTCGTCTATCATCTGCTCAGCGTGACGCAGAACCACCGTCTGCGCGTCCGGGTGCTGACCGACGAGGCAACCCCGGTGCCGAGCATTGTCTCTGTCTGGCCCAACGCCGGCTGGCTCGAACGCGAAGTGTTCGACATGTACGGGGTGCTGTTCAGCGGCAATCCCGACCTGCGCCGCATCCTGACCGACTATGGTTTCCAGGGGCATCCGCAGCGCAAGGACTTCCCGCTGACCGGTTATACCGAGCTGCGCTATTCCGAAGAGGACAAGCGCGTCGTCTATGAACCCGTCAAGCTGGCGCAGGATTTCCGCAGCTTCGACTTCCTCAGTCCGTGGGAAGGCGCCGACTATATCCTTCCCGGCGACGAAAAGGCGGGCGGCACCGGTGAGGCGCCGGGCAAGGGCGCGCCGACGCCGATGACCGCAGAGGCGGTCAAGAAGGCCGACGAGGCGAAGAAGACACCGCCGCCGACGCCCAAGACGACCGACAATGCCAAACAGACCGGCGCGGGCGAAAAGGCGAACAAGGAAGCCGCGAAGCCCAGCAAGGACAGTGCCAAGGCCAAGCCTGCGGCAAAGGCGAAGACGCCCGCGACCAAGAAGGCCGAAAAGGCTCCGGCAAAGCCCAAGGCGGCTGCCAAGGCTCCGGCCAAGCCGCGCAAGCCCAAAGCAGGAGGTGACGCATGACCGATAATGCGACGGTCCGGCACCACGGAAGCGACATGTTCGAAGGCTATCCGGTCGATACCGCCGATACGGCGGGCGATCAGGTCGTCACCAATTACACCATCAACTTCGGCCCGCAGCACCCCGCGGCACACGGCGTGCTGCGCATGGTGATGGAACTCGACGGCGAGATTATCGAACGCGTCGACCCGCACGTCGGGCTGCTCCACCGCGGCACCGAAAAGCTGATCGAATATAAGACCTATCTGCAGGCTTTGCCCTATTTCGACCGGCTCGACTATTGCTCGCCGCTCGGCATGGAGCATAGCTATGTGCTGGCGATCGAGAAATTGCTCGATCTCGAAGTGCCCGAACGCGCGCAATATCTGCGCGTGCTGTTCGCCGAGCTGACGCGCATCTGCAACCATATGCTCAACATCGGGTCGCACGTCATGGACGTCGGCGCGATGACGCCGAACCTGTGGGTGTTCGAACTGCGCGAGGATTGCCTCAACTTCTTCGAACGCGCGAGCGGCGCGCGGATGCACTCGGCCTGGTTCCGCCCCGGCGGCGTCCATCAGGACGTTCCCGAAAAGCTGCTCGTCGACATCGGCGAATGGGTCGACAAGCGCCTGCCCGAACTGTTCGGCGACGCGATGAGCCTCGTCATCGACAACCGCATCTTCAAACAGCGCAACGTCGACATCGCCGTGGTCAGCAAGGAAGACGCGCTGGCGTGGGGCTTCTCGGGCCCGATGATCCGCGGCAGCGGCATCGCGTGGGATTTGCGCAAGTCGCAGCCCTATGACGCCTATGCCAAGATGGAATTCGACATTCCCGTCGGCACGCGCGGCGACTGCTACGACCGCTTCATGGTCCGCGTACAGGAAGTCTATCAGTCGGCGCGCATCATCAAGCAGTGCCTGCGCGACATGCCGAGCGGTCCGGTCGCCAGCCTCGACCGCAAGGTTTCGCCGCCGAAGCGCGGCGAGATGAAGCAGTCGATGGAATCGCTGATCCACCACTTCAAGCTCTATACCGAGGGTTTCCACGTCCCGGCGGGCGAGGTTTACGTGGCGACCGAAAGCCCCAAGGGCGAATTCGGCGTCTATCTGGTCAGCGACGGCACCAACAAGCCGTACCGCTGCAAGATCCGCCCGACGGCGTTTTCGCACCTTCAGGCGATGGATTTCATGTGCAAGGGCCACATGCTCGCCGACACCACTGCAATTATCGGCGCCATTGACGTCGTTTTCGGAGAGTGTGACCGCTGATGGCCGACGCACCGCAAATTCCCGATGAAGCCGAAGTCCGCGCGCGCTGGGGCGCTTTTGCGTGGACGAAGGAAAATGCCGAAAAGGCGAAGGCCGTCGTCGCGCGCTATCCCGCGGGGCGTCAGCGCTCGGCGGTGATGCCGCTGCTCGATCTCGCGCAGCGCCAGGTCGGTGCCGAGACGCAGACGCAGGGCTGGCTGCCCGTGCCGGTGATCGAATATGTCGCGGCCCAGCTCGATATGCCGTTCATGCGCGCCTACGAAGTCGCGACCTTCTACACCATGTACAATCTCGCGCCGGTCGGCCGCTATCATGTGCAGGTGTGCGGCACGACGCCGTGCCTGCTGCGCGGGTCGGACGATGTCATGGCGGCGTGCAAGAACCGCGGGATGACCAAGGGCAAGACCACGCCCGACGGGCTGTTCACGCTGACCGAGGTCGAGTGCATGGGCACCTGCACCAACGCGCCGATGGTCCAGATTAACGACGATAATTACGAAGATCTCGACTATGACAGCATGACCCGCATCCTCGAGGATCTGGCGGCGGGCAAACAGCCCAAGGCGGGCACCCAGAATGCGCAGCGTCATACGAGCGACCCCGAAGGTGGCCCCACGACCCTGAAAGACATGGTCAAGGCCAACCACGACTATCGGAAGGATTGGTGATGACCCAGAAGGACATCATCACGATCCTGGCGATCATCGGCGCGCTTGTCGTGCTGGGTTTCGTGCTGCGCGTGACCTTTGCGCTGATCGGTCCGCTGCTGATCCTCGCGCTCGGTTACGTCGTTTACAAGATGATGCAAAACAAGGGTGGGACCAACTGATGCTCGCCGACAAGGATCGCATCTTTACCAATCTCTATGGCTATCAGCCGTGGAACCTCAAAAGTGCGCAGGCGCGCGGCGATTGGGACAAGACCAAGGATCTGATGACTCGCGGCCAGGACGCGATCATCGAGGAAATCAAGGCGTCCGGCCTGCGCGGCCGTGGCGGCGCGGGCTTCCCGACCGGCCTGAAATGGTCGTTCATGCCGAAGGAACCGCGCGCCGACCGCCCGAGCTTCCTCGTCATCAACGCCGACGAATCCGAACCCGGCTCGTGCAAGGATCGCGAGATCATCCGCCACGATCCGCACAAGCTGATCGAGGGCGCGCTGATCGCGGGCTATGCGATGCGTGCGCGCGCTGCGTACATCTACATTCGCGGCGAGTTCATCCGTGAGGCCGAGACACTCTTCGCGGCGGTGCAGGAGGCCTATGACGCCGGCCTGCTCGGCAAGAATGCGGCGAAGTCGGGCTATGATTTCGACGTCTTCGTCCATCGCGGCGCCGGCGCGTACATCTGCGGCGAAGAAACCGCGATGATCGAAAGCCTTGAGGGCAAGAAGGGCCAACCGCGCCTCAAACCGCCGTTCCCGGCGGGTGCGGGCCTCTATGGCTGCCCGACGACGGTCAACAATGTCGAAAGCATCGCGGTCGTCCCGACGATCCTGCGCCGCGGCGCCGCGTGGTTCTCCAGCTTCGGGCGCGAGAATAACAAGGGCACCAAGCTCTTCCAGATTTCGGGCCATGTCGAACGCCCGTGCGTGGTCGAGGAAGAGATGGGCATCCCGTTCCGCGACCTCATCGAAAAGCATTGCGGCGGCATAAGAGGCGGCTGGGACAATCTGCTCGCGGTGATCCCCGGCGGTTCGTCGGTGCCGCTCGTCCCGGCGGCGCAGATCATGGACGCGCCGATGGATTTCGACGGCCTCAAGGAACTCGGCTCGGGCCTTGGCACCGCCGCCGCGATCGTGATGGACAAGTCGACCGACGTTGTTCAGGCGATCAGCCGTATCAGCTATTTCTACAAGCATGAAAGCTGCGGCCAGTGCACGCCGTGCCGCGAAGGCACCGGCTGGATGTGGCGCGTGATGGAGCGGCTGCGCACCGGCGACGCCGACATTAGCGAGATCGATACCTTGTTCGATGTGACCAAGCAGGTCGAAGGGCATACGATCTGCGCGCTCGGCGATGCGGCGGCCTGGCCGATCCAGGGCCTGATCCGCCACTTCCGCCCCGAACTGGAACGCCGCATCCGTGAGAATGGCGGCGTGATGGAGGCGGCAGAGTGAAGAGGGCTCAGCTGTTCGCGCTTCCCGTAGTCGCTGGAAGTTTAGCGATCGTCTTTTTGGCGACACCTGCCCCGGCATGCGGCTGTATAGAAACCTCAGCAGCCGCGAAGAAGTGGGTCGCTTGTTCTTTTTCGGTGGCCGAAAAGCACGGAGAAAGCCGCTTTTACGAGAATTATCTCGTGGCGCGCCGCGATAACAAGAAGCTGCTTCCGACGGCTCCCGCACGCTTTTCCAAGCTTGAGCAGAAGATCGTTAAGTCGTGTGGCAGCTACGAGCAGGCGCGCCAAAAGGATTTGAAAGCGGGTTGGGCAAGCCACCACGTACCCAAAGATTTCATCGAAGCGAGATGGCACTGATATGCCTAAAGTTACCGTAGATGGCGTAGAAATCGACGTTCCGCAGGGCGCAACCGTTCTGCAGGCGTGCGAGATGGCGGGGAAGGAAATTCCGCGCTTCTGCTACCATGAACGCCTGTCGATCGCCGGCAATTGCCGCATGTGCCTCGTCGAAGTGTCGCCCGGCCCGCCGAAGCCGCAGGCGTCGTGCGCGCTCCCGACCGCCGAAGGGCAGGTGATCAAGACCGATAGCCCGATGGTGAAAAAGGCGCGCGAAGGGGTGATGGAGTTTCTGCTCATCAACCACCCGCTCGACTGCCCGATCTGCGATCAGGGCGGCGAATGCGACCTGCAGGACCAGTCGGTCGCCTATGGCCGCGGTGCGTCGCGCTATGACGAGAACAAGCGCGCGGTGACCGAGAAATATATGGGGCCGATCGTCAAGACGGTGATGACGCGCTGCATCCAGTGCACGCGCTGCGTCCGCTTTGCCGAGGAAGTCGCCGGGGTCGAGGATATCGGCGCGATCTATCGCGGCGAGAATATGCAGATCACCAGCTATCTCGAGCGCGCGGTCGCGAGCGAGCTGTCGGGCAATGTCGTCGATCTTTGCCCGGTCGGCGCGCTGACCAGCAAGCCCTATGCGTTCGAGGCGCGGCCGTGGGAACTGACCAAGACGCTGGGCATCGACATGATGGACGCGGTCGGCACCAACGTCCGTATCGACAGCCGCGGCCGCCAGGTGCTGCGCGTGCTGCCGCGCGTCAACGACGATGTGAACGAGGAATGGGCGAGCGACAAGACGCGCCACCATGTCGACGGCCTGATGCGCCGCCGCCTCGACCGCCCCTATGTGCGCAAGGACGGCAGGCTCGTCGAGGCGAGCTGGGCCGAAGCTTTTGCCGCGATCAAGGCGGCGAACGCCGGCAAGTCGGTCGCGGCGATTGCGGGCGACATGGTCGATTGCGAGACGATGTTCGCGGCGAAGGCGCTGGTGAATGCGCTCGGTTCCGACCTGCTCGAAGGACGCCAGACGGGCCTTGCCTATGACGTCACCAGCCTGTCGGCGGTCAATTTCAATACCACGATTGCGCAGGCCGAAAATGCCGACGTGATCCTGCTCGTCGGCACCAATCTGCGCTGGGAAGCGCCGCTCATCAACACGCGCGTCCGCAAGGCGGTGTGGAAGAAGGGTGCGAAAGTGTTCGGTATCGGGCCCGAAGTCGACCTCACCTACAAGACCGAATGGCTCGGCGACGATGCCTCGCTGGTCGCGAAACTGCCCAAGGCAGCGATGGATGCGCTGAAGGGCGCCGAGCGGCCGATGCTGGTATTCGGCGGCGGCGCGCTGTCGGTGCCGGGCGTCCATGGCGCCGCGCTGGCGCTCGCCAAGAGCGTCGACGCGGTGAAGGACGGCTGGAACGGCTTCAACGTCGTCCATTTCTCGGCCGCGCGCATGGGGGCCTTGATGCTCGGCTACGCACAGCCGGGCGGGATCAAGGACATCATCGCCGCCAAGCCCAAGCTGACCTTCTTCCTGGGCGCCGACGAGGTCGATTTCGCGGCCTTCGACAAGAGCTTCAAAGTCTATGTCGGCCATCATGGCGACAAGGGCGCGCATGCGGCCGACGTCATCCTGCCGGCCGCGGCGTGGACCGAAAAGGACTTCACGACGGTCAACACCGAAGGCCGCGTCCAGCGCAGCGAAAAGGCGGTGTTCGCGCCGGGTGACGCGCGCGAAGACTGGAGCATCTTCCGCGCGCTGGCCGATGCGCTCGGCGTCAGCGTCGGCTTCGACAGCTTCGACGAATGTCGCGCGGCGATGATCGCGGCGGTGCCGGCGCTCGGCGTCGAGGGGCTGGCCGATTACGGCTGGTCCGTGCCCAAGCTCGACGCGAAGCCCGAGGCGCGCGCGATCCCGTCGCCGATCAAGGATTTCTACCTCACCAACGCCATCTGCCGCGCATCGCCGACGATGGAGCGCTGCTCGGCCGAGCTGCTGCATGGCGCGGATTATGCGGAGGCCGCGGAATGAGCTTCGCAAAAAGCAGTTTCGTCACCCCGGACTTGATCCGGGGTCCATGGATGCCGGATCAAGTCCGGCATGACGATAGGGAGTGGTCGCTGTGACCGAGTTTTTTCAGGACTTTAACCTGTTCGGCTTGTCGGCTTTGCATATTACGATGAGCTATGAGGCGGCATGGGCGCTCGCCACCATCTGCGGCATCCTGCTTATCGCGTTGCCGCTGATGCTCGCGGTGGCGATGATCATCTATGCCGACCGCAAGATTTGGGCCGCGATCGCGCTGCGCCGCGGTCCGAACGTCGTCGGTCCCTTCGGACTGCTGCAGAGCTTCGCCGACGGCCTGAAAGTGTTCCTGCAGGAAACGATCATTCCGTCGAGCGCGAACCGCGGCCTGTTCCTGATCGCGCCGATCATCACCTTCACCGTGGCGCTGATGGCGTGGGCGGTGATCCCGTTCAATTCGGGTGCGGTGCTCGCCGACATCAACGTCGGGCTGCTCTACATCCTCGCGATCTCGTCGCTCGGCGTTTACGGCGTCATCCTGTCGGGCTGGTCGTCGAACTCGAAATATCCCTTCTTTTCCGCGCTGCGCGCCTCGGCGCAGATGATCTCCTATGAAGTGTCGATCGGTTTCATCCTGATCGGCGTCGTCCTGTGGGCCGACAGCTTCAACTTGAATGAGATCGTCAAGGCGCAGCAGGGGCACGGGCTGGGCTTCGTCAACGCCTTCGGCTTCAACCTGCTGCTCTTCCCGCTCGCGGTGATGTTCCTGATCTCGGCGCTCGCCGAAACCGCGCGTGCGCCGTTCGACCTGACCGAGGCCGAAAGCGAGCTCGTCGCGGGCTATCAGACCGAATATTCGTCGATGAGCTTCGCGCTCTTCTGGCTCGGGGAATATGCCAACGTCCTGCTGATGTGCACGCTCAACGCCGTGCTCTTCTGGGGCGGCTGGCTGCCGCCGGTCGACTGGGCGCCGCTCTATGCCGTCCCCGGCATCATCTGGCTGTTCGCGAAGATCCTGTTCTTCTTCTTCGTCTTCAGCTGGGTGAAGGCGACCGTCCCGCGCTATCGCTATGACCAACTGATGCGGCTGGGGTGGAAAATCTTCCTGCCGATCTCGCTGATCTGGGTGTTCCTGATCTCCGGCTATCTGATGCTGACGAGGTATTCATGAGTTACGTAGGCCATCTCGTCAAAAGCTTCACCCTCTGGGAGTTTGTGAAGGCGCACGCCCTCACGCTCAAATATTTCTTCAAGCCGAAGGCGACGATCAACTATCCGTTTGAGAAGAACCCGCTCAGCCCGCGTTTCCGCGGCGAGCATGCGCTGCGCCGTTATCCGAACGGCGAGGAACGCTGCATCGCGTGCAAGCTGTGCGAGGCAATCTGTCCGGCGCAGGCGATCACGATCGAGGCCGAGCCGCGCGACGATGGTAGCCGTCGCACGACGCGCTACGACATCGACATGACCAAGTGCATCTATTGCGGCTTCTGTCAGGAAGCCTGCCCGGTCGATGCCATCGTCGAGGGGCCGAACTTCGAATTCGCGACCGAAACGCGCGAGGAACTGCTCTATGACAAGGCCAAGCTGCTCGCCAATGGCGACAAATGGGAACGCGCGATTGCGGCCAATCTTGCCGCCGACGCGCCCTATCGGTAAGGGCGCGCGGACATGATTCAACTGATCGCCTTTTACCTGTTCGCGACCATCGTGATCGCGTCGGCCGCGATGGTGATTTTCGCCCGCAATCCCGTGCATAGCGTGATGTGGCTGATCCTCGCCTTCTTCAACGCGGCGGGGCTGATGCTGCTCGCAGGGGCGGAATTCATCGCGATGCTGCTCGTCATCGTCTATGTCGGCGCGGTCGCGGTGCTGTTCCTGTTCGTCGTGATGATGCTCGACATCGACTTCGCCGAGCTGCGCGCCGGTTTCGTGCGCTATTTGCCGCTGGGCGCGCTCGTCGCGATCATCCTTGCCGCCGAACTGGTGTTCGCGGTCGGCGCCTGGAGCGCCGGGGGGATCGATCTTGCGGCGCGCGCCGCGCCCGTGGTCAGCGACAAGAGCAATATCCAGCAGATCGGCGAACTGCTCTACACGCGCTATATCTTCCTGTTCGAGGCGGCGGGCATCGTCCTCCTCGTCGCGATGATCGGCGCGATCGTGCTCACCCACCGCCAGCGCGGCGGCGTGCGTGGACAGAATATCAGCCAGCAGGTGCGCCGCCGTCCCGAAGACGCGACGCGCCTCGTCGATCCGGGCGTCGGGCAGGGGATGGAACTGTGATTTCGGTCGGCCATTATCTCGCCGTTTCGGCGGTGCTGTTCACGCTCGGCGTGCTCGGCATCTTCATCAATCGCAAGAATATCATCGTCATCCTGATGGCGATCGAGCTCATCCTGCTTGCCGTGAACATCAACCTCGTGGCGTTCAGTGCCGCGCTGGGTGATCTGGTGGGCCAGGTCTTTTCGATGTTCGTGTTGACCGTTGCCGCGGGCGAAGCCGCGATCGGTCTCGCGATCCTTGTCATCTATTTCCGCGGCCGCGGCACCATCGCCGTCGACGATGCCAACCGGATGAAGGGCTGATTTGGTGGAGAATATCTTCTTTCTGAAGCCCCTTGCGCTCGGCTCAATTGTCTACATCGTTTTCCTGCCGCTGCTCGCGGCGCTTGTTGCAGGTCTGGGCCAGCGCGCCATCGGCACCACCGCGGCAAAGCTCGTGACCACCGGTGCGCTGTTCGCAAGCTGCGCGCTGAGCTGGCCGATTTTTCTGTCCTTTGTCGCGGGAACGGGCGAAGCCGGCGTCACGCCGGTGCTGCACTGGGTTTCGTCGGGCGCGCTCCAGTTCAACTGGGAGCTGCGCGTCGACACGCTGACCGCGGTGATGCTGGTCGTCATCACGACCGTTTCGGCGCTCGTCCACCTCTATAGCTGGGGCTATATGAGCGAAGACCCGGAGCAGCCGCGCTTCTTCGCCTATCTGTCGCTCTTCACCTTCGCGATGCTGATGCTCGTGACCGCGAACAACCTCGTCCAGATGTTCTTCGGCTGGGAAGGCGTTGGCCTCGCATCCTATCTGCTCATCGGTTTCTGGTACAAGAAGCCGAGCGCCAATGCTGCAGCGATCAAGGCGTTCGTCGTCAATCGCGTCGGCGACCTTGGCTTCATGCTCGGCATCTTCGGCACCTTCCTGGTGTTCGGCACCGTCTCGATCCCCGAGATTCTGGCCGCGGCGCCGGGCATGGCGGGATCGACGATCGGCTTTCTCGGCCACCGCTTCGACACGATGACCGTGCTTTGCCTGCTGCTGTTCATCGGCGCGATGGGCAAGTCGGCGCAGCTTGGCTTGCACACCTGGCTTCCCGACGCGATGGAAGGTCCGACCCCCGTGTCGGCGCTGATCCACGCCGCGACGATGGTCACCGCGGGGGTGTTCATGGTCTGCCGCCTGTCGCCGATGTTCGAAGCCGCGCCGGTCGCGGCGGGCGTCGTCACCTTCGTCGGCGCCGCCACCTGCTTCTTCGCCGCGACCGTCGGCACGACGCAGTGGGACATCAAGCGCGTCATCGCCTATTCGACCTGTTCGCAGCTCGGCTACATGTTCTTTGCGGCGGGCGTCGGCGCTTACGGCGCGGCGATGTTCCACCTGTTCACGCACGCCTTCTTCAAGGCGCTGCTGTTCCTGGGCGCGGGTTCGGTCATCCATGCGATGCACCACGAGCAGGACATGCGTTACTATGGCGGGCTTCGGAAACATATCCCGCTCACCTATTGGGCGATGATGATGGGGACGCTGGCGATCACCGGCGTCGGCATCGCGGGCGTGGCGGGTTTCGCTGGCTTCTATTCGAAGGACGGGATCCTCGAGGCAGCGTTCGCTGCTGGCGGTGGCGGCCAGATCGCCTTCTGGGTCGGTATTTTCGCCGCGTTGCTGACGAGCTTCTACTCATGGCGTCTCGTCTTCCTGACCTTCTATGGCAAGCCGCGGTGGGAGCAGAGCGAGCATATCCAGCATGCGGTGCACGACGATCATGGCCACGGCCATGACGATCACGCCCATGCGCCTCACCAAGACGCGCACGGCGATGGCACGGCGGGCTATCATCCGCACGAAAGCCCGATCAACATGCTGATCCCGCTGGGCGTGCTGTCGCTCGGCGCGGTGTTTGCGGGGATGCTCTTCAACCACCAGTTCATCTACCCCGAAGAGGGCGCGGCTTTCTGGAAGGGCAGCCTGGCGTTCAACGAACATTTGATGCACGCGGCGCACGAAGTGCCGCTGTGGGTCAAGTGGATGCCGTTCACGGTGATGGCGATCGGCCTGTTCCTTGCCTGGAACAGCTATATCCGCAACACGACGCTGCCCGCGCGGTTCGTCGCGCAGTTCTCGCTGCTGCACAAATTCCTGTTCAACAAATGGTATTTCGACGAGCTCTACAACTTCCTCTTCGTCAAGCCGGCGTTCGCGATCGGCCGCTTCTTCTGGAAGCGTGGGGATGAAGGCACCATCGACCGTTTCGGTCCCAATGGTGTGGCGGCACTCGTCCAGGGGGGCACCCGGCTCGCGGTCCGGCTGCAATCGGGTTATGTTTATGGATATGCGTTCGTGATGCTGCTCGGTCTTGTCGGCCTCGCCAGCTGGGCCATGGTGAAGTTCCAGTGAGCGGTCTTCCGATCCTTTCGCTGATGCTGGCGGTCCCTGCGGTCGCCGCCATCGCATGTGTCTTCGCCAGCGACCGCAACGCGCGCCTGATCGCGCTCGCGGCGACGCTGATCGACTTCGCGCTCGGCGTCATGCTGTGGGCGAATTTCGATATCGGCGGCGCGCAGTGGCAGTTTCAGGAGATGCATCGCGGCATCTTCGGCCCGTTCAACTATGCGCTCGGCATTGACGGCATCGCGCTGGTGCTGATCATGCTCAGCGTCTTCCTGATGCCGTTGTGCATCCTGGCGAGCTGGCAATCGGTGACGAAGCGCGTCGGCCTCTACATGGCGATGTTCCTCGTCATGGAAGTGGTGATGATCGGCGTCTTTGCGGCGCAGGATCTGCTGCTCTTCTATATCTTCTTCGAAGCTGGCCTGATCCCGATGTATTTCATCATCGGCATCTGGGGCGGCGCGAACCGCATCTATGCGGCTTTCAAATTCTTCCTCTACACGCTGCTCGGCTCGGTGCTGATGCTGATTGCGATGATCGCGATGATCCGCGAAGCGGGGACCACCGACATCCCGACGCTGCTCGTCTATAATTTCCCGCCGGAAATGCAGACGTGGCTGTGGCTCGCCTTTTTCGCCAGCCTCGCGGTGAAGATGCCGATGTGGCCGGTCCATACCTGGCTTCCCGACGCGCACGTCCAGGCGCCGACGGCAGGTTCGATGATCCTGGCGGGCGTGCTGCTCAAGATGGGCAGCTATGGCTTCATCCGGTTCATGATGCCGATGTTCCCCGATGCCTCGGCGCAGCTGATGTGGATCGTCTTTGCGCTGTCGATGATCGCGGTGGTCTACACCAGCCTCGTCGCGCTGGTGCAGAGCGACATGAAGAAGCTGATCGCCTATTCGTCGGTCGCCCACATGGCGATCGTGACCGCGGGCCTCTTCGCCTTCAACCAGCAGGGCATCGAAGGCGCGATGATCATCATGCTCAGCCATGGGGTCGTTTCGGCCGCGCTCTTCTTCTGCGTCGGCGTGATCTATGACCGGCTGCACACGCGCGAGATCGACCGCTACGGCGGCCTCGCGGTGAACATGCCGGCCTATGCGCTGTTCTTCATGCTCTTCACCATGGCGTCGATCGGCCTTCCGGGGACCAGCGGCTTCGTCGGCGAATTCCTGAGCCTCGCCGGCATCTACGAAGCGTCGAGCTGGGTCGCGCTGGTTTGCACGACCGGTATCATCCTGGGCGCCGCCTATATGCTTTACCTCTATCGCCGCATCGTGTTCGGCGAACTGACCAAGGACGATGTGAAGGCCATGCCCGACATCAATCCCCGCGAATGGGCGATTTTCGTGCCGCTGGCCGCGGTGGCGCTGTGGATGGGCGTCTATCCCGAAAGCTTCCTCGCCCCGCTCCGCGGCGACGTGACCACCGTGGTCGCGCGCCTCGCGCCCGCCAAGCCCGCCGGCGATGCCCACGTCACCGCCGGGAAGCCCAAGGCGGCGCACGACGCGCATGGAGAGGCCGCCGCCGCCGGCGAAGCGCATCATGCGGGGGGCCTCCAATGACCGCTGATCTCGCCCTCATCTGGCCCGAACTGATCCTGACGATCGGCGGGCTCGTTACGCTGCTGCTCGGGACATTTGGCGGTGACCGTCAGGTCGGCCTCTATCAGCTTGCGGCGCTCGTCACGCTTGCTGCTGCGGCGGCGGCGGTTGTCGCGATGTTCGGGACGCAGGCTTCGGTCTTTTCGAACACGCTGGAAGTTGATGCCTTCGGCGGCTTTGCCAAGCTGCTCATCTACGCCGCAAGCTTCATCTGCATCCTGATCGCGCCGCGCTTCTTCAAGGACGCGATGCGCGCCGAATATCCGGTGCTGATCCTGTTCGCGGCGCTCGGCATGGGTATCATGGCGTCGGCGCGCGACCTGATGACGCTCTACGTCGGGCTCGAGCTCAACAGCCTTGCCGCCTATGTGCTTGCCAGCTTCATGCGGTCGGACGACCGGTCGAGCGAGGCGGGGCTCAAATATTTCGTCCTTGGCGCGCTGGCTTCGGGGATGCTGCTTTACGGCATTTCGCTGCTCTACGGCTTTTCGGGAACGACGCAGTTCGCCGGCATCGCGCAGGCGATGGGCGGCGGCATGAACAACGGCCTGCTGTTCGGCCTCGTCTTCGTGATCGCCGGTCTGGCGTTCAAGATCAGCGCGGTGCCCTTCCACATGTGGACGCCCGACGTCTATGAAGGCGCGCCGACCCCGGTGACGACCTTCTTCGCCAGCGCCCCGAAGGTCGCGGCGATGGCGCTCATGACGCGCGTCGTCATCGAAGCCATGGGTCCGGCGACCGCGGCGTGGCAGCAGATCATGATCTTCCTCGCGCTCGCGTCGATCATCCTCGGCGCTGTCGGGGCGATCGGGCAGAAGAATATCAAGCGCCTGCTTGCCTATTCGTCGATCAACAATGTCGGCTTCATGCTCGTCGGCCTGGCCGCCGGCACCCAGCAGGGCGTCGAGTCGGTGCTGACCTATCTGCTCGTCTATGTCGTGACGACGATCGGCAGCTTCCTCGTCGTGCTCCAGCTGCGCGATACCGCGGGCAATCCGATCGAAAGCATCCCGGCGCTCGCGGGCTTTTCGCAGCGCCGCCCGGGGCTTGCCGCGGCGATGGCGGTGTTCCTGTTCAGCCTCGCCGGCATTCCGCCGCTCTTTGGCTTCTGGCCGAAATATCTGGTGTTCCAGGCCGCGGTCGATGCCAATCTGCTGCCGCTGGCGATTGCCGGGATCGTCGCGTCGGTGATCGGTGCTTTCTATTATATCGCGGTGATCAAGACGATGTACTTCGACGACAAGTCGGAGGTTGAATTCGGTACCGGCGGCGTCGTGGTCGAGGATGCGGTCATTACCGCCAGCGCCCTGTGGCTGTCGGTCGTCGGCTATTTCTTCATTCCGGTGCTGGCGGTCGTCTCCGCCACCGCGGCTGCGGTGCTGTTCTGATCCCGCCGATCGAGCGGATCGCGCAGACAGGTTCGACCAACGCCGACCTGCTGGCGCGGCTGGCGGCGGGCGAGCATGTCGGCGAGGGGCATTGGCTCGTCGCCGACCGCCAGACCGCCGGACGCGGGCGGCTGGGCCGCGCATGGGGCGATGGCCTCGGCAATTTCATGGGATCGACGGTGGTGCAGTTGCGCGCCGGCGACCCGCTCGCCGCGACGCTGGCGCTGGTCGCCGGGGTCGCGCTGGCGAAGACGATCCGCGCGCTGGCGCCGGCGATCGACTTCCAGCTCAAATGGCCGAATGATGTCCTGGCCGACGGTGCCAAATGTTCGGGCATTCTGCTCGAGCGCAGCGGCGACAGCGTAGTGATCGGGGTCGGTGTCAATCTGGTTTCGGCGCCCGATCTGCCCGACCGTGCCACCGCATCGCTCGCCGAAAAGGGCGCGGCGATCGACCGCGACCGCTTTGCCGATGCGCTGGCGGTCGCCATGGCCGACGCGCTCTGGAGCTGGCGCCAGGAAGGCGTCGAAAGCATCGTGCGCGCCTGGTTGCCGCTGGGGCATCCCGTGGGCACGCCGCTACATGTGTCCGAACAGGCACTCGACGGATATTTCGACGGCCTCGCGCCCGACGGAGCGCTGCGCTTGCGCCGCGCCGACGGGGAGGTCATGCTGGTGCATGCGGGCGACGTCGAATTGCGGCGACCCGTAGAGGAGGGGACATAACCGTGCTGCTCGCGATCGATGTCGGCAACACCAACGCGAAATTCGCTGTTTTCCGCGACTCGATGGCGGTCGCGCGCTGGCGCATCGCGACCGACGACCGGCGCACCGCCGACGAATATATGGTGTGGCTCGATCAATTG
This sequence comes from Sphingopyxis sp. MC1, assembly GCF_000371385.1. Lineage (NCBI taxonomy): Bacteria > Pseudomonadati > Pseudomonadota > Alphaproteobacteria > Sphingomonadales > Sphingopyxidaceae > Sphingopyxis > Sphingopyxis sp. MC1. The sequence goes on from NZ_AOUN01000022.1 coordinate 153,224, forward strand.
CTGCGGCTCGAAGGGCTCGACCGTGCCGAAATCGACGCCGTGATCATCTCGACCGTCGTGCCGCGTGCACTCCACAATCTGCAGTTGCTCGCCGACAAATATTTCGGTGTCGAGGCACTCGTCGCCGGGCGCGAACCGGTAAGCTGGGGCATCGCGCTCAAGGTCGACGAGCCGCAGGCGGTGGGCGCCGACCGCGCCTGCAACGCCATTTCGGCGCAAGCGATCGAGCCGGGCAGGGACAAGCTGGTCATCAGCTTCGGCACTGCGACGACCTTCGATCATATCGGGCCCGACGGTGCCTATCTCGGCGGCATCATCGCGCCCGGGGTCAATCTGTCGCTCGAAGCGCTCGTGAATGCCGCCGCCAAGCTGCCACGCATCGCGATCGAAGCACCGGCGTCGAACAGCGTCATCGGCCGCACCACCGAAAGCCAGATGCTGATCGGCGTCTATTGGGGCTATGTCGGGATGATCGAGGGGCTTATGCACCGCATGAAGGCGGAAATCGGCAAGCCTGTCACCGTCATCGCGACGGGCGGGCTCGCGATATTGTTTCAGGAACAGGCGCATCTGTTCGACCGGGTCGAACCCGATCTGACGCTCAACGGGTTGATGCACCTCTATAATCAGAGAGGCATTTCGGCATGACCGTTCCCGGCAAGGAACTGCTTTTCCTCGCGCTCGGCGGGTCGGGTGAGATCGGCATGAACGCCAATCTCTATGGCTGCGACGGCAAGTGGATCATGCTCGATCTCGGCGTCAGCTTCGGGTCGCAGGATTATCCCGGCATCGACATCGTCATGCCCGACCTCGAATTTATCGAGGATCGCAAGGCCGACCTGCTCGGCATCATCCTGACCCACGGGCACGAGGATCATATCGGCGCGATTCCCTATCTCGCCGCCGACCTTGGCGTGCCGCTCTATGCCAATCGTTTCACCGCCGGCCTGATCGCGCACAAGCTCGCCGAGGAAGGGCTGGAGAAAGAGGTCGAGCTGAAGGTTGTCGATATCGATGCGCAGTTCCGCATCGGCCCGTTCGGTATCCGATTGATGCCGCTCGCCCACTCGATCCTCGAGATGAGCGCGGCGGTGATCGACACGCCCTATGGCCGCGTCTTCCACACCGGCGACTGGAAGCTCGACGACGATCCGGTCATCGGCACACCGTCGAGCGCCGCGGCGCTGACCGCGGTGGGCGATGAAGGCGTCGATGTGCTTGTCTGCGATTCGACCAATGCTTTCAATGCGCAGGCATCGGGTACCGAGGGCGGCGTGCGCGATGGTCTGCTCGCCGCCGTCGGCGCGGCGAAGGGGAGGGTGGTCGTCACCACTTTCGCCTCCAACGCGGCGCGCCTCGACACGCTGGGGCAGGTCGCCAAGGCCACCGGGCGCACCCTGTGTGTCGCGGGGCGGTCGCTCGATCGCATTTTGGGCGTTGCACGCACCGCGGGGTATCTCAAGGATTTCCCGGCGACGGTCGACTTCGACGAAGCGATGCGGCTGCCGCGCGACAAGGTGATGATCGTCGCGACGGGCGGGCAGGGCGAACCACGCGCCGCGCTCGCGCGCATCGCCGAAGGGATTCACCAGATCAAGCTCGAGGCGGGCGATACGGTCGTCTTTTCGTCGAAGCAGATCCCCGGCAACGAGATTGCGATCGGACGGATCATGAACCAGCTCGCGGCGCGCGACATTCTGACCGTGACCGAAAAGCAGGCGCATATTCACGTCAGCGGCCATCCGGGGCAGCCGGAACTTGCGGCGCTTTATGGCTGGCTGCGTCCCAGGCTGATCGTGCCGGTGCATGGCGAGATCCGCCATATGCACGAACAGGCGCGTTTCGCTCTCGAACAACGCGTCCCCGACGCGCTGGTGCAGGAAAATGGCGATCTGGTCCGCTTGGCCCCCGGTCCCGCTCGTATCCTCGAGCGCGTGCGTTCGGGCCGACTCATTCTCGACGGCGACGTGATCCTGCCCGCCGATGGCGAAACGATCAACGAGCGGCGCAAATTGTCCTTCTACGGCCAGATTTCGGTCGCGGTCGTGCTGTCTAGGGGCAAATTCGCGGACAGCGCGATCCAGTATCGCGGCGTGCCGGTCGAGGACGAGCGCGAAGCCTTTCTCGACGAAATGAACGCCGCTGCAGAAAAGGCAGCCAAATCCCCGGCGCGCGACCGCGATGCCCTCAAGGAAGCGATCCGTCTTGGCGTCCGGCGCATCGCAACCGACTGGACCGGCAAAAAGCCGATCGTCGATGTGCTGATTCTGGATATCTGACCCATGAAATGGACCTCGGCACTCGCCATCTACCTGCTTATCTGGGCGTTCAGCACCTTCTTCGTGCTGCCCTTCCACGGCCGCCGTGCCGAAGATGATGCCGTGCCCTTGATCGATGGCCAGGAACCGGGCGCACCCGCGCGCTTCCACCCGCTGCGCATTCTGATCCAGATCACGATCGTCGCCACGATCGCCTTCGGCCTCTTCTATGTCGCCTATATCAACGGCTGGACAAACCCTGACGTCCTGAGCGGCCGCGCCTGACGCGGCAGGGCGGTTTAGGGTAGAAGGGCTGCTTTGGGGTGGGAAGCGGACTGTCTGCTTCGGTGCGAGCATATGTAGAAACCGGACGCAAATGCTGGCAAAGTCTGTGTATGAAGCATGATCGCCTTTGCGCCATAGGGCATAACCTCGCAGATTCGATGGCCAGTGGCTTGGGGTTCGTGATTGGCCACTACCCCATAGATGTATTTGGCGAAGCTGCGTCATCTCCAGAAGCATTGATAGAAGTCGATTTTCTCAACGGTCGCGTTGTGCGTGGAAAACCGTCAGGCAGCCTCGAAGTTGCTGTCGCTCTCTTCGCTAAGGCTCTGCCCGAATTTTGTGAGAGTAACGGGGCACAGGCCGCAGACTTCAAGGCCTTGTCTGCGACATTTGATACAACACCACTTGGGCAGCGAGTGTTACTTTTAGTAACCGACCAGAGCGGTCGTAGCTCTACAACCGAGTATCGAGGCGTTCCATTGAAGCGTCTCCAAGTTTTAGACCGCCTCGGGCGCATCCGGAAAAAACCAAGGCAAGTCGGTGCCCCGATCCAATGACCGTCCGACAACAGCACGCTCTGACAATCACTGGAATGGCGAAAACCGGTCGCTAGTCGAGGAACCTCATTTTCCGTTCGTGTCGAGTGAAGTCGAGACACCCATCGATGCAACATCTAGGCCGAGGGGCATCTCGACTTCGCTCGATGCGAACGGGTTAGGATAGGCCCAAACGACCGCAACCGGTCGCTCGCCGCCATTCCGACTCCCGCCCCCGAATTGCTAGAACCAGTTCCCCCGCGTGATCGCGGTGCTGCCCGCGGGAAGCGAGTAAAAGTCGCCATCTTCGCCGACGACGATCGGCCCCGGATAGCGCCGCTTCGCGTCACCCAGAAACGCGGCGTCGAGGTAGCGCGACGGATAGGGCGGGACGATATGGCTGAGGAGGAGCATCCGCACCCCGGCGACTTTCGCGCTGTCCGCCGCCTGCGCAGGACTTGCATGATAGTCGAGGATGTCGTGCATGATCTGCCCGGTCTGCGGCCGGCCCGACGCCTTGAGCTGCGCAGCGATCAGTTTGACCATTTCGGGTTGCAGCGCTTCGTGCACCAGCAGATCGGCGCCCTTGGCGACCCGTTCGACCATCTTCGACGGCGCCGTATCGCCGCTCAGGACGACGCTGCGCCCCTTGTAATCGAAGCGATAGCCGACCGCGGGTTGCACCGGGCGGTGATCGACCGGAAAGGCGGTCACGCGGAGACCATCGGCTTCATAGACGACAACCGGTTCGGTGGGCGTTGCGAATGGCAGGGCCGTCGCACCTGCCGCGGCGGGCGGGGTCACGACCGGCCCGTGGTGCGCAGTGCGGTAGCCATTGTCGAGCGCATAGGCCGCGTTGAAGCCGCCGATCAGCTGATCGAGTCCCGTCGGGCCATAGACGGGCAGGGGCGACTTGTTGCCGCTGCCCGTCCAGCGCAGCAGCATCATCGGACCCATGCCGTCGATATGATCCGAATGATAATGGGTCAGGAACAGCGCCTTGATCTGGCCATTGGGCAGCCCCATCAGCGAGATATTGCGCGCGCCGCCTTCGCCGGCATCGACAACGAACATCGCCTTGCCGGCAATCACCACCGTACAGGCGCCAGCACGATCGCGGTTGGGGAGCGGCGATCCGGTGCCGCACAGCGCCACGTGCAAGCCGTCGGGCAGACCGGCGAGATGATCGCGACCGACGCCGCGTTCGACGCCGCGCTTGAACACCCACATGCCGATCTGTTGCTGGAACAGCATCGCCGCGCCGCCGCACAGCGCGATCAGCACCGCAAGCGCGACGAGCAGCCGCAAAGATTTCCGCATTTTCCTCTCCCGCCCCTTGGTCCGCTCCTTTCATGCGACGACGCGGGCGTCTGGACAAGGGCCGATGTTCGGCGCAGTCTCCGGACGACTGCGTTTCGTCGCGCAACTTACCTTTACGTAAACGTGAGCGCTTTCTATAAGGGCGCCATAGCCCAAGGGAGAATCAGAAAATGGACATGGAGTTCAGCCCCGAAGATCTCGCTTTCCAGAAGGAAGTGCGCGACTTCATCGCCGAAAATTACCCCGCCGAGCTGCGCGGCAAGCAGGACGAAGGGGATGAACTGACCAAGGAAGACTTCCTTGCGTGGCACAAGATACTCTACAAAAAGGGCTGGGTCGCGCCGGCCTGGCCGGTCGAATATGGCGGCACCGGCTGGACCCCGACGCAGCGCTTCATCTTTTCGGAAGAAACCGCGCGCGCCGATTGTATCCGCTTGATGCCCTTCGGCCTGTCGATGGTCGGCCCGGTCATCTACACCTTCGGAACCCCCGAACAGAAAGCGCGCTTCCTGCCGCGCATCCTGTCCGGCGAGGATTGGTGGTGCCAGGGCTATTCGGAGCCCGGTTCGGGATCGGACCTTGCCTCGCTGCGTACCGTCGCAGTGCGGGACGGCGATGAATATGTCGTCAACGGCCAGAAGACCTGGACGACGATGGCGCAGCATGCCGACTGGGGCTTTTTCCTCGTTCGCACCGACAAGGACGCCAAGCAGCAGGAGGGCATTTCCTTCCTGCTGATCGACATGAAGTCGCCCGGCATCACCGTGCGTCCGATCATTACGCTCGGCGGCGAGCATGAGGTCAACGAAGTGTTCCTCGAAGACGTGCGCGTGCCGGTCGAGCAGCGCGTCTATGAGGAGAACAAGGGCTGGACCTGCGCCAAATTCCTCCTCGCACATGAACGCACGGGCATCGCCGGTGTCGCCTCGTCGAAGCGCGGCGTCGAACGCGTCAAGGCGATCGCGCGCACCGAACTCGACGGCGACAAGGCGCTGCTTCAGAACCCCTTCTTCAAGCGCAAGGTCGCGGAGCTCGAGATCGACCTGACCGCGCTTGAATTCACCGAACTGCGCAGCTTGGCCGGTGCCAATGCCGGCAAGGGGCCGGGGCCGGAATCGAGCCTGCTCAAGATCAAGGGGTCCGAAATCCAGCAGCGGCTCACCGAACTGACGCTGGAAGCGGTCGGCCATTACGGGGCGCCCTATTTCCGCGGCTTCGGGGAAGGCGATAACGAGCATCCGATCGGTCCCGACTATGCACACCGCGCCGCGCCGACCTATTTCAACATGCGCAAGACCACGATCTATGGCGGGTCGAACGAGATCCAGCGCAACATCATCGCGAAGATGGTTCTGGGGCTCTGATCACATAATCGCCGTCATCCCGGTGGAGGCCGGGATCTCGACCTGTTGCCATGATGCGGCGGTGAGATTCCGGCTTTCGCCGGGATGACGTTGAAATCGAGGATAACGACAATGGATTTCACCTATACCGAAACGCAGGACATGATCCGCGACACGCTGTCGCGCTTCCTCTCGGACACCTATGATTTCGAGACGCGTCAGAAGTTCATCAATTCGGACAGCGGGCGCGATCCGGCGATCTGGACGGCGCTGGCGCAGGAACTCGGAATGCTTGGCGCCGCCTTTTCGGAAGAACAGGGCGGCCTTGGCGGCGGGGCGCTGGAAAATGCGATCGTCATGGAAGAACTGGGCAAGGTCATCGGGATCGAGCCCTATCTGCCGACCGTGGTGATCGCGGGCGGCGCGTTGAAGGCCGTCGGCGGCGCGCAGGCCGATGCGATGATCCCCGAAATCATCGGCGGCAACGCCATCGTCGCCTTTGCCTACGCCGAACCGCAGGGGCGCTATGATCTCGCCAATCTACGCACGACTGCGAAGAAGGACGGGGCGGGCTATGTCCTGAACGGTCACAAGGGCGTCGTCTATGCCGCACCCTGGGCGACCCATCTGCTCGTCACCGCGCGCACCGGCGGCGGCCAGCGCGACCAGGATGGCGTGTCGCTGTTCCTGATCGACGCCAATCTTCCCGGCATCGTGCGCCGCGATTATCCCACCGTCGACGGCAACCGCGCATCGGAAATCTATTTCGAAAATGTCGCGGTCCCGGGCGATGCGCTGCTCGGCGGCGAAGGCGCCGCGCTGCCGCTGATCGAACAGATTGTCGATGAAGCGACCGTCGCGGTCTGTGCCGAGGCGACCGGCGTGATGCAGAAGCTGCACGAAGGCACGCTGGAATATACCCAGCAACGCAAGCAGTTCGGCGTTCCGATCGCCAAGTTCCAGGTGCTGCAGCACCGCATGGTCGACATGTTCATGGAAGTCGAACAGGCGCGGTCGATGACGATCATGGGCACGCTGAAGCTCGACCTCGCGCCCGATGCGCGCAAGGCGGCCGTTTCGGCGTGCAAGTCGAAGGTGAGCCGCGGCGCGAAATTCGTCGGCCAGAATGCGATCCAGACGCACGGCGGCATCGGCATCACGCAGGAACTGGCGATCGGCCACTATTTCAAGCGTGCGACGATGATCGAGGGGCAGTTCGGCAGCGCCGACTATCACCTCGACCGGTTCGAGCAACTGACCCTCGCCGAATGAGGGCGTGCCGTCGGCATCGCTTTCAATAAGCGATGTCGACGGCGACCCGCAGCGTCCGCGGCCGCAGCGGTGTCAGATAGCCGGGGCTCCCCTCGACAAAGGGCGTGCCGAGCGCGAACCGATTCCCTTTTGAATCGAGCAGATTGGTCAGCGTCACCGACAGGCCGCGCCGCCCGTTGCCGAGCCGCATCGCAAGGCCGGTATCGACATAATCGCCCTGGCCTTCGCCAAGCACCGGCCCGATCCCGAGCCGCGACGGTCCGATATAGTTGGCCCAGCCGTTGATCCGGATTTCCTCATCGTCGCCGACGGGCGACGCATAGGTGATCGCTCCGCGTACCGCATGGCTTGCGACATTGGGAATCCGCCCCAACCGGCCCGGCGCGAAATCGGCAACCAGCGCGATTTGGGGTGCCAGATCATCGACGCGGCTATGGTTATAAACCGCGCCCAGATCGAAGGAGAGGGTGGGCGTCACGCGGACGGCGAGCGATCCCGAGATGCTGGTGATGCGCCCGTCGCCGATGTTGGCGGTCGTCGGAAAGCCGTTGCCGTCGATGAAATCGGCCTGAATGTTGAACCAGCGTGTGTGCGATACGGAGATATTGGCATCGAACGGGGTGCGGCCGCGCTCGCCAAGCCTTATGCCGCCTTCCCACGTATGAACCCGGTCGTTGCGATAGCGGCGGACGAAATTGCCGTCGACAGCGAGGCCGCCGGGCCGAAACCCCTCCTGATACCGCGCATAAAGCGTCAGGTTCGATAGCGGCCGCGCGAGAATGGCGAAGGAAGGAAGAAGGTCGCTTTCGTTGCGATGCGCGGTGATCGCCTTGCCCGCCGCTGCGAGCGCCAGAGCGAGGGCGACGTCTTCGCCGCTTCCGCCCAAGCGTGCGTGCGAGTAACGCAGCCCCGCCGTAGCAATCACATCGGGCAAAAGCTCGGCCGTCAACTCGCCATAGCCGGTATATTCGGTAACGCGGTTGGTGACGCCGGTCAGTGCCGACCGCATCTGGATGCCGCCGAATTCGCGGCGCTGCTGCGTTTCATTGTCGACGATGCTTGCGCCGACCACCCAGCCCCAACCATCGCTATAGGGGCGCGACAATCGCGTCTCGCTCGCCCACATGCGCGTGTCGTTGAACTGGTCCAGAACGCGCGGGTCGCCCCCCGCGGGGGTGGCATCGAAGCGCTCGTAAAGCCGGTGATCGATATAGGCGTTCGAGGATTGCAGGCGCAGATTGTCCCAGTCGCGCGTGACGACGAGCGTGCCCATCCCGTAACGACTGCGCGCATTCTGCTCGACGAGCGAATTGCGCGTCAGCGGCGGTGCATCCTTGTCGGCATATTGGGCATCATCGGCGGTCGTCGATTGATAGACGCCGCCGATATCGACGGTCCAGTCGTCCGCCGGGACAAGGCGCAATGTCCCGCGGCCGCCGCGCACCGTTACGCGATTGACGTCATTCTGGCCGAGCAGCGGATTGTCGATATAGCCGCCGTCGGTGATCATATAGCCAACAAGGCGCAGCGCGCTGCCGCCGTCGCCGATCGGGACATTGGCGATGGCGCCGATATCGCCGCCCGGTTCGCCATGCTGGGTCGCGGTCAGACCGGCGATTGCCTGTACGCTCGCCTCTCGCGCGTCGGGTGCGCGCGGCACGACGCGGATGATGCCGCCAAGCGATCCCGCGCCATAGAGCGTGCCTTGCGGCCCTTCGAGCACCTCGACGCTGTCGATGTCATAGAGGCGCAGGTCGGGGTCGGGGGCGTTGTAGCTCAGCCGAATATCGCCGAAATATTGCCCGACGGTCGCCTGTGTCGGCCCCGTGAAGCTGGAATCGGCGATTCCGCGGATGAACAGCTTGTTGCGGCCCGAGCCCAGATGGGTCGACGACACGGTGGCCATTCGTGACAAGATGGATTCCGTACCGCGCTCGCCGCCGAATGCCAGATCGTCGCCATCCATCCGCGTGACAACGCCCGCAAAACTGGAATAGGGCAGGTCGGCCTTCGTCGCGGTCACGATGAATTCGTAGGGCGGCGCTTCGGGCGGCGGCGCTGCAGCAGGCGCCGCAGGCGGCGGGGGCGGGCGACGTACGGAGCGCGGGGCGACCTGCTTCTCGATCCGCCAGCTTGTCGCGCTGACCCGCACCGCGCGCGCGCCGGTGCCGTCGAGCATCTGCCGGATCGCTTCGTCGACCGACATCCGCCCGCGCACCGGGCGCATCCGCGTCCGCCACAGCGCCGGGTCGCTGACGCTGATGCTGACACCGCCCTGACGGCTGAGCAATGGAAGCGAGGTCGAAAGACTGGCGCGCGGCACGTCGAAGGCGCGTTCTTCAGCCGCCATCGCCTGCGCGGGCAGGGTGATCGTAGCGAGCCCCAGCGCAAGAGACAGGCGCGTGCGCATCGTCAGCGGCTGACCACCCAGCCATCGCCGCGCCGCTCGGCTTTGGCGCCCGACAGCGCCGCAAGGTCGGCCACGGTGCGATCGCTCGCCTTGTCGACGACGAGGGTGCCGCGGAACGACAAGCGCGACGCCGAGGGATCGATCTGCACGGATATCCCAGCCGTCCGCTTCAGATCGTCGGCGACGGTCTGAAGCGACGCGCCGTCATAGACCAGCAGACCGCTCCGCCATCCACCGACGGTGGCGGTATCGACGCGGCGTATGCGCGGGGGCTGCGTATCGCCGTCGCGCGCATCGATCGCTTGCCCTGCCACCAGCCGCAGCTTGGCGCGGTCAGGAGAATAGAGCACGATGCCTTCCGAAACCGCTACCGCGGTCCGATTGTCGGCGCGCACCACGTTGAAGGCCGTCCCCAGATCGACGATCCGCGTACCGCCCGTTTCGACGACGAAAGGGCTGTCGCTGCGGTGCACGACATGGAACATCGCTTCGCCGCTTTCCAGCCGGGCAAAGCGTGGACGGTCCTTGTCGAGTCGCAGGGTCGAGCCGCCGTTGATCTCGATCCGCGAGCCGTCGGCAAGGGTGATCGTGCGATGCTCGCCCGCGGCGGTCTGGATCACGTTCCGGCCGCCCGACAGGTCGAGCGAGGGGAGGGCGACGACCCCGACGATCGCCGCGGCGACCGCTCCGCCAAGCCACCAGCGACGCGGCATGCCCCGATCGATTTCAGCCGGATCATTCGCCGGGGATACCGACGGCGCAGCGGGGGGCAACGCATCGAGATCGAGGTCGAGGCTCGCCAACGCATCGTAGATTTCGGCATGTCCAGGGTCCTCGGCAAGCCAGTCGGCAAAGCCGTCCCAATCGGCAAAGTCGGGCGCGCGTTGGCGAACGATCCAGTCGATCGCCTGGGCTTCGCTCGCGGTCACATGGTCAGCCGGCATCGAATTGCCTCCTGACGGCAGCGAGCGCGGCGTAAACCTTGCGGAGATCGGCCTCCACCGTACTTATGCTGACGCCCATTTCGGCGGCGATATCGCGTTGCAATACCCCGTCGAAGCGGAATCGACGAAAGATATGCGCCGGACGATCGCCGGTCGCAGCGATGGCGCGCTCGGTCATCGCCAATTGCTCGCGCGAGATAAGCACCGCCTCCGCGCCGGGTTTCTGCACTGCGCTCGCTTCGCCCCACGCCTTGTCACGCAACTGGCTCTGACGCACAGAGCGATAGCGGTCGAGCATCAGATTATTGGCCGCGCGCATGACATAAGAGAGAGGGTCGGCTACGGGGCCGCTGTGGCGTTCGGTCAGGCGCATCCACAAATCCTGAAACAGATCTTCGGCAGCATCGCCCGCGCCGCGAACCGTCAGAAACCGGATGATCCGGTCGCGGTTGGCGAGCAGGACGCCCTCGATACCGTGGGCCCCGTCGGATCGGTCATTCGCCTCGGTCATTCGGAACTTGTTTCGGAACGCCATTCCTCTTCGGTCCCGGTCCGCCCGACCGGCACCATACGCCCCCCCGCTGATGCCGCCATATAGCGGCAGCGGGGATGCTTGCAACCACGGTCGATCGGGGCCGTGCACCGGTACCGAAGCAGACCGGCGCATCGGCATGGGTCCGGAGGCTGTCATTCCGGCGGCCTTTGCAAGGGGGAGGCGGGGGTAGGGAGTGCCTCCCCCTTGCGGCTGCGACCGGCCCCGATGGGGGGCTTAGAGGCCGACGCGCAGGCTTGCACGGAACGCCCAGCCGATATGGCTTTGCTGTTCTTCCGCGGACACTTCGGCGCCGGCCTGAAAGGCCGAATTGCCGACGATGCCACGGATGCGGCCGACCCAGCCGCTCGTGCGATCATCGGGGACCAGGGTAAACGGCGTGCCGTCCTTGAACGACGCAACCGTAGCACCCAGCGACCCGCTGACGATCTGGCGGCGGCCACCTTCGATTTCGAAGCGTGTCCAGCCGTCATATTCGTCGGCGCCCCCGAACTCGAGCCCAAGCGCGACGGTGCCGCTGACCGACAGTTCGTCGCTGCTGCGGCCGGCGACGGTCAGATCGAGCGCGTCACCGCCGCCGGTTTCGGCATAGCCGTCTTCCTTGAGCTTGAAATAATCCACCGCGAGCGTGGGCCGGAAGCTGATCCCGCCAAGCTGCGCGTCGCGTGCGATCGAGCCCGATGCCGACCACAGCGTCGCATCCCATTTGCCGCGCATCGTTTCGCGAATATCCTCGGCGCCCGCTTCGGCGCTGAAGACGCGCGTGCCCTTGAGCCGGATCGGAGCGCCCGAAACGCGCGCGTGAGCAAGCCAGTCGTTCGAATTCAGGCGCCAGTAGAGCGCGCCTTCCCACTGGGTCGAGCTGACCTCGCTGTCGTTGCTGCTGTTGCCGTCCTTGCCGCTGAGGAAGGCCGCCGACGCACCGAAATTGCCGATGCCGCTCTTGATCTCGGCGCCGAGCGAAATGCCCCAGCCGCTGACATCATAACCTGCGGTATCGCCGATGCTCTTTGACGTGCCCCATACGGCCTGGTTGACCCAATATCCCCATTTACCCTCGTCCTGGAACGGCGCGTTCGGATCTTGGAGATAGCGTGCGAGCGCGCGCGAGCCCGAAGTGACGGTTTCGAAGACGCCGCCTTCATGTTCGGGCAGCATCTGGTTGAGCTGATTGCGGAACTGGTCGCCATCGACGATGTCGAGGAAGACGCCTTCGACCACCTGATCGGCCGAAAGCGCATCGACGACCGCGTTAAACGCCGACGCCTGCGACCGGTTGAGGCCAAGCTCGCTCGTGCTCTTTCGCGCGATGTTGACGCGCAGCTCGTTCGCCGTCGAGGTCAGCGTACCCTTGTAGAGGAAGGGCACGAGCGTCGATGTGGCGGTCAGATTGTTCGCGCCGGTCAGCGTTCCTGCGGTCAGGACGACATGGTAACCCTCGGCATCCTCGATGCTCGACAGCTTCAGCGCCAGCTTGGAATCGGCGGCAAAGCTGGCCGTGCCGGTCACCTGCAACGCCGTGCCGGTGCTGCCGCTGTCGAGCGTGACCGCGACGATGCCCTTGTTGGTCACCGCGAGCGACGAGATGGTGGCCGCGCCGGCAATGTCGAAGACGCCGCCGTCAACCGACACCGCAAGACCCTGTGCATTGGTGAGCTGCCCCGCAAAGCGGGCGGTGCCGCCGATCGACAAGATGTCCGTGCCGCCGCCGAAGTCGGCATTGCCGGTAAACACCGACGTTCCCGTCAGCGCCATCGTGTCATTGCCGCTACCGAAGCGCGCATTGCCGGCATAGGTGGCGTCGCCAGACAGCGCGAGGCGGTTGTCGCCGGCGCCGAAATAACTGTTCCCCTTCACCGAACCGTCGGCGATGTCGAAGATATCGTTGCCGGTGCCGAAGCGAACGTCGCCGGTGATCGACGGCGCGGTGACACCCGATGCAACCGCCGTCTGCTTGACGGTCGCGCCGCCGCCGTTGGCCGACAGGTCGATCGCGATATTGCGATCCGAAGACGCGAACGCGCCGCTCGCGCTGATCGCGCCGCTGTTCTCGACCATGTCGACATTGCCCGACAGATCGACGATCGCGCGCGCGGTCGCGGCATCGCCCCCGGCCTTGGCCGAGATCGACCCGCTGTTACGGATCAGCGCCACGTCGGCGCCCGCTTCCACCAGGATGCCGGTGATCGACGAGGTTGCGCTGCTGCCGCCCGTCGCCTCGATCTTGCCCGCGTTGCGGATTTCGGGCGTGATCGTTCCCGCACCGGCGCGGATCGCGGTTGCCGACGCATCCTTCGACGTTGCCTGAACGCTGCCGCTGATACCCACGCCGCCGGCGATGGTAACATTATGCCCCATGCCGCCGAGTTGGATCGCCGTCGCGTCCTTGCCCGCATAAAGGCCGTTGCCCTGCACCGAACCGTCGATGATCAGGCCGAAGCCGGTTCCCGTTCCGGCAACGGCACCGATCGCGATGTCGCGGTCCGCCGAGCCGATCCGCATCGCGGGGGCCGAACCGAAGGAGCGGACGACCGCCGATCCTTCCTTGTCGTCGTCGATGCCGTCCTTGTCCTCATCCTTGTCGGCAGCGTTCGTGTCCTTGGGCGGGACAGCCAGGACGATACCGCCGCTGACATCGCCTTCGATCGACAGTGCCGGGCCGCCGATCAGCAGATCGTCGGCGTCGAGCTTCGACGGGTCGGACGGTGCCGTCGTGTAGCGATAGCCGGTGGCGGTGAGCGTCCCCTGCACGACAAGCGCACCGTTGATGTTGCCCGAAAGCCGCGCGGCGACTGCATCCACGCCCTGCGCCGTAATCGTGCCGGCGAGGCGGACATTGCCGGTGACGTCCTGCAGTCCGACGCCGAGCGCGCGGTCGCCAATGACCGATACCTTGCCGTCGGTCGTGAAATTGCCGGTCAGCGGCCCGCCGAGCCGGATGCCCGCCGAATCATTCCCCTCGACCGTCACTTCACCGCTGTTGACGATATTGCCGGTAAAGGCGCCGCCGGTTGCGATGCCGACGCGGTTCGATCCGACCGCAAAGGGCCCGTCGAGATCGCCGTCATTGTCGATGTCGGTGGGGGTGTAGCTTTCGTCGATGATGATCTTGCCGGTCGCCGAATTGGTGATCGTGCCGGTCACACCCGCATTGGCAAAAATGCCGCGCGCGCCGTCCGAATTGGTGATCTGGATCGTGCCGTCGTTGGTGACCTTGTTGTTGCTGTCGATCGTGACCGCCGTGCCGCTCGTCGGCTTGATCGAGCCTGCGGAGGCGATCTTGATATCGTCGGCTGCGCCCGATTTGACGGTCGAGGTGCTGACCGGCGTTGTCGTCGCGGTAGTGATGCTCGTTTCGGCGTATGCGGGCATGGCGATGATCGTCGCCAGGCAGGTCGATGCCAGCAGGGTCTTGCGCATGGAGTTCCTCTTTTGATGTCCCCCCGGGTCGATGGCCCGGAACCGAACACAAGACGGAGCGCGCCGCGCGCGACCTTGGAAAAAAGTCCTGCGCCGGCTTTTGGCCGCAAGAAACGGAACGGATCGGGTGTACGGTCCCGCTATTCGCCGCGTCTCACCGCACGACGAAGAGGGAGGATGCCAATGACCGCCGAGCCGGAAATACGGACGCCGCAGCTTGAATCCGATCTGGAAGGGCGGGGATGGCACCGGCTTCCGAAGCTGCTCACCCCGTCCGATTGCGCCGATCTTTCCGCGATGTTCGACGCCGACGAGCGCTTTCGCAGCACGGTGACGATGCAGCGTCATGGTTTTGGCCGCGGCGAATATCGCTACTTTGCTTATCCCTTGCCCGCTGTCCTCGAACGGTCGCGGCAGCGCCTGTATGAAAGCCTGGCGCCGCTTGCGAACCGATGGGCGGCGCGTTTGGGAGCGAACGCTTCCTTTCCCGCCGATCTGCCCGCCTTCACAAGCCTTTGCCACGCGTCGGGACAGGTCCGGCCGACGCCGCTGCTGCTACGGTACCGCGCCGGCGACTATAATTGCCTCCATCAGGATCTTTACGGCGACCTCCATTTTCCGTTTCAGGTGGCGGTCCTGCTGTCCGAGCCGGAAGTCGATTTCGACGGCGGCGAATTCGTCCTGACCGAACAGCGCCCGAGAATGCAGTCGCGCGCACATGTCGTGCCGCTGCGGATGGGTGACGCGGTCGTGTTCGCGGTCAACGAAGCACCGCGAGCCGGAACACGCGGCACCTACCGCGTCAAAATGCGCCACGGCGTCAGCGAGATTCGCAGGGGCGAGCGCTTCACGCTCGGCATCATATTTCACGACGCGCGTTAGGCGCGTGCGGCGATGGCGGACAGGGTGGGATTCGAACCCACGGTAGCGTTGCCGCTACGGCGGTTTTCAAGACCGCTGCCTTAAACCACTCGGCCACCTGTCCTTGCGGCGCCGACATAGCGCGGCGGCGGCGCGCGGCAAGCGAAACCTTTGGCGCGCGCGGTGCGAACGGTCCGGCGCGCGAATGACTCGTCCTGTCCTGCCCATGGCTGGCCAAGGGGGCTGTATCCGTGGCAGACACGCCCTATAGGGTGGGACATATGCACGCTAAACCATTCAGAATCGGACGCCTCCTTGCCCGGATCGGTGTCCTCCTCTCGGCCTGGACCATGGCGGCTTCGGCGCCGCTGCACGCGCAGGCGGCCGATCCCGGCTTCGACACCTATGTTCAGTCGCTCTGGCCCAAGGCGCAGGCGCGCGGCGTTTCGCGTGCGACCTTCGACCGGGTGACGAGCGGGCTGCGCTTCAATGCGCGCGTCGTCGCGCTCGATCGCGACAATCTGGGCGCCCCGCCGCGTCCCGATACGCCGATCCCGGCGTTCGCGCCTTACAAGGCGAAGCATGTCGATGCCGCGCGCATCAATGGCGGGCGCCGCGTCCACGACCGCCTGTTGCCGCTACTGTCGCGGATCGAGGAGCGGACGGGCGTCCCGACGAGCATCATGATCGCGATCTTCGGACATGAAACCGCTTATGGGGCGGTAACCGGCAATTTCGACCTGCCCGAAGCGCTGGCGACGCTCGCCTATGAGGGGCGCCGCCGCAGCCTTTTCGAACCCGAATTCATCGCGACGCTCGAAATGGTCGAAAAGGGCGTTCCGCGCGACGTCCTGAAGGGCAGTTGGGCGGGCGCGTTCGGCTATCCCCAATTCCTCCCCTCGGTCTATCTCAAGGTTGCCGAGGACGGCGACGGCGACGGCGTTGCCCGCATTTGGTCGAGCGAGGCCGACGCGGTCGAGTCGATCGGTTCCTACCTGCGCCGGGCAGGCTGGCATGCGGGCGAACCATGGGGCGTTGCCGTGCGCGTTCCCGACGGCTTCGACCGTTCGGCAATGGGAACCCGGCTCGAGCCGACACGCTGCCCGCGCGTTTTCGCCCGCTACAGCCGCTGGCGGTCGATGGCTGAATGGCGCGCCGCCGGGTTCCAGCCAGTGAGCGGACGCTGGCCGGCGGACCATATTCAGGCGACCTTGCTCGAACCCGACGGCCCGGGAAAGACCGCCTATTTGCTGACCGGTAATTATCGTGCGATACTCGACTATAATTGTTCGAACTTTTACGCACTTTCTGTGGGGTTGCTGGCGGATGAAATCGATCGTTAGGGGCGGGGGCGCGGCCACGCTGGTCGCAGGAACGGCATTGGCGCTGGCGGCATGCGGCAGCTTTGACGGCAAGAGCAATACGGCGGTCGCCGCTGCGCCCGCGACAGCTCCTGCCGACAATGGCGTATCGGACGTGCCGGTGAAACTCGGCGATCCCTATACCATCGCGGGCACGACCTACACGCCCGCGGATGTCGCCGATTATGACGATGTCGGCTATGCAAGCTGGTATGGCGAAGAAGCGGCGGGCAAGCCGACCGCCAATGGCGAGATATACAACCCCGACGGTATTAGTGCGGCACACAAGACGCTGCCGCTGCCCAGCTATGTCGAGGTAACGGCGCTCGATACCGGGCGCACGATATTGGTGCGCGTCAACGATCGCGGACCGATGAGCAACGACCGGCTGATCGACCTGTCGCGCGGTGCCGCTGCCCAGCTTGGGCTGACCGACGCGGTGAGCGCGGTTCGCGTCCGCCGGACCAACCCGCCCGCGGCCGAACGCGTGCAGCTTCGTGCCGGCAGGGCGGTGCCCGAGCGGCTGGCAACGCCCGAATCGCTGCTGTCGATCCTGCGCACGAAGATCAAGCAGGTGCCGGTGCCCAAGCCGGCGGCCGCTACGGTCCCCGATCAACCGGCGCCGCCGGTGGCGTCGGCCCAGGCGAAACCCGGCGACGACCGGATGGCGGTAACCAGCAGCAAAAAGCCCGAGCCTGCCAAGCCGATGCCGGCGGCCAAGCCGGCCACACCCGAAAAGAAAGCGGAACCCGCACCCAAGGCGGTTGCGGGAAGCTTTGTCGTTCAGGTCGGCGCGTTCAGCAGCGAAGCGCGGGCCAACCTCGCGGCCAAGTCGGTCGGCGGTCATGTCGACAAGGCCGGCAAATTGTGGCGCGTCCGCTTGGGGCCCTTTGCCAGCGACGGCGAAGCAAAAGCCGCACAGGACAAGGCGAAAGCCAAAGGTTTCCGCGACGCGACCGTCCTGCGCGACCGCTAAGCCGTGCAGCGTCGAAACGGAATCGCGCGCGCTATAGGCGCCGGACTGGCGGTCACGGCGCTTGCAAGCACCTTTCCGGCGGCTTCGGCAGGGAATGACAAGCCGAAGCCGGGCGCGGTGAGCAGGCCGCTCTACGTAACCGAAGCGCCGATCGTGATGTTGAAGGATCTCGATTCGGGCGCGATCCTTTTTTCCCGCGGCGCGGGCAAACGCTTCGCGCCGGCCTCGATGGCCAAGGTGATGACCGCCTATGTCGTGCTCGACCTGATCAAGCGCGGCGAATTGTCGCGCGACAAGGTCTTCACGGTCAGCGAAGCGACCTGGCGCAAATGGAACGGCAGCAACGGCGGGTCGACGATGTTCCTGCGCGCCGGCGAGAAGATTTCGGTCGATGAATTGCTCAAGGGCCTGATCACCGTGTCGGGTAACGACGCCGCCGCGGCGCTGGCGGTCGGGATCGATGGCAGCGAAGCCGATTTCGTCAGGCGAATGAATGCGATGGCGGCCAAAATCGGCATGACGTCGAGCAAGTTCGGCACCCCGAACGGCTGGCCCGATGGCGGCGTGACCAAGGTAAGCGCTGCCGATCTTATCACGCTGGCGGACCGGCTGATCCGCGACCATCCCGATGGTTATGCGCGCTATTTTTCGATCCCGCGCTTGCAGCATGGCGTGTCGCCAGAAGGCAAGCCGATCATCCAGCCGAACCGCAACCCCATCCTGGGGCGCTTTGCCGGGGCCGACGGCCTCAAGACCGGCCACACCGCTGAAGCGGGCTATTGCTTTCTCGGTTCGGCAAAGCGCGATGGCCGGCGCCTGATTATGGTGGTCGCGGGCATGAAGAGTGAAAAAGCGCGGCGCGACGAGGCCGAACGGCTGATGCGCTGGGGCTTTGACGCGTGGGAAGGCCGCGAACTGGTGCCCGCTAGCACCAAGGTCGGGGCGGTCGAGGTGCAACGCGGCGCACGGCCGAGCGTGATGGCCGAAGCCGGTATTGCGGTCCGAATGACGGTTCCCAAGGGATATGCCGGCGGCTATCGCGCCGCGATGCAGAGCCGCAGCCCGCAAAACGCCCCGATCGAACGCGGCACTCCGATCGCGCGTCTGATCGTGACCCCCGACGGCCTGCCGCCGCAAACCACGCCATTGCTCGCGGCGAAGGATGTCGCGCGGGCTGATGGCGCCTGGACGCGGCTGCGCAGCGGTTTTTATCGGCTCGCCGGGCGATGAGGGGGCGTTTCATCACGCTCGAGGGCGGCGAAGGGGTTGGCAAATCGACGCAGATCCGCGCGCTGGCCGCTGTGCTTGCCGAACGCGGGATCGACGTCGTCGCGACGCGCGAACCGGGCGGTAGCACTGGTGCCGAGGCGATCCGCGCGCTGTTGATGGAGGGGGACGACGATCGGTGGGACGCGCGTAGCGAAGCGCTGCTCTTCGCCGCTGCGCGCGCCGATCATGTCGCGCGCACGATCCGGCCCGCGCTCGAACGTGGCGCCTGGGTGCTATGCGATCGCTTTGTCGATTCAACCCGGGCCTATCAGGGCGCGGGAGGGGGGATCACCGACGCCGACATCATGATGCTGCACGGCTTCGGTTCGCTTGGCCTGTTGCCCGACCGGACCTTCCTCCTGACCGTTTCCGCGGCAGAGGCGCACCGGCGACTGGCGGCGCGCGATGCCGGCGGCGCCGATCGCATGGGCAGCAAGCCCGCCGATTATCAGGCCCGGCTCGCCGCGCGCTTCGCTGAGATTGCGGCGGCGGAGCCCCAACGCTGGCGCCTTGTCGACGCCGATGCGCCGGCGACCGCGGTTACCGCCGCCCTGTTGTCGGAGCTTGCCGAATGGCTGCCATGATCGGCCATCACGACGCCGAGAAGGCCTTTCTGGAGCCCTGGACAAGTGGCCGCCTCCACCACGCCTGGCTGCTCGCTGGACCGCAGGGGATGGGGAAGGGCGCCTTTGCCGCACGGGTCGCCCGCTTTCTGGTCACGCACGACCGGGCGGGCGAGGGAGGTGCGCCGCTGTCGCTCGACGATCCCGGCGATGAACAGGCGGGCAGGCTCGTTTCGGCGGGGAATCACCCCGAGATCATCCATCTGACGCGGCAGGTGAAGGACAAGAGCAAAGATCTCGCGCGCAACATCACGATCGACCAGGTCCGCGGCATGATCCGCCGCCTTCATCTTTCGCTGTCGCTCGGCGCGTGGCGCGTCGTTGTCATCGATGCGGTCGACGATCTGGAAGCCGACGGCGCCAATGCGCTGCTCAAGACGCTCGAAGAGCCGCCGGCGCAAACCTTGTTCCTGCTCGTCAGTCATTCGCCGGGGCGCCTGTTGCCCACAATCCGGTCACGCTGCAGAATTCTGCGTTTTCAACCCGTTGAGCGTGACGTCATGACGGCGTGGCTGCACGACCTGCGCCCGATGCTCGACATGGCCGAGGTGCGCGCGATCGTCGCGGCTTCGGGCGGGGTTCCCGGCAAGGCGCTGGCGCTCATCGACAGCGATGTCGCGGTCATGGAAAAGAAGCTGCTGGCGATAGCGACCGGCGGTGATCGCGACAATCGGCTACGCGAAGCGTTGGCGCGCGAAGTCGGGGGCACCAGCAACCGGGCGCGGCTCGAACTGGTGATCGACATCGTGCCGGGCCTGCTGGCCCAGCTTGCGCGCGAACGCCCGCTGGGAGAGATCGCACCGGTGCTCGGTCAATGGGACCGCATCCAGCGGACGGTGCGCGATGCGGTGCGCGGGTCTTATGACGGGGCGATGGTGGGGTTCGAGATCGGTAACTGCCTCGCCGAACTCGCGCCGCGCGGCGGGCAGGCGGCACGCTGACGCTTTCCCTTGGCCGCGCCAGCGGCTAAGGCGCGCGCATGTCCGAACCATTTTATATCACCACCGCCATCAGCTATCCCAACGGCCGCCCGCATATCGGTCACGCCTACGAGGCCATCGCGACCGACGTGATGGCGCGCTTCCAGCGGATGCGCGGCCGCGACGTGCGCCTGATCACCGGTACCGACGAACATGGGCTGAAGATGTATCAGACCGCGCGCGACCAGGGTCGCGCAACGATCGATCTTGCCGATGAAATGTCTGGATATTTCCGTGAGATGTATGGCAAGCTGAATATCAGCTATGATAATTTTATGCGCACGTCGGACCCGGCGCACCATCGCGCATCGCAGGCGATCTGGCGGGCGATGGAAGCCAATGGTGACCTCTACCTCGACCGCTATGAAGGCTGGTATTCGGTTCGCGACGAAGCTTTCTATGATGAAAGCGAACTGACAGACGGGGAAGGGGGCGTTCGCCTGTCGCCGCAGGGGACGCCGGTCGAATGGACCGTCGAGGAAAGCTGGTTCTTCCGCCTGTCGGCCTATCAGGACCGTTTGCTCGCGCTCTATAACGATAATCCCGACTTCATCCGCCCCGAAAGCCGCCGCAACGAGGTGCTGCGCTTCGTCGAGGGCGGATTAAAGGATCTGTCGGTATCGCGCACGAGTTTCGATTGGGGCGTCCCCGTGCCGGGCAGCCCCGGGCATGTCATGTATGTCTGGGTCGACGCGCTCACGACCTATTTGTCGGGCATTGGCTATCCCGACATGGACGGCGATTTCGCACGATTCTGGCCGGCGAACATTCATATGATCGGCAAGGATATCGTTCGTTTTCATACTGTTTACTGGCCGGCCTTCCTTATGAGTGCCGGTCTGCCGCTGCCGCGCCAGGTGTTCGGTCACGGCTTTCTACTCAACCGCGGCGAGAAGATGTCGAAATCGCTCGGCAACGTTGTCGATCCGATGACGCTCGCCGAACAGTTCGGCGTCGATGCGCTGCGCTATTATCTGCTCCGCGAAGTGAGCTTCGGACAGGACGGCAGCTATTCGGCCGAAGCGATCGTGCGAACCGCGAATGCCGACCTCGCCAACAGCTTCGGCAATCTTGCGCAGCGCAGCTTGTCGATGATTTTCAAGAATTTGGATGGCGATATTTCGAACGATTATTCTCCGAGCGAGGAAGATTTAGCTCTTAGGAGCGCCGTTCGCGACGCCGCGGTAAATTTGCTTCCTCGTGAGTTTGAAGAGCTGTCATTTTCCGTCGGCATTGAGGAATGGCTCCGCGCGGTTTTTGCCTGCAACCAGTATGTTGATACGCAGGCCCCGTGGGCGTTGCGCAAGACCAATCCAGAACGGATGCGTGCTGTGCTGATGACTCTCTTTCGGGCTATTCGCACACTCGCGATTGCGATCCGTCCGGTGGTGCCGTCCGCGGCCGACGCGCTGCTCGATCAGATGGGAATTGCCGACGATGCGCGCGACTTCGCCGCGCTTGCCGACACCGAATGGTTTGCAAAGCTTGCTGCCAGCGGCTTTTCGGTCGGTCAGCCGGTTCCCATCTTTCCGCGCCTCGAGTTGCCCGAGGGGGAAGGGGAGGCTTGATGCTCGTCGATTCGCACTGCCACCTCAATTACAAGGGGCTTGCCGAGCAGCAGGGCGAGGTGCTGGAGCGCGCGCGGGCGCGCGGCGTCACCGCGATGCTCAACATCGCGACGCGCGAGAGCGAGTGGGACGATGTCCTGGCCGCGGCCGAAGCCAATGCCGATGTATGGGCTAGCGTCGGCATCCATCCGCACGATGCCGATCATCATCCCGATGTCGATACCGCCAAGCTGGTCGAGCGCGCCGCGCATCCGCGCGTGATCGGGATCGGCGAGACGGGGCTCGACTATTATTACGACAAGAGCGATCGCGTGCGGCAACAGGAAAGTTTTCGCCGCCATATCCACGCGTCGCAGCAGACCGGCCTGCCGATCATAGTCCACACCCGCGATGCCGAAGCCGACACGCTGGCGCTGCTCGGCGAAGAGATGGAAAGGGCGTCTTACACCGGTGTGATTCATTGCTTCACCGCGAGCGACGACTTCGCCAAAGCGGCGCTCGACCTTGGGCTGTTCATCTCGATCTCGGGGATCGTGACGTTCAAAAATGCCGCCGATCTTCAGGCCACGGCAAAATGGCTGCCGCAGGACAGGCTGCTGATCGAAACCGATTCCCCCTTCCTTGCCCCCGTCCCGCATCGCGGCAAGACCGGCGAGCCGGCCTTTGTGGCCGATACGCTGGCTTTTCTGGCCGACCTGCGCGGCGATGATCGCGAAGCGCTGGCAGCGGCGACAAGCGCGAATTTCTACGCGCTTTTCAACAAGGCGGCGCCATGACGTCACACGCGCCATGAAGGTTCGCATTCTAGGGTGCGGTACCTCTTCCGGGGTACCGCGGATCGGTAACGACTGGGGGCAATGCGACCCCGACAATCCGCGGAACCTGCGCAGCCGGGCCTCGATCATGATTTCGCTCGGCGGATACCGGCTGATCGTCGATACCAGCCCCGACATGCGCCTGCAGCTGCTCGACGCCGGGATCGGCGAGGTCGATGGGGTGATAT
The DNA here is from genome assembly GCF_000371385.1 of Sphingopyxis sp. MC1. Lineage (NCBI taxonomy): Bacteria > Pseudomonadati > Pseudomonadota > Alphaproteobacteria > Sphingomonadales > Sphingopyxidaceae > Sphingopyxis > Sphingopyxis sp. MC1. The sequence goes on from NZ_AOUN01000022.1 coordinate 176,206, forward strand.
GGACCCACGAACATGCCGATCATACGCACGGCCTCGACGATTTGCGTCAGATCATGCATCTGCGCGGTTCGGCCGTGCCGGCCTACGCCCGCGCGCACGTTCTCGATATTCTGAAATGGCGCTTCACCTACGCCTTTGCCGGCAACGCCGGCTATCCGGCGTCGGTCGATCCGATCGAACTGGCCGATCATCAATGGATCGGACCGATCGAGGTGTCGGCACTCGAAATGCCCCATGGTCCGATAAAAGCCAGCGGCCTGATCTTCAGCGACGGTGCGCACAAGATAGGCTATGCGACGGATTTTTCACGCTTTACCGATGAAATGGTCGATTTCTTCCAGGGGGTCGACTTGTTCGTGATCGACGCGCTCCGCCGCTATCCGCACCCCACGCATCCGCATCTCGCGATGACGCTCGAAGGACTCGCCAAGGTCGGCCAGCCGCGGGCCATTATCACGCATATGGATAATACGATGGATTATGACGATCTGGCCGGCGAGCTGCCTGACGGCGTCGAGCCTGGGTACGACGGGCTGGAGGTGGAATTGTGAACGGCGATACCACGGTGCAGATGATCTGGTTCGTCGGGGCCTTTGCGCTGGTCTTGAGCTCGCTCGCGGCCAGACGGCTCAATCTGGCCGACGGGCTGAAGATGGCGCTCGCGTGGGTGGCGATCTTTGCGCTCGTATTTCTCGTCGTCCGGACGTGGCAGCTTTTTGCCTGACGATTCAACGACAGGGGGGTAAACGGGCCTCCCCGTTATATTGAATTTAACATAATATATATTATCGGATAATCATATGTCTAATGCGCCTTCGCTGTCCCCCATCGATCGACTGCTCGCAATCATGCGTCAGTTGCGCAATCCCGATGGTGGATGTGAGTGGGATTTGGCGCAGGACTTCACAACGATCTCACCTTACACGATCGAGGAAGCCTATGAGGTTGCCGACGCCATAGCCTCCGGATCGCCCGATGCGATTTGCGACGAGCTTGGAGATTTGCTGCTCCAAGTCGTTTTTCATGCCCAGATCGCTGCCGACAAAGGCCTGTTCGGGTTCGACGACGTCGCCAATGCGATCAGCGACAAGATGGAACGGCGCCACCCGCATATCTTCGGCGATGCAACGACGCATGACGTTCGCCAGCAATGGGAACAGATCAAAGCGGCCGAGCGCAGCGCCGACGGCGCCAAAAGCGTGCTCGACGGCGTGGCGTTGTCACTGCCGGCGCTGCTGCGCGCGCAAAAGCTGCAAGGCCGCGCTGCGCGGGCGGGATTTGACTGGCCCGATGCCGACGGACCGCGCGCCAAGATCGCCGAAGAACTGGAAGAAGTCGAAACGGCCCCCGACGACGCAGCGCGGGCGGAGGAAGTCGGCGACCTGCTCTTCGCGGTGGTGAACTATGCGCGGCACCTCGGCGTCGATGCCGAAAGCGCACTCCGTGACGCCAACGCCAAGTTCGCGCGCCGCTTCATGGCCGTCGAAGCACGCGCCGGCGCCGACATGGCGCATATGCCGCTCGATGCGCTCGAAGCGCATTGGCAGGCGGTCAAGGCTTCGGAAGCCCCTTAGCCGGCCAGAGGCGGCGGAAGCGGGCCTGATCGGCGGGATCGAGCCGAACGGTGAGCACATGCCCCTCACCCTCTGCCCTGTTATCAAGGACTTCGCCACGGGCGTGGAGCCAGGCAAGCGCCTCCCCTTCGTCAAAGCCGAGAAAAATCTGCTGTATTTCGTGCCCTTCGGTTAACCGCGCCGCCATCAGCGTCCGCGCCGCCTCGACGCCCTCACCCGTGAAGGCCGAAATGACCGCGACGTCGCTGCGCCGTGCGGCGATCTCGACGATCTCGGCGCGCCGATCGGGAGCCGCGGTGTCGATCTTGTTCCAGATTTCGATCTGCGGAATCGGGTCGGCGGCGTCCTCCCCTTCCCCGTCCTGCGGCCCATTGACCCCGAGCGAGTCGAGGATCGCCTTGACGTCGTCATATTGCGCGTCGCTGTCGGGATGGACGATGTCGCGGACATGGACGATCAGATCGGCCGTCGTCACTTCCTCTAGCGTTGCGCGGAAGGCGGCGACGAGTTCGGTCGGAAGGTCGGAGACGAAGCCGACCGTGTCGGAGAGGATTGCCTTGTCGATCCCCGGCAGACGGATTTCGCGCATCGTCGGATCGAGCGTCGCGAACAGCATATCTTCCGCCATGACGTCACTTCCCGTCAGGCGGTTGAAAAGCGTCGATTTTCCGGCGTTGGTATAGCCGACGAGCGCGACGACGGGCCAAGGTGCCCGCTGCCGCTTGGCGCGTTGGAGTTGGCGCGTGCGCCGCGCATCGTCGAGCTGGCGGCGGATGCGCGCCATACGATTGCGGATCATCCGGCGGTCGGCCTCGATCTGCGTCTCGCCTGGGCCGCCGAGGAAGCCGAAGCCGCCGCGCTGGCGCTCGAGGTGGGTCCAGCTTCGCACCAGCCGTCCCGCCTGATAGTCGAGATGTGCTAGTTCGACCTGCAACCGCCCCTCGGCGGTCGCGGCGCGCTCACCAAATATCTCGAGGATCAGGCCGGTGCGATCGATCACCTTCGTTCCGAAGGCGGTTTCCAGATTGCGCTGCTGGATCGCGGTCAGCGCGGCGTCGACGATGACAAGTTGCACGTCGTGCGCCGCAATCGCGGGCTTGATAGCCTCTATCTGACCGACGCCGATCAGCGTCGCCGCGCGCGTCTGGCGGAGGCGCAGCGGATGCGCTGCCACCACCTTGAGCCCGATCGCGACCGCGAGCCCCTTTACTTCCTCAACGCGCGCGTCGAGATCGCGCGACAGGCGCTGGCCGTGCCATTCGGGCACGACAAGCAGCGCGGGCGCACCGCGCGTTACCTCTTCGGCGCTATCGGACATCGGGTCGATCAGGCGTCGCCGTCGGCTTCGCCATTGTCGGTCAGATTGATCGGGCCGTTGGGCTGAACCGTCGAAATGGCGTGCTTGTAGACAAGCTGCACCTGGCGTTCGCGTTCGAGCAGCATGCAGAACAGATCGAAGGCGACGATATCGCCCTGCAGCATGACGCCGTTGACAAGGAACATCGTCACCGACTCTTCGGAACGGCGCACCGCATTCAGGAAAACGTCCTGAAGCGCCTTGCCCTTGGCGGTGGGAACTTCGCGCACATCGGCGCCGAGCGAGGCCAGGTCGAAATCATGCGACGGCATGATCGTCGAGATCGCGTGCTTGTACACGAGCTGCGACTGGCCGTCGCGGCGGAGCAAGAGCGAGAAATTGTCGAACCAGGTGATTATTCCCTGCAGCTTCACGCCCTTGACGAGAAACATCGTCACCGGGGTCTTGCTGCGACGCAGAGCGTTGAGAAAAAGATCCTGAAGATTCTGGTTTTTATCGGACACATTTGCCTCCTGTTTTTGGCGGCCGAGCCGCGGGTTCGATGCGCCGACGATGAGCCCCTTGTCGTCTTCGCAGCCGCAATATGCGGCAAAGAGCGGATCAGGTCTAGGGTAAAGCCACTACCCTTCGCCGTCCTGATTCTCGGTCAATCCCAACAGCTTCAGCTTTCTATGGAGAGCCGAACGCTCCATCCCGATAAAGGCTGCGGTGCGCGAGATATTTCCCGAGAAGCGATTGATCTGGATGCGCAGATATTCGCGTTCGAAATTCTCGCGCGCCTCCTTGAGCGGAATCGCAGTGATCGATTCGCTGTTGGGCAGAATATCGGTGCCGCCGCGGACCAGTTCGGAGGGCAGCATGTCGGCATCGATCCGGCCGAGCCGATCGCTCGGCGCGAGGATCATCACCCGCTCGATCACGTTGCGCAATTCGCGCACGTTGCCGGGCCATTCATGCGCCTGGAGCGCCGCCATCGCCTCCGAGCTGATTTCGGGCGGCGGCACGCGCCGTTCGGCGGCATAACGGCCGACGAAATGGTCGCAGAGGCTCGCAATATCGTCGCGCCGCTCGCGCAGCGGCGGAATATGCACGGGCACGACATTGAGCCGGTAATAGAGATCTTCGCGAAAGCGCCCTTCGGCGATTTCGCTCATCAAGTCGCGCGCGGTGCCCGAAATGATGCGCACATCGACGCGGATCATCGTTCGCCCACCGACACGCGTGAAGCTCTGGTCGGTCAGGACGCGTAAGATCTTGCCCTGCGTCGTCAGCGGCATGTCGGCGACTTCGTCGAGGAAGAGCGTCCCGCCATGCGCCTGTTCGAGCAGACCGACGCGGATCGCCCCGTCGTCGCTTTCCGACCCGAACAATTCGATCTCGACCGTTTCGGGGTCCATCCGGGCCGACGAGATGACGCGGAACGGCGCATTCTGTCGCCCGCTCCAGCCATGGAGGACGCGCGCCGCAACCTCCTTGCCGACGCCGGGAGCGCCGGTGACGAGCACCCGGCTGCCGGTTCCCGCCACGCGTTTCAGCGTCGCGCGGACATTGTTGATCGCGGTGCTGCTGCCCGTGAGTTCGTCGGCGGGACCGGCCTTTTCGCGAAGCTGTTCATATTCGAACTTCAGCCGCTCGCTTTCGGTCGCGCGCGCGACGAGGTGCAACAGACGCTCGGCCTCGAACGGCTTTTCGATGAAGTCGTAGGCGCCGCGGCGGATCGCCGCGACGGCGGTGTCGAGACCGCCATGGCCCGAAATGACGATGATCGGCAGCGTCGGGTCGAATTCCTTGATCGCCTCGACCAGCCCCAATCCGTCGAGCCGCGACCCCTGCAGCCACACGTCGACCAGCGCGAGCGACGGGCGCCGCTGGCGGATCGCTTCGAGTGCGGCATCGCTGTCGGAAGCGGTCCGCGCTTCATAGCCTTCGTCTTCCATGACGCCGGCGACCAGTTCGCAAATGTCGCGTTCGTCGTCGACGATCAAAATATCAAGCGCCATGTTCTTCTCTGTCCTGCCGGTTTCTGATGCGCCCCGGCACCGATTCAATCTGCCCTGTTGGAACTCCCCCGCCCTTGCCCGCCAATGGCCGCAGGCGATCGGCGTGCAGCGTCAGCGTGACCTGCGTCCCCCGCCCTTCCGGATTGTCCGAAAATTCAAGCTCGCCATAATGTTGCTCGACGATCTTCTTGACGATCGCAAGGCCGAGCCCCGTCCCGCCCTGCCGCGTGGTCATATAGGGTTCGGCGATCGCGTCGCGCGCCTCGGGCAGCCCGATGCCATCATCGGTGACGCGGATGACCACCGCATCCTGCGGGCCGATGTCGAGTTCGGCGCGGATATGGCCCGAAACCGGGCCATTCGATTTTTTCGTATTTTCCTCGATGGCTTCAACCGCATTTTTGACGATGTTCGTCAGCGCTTGCGATAGCAGGCGGCGGTCGCAGACGAGCGGCTCGATCTCGTTCGGCGTCTTGACGCTGAATATGATGTCGGGCTTCGCGACCTCGAACAGGAACACCGCCTGGCGCAGGATGTCGCGGATATCCTCGACCCCGAAGGTCGGCTTCGGCATCCGCGCAAAGCTGGAAAATTCGTCGACCATGCGGCGCATATCGTGGACCTGCCGCACTATGGTGTCGGTCAGCTTGCGGAAGGTTGCGGCATCGCCCTCGACCTTTTCACCGAAGCGGCGCTGCAAGCGTTCGGCGGCGAGCTGGATCGGGGTCAGTGGATTCTTGATTTCATGCGCAATGCGGCGCGCGACGTCGGACCAGGCGGCGCGGCGCTGATCGAGCAGCTGCTGGGTGATATCCTCGAAGCTCAGCACGAAGCCGTCGCCTTGCGCGACCGCCTTGGCCGCGAGCGTCGCGGGTTCGGCATCGCGGCGGGCCAGCTGAACGATCCCTTCCTGCTCCCCGCCGCTCAAGAGCGCGGCCAGTTCGGGCGCGACATCGCCGAGCGGTTGCCCGGTCAAGGTCTCGGCGCTTTGCCCGATCAGGCTTTCGGCGGCGGCATTGGCGAGAAGAATGCGATGCTGCGCATCGACCGAGACGACCGCCGAGGAGACGCCGCTCAGCACTGCCTCGATAAAGCTGCGCCGCGTTTCGAGCTGCTCATTGACGTTGACGAGCGCGCTCGTTTGTCCCTCAAGCTGCTCGGTCATGCGGTTGAAGGCGCGCGTCAGCACGGCAATCTCGTCGTCGCGGGCCGGCGGCGTGACGCGCACCGACAGATCGCCCCTCGCCGCGGTGCGCGTCGCGACGATCAATGTGCCGAGCGGCCGCGTGATGCGGTCGGCGACAACGATCGCAGCGACAACTGCAAGCGCGAGCAACAGAAGCGAGCCGAGATAGAGCGCGCCGTTGAACTGGAGCTGGAGCTGCTGCGATCGCTGGAACAGATCGTTATAGTCGGCGAGCACGGTGCTGGCGCGCATCGACTGTTGGAACCCCGGCACATTGGCGTCGCGCGACGCATAGACATAAGCCCGCGGCTGGCGCGGAAGTTTTGTCACAGCTTCGATGCGGTCGGGCTGAACATTCACGACGACCTGTTCGCCGGCGTCGAGGCGCTTGACCGTCGCAGGCGTCAGGCGGCTTTCGACTGCGCGTTTGTCGGGGTCGATCATCGCGGCCGTGCGCGGAATGCCGTCGGTTCCGATCTCGATGATCGCGGATTCGTTCAGGCTGCGCACCACAACCTGCTGGAAATAATAGTCGGAAAATTCGGGACTATCGATCGCAACGCGGCCGAGTTGGTCGCTCAAATCCTTAGCCATTGCGAAGGTATTGGCGCTGACTTCGCGCTGATTTTCCTGATAATATCCCTGCGCCAGACTGGCGGCATTTTCGAACATGCCGCGCGAGCGGTCCGAGAACCAGAAATCGACCCCGAACTGGAACAGCAGCGAGGCGAAGATCACCACGAGCAGCGTCGGCGTTGCAGCGATCAAGGAAAACAGCGCCACGAGACGCACATGCAGCCGCCCGTTGCCGCCGTCCATCGTGCGTTCGGCGCGCGCACGGGCCACGCGGCTGCCGATCAGCACGATGAGCGCCATCGCGGGAACGAGGTTGGCGACCATGATCGCCGCGACGAGCGCCGGGGTCAGCAGCCGCTCGCTCTGCGCGTCGCCGGTGACGAAGATGTAGGTACCGATCGCGACGCTCGCGATCAGCGCGAGCGTATAATATTCGGGTGCGCCGAACCGCCACCAGCCGCTCCGCGCGTCCGTATCACCGGGTTCGCCGTCAAGAGCCGAGGGGAAAGGCTGCGTCATTGTGGCTGCGATACGACAATCCTGTTGCATAGAAAACACACAATATGCGCCGGCGCGCCGATAAGTGTGCTTTTCCGGTCAACGGGAGCGCGTGCGATGCGGCGCCTAGGGATGCGCGGGATCGATGTCGAGTTGCCCCAATCGCTTGCGCAGCGTGTTACGGTTGATCCCGAGCCGTCGGGCTGCCTCGAGCTGGTTGCCGCGTACTTCGCGCAGCACGCGGCGGAACAACGCGGCTTCGACGATGGCTTCGAGGTCGCTGTGGATGGCGCCGTCGCCGTCGGTACCCGCCAGCCGTTCGCGCACCCAATCGTCGACCGCGTGCGCGATCAGGTCCGCCGGCGCGGTGAAGGCGGGCGCCATGCCGCCGCTTTCGCGCAGCACCGTCTCGACATCGCGGGCGGTGACGACGGTGTCGCGCGCCAGAATGGCGAGGCGCTGGACGACATTGCCGAGTTCGCGAACATTGCCCGGCCAGTCGTGGCGTTCGAGTAACTGCATCGCCTCGGGCGCGAATTCGCGGTCGGGCAGCCCCGACTGGCGCCCGGTATCGACGAAATGGCGGACGAGCGCGGCGATATCGCTGCGCCGGTCGCGCAGCGGCGGCAGGCTGACCGGAATGACGTTGAGACGATAGAAAAGATCTTCGCGGAAGCGCCCCTCTGCGACGAGGCTGCGCATCTCGCGGTGGGTCGCGGCGACGACGCGGACATCGGCTTTCAGCGCCTGACTGCCGCCGACGGTCGAATATTCGTTGGTTTGCAGGACGCGCAGCAGCCGCGTCTGCGCCTCGAGCGGCATGTCGCCGATTTCGTCGAGGAACAGGGTGCCGCCCGACGCCTGTTCGAACCGCCCGGCGCTGCGGCTGTGCGCGCCGGTGAAGGCGCCCTTTTCGTGGCCGAACAATTCGGCCTCGATCAGTTCGCGCGGGATCGCGGCCATGTTGATCGCGACGAAGGGGCCATTGCGGCGCAGGCCCGTCGCATGGATCGCGCGCGCGACGACCTCCTTGCCCGTCCCCGATTCGCCGAGGATCAGGACCGCAAGGTCGTTCGAGGCGAGCCGCGCGATGGTGCGATATACCGCCTGCATCGCGGGGGCGCGGCCGATCAGTCCGTGGCTGTCGGTTTCGGCCGCGTCGACCTTGGCGAGCGGTTGCCGGCCCCGCGCCAGCGCAGCGCGAACGCTGGCGGTCAGCTCCTCGAGATCGAAGGGCTTGGGCAGATAGTCGTAGCTGCCGATCCCCTGCGCGCGGACCGCGGTGTCGAGCGTGTTCTGCGCCGAGAGAACGATCACCGGTGTTTCGGGCGCCACGCCCGCGCCAGGCAGCGAATCGATGCCGTCGCCGTCGGGCAGGACGACGTCGGTGATGATGAGGTCGGGGCGATGATCGGCGAGCCAGGCATTACGCTCGGCGATGCTGCCGACCGCGGCGAACAGGGCGCATTCGTCATCCAGCGTCTCGCGGATGATGAGCGAGATCGCGGGATCGTCCTCGACCAGCAGGATCGTCTTGTCGATGGTCATGGCCGCGGCTCCTTGCGCGCGGACGGCTGCGCGGCGGGTAGATTGACGCGGAAGCGCGTCCACTCGCCATCGCGGACATGCTGGACGGTGCCGCCCATGTCGCGCGCGAGCTTCGCGACGAGCGCGAGACCGAGCCCCCTGCCCTCGCGCTTCGTCGTGACGAACGGGTCGAACAGGTCGTCGCGGATGTCGGCGGGCACGCCGGGACCATTGTCGCTGACGCTGACCTCGATCGGCAGCGCGATGCGGCCGCGGCCGTCGCCATTGTCGATCGACAGGCCGTGGCGATAGGCCGTGGCGATGCGGATGACGCCATCGTCACGCCCGCCGAGCGCCTCGCCGGCGTTGGTGACGAGGTTCAGCAAAATCTGGACCATGGCGTCATGGTTGCCCTGCACCATCGGCAGCGACGGGTCGAAATCCTCCGAAAAACGGACCCCGGGCAATTGCCGCGCGCGCACCGCCTCCAGCGCCTGATGGATCGGCTGATAGAGGTTGATCGGCGCGCAGGCGATCGGCTGCCCGCGCGAAAAATGCTCCATCTGGTCGATCAGCGTCGTGATCCGGTCGACCTCGGCGCAGATCAGCGTCGTGAAGCGTTCGCCGCTTGCGTCGGTCTTGCGCGCGAGCAGCTGCGCGGCGCCCTTGATTCCGGCGAGCGGATTCTTGATTTCGTGCGCCAGCATGGAAGCGGCGGCCCCCGCCGCGCGGCCCGACCGTCCGATCGCCCCGCCCATAAGTTCGGCTTCGCTTTGGGACGGAACAAGCGCGAGGATGCGGTGGCCGTTGCTGCCATAGGGCACCATCTGCATATCGACGAAGATCGACTTGCCGCCGCCGATGCGGATTTCGGCGCGATGGGCGAACAATGCCGAGGTGTCGGGATCGTTCATGCGCTGGCGATAGCCGCGGTCCATGCCGATGACGTCATAGACGACGCGCCCGACCATCGCCGACCGGCTGATATTGCAAAGCTGTTCGGCGGCCGCGTTGACAAACAGGACGACGGCCCCGCGGTCGATCAGCAGCGTCGCGACCGGATGCGACTGGATGATTTCGTCATGGTCGAACGTCGGGATGCTCGACGTCAACGCGCTCACGCAGCCGCCTTGCTCAGATAGGGCGCGTAAAATTCCTCGAGCGCATCGAGTACGCCCTTGCTGTCGGGGATCTGGTTGACGCGGTTGCGGAATTCCGCCGAACCGTGGAGCCCCTTTACATACCAGCCGAGATGCTTGCGCGCCATATTGACGCCGGTCATTTCGCCATAATGGTCGATCATCGCCCGATAATGCGATGTAATGACGTCATATTGTTCATCGATGCCAGGGTCGGGGCGCTCGCCCTCGCCGCGCAGCGCAGCCATCACCTGCCCCAGCAACCATGGCCGGCCATAGGAGCCGCGGCCGATCATCACGCCGTCGGCGCCGCTCTGATCGAGCGCGGAGCGCGCATCGTCGACCGAACAGATGTCGCCATTGACGATCACCGGGATCGATACTGCATCCTTGACCCGGCGCACGAAGGCCCAGTCGGCGCTGCCGCGATACATCTGGTTGCGTGTGCGGCCGTGGACGGTAACCAGCTTTGCGCCGAGATCCTCTGCGATATGCGCGAGTTCGGGGGCGTTGAGGCTGTCATGGTCCCAGCCCATGCGCATCTTGACCGTCACCGGCACGCTGACCGCCTTGACGCAGGCTTCGATCAGCGCCGCAGCCAGCTTGAGATCGCGCATCAGCGCCGATCCGGCATCGCCGTTGGTGACCTTGCGCACCGGACAGCCCATGTTGATGTCGATGATCGCCGCGCCGCGCTCTTCATTGAGCTTCGCGGCCTCGCCCATTTCATAAGGCGTGCAGCCGACAAGCTGCATCGAAACGGGTTCCTCGACCGGATCCCAGGCAGCTTTCTGGATCGATTGCCGCGTCTCACGGATCGCGGCCTGGCTCGCGATCATCTCCGTGACGTTGAGCCCCGAGCCGTAATAGCGGACGATCTTGCGGAACGGCAGATCAGTGACGCCCGTCATCGGCGCGAGGATCACGGGATCCGCGATGGTAATATTGCCGATCTGGATGGGCCGGAGCGGCGCCATAACGGGGAGCTTTCGTTGAAATTGCCTAAATTTTGTGCAGCCACTACACGCTAAGGCGCTTTTCCGCAAGCCGCGGCTGCGCTAACCGGCGCGCGTCATGACCGACTCCGCGCCCCTGCCGTCCGGCTCCGTCGCTGTCGTGCTGCTCGCCGGCGGCGTCGGCGCGCGCGCGGGCTTTGGGCTTCCCAAGCAGCTTGTCCCGATCGGCGGCAAATCCGTGCTGCACTGGAGCCTCGATGCGTTCGCCGCGCACCCGGCCATCGGTGCGGGTGTGCTCGTCGGCGATGATGACGTCGTGGCGGCGGCAGGCCCCCTGCCCGCCAGCTGGACGACCGCTGCGCCGGGCATCGAACGCCAGCAGTCGGTCGCGAATGCGCTGGGCGCACTGGCCGACTGGAGCGACGACGCGATCCTCCTCGTCCATGATGCGGCGCGCCCGGGCGTTTCGGCGGCGGTAATCGACCGGCTGCTCGCCGCCGTGGCGGAGGGGGCTGTCGCGGCGACGCCGACGCTGCCCGTTCCCGATACGCTGATAACCGAGGTTGACGGGGTGGCGGGTGACGTCACCGACCGCAGCCGACTCGCGCGCGTCCAGACGCCGCAGGCCTTCCGGCTCGGTACGCTGCGCCGTGCTCACGCGGGTGGCGGCGACGAAGCGGCGACCGACGATGCGCAGCTCGTCCGCCGGCTCGGTCATGCTGTGGCAACGGTTCCAGGCGACGCGCGGCTGCACAAATTGACCTATGCCGACGATCTCATCATTCTGTCCGCCCTGCTCGGAGGAGGCAAAGCCGCGATGCGTACCGCCGTCGGTATGGGTTATGACGTTCACCGCCTCGTTCCCGACAAGCCGCTGTGGATCGGCGGGATTGAAATCAAGCATAGTCATGGGCTTGAAGGGCATAGCGATGCCGATGTCGCGCTCCACGCGCTGACCGACGCGATCCTCGGCGCGCTGGCCGATGGCGATATCGGGGACCATTTCCCGCCGAGCGATCCGCAATGGCGCGGGGCGGCGTCATGGCGCTTCCTGGCCTTTGCCGCCGAACGGGTCGCGGCGCGGGGCGGACGGATCGCCCATGTCGATCTGACGATCATCGCCGAAGCGCCGAAAATCGGCCCGCATCGCGCCGCGATCCGCGCGCGCCTGTCCGAAATTCTTGCGATTTCGATTGAAGCCATTAGTGTGAAGGCAACAACCACCGAGCGGCTGGGCTTTACGGGCCGCCGCGAAGGGATCGCCGCACAGGCCATCGCGACTTTAGAACTTCCGGAGAATTGAACCTTGCCGTCCGCCGTCGAAACGCGCCAGACCGCGCGCGAAGAAGCCGCCACGTCCGTTCTTGCCGCCAATCGTGCGGCGGGGCGCCGCGTTGCCATCGCTGAAAGCTGCACCGGCGGCATGGTGTCGGTGGCGCTCACTGACATTCCCGGTAGTTCCGATGTCTTCAGCGCCGGATTCATTACCTATTCGGCCGACGCCAAGAAGCGCCAGCTCGACGTCAGCAGCGAAATTCTGGAAACCTTCGGTGAGGTGTCGCTGGCGACCGCCTGGGCGATGGCCGCGGGCGTGCTGGCGAACAGCGACGCTGATGTCGCGGTGTCGATTACCGGGATCGCCGGCCCCGGCGGCGGATCGGACAAGAAGCCGGTGGGCATCGTCGTCTTCGCACGTGCGCTGCGCGGCCAGGACCCCGATGATTATTTCACCCAGCGGGTGCAATTCGATTCGACCGATCGCGCGACGATCCGCCATCACGCGACGATGTTCGCGCTCGACCTGCTTCAACCCGACAAGGATGCGCTGCGCCCGTCGGAGGACGTCACGCTTCCCGCACCGTAAAGCGCATCGGCGCGCGTTTCGAACGCCGCGATCATCTTGCGGAGCGCCTTGTCGAACATCTGCCCGGCCAGCGCCTCGAAGACGCGGCTGCGGAACGAGAAATCGACCATGAAGTCGACCTTGCACCCGCCGCCGTCGAGCGGCGTGAAATGCCATTCATTGTTGAGGTGGCGCATCGGGCCGTCGATATAATCGACGATCACCTTGTCGGGCGCGCGCTTGTGGACGCGGCACGAAAAGCTTTCGCGCAATCCCTTGAAGCCGACGATCATGTCGGCCACCGCCTCGCGATCGCTGTCGGCGCGGACACGCAGCGCGACCACCCACGGCAGAAATTCGGGATAGCGCGCGATATCGGTCACGAGCGCGAACATCTGTTCGGCGCTATAGGGCAGCTCGCGCGTTTCGTGATGCCTCGGCAATGCGGCGTCAGTCCGCCTTGGCGCGCGCGAGCTGGGCTTCGCGCGCGGCGCGCATCTTCGCGAAATCGTCGCCCGCATGATAGCTCGACCGGGTCAGCGGCGAAGAAGCGACCTGCAGGAAGCCCTTGGCGCGGGCGATCTGGGCATAGGCATCGAACGCCTGCGGCGTCACGAAGTCGATCACCTTCGTATGCTTGGGGGTCGGCTGGAGATATTGCCCCATCGTCATGAAGTCGATGTCGGCGCTGCGCATGTCGTCCATCACCTGATGCACTTCCATCCGCTCTTCGCCGAGCCCGAGCATGATGCCCGATTTGGTGAAGATCGACGGATCGCGGCGCTTGACGCTTTCGAGCAAGCGGAGCGACGCATAATAGCGCGCACCGGGGCGGATCGTCGGATAGAGCCGCGGAACCGTCTCCAGGTTGTGATTATAGACATCGGGCCGCGCATCGACGATCGCGGCAACGGCATCGTCGGGCTTGTTGCGGAAATCGGGGGTCAGAATCTCGATCGTCGTCTGCGGCGTTTCGCGGCGCAGCGCCTCGATCACCTTGACGAACTGGCTGGCGCCGCCATCGGGCAAGTCGTCGCGGTCGACCGAGGTGATCACGATATGGGTCAGCCCCATCTTCGCCGCCGCGGCCGCCGTATGTTCGGGTTCGAGCAGGTCGACGGGGCGCGGCATGCCGGTCTTGACGTTGCAGAAGGCGCAGGCGCGCGTGCAGGTATCTCCAAGGATCATCACCGTCGCGTGCTTTTTGGTCCAGCACTCGCCGATGTTCGGGCACGCCGCTTCCTCGCACACCGTATGCAGATTGAGGTCGCGCATCAGCTTGCGCGTTTCGGCATAGCCGGGGCTGGTCGGCGCCTTGACGCGAATCCAGTCGGGTTTGCGGGCGCGATCGGACGGTTTTTGCAGCGGAGCGTTCATGGCGCCCACATAGGCGCACACGCACATCTTCTCAACCGTCCATCCTGTGCTAAAGCGCGCGTCATGACTCGCTTTGCAGAACTGATCGACGGCTATCGCCGTTTCCGCGCCACCGGCTGGCAGCAACAGCGCGACCGGTGGGATGAATTGGCCGAGGGCCAGTCACCCAAGGTGATGGTCATCGCCTGTTCGGACAGCCGCGTCGAACCGTCGCAGATATTCGACACCAATCCGGGCGAGATATTCGTCGTGCGCAATGTCGCCGCGCTCGTCCCGCCCTTTGAAACGACGCCGGGCCGTCACGGCGTATCGGCGGCGCTGGAATTTGCGGTGCAGTTTCTGAAGGTCGAGGAAATCGTCGTGATGGGCCACGGGATGTGCGGCGGCTGCCACGCGGCGCTGCACCGGACGATGGAGGGTGCCGAACCGGGCCGCGGCGGCTTCATCGCCGACTGGATCGCGCTGCTCGACGATGCGAGCGCCGACGTGCGTGCGGCGCATCCCGACTATGACAATCGCGTAGCGGGCCGTGCGATGGAGATGGCGGGCGTGAAGGTCAGCCTCGACAATCTGCGCACCTTCCCGTGCATCGAGGAGAAGGAAAAGCGCGGCACGTTGCGGCTGCGCGGCGCCTTTTTTGCGATCAGCGACGGCGTGCTCCACATTCTCGATGAAAAAACTGGAGAATTTTCGCCCGCCTGACCCCGCCAGGGGTTGCGCTCCCCCGCGCGGGGGTCCAACAGGCGCGCCATGCTCTCCAAGCCCAACCTGCCGCGCTGGATGCGTCTGTGGCAGTTGCGCGCCGGCCGGCGCGCGCGCAGCGAGGTCGTCGATATCCGGCGGCGCGTCGCGATGGTGGGCGGGGCGCTGCTGCTCGGCTTCGTTGCCCTCGTCTTTGCAGCGGCGGGCGACAAGGTTCAGCGGCTGATCTTTCAGATATCGGCGGTCGCCTGGTGGTTGCCGCTGCTCATCACGCCATCGGTATTCGCGCTGATCGTTTGGTTGACCAACCGCTATGTCCCCGACGCGCGCGGGTCGGGCATTCCGCAGATCATCGCCGCAGGTCGCTATCCCGATCAGGCGGCCGACGGCCCGCTGGTGTCACTCAAAACCGCCTTTGCCAAGCTTGCGCTGACGCTGACGACGCTTGCCGCCGGCGGATCGGTCGGGCGTGAGGGACCGACGGTTCAGGTCAGCGCGGCGATCATGGTCGCGATGCACCGGCTGCTCAAGGTCCGCATTTCCGCCGGGGTGTTCATCGCCGGCGGTGCCGCGGGGGTCGCCGCAGCCTTCAACACGCCGCTCGCCGGGATCGCTTTCGCGATCGAGGAACTCGCCTCCGCCTATGAACAGCGCGTCGCGGTGCTGACGATGGGCGCGGTGATGATCGCCGGTCTCGTCAGCCTCTCGGTTGCGGGCGACTATGTCTATTTCGGCGCGATGCGCGAGACGCTCCCCGTGGCCGACGTGCTGCTGATCGCGCCGATCGCCGGGATCGGCGGCGGCTTGGCCGGCGGGCTCTTTGCGCGCATCGTGCTGGCGGCGAGCGACCGTTCTGCCGACTGGGCGCGCAAGGCGGCGGCGCGCCCGATCCTTTTCGCAGCCGTTTGCGGCCTCGTCGTCGCGGGGGTGAGCATCGCGACCGGCGGCGCGACGTGGGGCACCGGCTACGACGTCACCAAATTCCTGGTCGAAGGCAACCACGGCAAGCTGTGGTTCTTTCCTGCCAAGTTTGTTACCGCGCTCGCCTCGACGTTGAGCGGCGCGCCGGGCGGCATTTTCGCGCCTTCGCTCGCGGTGGGCGCCGGGTTCGGCAACCTTTTGACGCCAGCCTTTCCCGACAGCCCCACCGGCGCGGTGGTGATGATGGGCATGGTCGCCTATTTCGTCGGGGTCGTGCGCGCGCCGCTGACCGCCGTCATCATCCTGATCGAGGCGACCGCCGCGCGCGGCGTGATCCTGTCGCTGTTCGCGACGGCGCTGATCGCCGACTGGACAAGCGCGCAGGTCTGCCCCACCCGCCTCTATCATGGGTTGTCGAAGAGGATGATGCCGACGAAGCAGAAAGCGTCGGCTACGCCATCGGAGGGCTAAATTCCGGGCGCAGGGTGGCGGTTTTGGGGTGGGAAGAGGACGTTCGATTAGACAAGAAGGCGGGTAGCTATCAACTGCTCGATCATTCGCAAATCGGTTTCAACGCCGGGCGAATTGTATTCATCCTTGTTGCGACTAGCCCACGCTTCAATGACACGAACGCCGCTTGGTGATCCGTCGAGCCGAACGCCATATATGCAGTGACCAGTCCATGATCGGTGAAAATAGAGCCAGCCCTCCTCGAAGAAAATGAACCATTTATCGTCCATGTCCTTTGGAATGTGGCCACGCTTTATCCGTTCGGCCTCATCATCTGAAAACAATAGCCCGAGCTCTAATGACTCCCGTTCCACCGGTAACGGCAGCGTCTTCCGCGATGTGCGAGTGGCGATATCCATGTTCCCACATAAAGCCATGAGGCCTACGTCCGCAATCGGTCGTAACCGGCCATTCGCCTGGATATACACCCGCCTAGGGAATGGCGTAGGTCACGTTCGCCTGTCCGACCGGCTTGTCGGGATCGTCGGTCCACACGCGGACATCCATCACCGCGAGCCGCTTGCCAAGGCGCAGCATATAGGCGTCGGCCATGACCGGGCCCGGTCGGCACGGGCGCAGGAACTGATAGTTGAGCGCGCTCGTCACCGCCATCGCGACGGGGCCGATATGGGCGAGGACGAGGGCGTAGGCGGCCATATCGGCAAAGCCCATCTGCGTCGGGCCGGAAATCAGCCCGCCGGGGCGCAGCGCCTTGTCGTTGGGATCGATGCGCGCCTGGATATGGCCCGGCGCGGCCGCAACGACATGGCCACGCGACCCCGGTTCGGAGTGGGGGAAGGCTTCGGCCATGAAGGCGTTGAGCGCGTCCGCATCCATGCGGATCGCGCTCGCCGAGATAGGCGCCTCCCCCGCCACGATCTTTAGCGTGACAGCTTCTTGTAGGTCGTCGCGTGCGGGCGCGTCGCTTCGTCGCCGAGGCGGCGGATCTTGTCCTCCTCATAGGCTTCGAAATTGCCTTCGAACCATTCGACGTGGCTGTTGCCCTCGAACGCCAGGATGTGGGTCGCCAGACGGTCGAGGAAGAAGCGGTCGTGGCTGATGACCACTGCGCAGCCGGCGAAATTTTCGAGCGCTTCTTCGAGCGCCGCGAGCGTTTCGGTGTCGAGGTCGTTGGTCGGTTCGTCGAGCAGGAGGACGTTGCCGCCCTCCTTCAGCATCTTTGCCATATGAACGCGGTTGCGTTCGCCGCCCGACAGCATGCCGACCTTCTTCTGCTGGTCGCCGCCCTTGAAGTTGAAGGCGCCGACATAGGCGCGGGTCTGCATCTGATGCTTGCCGATCGTCATCAGTTCGTGCCCGCCCGAGATTTCTTCCCAGACATTCTTATTGGGGTCGAGCGCATCGCGGCTCTGGTCGACATAGCCAAGGCGCACGGTGTCGCCGATCACGACCTCGCCGCTGTCGGGGGTTTCCTGACCGGTGATGAGCTTGAACAGCGTCGACTTACCCGCGCCGTTCGGCCCGATGACGCCGACGATGCCGCCCGGCGGCAGGGTGAAGGACAGATCTTCGAACAATAGCTTGTCGCCATAGGCCTTGGAGACATTGTGAACCTCGATCACCTTGCCGCCCAGACGTTCGGGCACCTGAATGACGATCTGCGCCTTGCCGGGGGTGCGGTTCTCCTGCGCTTCAACGAGCTGGTCGAAGCTCTTGATACGTGCCTTGGACTTGGCCTGGCGCGCCTTGGGCGACTGCCGGATCCATTCGAGTTCGTCCCGGATCGCCTTCTGGCGGCCCGCTTCCTCGCGCGATTCCTGTTCGAGGCGCTTCGCCTTCTTTTCCAGATAGGTCGAATAATTGCCCTCATAGGGGAAATAGCGACCGCGATCGAGTTCGAGGATCCAGTTCACGACATTGTCGAGGAAGTAGCGATCGTGGGTGACGAGGATGACGTTGCCCGGATAATCAACGAGATGCTTTTCGAGCCAGGCCACGCTTTCGGCGTCGAGGTGGTTGGTCGGTTCGTCGAGCAGCAGGATCGATGGCTTTTCGAGCAGCAGGCGCGTCAGCGCAATACGGCGCTTTTCACCGCCCGACAGGCTTTCGACGCCCCAGTCGCCCGGCGGACAACGCAGCGCTTCCATCGCGATTTCAAGCTGGTTGTCGAGCGTCCAGCCGTCGACCGCGTCGATCTTTTCCTGCAACTCGCCCATTTCGGTCATCAGCGCGTCGAAATCGGCATCCTCGGGCGGATCGGCCATCAGCGCGCTGATCTCGTTGAAGCGGTCGAGCATGTCGGCGACGGGGCGGACGCCGTCCATGACATTTTCCTTCACCGTCTTCGTCGGATCGAGTTCGGGTTCCTGCGCCAGATAGCCGAGGGTAATCCCCTCGCCCGGCCACGCTTCGCCGGTGAAATCGGTATCGATGCCCGCCATGACTTTCATCAGCGTCGACTTGCCGGTGCCGTTGGGCCCGACGATGCCGATCTTCGCATCCGAATAGAATTGCAAATTGATGCCGTTGAGCACCGGCTTTTGCGCGCCGGGATAGGTCTTGGTCAGACCCTTCATCACGAAACTATATTGGGCGGCCATGAAATGCTCCGAAACTGGCTGGGCCGCGCAGCGCGCGGCCGGAAGAGAATGAGGTCGCGGGCCGGTTAGCGAATGGGCGCGCGCTTGGCAATCGACGCTTGCGGCAGGGCGTATTGGCTGGTTAGGACAGAGGCATGACACATCGCCGCACCATCGCCCGCCTGACCGGCCTCGCCGCCTGTCTTTTGTCCACCGCCGCCTTCGCCGCGCCGAGCGCCGTCGAGATGGCGCAAACGGGCGAAGACCCGGCGCTCAAGATCACCGAAGACCTTACGACCGAGATCGGACCGCGCATGGCGGGGACCGAAGCCGAGGCCGCTGCCCGTAAATGGGCGGTCGAACGGCTGCGTTCAATGGGCTTCGCCAATGTTCGTGAAGAAGCCTATACCATGCCGGTCTGGGTCCGCGGCGCCGAGACGGCCGAGCTCACCGGCCCGTTCCACCCCCAGAAGCTCGCGATCGCCGCGCTGGGCAACAGCGGCTCGACCGGAGCCGACGGCATCGAGGGCGACATCGCCTATTTCCCGAGCTTCGACGCGCTGAAGGCCGCGCCCGATGCCGCGGTCAAAGGCAAGATCGTCTTCATCGATAACCAGATGAAGGCCGCACAGGACGGCAGCGGCTATGGCTATTTCGGACGCGGGCGCTTCGTCGGGCCAAACGCGGCCGCCAAAAAGGGCGCCATCGCCATTGTCATCCGCTCGATCGGCACCGACAGCCATCGCAATCCGCATACCGGCGTGACCAATTTCGAAGCCGGTGTCACGCCGATCCCCGCGGGTGCCATCTCCAATCCCGACGCCGACCTGCTGGTCCGGCAGTGGCAGCACGGCAAGCCGCTGCGCCTGAAGCTGTTGCTGACCCCGAAAACGCTGGGCGACCAGCCGTCGGGCAATGTCATCGCCGAAGTCCCTGGCAGCGATCCCAAGGCGAGCCCGGTCATCATCGCCTGCCATCTCGACAGCTGGGATCTCGGCACCGGCGCGATCGACGATGCGGCGGGCTGCGGCATCATAGCGGCCGCGGCGAAGCATATCATGGCCGCGGGGCAGCCGCGGCGGACGATCCGCATCCTGTGGGCCGGTGCCGAAGAAGTCGGCGTGTTCGGCGGCAAGGCCTATTTCGATGCCCATGGCAAGGAACGCCACGCGGTCGCCATGGAGTCGGATTTCGGTGCCGACCGCGTCTGGCGCGTCGATTTCAAGCTGCCCGAGGGCGCAGCCGGGCTTGCCGACCGCATCGCCGCGGCACTCGCGCCTTATGGAATCACCCGCGGAAAGCAGCCTGCGGGTGGCGGCGCCGATGTCGGCGCCCTGATCGAGTCGGGGGTGCCGACCATCGACCTGCAACAAGATGGGACACGCTATTTCGATATTCACCACACGCCCGATGACACGTTCGACAAGGTGGATCCCGCGCAAATCCGCCAAAATGTGGTCGCCTGGACGGTCACGATCGGGCTGCTTGCAAATAGCGCCGATGCCGAGCTACCATGACGGACAGCGCGGGGTAATCAGAACAGGGCGCGCCTGCCATCTCAATTATTTTTGTTGACGATTGGTACGGAACGTCTAAATCCCGCCGCTCGCGGGACGGGAAAGTTTCCCCAGCGCGGAATGGCATTTTAGGGAGCCCACACATCATGAAGAAGTTTGCTGCTATCGCTGTTGCTGCCAGCATGTTCGCCCTCGCCGCTTGCGGTGAAAAGGCTGCTGAAGAAGCGACCACCGAAGCTCCGGCTGCTGACACCGCCGCTGAAGCTGGTGCGGACACCGCCGCTATGGCTGCTGACTCGGCTGCTGCTGCTGCCGACACGGCTGCTATGGCTGCTGACACCGCCGCTGCCGCTGCTGACTCGGCTGCGACCGCTGCCACGGCAGAAGAAAAGAAGTAAGTCACAGCCCTTCGGGGCAATGACCGAAACAAAGGGCGGTCTTCCTTCGGGAAGGCCGCCTTTTTCTTTGCGCGATGCCTTTTGCCTTCGTCAGCCTGAGCGCACGCCGCGGATCAGTTGATCCGGCCCTCGATGCTCAGCGTGAAGCTGGTAGGCGTGCCGGTCGATCCCGCCATGCTGCCCTGCGGCCGCAGGCAGACATAGCGGACCGCGGGGTCGTAGGTGGTGACCGGCGAATAGGTGCAGGCGGCAAAGCTGGCCGGCGCGGTTGCAGCATTGGAATAGCGGATATCGCTCGCGGCGCTGAAGGTCAGCGCGCTCGTCGGCGATCCCTGGGTGAAGACCGGCGATGCCGCGGTCCCGACGCTGATCTGCGCCGGCAAGCTGTCGACGATGAACACGCTGTTGCTGTCGGTCGCGGTCGGTCCGCTGTTCTGAACCGTGAAGCTGTACCGCACGACCGCCCCCGGTATCGCCTTCGGGTTCGTCGTGCCGTTCACGGGGTCCGATACCAGCGTCGAACTTTTGGCGATTGCCAGCGTGGCGTTCGATCCGCGCTTGGTATTGGTGATGACGCAAGCGATCACATCGCCCATTTGCGGCGTCACACTGCCGCCCGCGGCTGTCGGCAGGACCGTCGAAGAGGTCGCCGCATTGGTGCAGCTCATCGTCGCCGTATACTGGCCCAGCGTCGTCGTCCCTGCGGCCGCTTCCGACAGGCTGTACGCCGTGCCGGCGCTGAGCTGCACCTGCGGCGTCGAACCATTCGACACGGTCGCCCCGCTGCCCGTCGTGGTGGTGGTGCCGACCACCGTGGCACCCTGCGCGATCGTCAGGGTGAACTGGTCGCCGCTGAACTGACGGCCGGACGCTGCCAGAGCCTTGGTCAATGTCAGATGCGGATAAGGCGTCTCGGTAAAGGTGCATTGCACCGCATCGCCGAACTGGAGCGATCCGAAATTATAGGCGGTGGTGACGACATTCGTCGGCAGCGGCGTGCTCGAACCGGTTGCCGTGTTGGTGCAGGTCAGCGCCGAGCGATAATGCGACAGGCTGTTGACGCTGCCGGCGGCCATCGTCTGGTTCAATGTCAGCGGGATCGCCGCCGAGCTCGACAGCGCGGCCGAGGTAAAGGGACCGAGGCCGGTGCCGCTCGACGTCCCCGTTGCCAGCGTCGATCCCGTTCCCGTCGTGTTGACCGAAAAAGTGAACTGGTCGGCCGGGTTGGCGCGGGCGCCCGAAATCTGCGTGTTCAGCCGGATCGAGGCGAAGCGCACCGCGAACATCGCGCCTTGCAGCCCCCCGCCCACCAAAGTCGTGGTTACCGACGTCGGCGATGTCGACCCCATGATATAGGCGCCCACGGTTCCCGCAGCGCCCGTTTCGGTGAAGCTGTTCGTTCC
This sequence comes from Sphingopyxis sp. MC1, assembly GCF_000371385.1. Taxonomy (NCBI): domain Bacteria; kingdom Pseudomonadati; phylum Pseudomonadota; class Alphaproteobacteria; order Sphingomonadales; family Sphingopyxidaceae; genus Sphingopyxis; species Sphingopyxis sp. MC1. The sequence continues at coordinate 198,191 of NZ_AOUN01000022.1, forward strand.
CGTCCCCGATGTCGTCGGATAGGTGCTGCCGCTGATCGGCCCGGCGCGATCGAGCTCCTGCCAGTTGCCGCCATTGGTCTGGAATCGCAGCGATTCGCCTTCGTTGCTCGACTCGCCGTCGGCGGCGACGAACATATAGGCGCTGATCGTCCCGGCTGCGGGCGGCGTCAGCGCGATGCTGCTGATCGCGATAGTCGTTGTCCCGGCCGCGGTCTGATACATGATCGGACGCCCGGCGATGCCAAGAAAAGCCGTGTTGCCGACCGCACTGCCCGACCAGGACGGCGATGTAGCGGCGGTCATCGCCGCTCCCGACACCTTGAGATTGAAGCTCATCACCGTGCCGTCGGACAGGGTGAAGGAAAAATTCTGTCCGGACGCCGATCGCGCCGTCGTTTCGCTGTAACCGGTAAAGTCGAGCCAGCAATAGGTCTGCCAATCGGCAGGCCCGGTCGATCCCTGAGCGGTCGCGTAATAGCAATTGGCCGCCATTGCGGGACTTGCAGCGCACAGCGCCGCAAACAGCGCCGCCAGCGCCGCGAACAGTTTCTTCAGACTGCCGCCGGTCATCTCGATATCTGGTCCCTATCTCGACCCGCGAGCATAGAGAGGATTGTTTAGCAGCGGGTTAAGCACGGCCGCGCGCAGCCAGAGGGGGCGCTGCGGTGAAGCATTGGTCGGGGAGACAGGATTCGAACCTGCGACATCCTGCTCCCAAAGCAGGCGCGCTACCGGGCTGCGCTACTCCCCGACCGTGGAGGCGCCTTTAGACAGGCTTGGGGCGCAAGTCTATCCCGCTGACGTCGCGATCAACCGCGCATAGAAATCGATCATGCGTTTGAAGCTGTCGACGGCCATATGCTCGTTGGTGCCGTGGATCATTGCCGATTCCTTCAGCGTGAAGTGCATCGGCATGAAGCGATAGACGTCCTCGGACACGCCCTCCATGCTGCGGCTGTCGGTGCCGCCGACGACGAGCATCGGACTGAGCACCGCCTCGGGCGCGTCGGCGCGTGCCGCTGCAGCGATCCATTTCCAGCCCTGCGACGTTGACGAAGAGATGCGCGACGGTTCGCGCGGCGGCTTGACCCAGGCGAGATCGACCTTGGCATCGCCCACTGCGGCCTTCGCCCGCGCCATGATGTCGGACGACCGGTTCCACGGCGCGATGCGATAGTTGATGAGCGCATTGGCCGATTGCGGCAGCACATTCTCCTTGGGGCTGCCCTCGAGCATCGTCGGCGCGATCGTGGTGTGAAACGCCGCCGCGGTCGACGGCGAGCCGGTGAGCTGGCGCTTGAGTATCGGCCCGAACAGCCACTGGTTGGCGACCGCCATCTTGGTAACGCCGCCTTTCTTCGCGGCGAGCACTTCGATCATCGAGGCGCCGGGGCCGCGCACTTCCATCGGAAAAGGATCGCCGGTGATGTCGAGGATCGCCTTGGACAGCGTTTCGACCCCGGTTTCGGCCGGCGGCATCGAGCTATGCCCACCGGGGGCATTGGCCGTGACCTTCAGCGTGCCATAGCCCTTTTCACCGACGCCGATCAGGATGGCCGGGCCGTTGATGACCGGCGTGTCGGTGAGCACGATGCTGCCCTCATCGATAGTGAAGATCGCCTTGACGCCCTTCGCCTTGAGCTGTGCGGCGGCGGCGATCGCACCCGATCCACCCGCTTCCTCGTCGTGGCCGGAGACGAGGTAGATGCTGCGCTTCGGCTTGAAACCCTGCACTGCCAGCGCCTCGATCGCCTCGAACAGGCCGACGAGCGATCCCTTGTCGTCGACGGTGCCGCGGCCCCATACCGCGTTATCGGCAATCGTCCCGGCGAAGGGCGGATATTTCCAGTCCTTCTCGGTCCCCGGGGTCACTGGCACGACATCCTGATGCGCCATGACGATGATCGGCGCCGCGGCGGGATCGCTGCCCTGCCATTGGTAGATCAACGTCTTGTTCGGCAGGATGGTGCGGGTCATCGCCGCATGGGCCGCCGGATAGCTCGCCGCGAGCCAGCCGTGCAGCCGGTCCCACTGCGCCCCGTCGTTGTCGGCGGCATCCTGATGCGAGATGGTCGGAATCTGGGCCGCTTCGCTCAGGTGCCGAACGGCGGCCTGCAGGTCGTACGTAGGCGCGGGCGCGAGCGTCACGTCGCTGCCGTCGGCGATGTCCTTGGGCGCAAAGGTCGCGGTTCGCACGCCCACGACAGCCCCGACCGCCACGATGACCGCCAGCCCGCCGAGCAGGATCGTCTTCTTGCTTGCCATGTCCCTCTCCCTTTCAACTCGGCCCAATGGACAGCGACCGGTTGCAATTTGCAAGGGAAATGGTGGGCCCGGCAGGACTCGAACCCGCAACCTAGCCGTTATGAGCGGCCAGCTCTAACCATTGAGCTACAGGCCCCCGAGAGGGATCAGCGGGCGATAGCCGAGCGCGTCGCCATTGCCAATATGCCGTCGGTATCGATTGCGGCGATGCTGCGCCGCGCCAGATGGTCGAGCACCACGTCCCACCAGCGGTAGAAGAGGTCCAAGTCCGCGTCGCTGCGCACATAGGGCGTGTTTCCCGGTTGCAGCGAGGGCGAGTGAAACGAAAAGTTGAGGATGGGCAGGCTTTGCTCGATCGCGATGTCGATCGCGCGGCACGCCTTGTCGGCGGGAATTCCTTCGGGCGTCAGCGCGATGCGTTCGACGAGCCCCAGGCGCGCGAGCGCGGCGCCGGCGCGCAGGCCATCGCGCGCCACCCGGTGATAGACCGGCGGACCGAGACGGCCGAGCGCCCCCCCGAAGACGGTTGTGACGGGGACTTCCAGAATGGCATCGCTCCCCTGCCCCACCCACCAGGGCCGCAGCGGCGCGCAGCGATAGTCGGGACCATGGCCGGGACGATAGTCGAAGCCCGACCGGACCGAGGTGTCGAGCCGAAAGCCGAGATCGGCGAGCATCGCGGCGCTGCTGCGTCCCAGCCCGTAACGCCCCGCACGATAGGCGAGCGGCGCGGTGCCGAACCGGTCGCGGATGCCATCGCGGAGCGTCTGCATCTTGGCGCGCTGCAATGTTTCGGGGAGATTGCCGGTGTAACTGTTGCGATCGTTCACCGCCTCGTCGAACGGCGGCGTTACCCAGGGATGGAGTTGGGCGCCGATGTCGCAGCGGCCTGACGCCAGCGCCGGTGCTAGAATGGCGACCGCCCGGTCGTCCTGCACGATCGGCCAGTCGACGAGATAGATGGGACGCACCCCGGCCCGTTCGAAATAGGATTGGCAGGCGGACAGCGCGGGGACCGAATCGAGCCGGAAATCGGTCCGCGAAAATGGTCCGTTCCAGTCAAAATCTTCCTCGGTATCGATCGTCACCCAAAAGCGCGGCGCCTCACCGTCCTTGAGTGCAATTTGACCGGATTCCGGAGGATAGGCCTGAATATTGGCCGCAGAACCCACCTTATTCCCCTTTACCCCGCCCCGATGCGGTTCGGCTATTCGCCGTGTTGGGCACCTAGTTCGGTGTCGGCCCTTGGGTTGGCCGAGGGAAGATACAAGGTCAAGGCATTATGACCGATATCGAGTCGTCCCCCGGCGCCGCGCGCCAGGCTGTCAACCAGTCGCAACGAAAAGCCGAGGCTGAGGATCGCGGCGCCGGGCGCCTCGCCTTCGGGGCTGAAGCCCGGATCGAGCAGATCTGCCGCCGATGCGTAGCGGATCGCGGCGGGACGCACGATGCGCAGTTGCAGCATGTCATCGGGACCGGCCTCCGCAACCAGCTGCCCGACAAGCGTCGTACCGGCTTCGCAAATATCGACGAGTGCGGTGAGCAGCCGACCAACCATCCGCCGCGAATTGGCATCGTCGGCATGAGCCAGAAAGGGGCCGCCGACGCGCGAAATGCTGAGGTCGATCCGCTGGTCGGCGAGCAGCGGCGCCAGGTCGCCTTCGATCTGCGCCATCACCGTCGCAAGGTCGGCGACCTCGTCGGTCGGCCGGGCTTCGACGGTGCCCGTCGAACGCGCCGCGACTTCCAGATCGTCGATGATGTCCTGAACCGCGCCCGCGTCGGCGATGATCGAATCGGCCATCTTGCGATAGGCGCCGCTGACCGGACCGAACATCTGTCCCGAAATAATCTGGGCAAAGCCCGAGATCGCATTGAGCGGGCTGCGCAGTTCATGGATCAACTGCCGGATAGAGTCGCCCGAATCGCTCGATTCCGGGCGGCCATAAGGCAATTCATTGTGCTGCGGCCGCCGAGCGGTGCCGCGATAGCCGCAAAACTGGCCGGTCGCGGGATCGAACCAGGGCAATGCCGAAAAGCGCCATTCGCCGGCGTCAGCTGCCGACCCCTCAAGGATCATACGGGCGTTGACGATTTCGGCACGCTGGCGAAACGCGCCAACTGCGGCGCCATCGGTCCCTGGCTCGCCGCCCAAGGCGCTCTCGGCGATCGACAGACCGATCGCCGCGCCGCGGGTTATTCCGTCGACCCAGCGGATCACGCCGTCGGGTCCGGTTTCGAACAGGAAGCTCGTGCGCGGCCTTGCCGGAGCGGGCTTGCTGCGCGACGACTGATATTTGTCAATCCGCCGTACCAGTTCGCTGATCTGGCTAGCAGGCGCCTCGTCGACGATATCCGCTGCCGAAGCGTCGGCCGCCGCGATCGCGGGTTGCGGCAGCGCGACCGATCCCGCTCCCAAACTGTCCAGTGCGCGGCGCACGCTCACGGGCAAATCGCTGCGCCCGGCGAGGATCGAGCGCGCGGTGGCGGCGGTCGTCGGCAGCATCGCCAACCAGTCCGCCTCCGCCAGCCGCGCGCGGCGTAGCATCGTCGCGGAGACGGCCGGAACGTCATTCGCGTAAAAAGCGACCAGCGGCGCAAAGCGCCCGTGGCGGGCCACCGCAACGGCGCAATCGCGCCGCACCTTTTCAGGCACATCGCGGCGCAGCACCGCGAGCGCGTGGAAGGCGCGACGTATATCGGTCGTATCCAGTTGATTGCCGCGCTGCGCCAGAATATCGGTGAGCTGGCGCCACGCGGCGATGCTCGCACGGCGGTCCGCCGGCGCTTGCCGCAAGATGGTCGCGATCATCGAGTCAGCGGTCACGCGAAGCCAGCCCATTCCCGTTTTGTTGGTTAGCGGAAGCTTAGCGGCTAGCGTGAATCAATCGCTCACGAAAGAGGGTAAGGGCGCCACGTCACATTGTGGGACAATTGCAATCGCCTGAAATAATATTATGGTGAGGGCAATCGGGGAAAGCGGATGTTTCAATGATGGCAAGCCAGAAGTTCGATCAAATTGATTTGCAGATCCTCAACGAGCTGCAGAAAAACGGGCGCATAACCAATGTGGAATTGGCACAGCAGGTGGGGCTGACGGCTCCCCCGTGCCTGCGCCGCGTCCGCGCACTGGAGGAGTCGGGCGTGATACGATCCTATCATGCCGATCTCGACGCCGCGAAGCTGGGTTATGGAATCACCGTCTTCGCGATGGTCAGCCTGCGCAGTCAGGCCGAATCCGACCTCAAGGCGTTCGAGGATTATGTCGGCGGGCTGGCCGAGGTGCGCGAATGTTACATGCTCAACGGTGAAATCGACTTTCTGCTGAAGGTCGTCGCGCGCGACTTGCAGAGCTTTCAGTCGTTCCTGACGGCGCATCTCACATCGGCACCGAATGTCACGAGCGTGAAGACGTCGCTTACGATTCGCACCGCCAAACAACTCGCCGGGATCCCGGTCGAGCCATAATCGCGGCGCGCACAAAAAGGGGCGCCCTCCTTGCGGGAGGGCGCCCCTTTTTATGTCCGATCAGTTCGCCGGTGCGGTGGCGGGAGCCGCTGCTGCGGCTGCAGCGGGCGCTTTTGCCGACAGGTGGATGGTCCACAGATTCGCGAGACGTGCCCGGTCACCCTGCACCTTCGCGAAGCTGGCGATCGCCGCATCCTTCTGCCCAGCGAGAGCCTGCGCGACGCCGAGGCGATATTGCGCAAGCGGGTCGCCGCCGGCAGCCGCCTTTTCATACAGCGAGATCGCGGTCGCATAGTCGCCGATGCCGACAAGGCCGTCGGCGGTCTGGCGCGCCAGCTTCGGGTTCGCTGCGGTTGCAGGCTTGGCCGCGTCGCCCTTGAGCGCGACGGCGTCGGCCTTGGCGCGCGGTTCCTGCGATTCGAGGATCGTGTTGAAACGCTCGTCGGACGTCTGGATGACGTTCGCAGCCTGGCCTTCCTTGATCACGGCCACTGCTTCATTCGGATAGCCTGCCTCGGTCGCCAGCGCGGCATATTCAAGATATTCGGGACGCTGCGTCATCGACTTGGTTGCGCGCATCAGGCGGAACGTGTCGAGGTTCATGACCTTGTCGCTCGCTTCCTGCTGCAGCAGGATGAAGAGCGTGTTCCGCCAGATCACCGGCTGCGGATAGTCCTGCAGGCGCATCGCCAGCATATCGAGCAGTTCGCTGTTGCGCTTCGCCGCCTGCAAGGCACTTGCCGGGCGAACATAAAGTTCTTCCGACGGCACACGGCCCGCGGCACGCGCAGCAGCGATTGCTTCCTTCGCAACAGCAAGCCCCTGATCGACCTGGTTCAGCTTGAGATAGCTGTCCATCAGCAGCACCGGCAGTCCCTGCTCGGTCGAACCGGCGGCCTTTGCGGCTTCCAGACGCTTGACGGCCTTCGCATAATCCTTGTCGCCATAGGCGAAATTGCCCGAGAAGAAATTATAGGCGGCCAGGCTTTCCGGCGGCGTCAGGCCCGATTCAAGCATCCCGTCGAGCGCCTTGCCCTGGATCGCCTTGTCGCTCTTGCCGATGCCGAGCTGAAGTTCGTAGAAGGATACGAGATATTTGTCGTCGGGGCTCGTTGCGCTCGCCTGCCCTTCGGCCAATGCGGCTTCGAGGGCCGCCATGTCCTTTGCCTTCGCCGCCTCGGTCAGCTTCTTGAGCGCAGGGCTGAATTCCTTGCTGGGCTTGAGCTGCGCGCCCTTCTCCTCTTCTTCCTTTTTCGGCTTTTCCTTCGCGGCGGCGGGCGCGGCGACAATCAGGGCGCAGCCGAGGACGGCGGCAACGGCGGTTGCGGACGTCTGGCGGAAACGCTTGAACATCGAAATCTCTCCTTTGTATCGGCCGCCGGTTTCCCGCACGAACAGGTCCGGCCACGTTCAGCAACGCGGCTAGCCCCGTCGCGTTGCCAAGGCAAGACGAGCACGGTCGATATTTCCAATGGAGATTGCCGCCTGAACGGCGTTTGAACCCGAAACCGGGTCAGCCGATGGCGTCGATGGCGGCGTTGATATCGCGCAGCACTGCCGGATCGCCCGGGACCCCGGCCATCGCGCCTTCCGCTAGCTCGATCAGCGAGATGACGCCGAAGGTCGCGGCCAGGCTCTTGAGCCGCAGCGCCGCCATATGCCAGTTGGCATCGCAGCGCGACCGGCGCATCAGGTCGGCAAGCTCGCGGGCGCTGTCGGCAAAAACGGCGCGCAGATCCATGGCCATCGCCGCATCGTCGCCGATGGCCGAAGAGAGAAAGCGATCGAGAGGGCCGCTGTCGAACGACATTCCACAGCCTTGACAGCCCATGGTTAAGTTTCCGTTTCATGGTGGGCATTTGATGCTAAGATGGCCCGATGACGGGGGAAAAGAAAATCGTCGGTCTGTGGCGGGAGTCCGCGGCAAACCCGGAGAATGATATGCCGGCGCAGACCGATGCACCGGCAAGCGAAGCCGCGCCCGCCCTCGAAGCCGAGGCTCCGGTCGAGCGCGAATGGCTCGATATGACGCCGCTCGCGACCGATGACGACGATATGCCCGATCCGCAGAGCGGCGCGTGGCGCGACCGGCTGCTGCCGACGCTGCTGGTAATCATCGGCCTCGGCTGGTGCCTGTTCGCTCTGTTTACCGCGACGAAGGGTTTCGCGCGTCCGGTCGCGCCCGATGAATGGCCGGCGCTTGTCGCGACCCTGTCGACGCCGCTCGTTTTGCTGACTCTGCTCTGGATGGCGTTGCTGCGGTCGAGCCGGTCCGAACAGGCGCGCTTTGCCCGCCTCGCCGCGGCGCTGCGCCATGAAAATGATGCGCTTGCGCAATCAATGGCGTTGCTTGGCGAGAAACTCGGCGAGGCTCAGCGTCAGCTTTCGGAACAGGCGCGCAATGTTCAGCAGCTGGGCGTCGATGCCGTGCTCCGGCTCAACGACAGCAGCGACAAGCTCGCAACCAATGCGTCGGTCATCGCCAACGCCCACGACCAGCTCGCGCGATCGGGCGATGTCGCGATGCAGCGCATGGACGGCCTGCTCGCCGGGCTGCCGCGCATCGACGATGTGGCGCAGCGGCTCGCGGTCAATTTCCGCGAAGCGGGGCTCGTCGCACATCAGCAGGGCGCGAATCTTGAAGCCAAGCTCGCCGAACTCGGCGAAGAGGCGGCCAAGGCCGCGCGCACCGGCGAAGCCGCCGCAGCGGGCCTCCACGAAGCGCTCGGCGCGCTGCAACAGCAGACGCAGGAAACCGAATCGGGGCTGATTGCCGCGGCGTCGCAAGTCACCGACGCGCATGGCGTCGCGCTGGCGCAAATCACCCAATCCTCGGCTTCGATCCGCGATACGCTGCAGACGACGGTCGACAATCTGGGCGCGCGGCTCGACACCACCTGGCAACAATATCGCGACCGGGTCGATGCCGCCGCAGACCAGATGGATGCACGCCTTGCGTCGGCAGAAGCAGCCGGCACCGCGCTTGGCGACCAGCTCGCGGCGCATGGCACGGCGAGCGAGGAACTAGCGGCGCGGATTACGGCGCATGTCACCGAAACGCGGCAGCAGCTCGAGGTGCTCGATGTCAGCGTATCGGCCAGCACCGGCGTCATCGGCCGGGCGATCGACGATACCAAGGCACAACTCGGCGCCTTCATCGCCGATGTGCAGACGGGGAATAATTCGGCGCATCAGCTGATCACCCACGCCGAGTCGCTGTTGCTCGCGCTCGATGCGGTGACGCGCGAACTCGACGAAACGCTGCCCCATGCGCTCGACCGCATGGCCTCGCACGGCAAGGCGACCCAAGGTGCGCTCGGGCAGATCAAGCCGCTGCTCGAAGCCTCCGAACTTGTCGCGCAATCGACCTTGTCACACGTCAACGCAGTCAAATCGACGTTGCAGGCGAATGAAGCCAAGATGGCCGAGCATGGCGAAAGCCAACAGGCGCTGACCGATCGGGTCAACGCAGCGCTTGCCGACGCCGATGCGGCCCTGGCCCGGCTGCGGGCCGGGGCGGACGATTTCGCCGACCAAGGCGGGGCGCGGATGATCGCGACGCTTGCCGAAGTTCGCTCAACCGCCGAGTCCGCAGCCGACGAAGCGCGGCAGACGCTCGAGCGACTGGTCGGGAATGCCCGCGATGCGATGCAGGCGACCGCGACCGAGGCCATCGACGCGGCGTTCAAGACCGAAGTGGCGGCGCAGCTCAAGGCGGTCGAGGATGCCTCGCAGCGCGCGGTGGAAGCGGCGAATGGCGCCGCCGATCGGCTCATGCGCCAGCTCATCACGATCATGGACACCAGCGCCAGCGTCGAACAGCGCGTCGCCGAAGCCGAGCAGGCCATTGCCGCATCGGATCGCGACTCGCTCGCAAAGCAGGTCGGCATCCTCACCGAAGCGCTCAAATCGAGCGCGATCGACATTACCAAGGTGATGTCGAGTGAGGTCAGCGACGCCGCGTGGGACGCCTATCTGAAGGGGGATCGCGGCATCTTCGCGCGGCGCGCGGTGAAGCTGCTCGACAACAGCGAAACCAAGGAAATTCTGCGCCTCTACCAGAATGACGATGGTTTCCACGCAGCGGTCAATCAGTTCATCCATGACTTCGAGGCGATGCTGCGCCTGTTGATCGGCGCGCGCGACGGATCGGCGATCAGCGTGACGCTGCTGTCGTCGGACATCGGCAAGCTTTACGTGGCGCTGGCGCAGGCGATCGACCGCCTGCGGAACTGATTGCGTAACCAGGGCGCGCGGCAGTGGATGGGCTGCTATCGACCGATTGCGGACGTCGGCCGACCTTTCTTCCATCGTCATCCCGGCGAAGGCCGGGATCTCGCCGGTGCGCTATTCCGTTAGGTAGAGATCCCGGCCTTC
>NZ_AOUN01000023.1:0-32315 GCF_000371385.1 Sphingopyxis sp. MC1
CAATCAGGGGAGCACGTCAGTCGCCATGAGGACTATCATCGCGACTTCCAAACAATATCCCAGGTGAAGGAGCCAGCCGGCGACCAGCTTGATGGATTCTCGCAGCGTTGGGGTTTGCGATTTCCCGTGCGATCCCGAAACGCCGCCTGATCGGCAATCCCTGTTCTGGATTCCAAGTCTCCAACCGCAAGCGGTTCTCTTGTCCCCGGTGCAGCATCGCGACGGGGCGACGGAACCTATAGTGACGCTGGCGCACCTGTCCGGCCTCGACCTACGGCACGCGGCGGATGGGTGGCATGGCATCTGGAATGTGGATGGCGTCGCGCATCAATTCTGGCTGCCCCAGGCCGTGCCCGACGCAGCCGCCTTCTATGCCGTATCCCTTCCGATGGATTCTTTCATGGAGCTTCGCGCCCATGCCGCCCGCCGACTTTGGCGGTCCCTCAATGGGCGAGCGCCTGGCGCGGACTTCCGCACCATGCCGGCGCAGCTTCGCAAGTTTCATATCCTGTCCCTACGCGCGCTCGACGCCCGTTTGCGAGGCGAAAGCTACCGCACCATCGCGGAAGTCCTGCTTGGCTTTCGCGGGACCAAGGAGGATTGGGAAGCCGACCCCCGCAAGAACCAGGCCCGCCGATTGGTCGCGCATGGCCTGAAAATGATGAGGGGAGGCTACCGCCTCCTGCTGCACTATCCGATCAAACGGCCCGCTTAGTGAAGTGCCGGCAATGGTCAGCGTCCGGCCGCGACCGCCTGTTCCAAGATTCGCCGATAGCCTTCGCGTGAAAGCCATTGGGCGCGGGCAAGGTGGCTTTCCCAGCATCGCCGCGCCCGCGCTTCATCGCCGACCGGATCGCGATGCAGCACGATTCGCGCGACTTCCATCCAGTCTGCCCCTTCGGCCTTCGCGTCGAGAAGGCGCAGATAGGTGACGTAATGCTGTTCGTCATAAGGCGTTATGTCGTTTCCCGCTGGCGCTTCGTCGTCCACATCGGGATCAAGTTCGACGGGCACTCGCATGGCCGTTTCCCCGTATCCGAGAGGGTTTGTTTGCGGTGCGCCCCCGCAAACGATGCTCTCTGACTCTGGTGATCGGGGAGTTAGTAACCGCATGACACGGCCCCACGGCCTTTAGTTCGGAGAACCTGTTGCATACGCCGCAGGCTCCCCGACCATAGGTCGAAGAGTGGTGCCAGTTCGGCGACACCTACCTAGTCATGAGGGGTTACTAAGCCCCGAAGCAGCGCGTCCTGCTCCGCGTTCAGTCTTAACCGACCCGCCCGCGAAAGTCTTCGTCTTTTCGGCTTGCTGCCGCTCCCCAAGGGGTGCCGCCAGCGCGTAGGCGCAAATGCGGCACGCTACGCGCCGCCGATCCCTCGCCATGGTTCGCCACAGCCCGCCGAAGTTTTCGGCGGCCACGTCAACCGAACCAGAGGTGATCTTATGGCCATCCGCCGCAATGCGGACCTGCCGCCGCGCCTACTTCGCACACAGGAAGCCGCGCGCTTTCTCGGCTTGTCCGTCCGCACCCTTGAGAAGCACCGCACCTACGGCACCGGCCCGACCTATCGCAAGATCGGCGGCCGTGTCCTTTACACCGTCCGCGACCTTGAAGCCTGGAGCGCGGTCGGCACACGCAAATCCACCCGCGACAAGAACGCCGGCACGGTTTTTCCCGCGCGTCCGCTCACGCCTAAAGAGCTGGGCGATTGCTGAATGCTGCGCGATGACGACCATAGCCCCGCGCAGCCGGCCGACGCCAGCGAACGCAGCCGACTCGACCCCTTTGTGGTCGCGACCGGCGACGCCGCACCGCGCGACCAGCGCGATTTGATGGAGCGGCCGTTCTTCTCCCTGGCGAAGACGCCGCGCACCAAGCCGATTTTCTACAAGGCCGCCGATGTCGAGGTGCAGGTGTTCGGTATGCCCGAGCACGGCATGGCGACCATATGGGACGCCGACGTGCTGATATGGGCGGCCTCGCAGATCGTCGCGGCCGAAAACAACGGCCTCACCACGTCACGCTTCGTCCGCTTCACGCCTTACCATCTGCTGCGCGCCATCGGGCGGCCGACCGGCAACCATCAATACCTGCTGCTGAAAGCCGCGCTGGCGCGACTGCAATCGACCGTCATCGCCACCACCATCCGCAACGGCCCGCATTGGCGTCGCCGGCAATTCTCATGGATCAACGAGTGGGAGGAAATGACGACGCGCGCCGGCCGCGTCGAGGGCATGGAATTTGTCTTGCCCGAATGGTTCTACAACAGCGTCATCGACCGCTCGTTGGTCCTGACCATCGACCCGGCCTATTTCCGGCTGACGGGCGGCATCGAGCGTTGGCTTTACCGCGTCGCCCGTAAGCACGCCGGCCGCCAGCGCCATGGCTGGCTGTTCGAGTTTGCGCACCTTCATCAGAAATCCGGCAGCCTCGCACGGCCGTCCGATTTCGCGCTCGACTTGCGCCGCATCGCGGCCCGCCAGCCGCTTCCTGGCTATCGACTCCAGATTGAGCGGGAAGACGGCCGTGAGCTGCTTCGCATCCGCCCGGTAAACCTGTCCACAGTGCCTGTTGATAACGGTGTGAATGCCATCGGCACATCAGGCGCACGGGGTATCGGCACATCAGGCGCAACCCTATCGGCAGATCAGGCGCACGAACCGCAGCTAACGCTTTGGCCTGAAACGCGCAATCCGACCGCTAACTTAGAGTCTAACAGAGAATCTAACTTTTCTTCTTTGACGCGCGCACACGCGAGGCGTGGTGCCGGTGCCGCCGAGCGAGGCGAACCATGACGCCCGCGCTCGACGCGGTGCGCCCGCGCAACCCCCAAGCCATCACCGGAGACGAACAATGACCCGTCGCGCCCATCGCAGCGCGCACGGCCGTCCGCTGCCGGACGGACCCGCGCCCTTCACCACGCTTGTCGAATTGACTTTCGAGAAACGCAAGGTCGAGCACTGGATACGCTTCGGCCGCAAGAGCTACGAACAGATCATCGACCGTCGCCGAAGCGTCGTCGGCTTCGCGCCGAACAACATCTTCGCCTTCGTCCGCTGGGCGGCCGGCGAGCACGGCACGATCATTTCACGCATCGACATCGCGCGGGCCATCGGTCGGGGCGAGCCGTTCCAGACGTTGCCCTTCGTCCGGCCTGGGGGCGACATCCTGTTACGCCTGGACGGCTGGCCGAAAGTGCAGCGCGCACTTGCCGTCATCGACGCCGTGGAGGCGCTGGGCCTCGACCCGGCCGACGTGTCGCCGGACTACTGGCGACACGCGCACAACCGCCTAGCCGCCAATCAGGAGCCGAGCGACTACACGCCGGAACGACATGCGGCGTGGATTGGGCGTCGGAGGATCGACCCGTGACGCGCCGCCGCTATCTCGCCGTCACGGCGCTGGCCGCGATGGGCGTTGCCGTCGCAAGCGCCATCGAGACGCCGACGAAACTCATTTGGAACGCCACGGCCAGCGCGCCGGTAGGCTTCTACACCGTCGAGCCGGCCGACCGGATCGAGGTGCCCGAGCTGGTCGCGGTCATGCCGCCCGAACCGCTCGCCGCCTTCATGGTGCAGCGCGGCTATGTCGGACGCGGCGTGCCGCTGTTGAAGCGCGTCGTCGGCCTTCCAGGGCAGCGGGTTTGCCGCGCCGGCCGCACGATTACGGTTGACGGGATCGAGATGGGCGAGGCGCTGGAGAGCGACCGGATCGGCCGTGAACTGCCCGCCTGGCAGGGCTGCCGCGTCATCGCGCCCGGCGAAATCTTCCTCATGAATTGGGATGTCCGCGACAGCCTGGACGGCCGTTACTTCGGACCCATCCCCGCAAGCTCCGTCATCGGCCGAGCGGTCCCGCTCTGGACCGATGAGGAAGGCGTCGGCCGCTACGAGTGGCGCGCGCCGACCCGCTGACTTCGCGCTTTCCCCGAACAACAAGAAGGAGACTGACAATGCCTGCCAACATCTTTGAACCCACCGCCAACGGCTATTCTGGCCGCGTCCGGCTGTTCGGCATCGACGAGGCAATCGCGCTCGTCGCCATCGAGCCGGGCGACGGCGAGAACACGCCCGCCTATCGCGTCCACCTCGACGACGAGGACGGCCCGGAGATCGGCGGGGCGTGGAAACGTGTCGGCGAGCGCGCCGGGGAATACATCGCCCTGGAGATCGACAGCCCGCTTTTCCCTGCGCTGTTTCGCCCGGCGCTGTTCCAGGCCGACGACGAGGCACGCACCTTTCGGCTCGCGTGGAAGCGGCCGAAGGCGCGCGAGGATCGGAGCTAATTGGTGCGCGTTCCGATCATCCCTTTGTTCGCGGGAACGCACTCGCATCCCTTCGTCCCGCTCGGCGACAAGACGGCCGGCGCGCGCAGCGAAGGTCAAGGGCGGCCACCGGCCGGCGCTTTGCGCGCACCCTTTACCGTAGCGAGCACGCTGGCAGGCTGGCGTCATAGCGGCGACAGGAAGCCATGGCGCTATGCCGTCCTGTTGCTGGCCGGCGCACTATCAGTCTGCGCCGGATCGGGCGTCGCGGTCGCGCAATCCGCGTCGGTCGTGCGCCCGGTTGCCGTCGATCCCTATGCCGCGCACATCACCGAGGCGTCGCAGCGGTTCGGCATCCCCGAGCACTGGATTCGCGCCGTCTTGCGCGCCGAGAGCGCGGGCGACGTGCGCGCGATTTCGTCGGCCGGCGCGATGGGATTGATGCAGATCATGCCCGACACCTGGGCGGGCCTGCGTGCCCGTCACCGGCTCGGCCGCGATCCCTATCAGCCCCGCGACAACATCCTCGCAGGCACGGCTTATCTGCGCGAGATGTGGGATCGCTACGGCAATGTCGGCGCGATGCTCGCGGCCTACAATGCCGGCCCCGGCCGCTACGACGAGCACCGTTCGACCGGCCGTCCGCTGCCGGCCGAGACACGCGCCTATGTCGCCGCGCTCGCGCCGATCCTTGGCGGTGCGGCTGCATCCGAAGCGCCGTCATCGGCACCGCCACCGCCGCCCGACTGGCGCGACGCACCGCTCTTTATCATGCGGCCGAACGACAGCCAGGCAATCGCCGCGCAGCCGTCCGACACGCAATCCGGCGACGCTCGCGCGACCGTTCCGGTGCGCGATCCCGCCGCTATGGAACCGCAAGACGGCAGCATTTTTGTAGCCCGCGCGAGCGTCGGAGATACGCCATGAAGGTGGCATTCCCGCGCTCGGCGGCGCACGATCCGGTGTGCAGTCAGGCGGGTTCGCGTCTGGCTGCATACCGGGCCGGAGAGGCAGAGAAGGACGAAAGAGCGGAGGGCAAGATAAAGGAAACCGGCACTAGGTCGGCCGGATTTCTGAAATTGTTGTTGTCTGCACACTGGTTAGGGGAGCCACGAGCGGCACCATGCTTTTTGATCCCGCGTGCCGCGATATTGCGCAAAGCCTTGGCTTTGCTGGATTTCGACCGGCACCATGACCGCCGAACGCCCGATTTTCTTGGGTTTTGGCCGGAGGCGCGGACGTGAGCGCCGACGACGAAAACCGCTTCCGCCCGAAGCCCGGCCGCATCCGATCCGACGCGCCGAAGGGCGGCAAGACCAAGAGCTTTCTCACGCAGGCGAAGAAGATCGCGCGGCAGCACAGCACCACGTCATCCAGATCGTCGCCGCGCCCAGGCAAGACCTCGACCGCCAAGGGCGGCAAGGGCGCGCGCTCGACTGGAGGACCGGGCGTCCGGCGCGGACGCGGCGCGGCCTTCGTGCGCGCTCGCACCCTGTCAGGCGGCTGGCGTCACAGCGCGCCCGGAATGCGCCGCGTCGTCGTCAAGACCCGCTACGTCAAGGAGGCGGGCAGGAACGGAAGGGCGGCCGCCCATCTGCGCTACATCCAGCGCGACGGCACATCGCGCGACGGCGAGCGCGGGCAGCTCTATTCGGCGACCGAGGACCGCGCCGATGGCGCTGCCTTCCTTGAGCGCGGCCAGGAGGATCGCCACCAATTCAGATTCATCGTCTCGCCGGAGGACGGCGCGGACCTGTCGGACCTGACAGCCTATACCCGCGACCTCATGCGCCAGATGGAAGCCGACCTTGGCACGAAACTCGATTGGGTTGCGGTCAATCACCACAACACCGGCCATCCCCATGTGCATGTCATCGTGCGCGGCAAGGATGACCTGGGCGAGAACCTTGTCATCAACGGCGACTATCTCGCCAACGGCATCCGCGAGCGGGCGAGCGAATTGACCACGCTGGAGCTTGGCCCCGTCACCGAGATCGAGCAGACCCGCAAGCTGTCGGCCGAGATCGACCAGGACCGTTTCACCCGCATCGACCGGGCTATGGTCGAGGAAGCCGACGATAGGTTCCTCGACCTTCGCCAAGAGCCGGCCGAGCCGCGCCGCCAGTTCAACCGGACGCTTCGCCTGCGCCGTCTCGCCAAGCTGGACAAGATGGGGCTTGCGACCGAGCACGCGCCGGGCGTTTGGGAATTGAGCGAGCGCATGGAGCCGACCTTGCGCGAGATGGGCGAGCGCGGCGACATCATCCGCAACATGCACAAGGCGTTGAAGGCCGATGGCCTGGAGCGAGACCCGCTGACCTTCCAAATCCATGACGGGCCGCCCGAAAAGCCCATCGTCGGCCGCGTCGTCGATAAGTATCTGTCCGACGAGCTGGGCGAGAACCTGACCGTCGTGGTGGACGGGATCGACGGCCGGACCCACCATGTCGCCGGCATCGACGCGGCCCGCGTCGAGGACGCGCGGATAGGCAGCGTCGTCGAGATCGGCCCGGCCGAAACGGCAAGCCGTCCGTCCGACCGGACCATTGCCGCCATCGCCGAGGATGGCGTCTATCGGCCGAGCCGCCATCTGGAACAGGCGAAGTTCGAGAGCCGCGTTCCGGGCGGCGATTATGAAGGTTATGTTGATGCTCATGTGCGCCGGCTGGAGGCATTGCGCCGCGCCGGCATCGTCGAGCGGATCGACGCCGACCAATGGCGCATCCCCGAAGATTTCGAGAGCCGCGCCGCCGCCTACGACGCCGGCCGCAACCGGCAGGCCAGCGTTCGCGTCCTTTCGGTGCTCGACCTTGAAAAGCAGATCGGCGCGGACGGCGCGACCTGGCTCGACCGGCGCTTGGTTACGCCCGACGCAACCGACCTTGCATCGGCCGGCTTCGGACAACAGGTGCGCGAGGCGATGGACCAGCGCCGCGAGCATCACGTCGAGCATGGTGACGCCACGCGCAGCCGGGACGGCCGAATCTTCTATCGGCGCAATCTTCTCGCGACGCTGCGCGAGCGCGAGGTTGCCAGCTTCGGCACGGCGATGGCGGCGAACAAGTCGCTGCCGTTCCGCGCCGTCGCCGATGGCGAAACCGTCAGCGGCAAGTTCACTGGCACCGTGCAGCTAACCAGCGGCAAGTTCGCCATCGTCGAGAAAGCGCACGAGTTCACCCTTGTCCCATGGCGACCTGTCATCGACCGCCAGCTCGGCCGTGAAGTCGCGGGCGTCGTGCAGGGCGGTTCGGTATCGTGGCAATTGGGCCGGCAGAAGGGTTTGGGGCTGTAGCGCTGTCCAACCGAGGCGCTGGCAATGCTGGTGCCGGACACCAAATAGTAACTAAATCATGTGATTGATTTAGTCGCTGATCCACGTTAAAGCTGACCATGGGACAGGGGGCCGGCACGCACCGCAAGCGAGCGGACGGCTTTCGGTTCCCAAGATGAAGGATGGAGCGCGGGCGTCATGTCGGGACGAAAGATCGAGCGCGGCGATCAAACTCGCGAGAAGCTGCTTATCGCAGCCGTGGATGTTTTAGGGCGTGTCGGCTTCGACGGCGCGACGACCCGGATGCTTTGCGAGAAGGCCGGGGCAAACCAGCAGGCAATCGCCTACTACTTCGGGAACAAGGAGGGACTTTACCTAGCTGCGGCCACCTCCATCGGGGATGGCATCAAGGATCATATCGCCCCGCTGCGAAGCCTCGTCTTTGCCCGTGTCGAAGAAGCGCGCTCGGGAACGCCGCTTGGCACGGATGAGGCACGCCGCCTGCTGACCGAAATCATTCAGCGGATGGCGGCGCTATTCGTGAGCAGCCGTTCCGAGCCTTGGGCGCGCTTCATTATCCGCGAGCAGATGCAGCCGACTACGGCCTTTCGTTGCCTCTACGACGACTTGATGGGGCCGCTGCTCAATATATGTGACCATCTAATTGGAACCTTGCTCGACGAAGACTCTGCTTCCGAGCATGTGCGCCTCAGAACCCTCGCATTGGTTGGAAGCGTCCTCATGTTCAGGATGGGGCGCGCTTCGGTCCTCGCCGCGCTCGATTGGGAGACGATAGACGACAACGGCCTCGCAGCCATTGAGGCTTTGGTGGTTGAACTCGTTGGGTCCATTGCGCCTGCCTCCCCGAATGTGGGGGGCGCATAGTGTCCCGCCGCATCATCATCCTGGCAGTCATCATCGCGGGCGTCGCAGCGGCGGGATACTACACTCGCGGCTTCGGCTTCTTGGACAAGCCCAACGAGGGGCTGGTCCTTTATGGGAATGTCGATATTCGTCAGGTGAATCTCGGGTTTCGCGTTGCGGGTCGTATCGCCGAAATGCCGATTGATGAAGGTGCTTCGGTCGAGGCTGGGGAAACTCTGGCGCAGCTTGACCAACAGCCATTCATCGACGCGCTGGCGGGTGCGGAAGCGCAGGTTGCGACCGCCCGCGCCGAACTCGAAAAACGGCGCAACGGGAATCGACCCCAGGAAATTGCCCAGGCGGAGGCTGCGGTCGCCGTCCGAAGGGCGGACATGGTGCGAACACGAGAAGCCTTCCAGCGTCGCCGGGCGCTGGTTGCGACCGGCGCTGTATCCCAATCGGTTTTCGAGGCCGCCGAGGCTGAATACCTCGCCGCCGAGGCGCAGCTTCGGGCGGCAGAGGAAGCATTGGCGTTGCTTCGCGCCGGCTCTCGCGTCGAAGACATCGCGGCAGCGGAGGCGCAACTCGCGGCGGCGATAGCAGAACGCGATAGGGTGAAAACCAATCTGGCCGACACGACGCTTAAAGCACCGGACGCTGGCACGATCCTCACGCGAGCGGCCGAGCCCGGTGCCATCGTCCAATCCGGCGCAACCATCTTCACGCTTACCATCAATCGGCCGATCCGGGTGCGCGCCTATGTTGCCGAACCCGACCTTGGGCGGATCGCGCCCGGCATGACCGTGTTCGTAACCACTGACGGCAACCCCAAAGTCTATCGTGGCGTCATCGGCTTCATTTCACCAACCGCTGAATTTACGCCGAGGACGGTCCAGACCGAACAACTGCGCGCCGACCTCGTTTATCGTTTGAGGATCAACGTCACCGATCCCGATGACCGTCTCCGTCAAGGTCAGCCCGTGACCGTGAGGCTCCAGCAGAGCCCGGACCCAGGGGCGGGCCAGTGAAATGACAGAGGCAGTCGCCCACGCTGTAGATGTCACCAAACGCTTCGCGCCCAATGCAGCCCCGGCACTTGATGCCGTGAGCATGGAGGTGATGGGCGGCGTGATGACCGGCTTGGTCGGCCCTGATGGCGCGGGCAAGACAACCCTGATCCGTTTGCTCGCCGGATTGCTCGACCCGGATGAAGGGGAAGTTACCCTTCTCGGCGAGCCCGCCATCGCGGCCGATAGATCGGCACTAGGCTACATGCCGCAACGCTTCGGACTCTACGAAGACCTGTCGGTTATCGAGAACCTTTCACTCTACGCTGATCTTCGCGGCTTACCCCCAGGGAAAGAACGCACGGAGCGCTTTTCCCAACTCCTGTCTTTCACGGACCTTGAGCGATTCCGCCCCCGGTTGGCTGGCCGTCTATCGGGTGGCATGAAGCAAAAGCTGGGCCTCGCCTGCGCGCTGGTGCGGCCCCCTCGCGTGCTGCTGCTTGATGAGCCTGGCGTCGGCGTCGATCCCGTGGCCAGACGGGAACTATGGGCGATGGTCCGCCAGCTCACGACGGAGGGCATGGGCGTCGTCTGGTCCACCGCCTATCTCGACGAGGCCGAGAAGTGCGATACGGTATTCCTGCTGAACGAAGGCAAGCTGCTGTTCAGTGGACCGCCGAAGCGGCTGACATCCCGTGTCGAGGGTCGGACCTATCGTCTGTTTGGTCCTTCCGAAAGCCGGCGGTCTTTACTCGCCAGCCTTGTCCTTCGCGACGATGTAAAGGACGCCACCATCCAGGGCGCTTCCGTTCGCGTCCTCATGGACGAAGGCGCTGCTGCGCCGACCATAGAACGATTCGGAATGTCGCAGGGCGACCGAATCGAAGCCGTGCAGCCGCGATTTGAGGATGCGTTCATTGACATCCTTGGTGGAGGACCGAAAGGCGTCAGCCAACTCGCCGCGAGCTACAAGCCCATCGAAAAGTCCGACGCGCCGGCCATCGAGGCGCGAGGGCTTACCAAGGTTTTTGGGACGTTCACGGCGGCAGGCGACATCACATTCTCCGTGCCGCAAGGCCGAATATTCGGCCTTCTCGGGCCGAATGGCGCTGGCAAGTCCACGACCTTCAAGATGCTTTGCGGGCTTCTCACGCCGACAGCGGGCGAAGGCCGCGTTGCTGGCCATGATCTTCGCACCGCCAGCGCGGAGGCGCGTCAGTCTCTCGGCTACATGGCGCAGAAATTTTCTTTGTATGGCGATCTTAGCGTCAAACAAAATCTGGACTTCTTCGCCGGAGCCTATGGCTTGAATCGACGCCAGCGGGCCGAGGCCGTTGCGCGCGTCATCGACATTTTCCAGCTTGAACGTCATCTGCCGGTGAACAGCGGAACATTGCCGCTGGGCTTCAAGCAACGGCTCTCGCTTGCCTGCGCCGTGCTCCATCAGCCGCCGGTGCTTTTTCTGGATGAGCCTACATCCGGCGTGGACCCAATCACCCGCCGCGAGTTCTGGTTGCACATCAACGGCCTCGTGCAACGCGGCGTGACGGTGCTCGTCACCACCCACTTTATGGAAGAAGCGGAATATTGCGACCGCATAGCGCTGATCTATCGCGCGCAGGAAATCGCCCAAGGCACGCCCGAAGACCTCAAAACCCGCGCGGCTGAAATCAGTGGCGGCACAGACCTTACGATGGAGGACGCTTTCATTGCGTTGATCGAGGAAACGGATCGAAAGCGGGAGGCCGCATGAACGACCGCTTCTATCCTCGACGCTTCATGGCCCTGCTCGTCAAGGAGTCGCTACAGATTCTCCGCGACCCCTCGACGATGCTGATCGCCTTTGTGCTGCCGCTGCTCCTGCTTTTCCTGTTTGGATACGGCGTGTCTCTCGATACGGCGAGGACGCGGATCGGCTTGGCGGTTCAAGATTCCAGCGAAGCGGCGGCCAGCCTAGCGGGGGCTTACCGATCATCCCGGTGGTTTGAGGTTCAATCCCGGCGCGACGTGACTTCGCTCAAGGATGAACTGATCGCCGGGCATATCCGGGGCATCGTGGTCATTCCGAGTGATTTCGGCCAGAGGGTCGCAGCCGGGATCGACGCACCGATCCAGGTGATTACCGATGGCTCGCTGCCGAACACGGCATCCTTTGTCGCCGCCTATGCCGAAGGTGTGCGGGCCACCTGGGCGGAAGGCCGTGCATTGGATCGTGGCGTGCGACTAGCTCCCGCAATCGCCCCGCTGCCCCGCTTCTGGTTCAATCCGGGCCTCGAAAGTCGCTTCGCTCTCATTCCCGGCTCGATCAGCATTGTCATGACGATGATCGGGACGCTTCTGACCGCGCTCGTCGTCGCGCGGGAATGGGAGCGCGGCACGCTCGAAGCGTTGATGGCTACGCCCGTCAGCATGGGAGAGTTCCTGGCCACGAAAATCATTCCCTATTTCGTGCTCGGGCTCGGTTCGATGACGCTCTGCGTCGTCGTGGCCGTCTTCCTGTTCGGCGTGCCCTTTAGAGGGTCGATCCTCGCGCTGTATGCGGTTGGCGCGGCCTTCCTCATGCCGGCATTGGGCCAAGGCTTGCTGATTTCGGCGGCGACGAAAAATCAGTTCGTGGCCAGTCAGGTTGCGTTGCTCACGGCATTTATGCCGGGCCTGCTGCTGTCTGGATTTCTGTTCGAGATCGGCTCGATGCCGAAATTCATTCAGGGGATGACCTATGCGGTTCCAGCCCGCTACTTCATCCCGCCCCTGACCAGCGTTTTCGTGGTCGGCGATCTTTGGCCGATGTTCGTTCGCAGCATCCTGGCGATGCTGGGTTTCGGCCTCCTGTTCTTCGGCCTCGCCTTCCGAGTGACGCGCCGGAGGATCGCATGATGAGTTCCGCCAGCTTCGCGCGACTATCTGCGATCATCGTGAAAGAGCTATGGGCGGTCTTTCGCGACCCCAGGGCTCGCATCACCCTTATTGCGCCTCCCTTGCTCCAACTCGTCCTGTTCGGATTCGCGGCGACGCTGGAAGTGCGCAACTTCGACGTTGGCGTGCTCGACCGCGATTCCGGCATCTGGAGCCATGAAATTGTTTCGCGGGTGGCAGGCAGCCCCAACGTCGGCCGCATCGTGCCGCTCGCCTCGCCCGACGACATGCGGGAGGCAATCAACAATCAGCAGGTCATCGCCGTTCTCAGTTTCGATTCGCGATTCAGCGCGGCTATCGAGGGCGGGCAGATTGGCGAGGTTCAGATCGTCCTAGACGGGCGACGCTCGAACGCATCGCAGATCGTTTCCTCATACCTGCAACAGATCATTGGCCAGGTCGCAGCCGAAGCGCGCCCCGCCGCAACTCCAGGGCAGTCCACTACCCGAACCGTCGTCACCAACTGGTTCAATCCCGCGCTGATATACCTTTGGTTCGTGATGCCGGCGTTGCTTGTGACCCTGGGCGCAACCGGCACCTTGTCGATTACGGCTCAATCCGTTGCCCGCGAGCGGGAGCTAGGCACCTTCGATCAGCTTATGGTTTCGCCGTTGAGGGTCCACGAAATCCTCATTGGCAAGATGGCACCGCCTTTGCTGATCGGATTCTTCAATGCCACGCTCTATGTGATCCTTATCCCCACGGTCTTCGGAGTGCCGCTTACCGGCTCCGTGGCGTCGTTCTACTTCTCTCTGTTCTTCTATGTAGTGTCGCTGATCGGCGTCGGAATGCTGGTATCCACGTTGTCGCAAACCCAGCAACAAGCCTTTCTCGGCATGTTTCTGGTGACGGTGCCGCTAATCCTGCTGTCCGGCTTCGCCACTCCAGTCGATAACATGCCCGGCTGGCTACAGGTGATCGCTTTCGCCAATCCCTGTCGGCATTTCCTCGTCGTCTCCGAAGGCGTCTTCCTGAAAGACATGCCGGCGGCGGTCATTCTCGCGAACACATGGCCGCTGGCGGCTATCGCGTCCGTCACGCTGACCGTTTCGGCAATTCTTTTCCGCGCTCGGATGGAGTAGCCCATGCGTCATCCCCCGTTCCCGGCACTACTAGCCTCTCTTAGCGTTGCGGCCTGCACGGTCGGACCAAGCTATGTCGAATCCAGCCCGGCGGTGGCGCCCGGCTGGATTTCCGCTGCCAATCCACATCCGATTGATGAAGATTGGTGGCGCTCGTTCAATGATCCACAGCTCGTTGAACTTGTGGAATTGGCTGTAACCAGCAACCACAACGTTCGGGAGGCGGAAGCGCGCCTACGCGAAGCGCGGGCGCTACGCGACGCCGCACGCGGTCGCGCTGGTCCAGATGCAGCACTATCCGGCGCGGCCACGGCGAACCGCGTCAGCGAAAACGGTCAATTGCCGGTTGCCAATGTTCCGGGGTTCGATCCTCAATTTTCCCTTTTCGATTTCGGATTCGATGCGTCGTGGGAAATCGACCTATGGGGCCGAACACGGCGTAGCATCGAAGCGGCGGACGCCCGTGCAGAGGCAATACAGGAAGCCCGGCGCAATGTCATCTTACAGGTGATCGCAGAGGTTGTCCGAAGCTACGTCGATCTACGCGGCTCCCAAACTAGGCTGTTGGTTGCTCGCGCAGACGCCAACGCACAGCAGGCCATCGCCAGCCTGGTCGAAAGGCGGTTTAGGTCCGGCGAGGCGTCGCGCTTCGACTTTGCTCGTGCCGACACACAGGCTCGGGCAGCCAGCGTAAGCCTTGATGGGATTGAGGCCGACGCGCGCGCGGCAGCCTATCGCTTATCCTTGCTAACTGGCCAAGCACCGGGGGCCACTTCACTTCGGCTGTTGAACCCTGGGTCGCTTCCGGTTGCTCCATCGCAGATTACGGCTGGGCTTCCATCCGAACTGTTAAGGCGACGCCCGGATATACGTCAGGCAGAGCGCGAATTGGCGGCTTTCACCGCTGACGTTGGCGTGGCCACGGCTGACCTCTTTCCGCGACTATCGCTCATTGGGTCGATTGGTCAGCAAGCTCAGAGCGCGGGCGATCTGGCATCCGGGGCGAGCACACGATTGCAAGTTGGGCCGAGCTTCCATTGGCCCATATTCTCCATGGGGCGCATCCGAGCGCAGATTCGGGCGGCGGATGCCCGAGCCGATGCAGCCATGATCCGCTACGAGCGGAGCGTAACGGGCGCGCTTACTGACAGTGAGACGGCGCTTAACCGATATGCCGCCGCACAGATCATGCGCCGGAAAGCGGAGGGGGCGACAACGCAGGCGGCCGCTGCGGTCGATCTTGCCCGCCAGCGCTACCAGGCTGGCGAGGACGACCTAACGATATTGCTGGACGCGCAATCCGCATACAGCGCTGCGGAGCGTGCGAGCCTTGATGCTCGCGTCGGCGAGTTGATGGCCGTTGTCGCTCTCTACAAGGCACTAGGGGGCGGATGGGAGGCCGCCGTCTCATGATCGGTCTGCCGCTGATTTTCCGGTCAGACATTCACAATGTCCCCGCTGTCCGGCGCGACGGTCGCCGTCGATTGACCGAGCACAGGTGAAGCGGTGCGGCGGCGGCGTTCAACACCCATGATCGACCGCAAATGGGGAGTGCCGACCTCGTTGGGTTCACGCATTCCCCTCGCGTCCCTCATTCAAACGCTCGCCGTCGCCGAATATCTGAACTTCCGGCACGCTGCGAACGCACTCGGCGTCAGCCTGTCGAGCGTCAGTGCTCGCGTGAAGACGCTAGAGCAAGACCTTGGCGTTTTGCTGTTCGAGCGCCATGCGCGAGGCGTCCGGCTGACAGAGGCCGGTCGCCAGTTCGTCGAGCATGTTGCGGCCGGCGTCGATCAACTCGACCATGCCGTGAAGACCGCCGGCATGGCGGCGTCAGGAGAGTGCGGACGCCTGCGCATCGGCGTCCATGCCCTGATCCCTCGCAGCTTCCTCGCCGGACTGATCGGACAGTATCGCGAAGATTATCCCGGCATCGAAGTCGAGATCACGGAAGGCACGGCACGCGATGCGGTTATGCAACTGCGCGCCGACCGTCTGGACATCGTATTCATGGCAGGCACGCCCGAGCTACCCGACTGCCACACGCGGCGGATATGGACCGAACCGCTGGTCGCCGCGCTGCCGGATAGGCATCGGCTCGCCAAGCAAGCCGCCGTCACCTGGGCCGATCTAGCGGGCGAGACGTTCCTTGCCCGGCACGGCGGCACCGGCCCACAAGTCCATGACCATATCGTGCTGCGCCTTGCCGGACGCTGGCCGGCATCATCTATCCAACGCTTCGATGTCGAGCGCGGCACGCTGCTTTCCATGGTCGGACAGGGCTTCGGCGTCACCATCGTCGGCGCGGCTACGTCGCTGCTACGAACTTCCGACGTTACTTTCCTTCCGGTCGCGGACGAACCGGAGCCGGTTCCTTTCTCGGCCGTCTGGTCGCCATTCAACTGTAGCGCGGCGCTTCGCAATTTGCTCACCCTCGCAAGAAAAATGGGGCGAACTATCCCGGCGGATTGAGTCTCGCCCGCGATTCGTTACGGCCTTCCCGCGACAGACATCCGCGCAGATAAATGAGTGGACGCAACCCGTCCTATTTGCCGCCGATAATATCCGACAGCCCTCCCGCTCCACCTTTCCTGTTGCCTGTCCCATAATTGCCTACTCTCTGATCGGCTCCGTCTCTTTTCTCGACTGGAGCTTGGATGCGTGGAGGCCGAATCCTTTGGGGTCAGATTGCCGTCGTCTTCACCATCGTTCTGGTGATGACCTGGGCGGCGACGCAATGGGCCGCATGGCGTCTCGGCTTTCAGGCGCAACTCGGCAATCCATGGTTCGAGCTGGCTGGCTGGCCGATCTACTATCCGCCCGCGCTGTTCTGGTGGTGGTATGCCTTCGACGCCTATGCGCCTTCGATCTTCGTCGAGGGCGGCGTCATCGCAGCGTCGGGCGGGCTTATGGCCATCGCCGCCGCAATCATGATGTCGATCATCCGGGCGCGGGAGGCACGCAACGTCGCCACCTATGGATCGGCACGATGGGCCGAAGACAAGGAAATTCGCACGGCCGGATTGCTCGGCGCGGATGGCGTCGTGCTCGGCCGGCACGAACGCGACTATCTGCGCCATGACGGCCCCGAGCATGTCCTTTGCTTCGCACCCACGCGGTCGGGCAAAGGCGTGGGCCTCGTGGTGCCGACGCTGCTGACCTGGCCGGGAAGCTGCATCGTCCACGATATAAAAGGGGAGAACTGGACGCTGACCGCCGGCTTCCGCGCGAAGCACGGCCGCGTTCTGCTGTTCGATCCCACGAACGCCAGATCGTCGGCCTACAACCCGCTACTGGAGGTGCGCCAGGGCGAATGGGAAGTCCGCGACGTGCAAAACATCGCGGATATTCTCGTCGATCCCGAAGGGAGCTTGGATCGAAGAAACCATTGGGAAAAGACGAGCCACAGCCTGCTTGTCGGCGCAATCCTGCACGTCCTCTATGCCGAACCCGATAAGACGCTGGCCGGCGTCGCCAGCTTCCTTTCCGATCCGAAGCGCCCCGTCGAGGCGACCTTGCGCGCGATGATGGACACCCCGCACCTGGGCGAAGCCGGCGTTCATCCCGTCATCGCGTCATCGGCCCGCGAGCTGTTGAACAAGAGCGAGAACGAGCGCAGCGGCGTGTTGTCCACCGCCATGTCGTTCCTGGGTTTATATCGCGATCCCGTCGTGGCGCGCGTCACGGCGCGGTGCGACTGGCGCATTGCCGATCTTGTCGGCAGCAAGAAGCCGGTCAGCCTCTACCTTGTCGTGCCGCCGTCCGACATCAACCGCACCAAGCCGCTCATTCGCCTGATCCTCAATCAGATTGGCAGGCGGTTGACCGAGGAATTGCACACGTCCGGCAAGCGGCATCGGCTGCTGTTGATGCTCGACGAGTTTCCTGCGCTCGGCCGGCTCGATTTCTTTGAATCCGCGCTCGCCTTCATGGCCGGATATGGCCTCAAAAGCTTTTTGATCGCGCAGAGCCTCAACCAGATCGAAAAGGCTTACGGGGCGAACAACAGCGTATTGGATAATTGTCATGTCCGCGTCGCCTTCGCGACGAACGACGAGCGGACGGCGAAAAGGATCAGCGATGCGCTCGGCACCGCGACCGAGCTGCGCGATTCTACCAACTATGCCGGCCACCGGCTTGCGCCGTGGCTAGGGCATTTGATGGTTTCGCGGCAGGAGACGGCACGGCCGCTGCTCACGCCTGGAGAGGTGATGCAGCTTCCGCCGAGCGACGAAATCGTGATGGTCGCCGGCACGCCGCCCATCCGCGCGACCAAGGCCCGCTATTTCGAGGATGCGCGGTTCATGGAACGCATCCTGACCCCGCCCGATCCGGCAGCCGATCCCGCCACCGTGAACCCGTCATCCGACGATTGGTCGAGCCGCATCGTCGCGGCGACGAAAGCAACCGCCCCAACCACGGCCAGTGGGACCGAAGGCGATCCGGCCAATGCCGGCATCCGCCGCGAACCGGAATTGCCGGAGCATGAGGAAATCGTCGCGCCGCCGCGTCCGCCCGAACAGGAGTTCGACATTCTGGACGACGAGCCGGACGTTGACGCCGCCAAGGCCCGCGCGCTGCGCCAGCGGATGCGGATGGTCGCGCGGCAAGCCTCGCTCGACCCCGGCGACGGCATCGAGCTTTGAGGATACGCCCATGACCACCCGAACCCGCATGAACGTCTATTTCGCCCCGGACTTGCTCGCCCAGGTCGAGGCGCTGGCGCTGCGCCGCCAAGTCTCGAAATCCGCCATCGTTGAGGCAGCCGTCGCGTCCTTCCTGTCCGGCGACAGTTCGGATCGGCTGGAGGCGGCCATGTCGCGCCGCCTCGACAAGCTCGGCCGCGAGATCCACGCGCTCGACGAGGATCTTGCCGTGCTCGGCGAAACCGTCTCGCTGTTCGTCAACATCTGGCTTTCCGCCACGCCGCCGCTGCCGGAGAGCGCGCAGGCCGCCGCCCGCGCGAAAGGTGCCGAACGGTTCGAGGGTTTCATGCAGACGCTCGGCCGGCGTCTTGCGACCGGCGACAGGTTCCTCAAAGAGTTGTCACGCGATGTCGATTCGCTTCCCGATAGTCCATCGCAAGATCAGTTCGAGGCCGATGGCAGCGTAACCTGAATTTCCAACCCGTCCTATTCGCCGCCGATAGCCGCCGATCACCGCATCCTCTTCGATACTTGTTGAATCAGCCTGATTTCAGGCTCCTTTAATCGACCCCGTTGCGGGGACGGTCTGTCGCGCCCCGTCAGGAATCGGGGCCGATATGACATCCACACACCATAAGCCGGAAGCGATACAGCGCGGCGCGCGCATGTTGCGCACCGCGCTCGGCGCGGCCATCGCCCGGTTTCTGGAAGACCCGGCCGTGGTCGAGGTCATGCTGAATCCAGACGGGCGAATCTGGATCGACCGACTTTCCGAAGGGCTGGCCGACACGGGCGAAACGATGTCGCCGGCCGATGGCGAACGCATCGTCCGTCTTGTCGCTCACCACGTCGGCGCAGAGGTTCACGCGCGATCCCCGCGCGTCTCGGCAGAGCTTCCCGAAACCGGCGAGCGGTTCGAGGGACTTTTGCCGCCCGTCGTCGCTGCACCGGCATTTGCGATCAGGAAGCCCGCCGTCGCGGTGTTCAGCCTCGACGACTATGTAGCTGCCGGCATCATGTCCGCCGACCAGGCCGTGACGTTGCGCACCGCCGTCGCATCGCGTGCGAACATCCTTGTCGCGGGCGGCACGAGCACCGGCAAAACGACGCTGACCAATGCGCTGCTCGCCGAGGTGGCGAAGGGCGCGGATCGCGTCGTCATCATCGAGGATACGCGCGAGCTGCAATGCGCCGCGCCCAACCTTGTCGCCATGCGGACGAAAGACGGCGTGGCGACGCTATCCGATCTTGTGCGGTCCTCGCTTCGCCTGCGCCCCGACCGCATCCCCATCGGCGAGGTGCGCGGCGCGGAAGCCCTCGACCTGCTCAAAGCCTGGGGCACGGGCCATCCGGGCGGCATCGGCACCATCCATGCCGGCACCGGCATCGGCGCGCTCCGTCGCCTTGAACAGCTCATTCAAGAGGCTGTCGTCACGGTCCCGCGCGCTCTGATCGCGGAAACCATCGACCTTGTTGCCGTCCTTTCCGGGCGCGGTTCCGCGCGCCGGCTGGCCGAACTCGCCCACGTCGAAGGGCTGGGGCCGGACGGCGATTACCGCATCACCCCCGCAATCCCCAACAGCACAGGAGAACCCAAATGATCCGCACGCTTTCGCGCGGCTACCGCACCATGGCGACCGCAACCGCCGCTGTTTCCATCAGCATGATCCTCGCCCCGGCCGCTCATGCGTCCGGCTCGTCAATGCCGTGGGAGCAACCGCTTCAACAAGTCCTTCAATCCATCGAAGGGCCGGTTGCCAAGGTGGTGGCCGTTATCATCATCATCGCAACCGGCCTGACCCTGGCGTTCGGCGATACGTCGGGCGGCTTCCGTCGCCTGATCCAGATCGTATTCGGTCTGTCCATCGCGTTCGCGGCATCGAGCTTCTTCCTGTCGTTCTTCTCGTTCGGCGGCGGGGCGCTCGTTTGATGGCCGCCGTCCTCGAACAACTCGACGCGGTGCCGGGATTTTCGGTCCCGGTCCATCGGGCGCTGACCGAGCACATCATGCTCGGCGGCGCACCGCGCTCCATCGCCATCATGAACGGCACTCTCGCCGGGGCCGTGGGCCTTGGCCTGCGCCTCTGGCTTGTGGGCCTCGCCATATGGGCCATCGGCCATTTCGCGGCCGTATGGGCGGCGAAGCGCGACCCGCTCTTTGTCGAGGTGGGGCGGCGGCATCTGCGCATCCCCGCAAACCTTGCAGCGTGAGGGCGTGGCCATGATGAACCTCGCCGAATATCGCCGCACCGCCAGTCGCCTTGCCGACTTTCTGCCCTGGGCTGCGCTGGTCGGCTCTGGCGTCGTCTTGAACAAGGACGGCTCATTCCAGCGCACGGCCAGGTTTCGCGGTCCCGATTTGGATTCCGCCGTTGCGGCCGAGCTGGTCGCCGTCGCCGGTCGCATCAACAACGCCTTCCGCCGTCTCGGATCGGGCTGGGCGATTTTCGTCGAGGCGCAGCGCAGCGAGGCCGCGACCTATCCCGACAGCACCTTTCCCGATCCCGCGTCGGCCTTGCTCGACGCCGAGCGCAAGGCCGCCTTCGAGGAAGCCGGCGCGCATTTCGTGTCGGGCTATTTCCTGACCTTCCTCTACATGCCCCCGGCCGAGGAAGCCGCCCGCGCCGAAACCTGGCTCTATGAAGGCCGCGAGCAATCCGGCGTCGATCCCTATGAAGTGCTGCGCGGTTTCATCGACCGCACCGACCGCGTGCTCGCATTGCTCGACGGCTTCATGCCGTCCTGCCGGTGGCTCGACGATAGCGAAACGCTGACCTACCTCCATTCCACCGTCTCGACCAACCGGCATCGCGTCCGCGTTCCCGAAACGCCGATCTATCTCGACGCGCTGCTCGCCGACCAGCCGTTGACCGGCGGGCTGGAGCCGCGCCTTGGCGACCAGCATCTCCGCGTCCTGACCGTCACCGGCTTTCCCACCGCGACAACGCCCGGCCTGCTCGACGACTTGAACCGGCTCGCCTTCCCGTATCGCTGGAGCACGCGCGCGGTCCTGCTCGACAAGACCGACGCGACGAAGCTGCTCACCAGGATCAGGCGGCAATGGTTCGCGAAGCGCAAAAGCATCGCCGCGATCTTGAAAGAGGTGATGACCAACGAGGCATCCGTTCTCGTCGATACGGACGCCGCCAACAAGGCCGCCGACGCCGACATGGCCTTGCAGGAGCTTGGGGCCGATGTCGCCGGCATGGCCTACGTCACCGCCACCATCACCGTATGGGACGCGGACCCCAGGATTGCCGACGAGAAATTGCGGCTGGCCGAAAAGGTCATCCAGGGCCGCGACTTCACCGCCATGGTGGAGACGGTCAACGCGGTTGACGCATGGCTCGGCAGCTTGCCCGGCCACGCCTACGCGAACGTCCGGCAGCCGCCCATCAGCACTTTGAATCTCGCCCACATGATCCCGCTTTCAGCGGTGTGGGCGGGGCCGGAACGGGACGAGCATTTCGGTGCGCCCCCTCTGCTTTATGCAAAGACCGAAGGCTCCACCCCGTTCCGGTTTTCCCTTCACGTTGGCGATGTCGGCCATACGCTCGTCGTCGGCCCGACCGGCGCGGGCAAGTCCGTGCTGCTCGCGCTCATGGCCTTACAGTTCCGGCGCTACGTCCGCAGCCAAGTCTTCGCGTTCGACTTCGGCGGCAGCATCCGCGCCGCGTCGCTCGCAATGGGCGGCGACTGGCACGACCTGGGCGGCGGCCTGACCGAAGGTTCCGACGCTTCCGTATCGCTCCAGCCACTTGCGCGCATTCACGACACCTATGAACGCGCCTGGGCCGCCGACTGGATCGTGGCCATCCTCATGCGCGAAGGCATGGCGATCACGCCGGAGGTGAAGGAACATATCTGGACGGCGCTGACCTCGCTTGCCTCCGCGCCAGTCGGGGAACGCACCATCACCGGCCTCGCGGTGCTGCTGCAATCCAACGACCTCAAACAAGCCCTTCGGCCGTATTGCGTCGGCGGTCCCTATGGCCGGCTGCTCGACGCCGAAGCCGAACATCTCGGCTCGGCCGACGTGCAGGCGTTCGAGATCGAGGGGCTTGTCGGCACGGGAGCCGCGCCCGCCGTTCTGGCCTACCTGTTTCACCGCATCGGCGACAGGTTGGACGGGCGGCCGACGCTGCTCATCATCGACGAGGGTTGGCTTGCGCTCGACGATGAAGGCTTTGCCGGCCAGCTCCGCGAGTGGCTTAAAACGCTGCGCAAGAAGAACGCCAGCGTCATCTTCGCCACGCAAAGCCTGTCCGATATCGACGGCAGCAACATTGCGCCTGCGATCATCGAAAGCTGCCCGACGCGGCTGCTTTTGCCGAACGAGCGGGCCATCGAGCCGCAGATCACCGCCATCTATCGGCGCTTCGGACTCAATGACCGCCAGATAGAGTTGATCGCCCGCGCTACGCCGAAGCGGGATTACTACTGCCAGTCGCGGCGCGGCAATCGCCTGTTCGAGCTGGGCCTGTCCGAAATCGGCCTCGCGCTCTGCGCCGCATCCGCCAAATCCGATCAAACGCTCATTGCGCAGATCGTCGCCGAACACGGCCGCGACGGCTTTCTCGCGGCCTGGCTAACGACCCGCGATGTCGGCTGGGCCGTCGAGCTTCTTCCGAACTTCCCGACGCTGATCCCCCAAACCGAAAAGGAGTCCCAACCATGACCATTCGTCTTTTCCGCTCGCGCGCCATCGTCATGGCCGCAACGATGCTCGCCGCACCGCTGGCCGTTTCGTCCATGCTGGTAACGCCGGCACATGCGCAATTCGGAAGGATCGTCTTCGACCCGTCGAACTATGCGCAAAACATCCTCACGGCCGCGCGCACGCTGGAGCAGATCAATCATCAGATCACCTCGCTCCAGAACGAGGCGACCATGTTGATGAACCAGGCGCGCAATCTGGCGAGCCTGCCGTTCTCGTCGCTCCAGCAGCTTCAACAGAACGTCCAGCGGACGCAGCAGCTTTTGAGCCAGGCGCAGAACATCGCCTTCGACGTGCAGCGCATCGACCAAGCGTTCCAGCAGCAATACGGCAACGTGTCGATGTCGGCGACGGATCAGCAGCTCGTCGCCAACGCTCGCCCGCGCTGGCAGAACACCGTAGGCGGCTTGCAGGACGCCATGCGCGTTCAAGCCGGCGTAGTCGGCAACATCGACAGCAACCGCACGCAGATGTCGGAGCTGGTCGGCCAGAGCCAGAACGCGACCGGCGCGCTCCAGGCGACGCAAGCCGGCAACCAGCTTCTGGCCCTCCAGTCGCAGCAGCTTTCCGACCTTGTTGCGTTGCTAGCAGCCAACGGCCGGGCGGGCGCGCTGACCGAGGCCGAACGCGCAGCGGCAGCCGAACAGGGGCGCGAGCAGCGCCGTCGCTTCCTCACGCCCGGCAACGGCTACCAGCCCGGCAACGCGCAAATGTTCAACAACGGCAATTGAGGGCGCGGCCATGGACGGCAAGATGCTGGCCCGGCTGGGCGCAATCGTATTCGTGGCCATCGCCATCACGGCGACAGCCATCGAAATGACCCGCAAGGAAGACGCGCCGGCATCACCGCCGCGTCTTCTCCAGCCCGAACGTGACCCGCTGCGCGAAGGGCAGCGTCGGTGCCAGCAGCTTGGCCAGCAGGCCGCCGACGACGCGGAATGCCTGCGTGTATGGGCCGAAACCCGTGACCGCTTTCTCGGCCGGACGCGCGCGCCGGCCGCACCGGAAGGGCGGTGACGCATGGGCGGCGCAGGCGTCATCGACAATTTTCTCGGCACCTTCACGCAATACATCGACTCTGGCTTCGGCCTATTGGGTGGCGAGGTGGCGTTCATCGCCACCACGCTCATCGTCATCGACGTGACGCTCGCGGCGCTGTTCTGGAGCTGGAGCGCGGACGACGACATTATTGCGCGGCTGGTGAAGAAGACGCTGTTCGTCGGCGTCTTCGCCTATCTCATCGGCAACTGGAACAACCTCGCGAAGATCGTCTTCGACAGCTTTGCTGGCCTGGGCCTGAAAGCATCCGGCACGGGTTTCACCGCGCAGGATTTGATGCGGCCCGGCAAGGTGGCGCAAACCGGCCTCGACGCAGCGCGTCCGCTGCTCGACTCCATTTCCAACCTTATGGGCTGGGTCGCCTTCTTCGAGAACTTCATTCAGATCGCGTGCCTGCTGTTCGCCTGGGCGCTCGTCATCCTCGCCTTCTTCATCCTCGCCATCCAGCTTTTCGTGACGCTGATCGAGTTCAAATTGAGCACGCTGGCCGGCTTCGTGCTGATCCCGTTTGGCCTGTTCGGCAAGACCGCCTTCATGGCCGAGCGCGTGCTTGGCAACGTGATCTCCAGCGGCATCAAAGTGTTGGTCTTGGCGGTCATCGTCGGCATCGGCTCGACGCTGTTTTCGCAATTCACGCAGGGCTTCGGCGGGCAGACACCGAGCATCGACGATGCCATGGCCATCGTGCTCGCCGCGTTGTCGCTCGTCGGCCTGGGCATATTCGGACCCGGCATCGCTTCCGGCCTTGTCAGCGGCGGCCCGCAGCTCGGCGCGGGCGCGGCGGTCGGCACCGGCCTTGCAGTTGGGGGCGCGGCGCTGGCCGCAGGCGGTGCAGCCGGGCTTGCCGCAAAGGGAGGCGCTGCCGCCGTGCGCGGAGGCGCGACGGCAGCCGGCGCAGCATCCGCCGCTTATAGCCTTGGCTCGCTCGGCCAGTCCGGTGCGGCGGGCGTCGCATCCGGCCTGGGCGGCATCGCGCGAGCGGCAGGTAGCACAGCCACATCGCCGCTGCGCCGGGCGGCGGCAAGCGTCAAATCCAGCTTTTCCGATGGCGTGAAAGCCGGGTTCGGCGCGACCGGCGGCACATCCTCCATGGGATCGACTGGCAGCACGTCCGCATCCGCGCCGACCGCTGGCACATCGCCCGGCTGGGCGCAGCGGATGCGCCAATCCGGCCACACGGGCCATGCCGTCCAGACGGCCGCGCACGCTGTCCGCTCTGGCGACAGCCACGCCTCTGGTTCTTCCGTCAACCTCTCTGAAAGCGACCGCACATGAGCATCTTCAAAAGACCCGCCGTGCATTACGGCAAGACCCCGCAACCCGAAACGCCCTATCAGCGCGCCGCGCAGGTTTGGGACGAGCGCATTGGCTCGGCCCGCGTGCAGGCGAAGAACTGGCGCTACATGGCGTTCGGCAGCTTGATCCTTTCGGCCGGCTTCGCCGCCGCGCTTGTCTGGCAATCGGCGCGTGGGACCGTCGTGCCCTGGGTAGTCCAAGTTGATCGGCTCGGCCAGGCGCAGGCCGTCGCGCCGGCCACGGCCGACTATCGCCCGACCGATCCGCAAGTGGCATGGCACCTGGGGCGCTTTATCGAACAGGTCAGGAGTATCCCCGCCGATCCCATCATCGTCCGCCAGAACTGGCTACGCGCATACGAGTGGACGACTGACAGGGGCGCGGCGGCGCTCAACGACTATGCGCGCGCCAACGACCCCTTCACCAAGGTCGGAAAGCAACAAGTCGCGGTCGAGGTGTCGAGCGTCATCCGCGCCTCGCCGGATAGCTTCCGCGTCGCTTGGACCGAACGCCACTACGAATCCGGCCAGCTTTCAACAACCGAGCGATGGACCGCGATCCTGACCATCGCAATCCAGCCGCCGCGCGATACCGAACGGCTGCGCGCCAATCCGTTGGGAATCTACGTCAATGCAATTTCGTGGTCGCGGGAGATGAGCCAATGAGGACGATCATCCGCACCCCGGCGATTCCCGCCGTCCTGCTTTCCGCAACCATGCTTGCCGGCTGCGCGACCTACAAACCGCCGCAGATCAGCTACGATGCGAGCGTGCCGCCGTTGCCGGCCGTCCCCGCGGCCGTCACCGACGACCGGCCGCGGCCGATCCATATCCCGCCCGCCTGGACCGTCGCACGCGGCGGCACCGCCGCCGGCACACCGACCGCGCGCGTCGAGAACGCCAATGCCGCCGCCCGCGTGCAGCCGCGCCGCGAGGGCTATTACAACTCCATCCAGATTTACCCGTGGAGCGACGGCGCGCTCTATCAGGTCTATGCCGCGCCGGGCCAGATCACGAACATCGCCCTGGAGCCAGGCGAAAGCCTGACCGGCGCAGGGCCGATAGCGGCCGGCGACACGGCACGCTGGATTATCGGCGATACGGAATCCGGTTCGGGCGTCACGCGCCGAGTCCATATCCTCGTGAAGCCAAGCCGGCCGGACATCACCACGAACCTTGTCGTGACGACCGACCGGCGCGTTTACATGCTCGAGCTGCGCTCGGGCGAGAAGCCCTATATGCCCGCCGTCGCTTGGGCCTATCCGCAGCAGCCGGCCGGGCAGCGGCAGGCGGTGCCGGCCACGCCGGTCATCCCGGCCGCCGCCGCGCGCAACTATCGCTATGGACTGACAGGCGACAATCCAGCTTGGAAGCCCGTCGCCGTCTATGACGACGGCAGGCGCGTCTATGTCGAGTTTCCGCGCGGCATCGTTCAAGGCGAAATGCCGCCGATCTTCGTGCTCGGCGCGGACGGCGAGGCGCAGATCGTCAACAGCCGCATCCATCAACACATCCTGATCGTGGACCGCCTGTTCGGCGCGGCCGAGCTGCGCCTTGGCAGCGGCGACCGCCAACAGACCGTCAGGATTGTCCGCACAGACGGGAGGCCATCGTCATGAGTGAGAATGACACCAATACCGCCACGCCGATGCGGCTTCGCGCGGAAGCCCCGCGCGTCACCCGCCTGTCCCGCAAGGTGCTCGCCAGCGTGGCGGCCGTCGCGCTGGTCGGCGTCGGCGGCGCGCTGATCTACGCGCTCCAGACCCGCGACGGCGGCACGGGCGGCGAAGAACTGTTTTCCACCAACAACCGCCAGCCTGCCGATGGGCTTGCCGGCCTGCCGCGCGACTATACCGGCCCGGTCCTGGGGCCGCCGCTGCCGGGCGACCTCGGCAGACCCATCTTGGATGCGCAGAACAGGGGCCAGCCCGTCGTG
The DNA here is from genome assembly GCF_000371385.1 of Sphingopyxis sp. MC1. Taxonomy (NCBI): domain Bacteria; kingdom Pseudomonadati; phylum Pseudomonadota; class Alphaproteobacteria; order Sphingomonadales; family Sphingopyxidaceae; genus Sphingopyxis; species Sphingopyxis sp. MC1. The sequence goes on from NZ_AOUN01000023.1 coordinate 27,059, forward strand.
CCGCCGACGATCACCACGCCGCCCGTGGATCGCGCCGAGGAACGCCGGCTTGCCGAGGAAGAAGCCGCGCGCGTCAGCCGCGTGTTCTTCCAGACCGAGGCCCGCACCGGCAGCCCGGCCGCAACGCCGGGCGGCGCGACCACGCCGGGACTTCCCGGCCTCGACCTTGCCGGCCTGACAGGGCAACCCGGCCAGCAGACCGCGCGGGACAAGCAGCTTGCGTTCCTCAATGCACCCGTCGATCGCCGCACCACGTCGTCGGATCGCGTCATGGCTCCAGCCTCGCCCTTCGTGCTCCAGGCCGGGGCCGTGATCCCGGCTGCGCTCATTACCGGCATCCGTTCCGATCTTCCGGGCCAGATCACCGCCCAGGTGACGCAGCACATCTATGACAGCCCGACCGGCAGCCTGCTCCTGATCCCGCAGGGGACGCGGATCATCGGGCAGTATGACAATAGCGTTCAGTTCGGCCAGCGCCGTGTGCTGCTCGTCTGGAATCGGCTGATCCTCCCCAATGGCCGCTCTATCGTTCTGGAGCGCCAGCCGGGCGCGGATAGCCAGGGCTACGCCGGTCTTGAGGATGGCGTCGATTATCATTGGTGGGATTTGGCGAAGGCCGCCGGCCTTTCGACGTTACTTGCGGTCGGCACGGAGCTGGCCGTCAGCGACGAGGACCGCCTTGTGCGCGCCATCCGCGACGGGGCGCAGGACACCATCAACGACGCCGGCCAGCAGATCATCCGCCGCCAGTTGCAGGTTGCGCCGACGCTCACGATCAGGCCGGGCTTCCCCGTCCGCGTGATCGTCACCCGCGACCTTGTGCTCGAACCATACAGAGGTTGACCATGAGCAAGCTGAAACTCGGCACGTTGCCCGACGACAAGCCCGTTAAGGTGTCACGCGAATTGCCCGCGACACTCTTTCGAGATTTGCAACTTTATGGACGCTTGTTGGCAGGGGCAGGACAGCCGCCGATAGAGCCGGAAAAGCTAATTGTGCCGATGCTGGAACGCTTCCTCGCCACGGATCGAGAGTTTCAGAAGGCCCGCCGCGCGGCCGGCTAACCTAGTTGGCGGCACCCGACAGCAGGGGTGCCGCCAGCGCGTGAGCGCAAATGCGGCACGCTACAGGCCGCCGATCCCCCTCCATGCTTCGCCTAATTCCGGGGCTTCCAGCCACCCGGAATCCAGCAACGAACCACGGAGGATTCCATGTGCGCGAGACGCCGCCATACCCAAAGGGGCCGCCCACGACAGCCGGCTCCGCAGACGCTTCCCGATGACCTTTACGACTATGACGACGATCCCGCGCCGCGCATCAGCCCGCCGCGCGGAAGCCCGCCCGATGCCTTCGACGTGGAGAAGCTGCCCGTCATCGACGACTGGCCGGAGAAAGTGCCGATCACCGAGGCAGAGATTCAGGTATTCGAGCGATGGTTTGCCGATGTCTTCGACGAGATGTTCGGCCCACTTCCACCCCTGGCAGGATTGACAAAGTTATCCTCATCTGATAACAAAAAGCCATGAGCGAGGATCGTGATCCGAACCTCGACACGCTTCTGGACCTCGACGGCCAGGTGCTCGTTGTCGATCCCGAGGGCGGCCATTGGGTGAAGTTCATCGTCACCCGCGTTCCGGCATCGCCGGAGAAGCCGCACGGCCTCGATTACTCGCTCACGCTTCACGGGCCTTCGGGCGAACGGTTGGTCGGCTTCGACAACGCCCATCCAGTCGGCCGAGGCAGGCGCGGCGATCCGATGGACCATCGGCACCGCCTCCAGACCGTGAAGCCCTACGCCTACGAGGATGCGGCCACGCTGCTGGCCGACTTCTGGCAGGCGGTGGACGCGGTGTTGAAGGAGCGAGGCGTAACATGACCACATTGAAAGTCGGGATTGCCGGCTACGAAGAAATGAAGGCCCGCACCATGCGGATTGCCAAGGGCGAGGAAAAGCCCGCGCCCGGCGATCCGAAGGTGTGGTTCACATCAATGGAATCCTTCGCCAAGGTGCTGTCGGCGGGCAATCGCGAATTGCTGCGCGTCATCGACCAGCAAGCGCCGGGTTCGCTGGAGGAACTGGCCGAGATCACCGGCCGGGCCAAGTCCAACCTGTCCCGCACTCTGAAACGGATGGCCAGTTACGGCCTTGTCCGCATGGAGAAGGGCGAAGGCCGCAAGCTCACGCCCAGGGTCATCCACGACCGAGTAGAACTAGACTTGCCGCTGACCGAGCGCGCAGGGCCGCGCAAGGCGGCAGGAGGCCGGCAATGAACGTCCATAGTCCCACCGTCCACAATCCCAACGTCACGCTGCGCGCCGCCCTCTATCTGCGCGTCTCCACCACTCGGCAGGCCGAGCATGACGTGTCGATCCCCGACCAGAAGCGCCAGGGCGAAGCCTATTGCGAGGCGCGGGGCTATCAGCTTGTCGAAACATTCGTGGAGCCGGGCAACAGCGCGACCAACGACCGCCGCCCGGAGTTCCAGCGGATGATAGAGGCTGCCACCGCCAAGCCGGCATCGTTCGATGTCGTCGTGGTTCACAGCTTCTCACGCTTCTTCCGCGACGAATTTGAAATGGAGTTCTATTACCGCAAGCTGGCGAAGAACGGCGTGAAGCTGGTTTCGATCACGCAGGAGCTTGGCGATGATCCGATCCACGACATGATGCGGCGGATCATGTCGCTATTCGACGAATACCAGTCCAAGGAGAACGCCAAGCACGTCCTGCGCGCCTTGAAGGAGAACGCCCGGCAAGGCTTCTGGAACGGCTCGCTGCCGCCCATCGGCTACCGCGTCGTCGCGGCCGAGCAGCGCGGCGCGAAGGTCAAGAAGAAGCTGGAAATCGACCCGCTGCACGCCGAGACGATCCGGCTCATCTATCGCCTTGCGCTGGAGGGTGAAGGTTCATCCGGCCAGATGGGCGTGAAGGCCATCGTCAAATATCTCAATGGCAAGGGCATCTTCACGCGCGACGGCGGGCGCTGGGGTATCGGTCAGGTTCACCGCATCCTGACCCGGCGCACCTATATTGGCGAGCATCGGTTCAATCGCCGTTCCAACAAGGGAGAGGTGAAGCCCGAGGATGAGGTCATCACCGTTCAGGTGCCGGCGCTTATCGAGCGGGAGACGTTCGACGCGGTGCAGAAGCTCTTGCAGGCCCGCAATCCCAAGACCGAGTTGCCGGCGCGCGTCGTGATCGGGCCGACGCTGCTAACCGGCATCTGCTATTGTGGCAATTGCGGAGGCGCTATGACGATCCGCACCGGCAAGGGCGGGCGCTATCGCTACTATGCGTGCTCGATCAAGGCCCGGCAGGGCGAAACCGGCTGCAAGGGCCGCGCGATCCCGATGGATAAGCTCGACCGCATGGTGGTCGGGCATATCGAGGAACGCTTGCTTGATGCCGACCGGCTGGAGGACTTGCTTGGCACCGTGCTCGGCCGTCGCGACGATCAGGCCGAGCGTCGCCGGCAGCACATCGCCGAACTGGAGCGGCGCGCGACCGAATCGGAATTGCGCCTCAAGCGCCTCTACGACGCCATCGAGGCGGGCGTCGCCGATCTTGACGACCCGGCGCTCAAGGAGCGCATCGCCGGCCTCAAGGTCATCCGCGATCAGGCCAGGGCCGACGCCGACCGGGCGCAAGCCTTGCTCGACAGCCCCGGCCACAGCGCCATTACCCCGACCATGATCCGGGGATTTGCGCGTCGCGCACGCGAGCGCATCCGGGGCAGCGAGGGCGGCTATCGGCGGGATCATCTGCGCTCGCTGGCGCAGCGTGTCGAGGTCGCCGACGACGCAATTCGCATCATGGGATCGAAGACGGAGCTGCTAAGGACGCTTATTGCTGGCCAAGTGCGGCAATCGGCGGTGGCTGGCGTGCCCAGAGGGGTTCCAAAGTGGCGGAGACGGAGGGATTCGAACCCTCGGTACGGTTCCCCGTACGACGCTTTAGCAAAGCGTTGGTTTCAGCCACTCACCCACGTCTCCGCATGGTCTGCCGCGCGAACGGCAGGTTGGCCTGAGCGGGCGCTATAGCCAGACCGATCACGCCCCGCAACGCCTAACATTGGCCTTTTTGTCACTTATTCCCCTATTGGTCGGTCGAAATGATTCGGTCCGGCGCAAAATCGACTCAAGTCATCGCCCGTTCATTGCCGCGCCGACAGGATGAGTCATGGTTAACCCGGCTTGCGGCGCCCGAAGCCGCCGATTTTTGGGGGAATATATGCGGAATGCGCTTACCAATATTGCCGTTGCGGCGGTCGCCTCGATCGGGCTGATGCTCGCCGGGCCGGCGGCGCACGCGCAGATGACATCGGTCGATCCCAATACGGCGATCGATTCCGACCTCAACAATCCGGCGCCCCCGCCGTCTCCCCCGCCGGCCACGACGACGAGCGACCCGTCGCTCGACAGCGACCTTGCCACGGGCGCCGAGCAATATTCGGTCACCTCGCCCGATACGGGCACGACCACCGCTGCGCCTGCAACCGGGACGGCGGCCGCCGACGACACCACAACCTACAAGGAAGACGATCTGATCGGCGCTGCCGAAGGCGTCTTCGGCAAGGGTGCGCAGGGCCTCGCCGGCCTCATCGAGGATATTCTGAAGAAGCAGGGCGAACCCAACGCCTATATCGTCGGCCGCGAAGCCGGCGGCGCGCTTGGCATCGGGCTGCGCTACGGATCGGGCACGCTGTACCACAAGATCGAGGGCGAACGCCCCGTCTACTGGACCGGCCCCTCGATCGGCTTCGACGCGGGCGCCAATGCCGGCAACACTTTCGTGCTGGTCTACAATCTGTTCGACAGCGAGGATCTCTACAAACGCTATCCGGCGGGCGAAGGCGCCGCCTATCTCGTCGGCGGCTTCAACGCGAGCTATCTGCGCCGCGGCGACGTAGTCCTCATCCCGATCCGCGTCGGCGTCGGCGCGCGGCTCGGCGCCAATATCGGCTATATGAAATTCCGCAAAAAACAGAGCTGGGTGCCCTTCTGAAGCACCCGCCACTCCCAAAAGGGCGATGGGCCCGCGTCTTCGGACGCGGGCCTTTTTCTTTGGGAGAAAGCCGCGTTGCTATGCGGTGGGACAGGGCTGGAAGCGAGCGGTTGCGGTTGTTTGGGCCTATCCCGCCCCGTTCGCATCGAGCGACGTCGAGATGCCCCTCGGCGTCGGGCTATCGAGATGGGTGTCTCGACTTCGCTCGACACAAACGGGAAAAGAGATTCGTCGGCTAGCGACCGATTGCGGA
>NZ_AOUN01000024.1:0-108887 GCF_000371385.1 Sphingopyxis sp. MC1
GGGATCTCGCCGGTGCGTTACCATGATAGTATGAGATCCCGGCCTTCGCCGGGATGACGATGGAAGAAAAGCTGGCCGACGACCGCTAGCTGTCGTGTCCGGTCACTCGCTCCGTATCGGGGTGAGCGCCCCGGTGGCCAGCGAAGCCCTATGCCGCGAGCTGGGGGGTGAAGAGAAGGCTCTGGCTGATCGCGGCGCGGACCATGTTCTGGCGGAAGGGCTTGGAGATCAGGAAGGTCGGCTCGACCCGGTTGCCGGTGAGCAGCCGTTCGGGAAAGGCGGTGATGAAGATCGCCGGGACGGGGGCGATCGCCAAAATATCCTGTACCGCGTCGATCCCCGACGATCCGTCGGCAAGCTGGATGTCGGCGAGGACGAGGCCGGCCTCGGTGCGTTCGAACGCCGCAACCGCATCGTCGTGCGTCGTCGCGATCCCGGCAACCTCGTGGCCGAGTTCGCGGACGATCTGTTCCAGCTCCATCGCGATCAGCGGCTCGTCCTCGATAATCAGGACCGAGGTGCGCGATTCGCGGTCGAGATCGCCGACCGCTTCGGCGAGCAGCGTTTCGACGGTGGGGATGTCGGTGCCGGTGATCGCCGCGGCCTCGTCGGCCGAGAAGCCTTCGAGCGCGGTCAGCAGGAGGATCTGACGGCCGAGAGGGGTGATCCGGCGCAACCGGTCGTTCGCGGCGCGCAGCACCGGGTCGAGTTCGGCGTCGCTGCCTTCGCCGTCGTCGATATAGGCGCTTTCCCAGATGCGGTGGAAACTGCGGTAGAGGTCGATACGCGTATCGGGACAGGTGCGAAATTCCTGGGGCGCCGCGACAATGACTTCCAGCGTGGTGTGGACGAAATTGTCGCCATGTTGCTGACTGCCCGTGAGCGCGCGCGCATAGCGGCGCAGGAACGGCAGATGGCCACGGATTTCTTCGCCCAAGCTCATGCAGGAACCTCCCTCTTTGAACCGATCATACGCGCCCCGCGGGGGCGGGTTCCCGGATTGACGCAAAAAAGCCCCCCATTTTCTGCAACCACCACGCGCCTGATGCGTAGAGTCTGCCGGGACGCTACCGGATCGCCGCGTAAGTAGCAGAAAGATGGCCTTTTTCTTGCGCGCTCATTCACAAGCTTTTGCAGGGACCAGATTCATGGCACAGCGCCCCACCACGGCAATCGATGCGACGGCATCGAGCGAGGGCGCTTCGGAGAAGAGCGCGGCGGGAAAAGACGGAGGGCGGGCTTTGGCCGACGGGGGCGACGAAGGGGGTTCGAGGGAGATGCGCGAGCACGAACGCCGCCGGCTCGAGACGCTTCGCGAATACCGGATATTGGATACCGCCCCCGAACCGGCGTTCGACCGTGTCACCAAACTTGCAGCGGATTTGTTCGAGGCGCCGATCGCACTTGTTTCGCTGGTCGACGATTGCCGGCAATGGTTCAAATCCTCCTACGGCCTCGATGTGCCCGAAACGCCGCGCGAGATCAGCTTTTGCCAATATGTCGTGACCAGCGAGCAGGCGATGATCGTCGCCGATACGCTGGAGGACAGCCGTTTTCGCGGCAATCCGCTGGTCACCGGCGAACCGCTGATCCGCTTTTACGCCGGCGTGCCGCTACGCGCCTATAATGGCGCGGTGCTGGGGACTTTGTGCATCATCGACCGGCGGCCGCGCGCCGATTTTGCGGACCGCGAGCGCGAACGGCTCGAGGATCTGGCGGCGATCATCATGGCCGAGGCCGACCTGCGGCGCACCGTGATGGAGCGCGACGAGGCGCGGCACATGCTGGAACGCGCGCTCGACTTTTCGTGCATTGCGACCTGGCAGTTCGACGCGCGCACCGACGAGCTCAAATGGCGCGGCGCCACCACCGAGCTATGGGGCGCCGATTTCGAAACCGCATTGAGGACCGGCGAGGGGTTTTTCGCGCGCGTCCATCCCGAGGATCGCGACGCGGTGCGCCGCGTGCTCTATGCCTCTGTCGACAGCGGCGCGCCGTATTCGATGGAGTACCGCATCGACCATCCCGAACGCGGTGTGCGCTGGATCGCGGCGCGCGGGGACTGGGATGTGCGCCGCGACGATGCCATTCTGACCGGGATCAGCGCCGACATCACCGAACAGAAGAGCCGCCAGGAAAATGCGACGCTGTTGATGCGCGAGCTGCACCACCGGATGCGCAACCTGTTTGCAACGGTCGGCGCGATCATTTCGCTCACCAAAAATTCGGCGCGCGATGTCGACGATTATGTCGAGCGGATCAGCAGCCGGCTCGACGCGCTTAACCGTGCGCAGAACGTCCTGCTCGGCGCAAATTTCATGACCGGATCGATACACGCGCTGATGCGCGAGGTCGAAGCCGCCTTTCCGCGCGTGCGCTGGTCGGGCCCCGACCTGCTGCTGCCCGAAAATGCGCTGGTGGCGATGGCGCTGCTGTTCAACGAACTGGCAACCAATGCGGTCAAGCATGGCGCGTTGACCGGCGCGCGCGGGCAGGTCGATGTCAGCTGGAGCCAGGACCCCGAAGGCAGCGAGCCGCGCCTGTTCCGGCTCGACTGGACCGAAAGCGGCGGCGATGCGCCGATCGGTCCGCCCGATCGCACCAGCTTTGGCACGCTGCTGATGGAGCGCAGCGTCCGGAACAATCTGGGGGGCACGATTACGCGGCACTGGAACCCCGAGGGCCTGCGCGTCGAGATATCGCTGCCCGCCAAATGGCGCGAAGCCTGAAACGCGACGAGGCGATTTGTTCCTAAAATGTTCTCGTGTTAAACGGGTGGCATGTCGGGAAAATCGATTCTGCAAAAGCTCGCGATCCTCGCCGATGCGGCGAAATATGATGCCTCCTGCGCCTCCTCGGGAACGGTGCGGCGCGATTCGACCGCGACCAAGGGCATCGGTTCGACCGAAGGCATGGGCATATGCCACAGCTACGCGCCGGACGGCCGTTGCATTTCGCTGCTCAAGATACTGCTGACCAATTTCTGCGTTTATGACTGCCGCTTCTGCATCAACCGGGCGTCGAGCAATGTCGCGCGCGCGCGTTTCGATCCGCAGGAGGTCGTGCGGCTGACACTCGATTTCTACAAGCGCAACTATATCGAGGGGCTGTTCCTGTCGTCGGGGATCATCCGGTCCGAAGACTATACAATGGAGCAGCTGGTCGAGGTCGCGCGGCTGCTGCGCGAGGAGCATCGCTTTCAGGGCTATATCCATTTGAAGACGATCGCGGGCGCCGATCCCGCGCTGATCGCGCTTGCCGGCATCTATGCCGACCGGCTGTCGACCAATGTCGAACTGCCGACCGAGGCAGGACTGGCGAGCTTTGCGCCCGAAAAGAAGCCCGGCGTCATCCGCAAGACGATGGCATCGGTGCGCACGCGCGAGGCCGACGTCCTCGACGCCGCGAAGGGACGGCTGATCGGCAAGGCACCGCCGCCGCGCTTTGCGCCTGCCGGGCAATCGACGCAGATGATCGTCGGCGCCGACGGCGCGCGCGACGATGACATTCTGCACGCGGCGACCAACCTTTATTCGGGCTATAGGCTGCGCCGCGTCTATTATTCGGCCTATAGCCCCATTCCCGACGCGAGCAGCGACCTGCCCCCGGTGCGGCCGCCGCTGATGCGTGAGCACCGCCTGTATCAGGCCGACTGGCTGCTGCGCTTCTATGGCTTCGAGCGCGCCGAAATCATGGCGGGCGGGCGCGGCGGTATGCTCGACCTGGCGATCGATCCCAAGCTTGCGTGGGCGCTCCAGCGGCGCGAGAGCTTTCCCGTCGACATCAACCGGGCGCCGCGCGAACTGCTGCTCCGCGTGCCCGGTCTTGGCACGCGCGCGGTCGACCGCATCGTGGCGGCGCGGCGGCTGGGCAAGGTGCGGCTCGGCGACCTCGCCAAGCTGACGGCGTCGGTCAAAAAGCTGCTGCCCTTCATCGTCACACCCGACTGGCGGCCGGGCAAGCTCACCGACAGTGCCGACCTGCGCGCCCGCTTCGCGCCGCCCGCGGAACAACTGACGCTGGCGCTGTGAGGGAGGTCGTCCTCGAAACGCCCGGCGATTTCGGCGAATGGCGCCGCGCCGCGCGCAGCCTGTTGGCGGACGGGATTGCGCCCGAGGACATCAGCTGGCGCGGCGGCGGCGAGGGCGCATCGCTGTTCGGCGAGGCGGCAGCGGTGCTGCCGCCGTCCGGCGCGCTCAGCCTGCCGCGCGAGCTGGTTGCGATCGCCGAGCGGGTGATCTGTTACCGCGATGCCGCGGTGCCCGCACGTCTTTACCGCGTCCTTTGGCGCGCGTTGCAAGACCGTCGGCTGCTTGAACGGCGCACCGACGTCGATGTCGACTGGCTGATGAAGGCCGACAAGGCGATCCGCCGCGATGTGCACAAGATGCACGCCTTCGTGCGGTTCCGGCGGCTGGGCGAGGATGGCGAGCGCGAGCGCTTCGCCGCGTGGTTCGAGCCCGCGCACCGCATCCTGCGGCTGACCGCCCCCTTTTTCCAGCGTCGCTTCACCGGCATGGACTGGGCGATCGTAACCCCCGACGCGCGTGCGATCTGGGAGGACGAGGCGCTGCGTTACGGCCCCGGCGGGACGCGGGACGAAGTGCCGGAGAGCGATGTGGTCGAGGATCAGTGGCGCACCTATTATGGCGCGATTTTCAACCCCGCGCGCGTCAATATCGCCGCGATGCGCGCCGAAATGCCGAAAAAATATTGGCACAACCTGCCCGAGGCGCAGGATATTGCGCGGTTGCTGGCAGGCGCCGAGGCGCGCGTGGAACGGATGCGCGCGGTGGCCGTTTCGGCTGCGAATGCGCGAACGGAGAAATGGCGCAAACGCGTGACCGACGACGACGCCTCGACCGAAGCCCTTGATACGCTCGACGCGATCGCGCGCGCGCTCGATCGCTGCACGCGCTGTCCGCTCTATTGCGACGCGACGCAGGCGGTCGCGGGCGAGGGACCGGCGACGGCGCGGATCATGCTGGTCGGCGAACAGCCCGGCGATCAGGAGGATTTGCAGGGACGGCCCTTCGTCGGCCCGGCAGGGCAAGTGCTGAACGAAGCGCTCGACGAAGCGGGCATGGACCGACGGCGGCTGTTTCTGACCAACGCGGTCAAGCATTTCAAATTCGAACCGCGCGGCAAGCGAAGGCTGCACCAGAATCCGACGGCTGCCGAGATCGACCTGTGCCGCTGGTGGCTCGACAAGGAGCGCGCGCTGGTCCGGCCCGACGTGATCGTGACGCTGGGCGGCAGCGCCCTGCGCGGGGTGACGGGGCGAAGCGCGACGATCGCGTCGATGCGCGGGTCGGTGCATGAATTGGAGGGCGGGTCGAAGCTGATCGCGACGGTCCATCCGTCGTTCCTGCTCCGCCTGCCCGACCGCGAACGCGCGGCCAAGGAGCGCGACATGTTCGTCGCCGACCTGATCCGCGCGCGAAAGCTGGCCGCCTGATGCCCGGCGCTAGCTGGATCGAGCCGCACCCGAGCGGCATCTATGTGAAGCCCGCCGACTTGTGGATCGATCCGTCGCGCCCCGTTGCGCGCGCTGCGGTCACCCACGGCCACGCCGATCATGCGCGCAGCGGGCATGGAGCGGTCTTCGCGACGCCGGAGACGCTCGCGATCATGGCCCTGCGCTATGGCGTCGATGCCGAGGCGAGCCATAATCAGGCCTTTGCCTATGGCGACGGGTTCGAGCGCGGCGGGGTGCGGTTCAGCTTCCATCCCGCCGGCCATGTGCTCGGCAGCGCGCAGATATTGATGGAGTATCGCGGCGAGCGGATCGTCGTCACCGGCGATTACAAGCGCCGGGCCGACCCGACCTGCGCACCGTTCGAGGTGGTGCCGTGCGATATTTTCGTGACGGAGGCGACCTTTGGCCTGCCGGTGTTCCGGCACCCGCCGACTGGGGACGAGATCGCCAAGCTGATCGGCGCGGTGCGTGCCGAGCCCGACCGCGCGATACTCGTCGGCGCCTATGCGCTCGGCAAGGCGCAGCGGGTGATCGCCGAACTTCGCGGCGCGGGCTGGAATGCGCCGATCTATATTCACGGCGCGCTCGAACGGATGTGCGCGCTCTATGCTGCGCACGGCGTCGATCTGGGCGAATTGCGGCTGGTATCCGAAACCGACAAGGCGGCGATGGCGGGGCAGATCGTCATTGCCCCGCCGTCCGCGCTCAACGACCGCTGGTCGCGGCGGCTCCCCGATCCCGTCACCGCGATGGCGTCGGGCTGGATGCGGGTACGCCAGCGCGCGCGGCAACGGATGGTCGAACTGCCGCTCGTCATCTCCGACCATGCCGACTGGGACGAACTGACCGCGACGATCGCCGAAGTGAACCCCAAGGAGAGCTGGATCACCCACGGCAGCGAGGACGGCCTCTTGCGCTGGTGCGAACTCACCCAGCGCAAGGCGCGCGCGCTGCACCTCGTCGGCCGCGACCTGGAGGAGGAGGCGTGAAGCGCTTCGCCGCCCTGATCGACCGGCTGATCTACACGCGCTCGCGCAACAGCAAGCTGGCGCTGATCGTCGATTATCTGAAGCATACGCCCGATCCCGATCGCGGCTGGGCGCTTGCGGCGTTGACCGAGGCGCTCGACTTTCCGGCGGTGAAGGCGGGGACGGTGCGGACGCTGCTCGCGACGCGCCTGGATGAAGAGCTGTTCCGGCTGTCGCGGCATTTCGTCGGCGATACGGCGGAGACGGCGGCGCTGTTATGGCCTGATTCAGACAACCGGACAGAAACAATCCGCATCCCCGAGCGAAGCCGAGGGGCTCTTTCGAGCGCAGCGAGAATATCGGGCGTTGCGGCCTCGACTTCGCTCGGCATGGCCCCTCGGCTTCGCTCGGGGATGCGGGATTCGGACACTGCGCAATCTTCACTCTCGGTCTCCGAAGCCGTCGACGCGCTGGCCGCCGCCAGCCGCAGCGATGCGCCCGCGATCGTCGCCGCATTGCTCGACCGGCTCGACGCCGACGGGCGTTATGCGCTGCTCAAACTGGCTTTGGGCGGGATGCGCGTCGGGGTGTCGGCGCGGCTGGCGAAACAGGCGTTTGCACAGGCGTTCGGCGTGCCGGTCGACGATGTCGAGGAGCTGTGGCACGCGATCCCGCCGCCCTATGCGCCGCTGTTCGCCTGGGGTGAGGGACGGGCGCCGCGCCCCGACCTTGCGGACGTCGCCTTCTTTCGGCCCTTCATGCTGGCGCACCCGCTTGAGCAAGAGGCTATCGACCTTGCCGACTTCGCCGCCGAATGGAAATGGGACGGCATCCGCGTCCAGATCGTGCGTGCCGCCGGCGAGACGCGTATTTACAGCCGCGGCGGCGAGGAGATCAGCGGGGCGTTCCCCGAACTGGTCGCGGCCTTCGATCAGGAGGCGGTGATCGACGGCGAATTGCTCGTGCGCGGCGAGGTGCAGGGCGGGCCAGAAACACAGGGAGGGGCGGCGAGCTTCAACGCGCTGCAGCAGCGGCTCGGGCGCAAGACCGTGTCGAAAAAGATGCTCGCCGATTATCCAGCCTTCGTGCGCGTCTATGACCTGCTCGCCGTTGCCGGCGACGATCTGCGCGGGCTGCCGTGGACCGAGCGACGACGCCAGTTGGAGGCGTTCGTGCCGCGGCTGGCCGCCAGCCATTTCGACCTGTCGCCGCTCATCGCGGCCGAAGATTTCAGTGCACTCGCCGATCTGCGCGCCGGCGCGCGCGACGCCGCGATCGAAGGCGTGATGCTCAAGCGGCGCGATGCCCCCTATGTCGCCGGGCGGCGGGCGGGGCTGTGGTACAAATGGAAACGCGACCCGCTGACCGCCGATTGCGTGATGATGTATGCGCAGCGCGGGAACGGGCGCCGCGCCAGCTTCTATTCGGATTATACCTTCGGCTGCTGGACCGAGGCGGGCGAATTGCTGCCGGTGGGCAAGGCCTATTCGGGCTTCACCGACGCGGAGCTGAAGTGGCTCGACAAGTTCGTGCGCGACAACACGGTCGATCGCTTCGGCCCGGTGCGCGAGGTCGAAAAGACGCTGGTGCTCGAAGTTGCCTTCGATTCGATCCACGCATCGAAGCGGCACAAATCGGGGCTGGCGATGCGTTTCCCGCGCATCGCGCGCATCCGGCGCGACAAGCCGGCGGAGGAAGCCGACCGGATCGCGACGCTGCGCAGCATGGTGACGTAAAAATAACGCCAGAATTCGTCGTCACGGGGTTGCAACTCGCGTCAAACATACCGAGTTACACCCCCGAACACCAAAAAAGGAGACTGCCATGACAATCGCTTTTCCGCCGCTGCCATATGCCGAGGACGCGCTGGCGCCGCATATTTCGGCCGACACGCTCGCGACGCATCATGGCAAGCATCACAAGGCCTATGTCGACAAGACCAATGCCGCGATCGAAGGCACCGACCTCGCCGGCAAGAGCCTGGAAGAAATCATCCACCATGCCGAAGGGTCGGGCAACAAGGGGCTGTTCAACAACAGCGCCCAGTCGTGGAACCACGCTTTCTACTGGAACTGCCTGTCACCGACCAAGACCACCCCGTCGGGGGATCTCGCCGCCGCGATCGACCGCGACTTCGGGTCGCTGGACGATCTCAAGAAGAAGCTGAAGGACACGGCGGTCAACCATTTCGCCTCGGGCTGGGCGTGGCTGGTCGCCAAGGACGGCAAGCTGTCGGTCACCGACACGCATGACGCCGGCACCGAAGTGACCGCGGGGATCAAGCCGCTGCTCGTCATCGACGTGTGGGAACATGCCTATTACATCGACCGCAAGAACCTGCGCCCGGCCTACGTCGACGCGGTGGTCGACGAGCTGCTCAACTGGGATTTCGCCGCCGAGAATCTGGCGCGCGACGGCGCCTGGACCTATCCGGCGTAATTTCCCGTCAAAGAAAAGGCCGTGCGTCCCCGCGAAGGCGGGGACCCATCTCCGGTCGGTGCTATTTTTCGCCCACGGATGATGGACCCCCGCCTTCGCGGGGGGACACGGCTTTAGACGTCAAGGCATTGGCTTCTGTCATAAGACTATTTCCTCGCCTATAGGCGCGGCATGACGATCAGCCTCTTCGAACTTTTCAAAATCGGTGTCGGGCCATCGAGCTCGCATACCGTCGGACCGATGGTTGCGGCGCGGCGCTTCACCGTCTGGCTCGACGAACGCGGCCTGCTCGGCAAGGCGGCGCATGTCGAGGCCGATCTCTATGGCTCGCTTGCGCTGACGGGGAAGGGGCACGCGGCCGATACCGCAGTGGTTGCCGGGCTGGCGGGCGAAATCCCGGCCGAAACCAGCCTCGCTGCGATCAAGGCGCATTGGGACCGCGCCGAGAATGAGGGGTTTCTTTATCTGCTCGGCCGCCAGCGCGTCCGCTTTCAACCGGCGCGCGACCTGCATTTCCAGATGAAGCAGCGCCAGCCCTTTCATAGCAACGCCTTGAGCTTCACCGCGCGTGACGGCGATGGCGAGATACTGGCCAAGCGCATGTATTTCTCGATCGGCGGCGGTTTCGTCGTCGACGAGGAGGAGGCGGGGCGCAACAGCCGCGGCGCCGAGGACGAGGTGGCGCTGCCTTTCGCCTTCACCTCGGGCGCCGACCTCCTCAGCATGGGCGCGGCGTCGGGCAAGAGTTTTGCCGAAATGATGCTCGACAACGAGCTGGTGCACCGCAGCGTCGAGGAGGTCGAGGCCGGGCTCGACCAGATCGCCGCGGCGATGGACGGCTCGATCGATGCGGGTTGCTGCAGCACCGGAACGCTGCCCGGCGGACTGAAGGTCAAGCGCCGCGCGCCGCAGATCGCCGCCGACATCCGCGAACGGCACGAGGCGAACCTGTCCGATCCGATGGCGATGATGGACTGGATCAACCTGTGGGCGATGGCGGTGAACGAGGAAAATGCCGCGGGCGGCAAGGTCGTCACCGCGCCCACCAATGGCGCGGCGGGGATCATCCCGGCGGTGATCCGCTATTACCGGCGCAGCTATCGCGGCGACGCGGCGGGGGTGCGCACCTTCCTGCTCGCCGCTGGGGCGGTCGGGGCATTGTACAAGCGCAACGCCAGCATCTCGGGCGCCGAGGTCGGCTGCCAGGGCGAGGTCGGCGTCGCCTGTTCGATGGCGGCGGCGGGGCTGACCGCGGCGCTCGGCGGCACCAACGCGCAGGTCGAGAACGCCGCCGAAATCGGCATGGAGCACAACCTCGGCCTCACCTGCGACCCGATCGGCGGGCTGGTGCAGATCCCGTGCATCGAGCGCAACGCGATGGGCGCGATCAAGGCGATCGACGCCAGCCGCATCGCGATGATCGGCGACGGCACGCACGTCGTCAGCCTCGACACGGTGATCGCAACGATGCTGCAGACGGGGCGGGATATGCGCGATAAATATAAGGAAACGTCGAAGGGCGGGCTGGCGGTCAGCGTCGTGGAGTGTTGATGGCCTGATCCTCCCTGCCGCGACGCGGTGGGGAGGTGGCAGCGCGAAGCGCTGACGGAGGGGCAATGGCGTGACGTCGCGGCCCCTCCACCACCCTTCGGGCGGTCCCCCTCCCCACGGCCTCGCAGCAGGGAGGATCGGGAGTATCTTGCATTGCGACCCCATTTGTCTGATTGGGGCGGGCGAAAAGGAGATCGCCCCATGAAGACCCGTGCAGCCGTTGCCTTCGAAGCGAAGAAGCCGCTGGAGATTGTCGAACTCGACCTCGAAGGCCCGAAGGCGGGCGAGGTGCTGGTCGAGATCATGGCGACGGGCATCTGCCACACCGACGCCTATACGCTCGACGGTTTCGACAGCGAGGGGATCTTCCCGAGCGTGCTGGGGCATGAGGGCGCGGGCGTGGTGCGCGAGGTCGGCGTGGGCGTCACCAGCGTGAAGCCGGGCGACCATGTGATCCCGCTCTACACCCCCGAATGCCGCCAGTGCAAAAGCTGCCTGTCGGGCAAGACCAACCTCTGCACCGCGATCCGCGCCACGCAGGGCAAGGGGCTGATGCCCGACGGCACGACGCGCTTTTCGTACAAGGGCCAGCCGATCTTCCATTACATGGGCTGCTCGACTTTCTCGAACTTCACGGTGCTGCCCGAAATCGCGGTCGCGAAGATCCGCGAGGACGCGCCCTTCCAGTCGAGCTGCTACATAGGCTGCGGTGTGACCACCGGCGTCGGCGCGGTGATCAACACCGCGAAGGTGCAGGTCGGCGACAATGTCGTCGTCTTCGGTTTGGGCGGCATCGGGCTCAACGTGATCCAGGGCGCGCGGCTTGCCGGTGCGAACCAGATCATCGGTGTCGACATCAACCCCGATCGCGAAGAATGGGGCCGCAAGTTCGGCATGACCGATTTCCTCAATTCGAAGGGCATGAGCCGCGAGGATGTCGTCGCGGCGATCGTCGCGATGACCGACGGCGGCGCCGATTACACCTTCGACGCGACGGGCAACACCGAGGTGATGCGGATCGCACTCGAAGCCTGCCATCGCGGCTGGGGCACCTCGATCATCATCGGCGTCGCCGAGGCGGGCAAGGAGATCGCGACGCGGCCGTTCCAGCTCGTCACCGGCCGCAACTGGCGCGGCACGGCCTTCGGCGGCGCCAAGGGCCGCACCGACGTGCCCAAGATCGTCGACATGTATATGCAGGGCAAGATCGAGATCGACCCGATGATCACCCATGTCATGGGCCTCGAAGAGATCAACAAGGGGTTCGACCTGATGCATGCGGGGGAAAGCATCCGCAGCGTTGTCGTGTATTGACGCGGAAGGACGCGCAGCATGTTCAGCCATGTCACGCTCGGCGCCAACGATATTGCGGCGACCAAGCGCTTTTACGATGCGGCGCTTGGTGCGCTCGGCATCCCCGTCGGCCGCGTCGATGAGCGTGGCCGGTTGATCTACGCGCATGACGGCGGACGGCTCGTCATCACCAAGCCGGTGAATGGCGAAGCGGCGGCGTGCGGAAACGGCCATACGCTCGGCCTGCTCGCGGCCTCGCCCGAGGCGGTCGATGCGTGGCACGCCGCGGGCCTTGCCAATGGCGGGACGAGCGCCGAGGATCCGCCGGGCATTCGCAACGCGACCGAAGGCCGGGTGCTGTATCTGGCCTATCTGCGCGATCCGGCGGGCAACAAGCTGTGCGCATTCCACAAGATTTCGGGCTGACATGACGACCGAACGTCCGGCCGCTTTCGTCCTGACCTTCAGCTGCGTCGATGCGGTGGGCATCGTCGCGGCGGTGACGGGGCTGCTTGCCGAAACCGACGGCTTCATCCTCGACAGCCAGCAATATGCCGACCTCGATTCGGGGCGCTTTTTCATGCGCGTCGAATTTCGCGGCGCGGGGCCGCGCTTTCCGCAGACGCTGGACGCGGTGCGCGCGGCGTTCGCGCCGATCGTCGCGCGGTTCGCTATGGAGGCGCGGATCAGCGATGCCGGGGCCAAGCCGCGCTTCGTGATCGCCGTGTCGCAGGGCAGCCATTGCCTCAACGACCTGCTCCACCGCTGGTCGACGGGCAATCTGGCGATCGACATCGTCGGCGTGGTGTCCAACCACGAACATTTGCGCCGCCTGACCGAATGGCACGGCGTGCCCTTCCACTATCTGCCCGTCAGCGACGCGAACCGCGCCGAACAGGAAGCCGCGATGCTGGACGTCATGGCACACGGCGGCGCCGATTATCTGGTGCTCGCACGCTATATGCAGGTGCTTTCGGCCGATCTGTCGGCGCGGCTGTCGGGGCGCTGCATCAATATCCACCACAGTTTCCTGCCCGGCTTCAAGGGGGCCAAGCCCTATCATCGCGCGCACGAACGCGGGGTGAAGCTGATCGGTGCGACGGCGCATTTCGTGACGAGCGACCTCGACGAAGGCCCGATCATCGAGCAGGCGGTCGAGCGCGTCGATCATCGCGACGGGATCGAAGACCTGATCCGTATCGGCCGCGATGTCGAGGCGCAGGTGCTCGCGCGCGCGGTGCGCTGGGTCGCCGAACAGCGGGTGTTGATCGACGGACGCAAGACGGTGGTCTTCCGTTAGTCACGCGAACAGGATAAGTCCCGATTCGCAACCAAATCAGGAGGAGCCAAGGGCGATGTACAGTCACAATATGGTCGGATCGAACGACCTCGACGCATCGAAGAAATTCTATGACGCGACCTTTCAGGCGATCGGCGGCAAGCCGGGCATCGTCGACGACAAGGGGCGCCTCATCTATATGCACAATGGCGGACTGTTCCTCGTGACGGCACCGATCGACGGCCAGCCAGCGACTGCGGGCAATGGCTGCACCATCGGTTTCGCAATGGAAGGGCCCGAGCAGGCGAAGGCGTGGCATGACGCCGGCGTCGCCGCGGGCGGCACTTCGATCGAAGATCCGCCGGGCGTGCGCGAAGGCGGCTTCGGCAGCCTGTACCTCGCTTATCTCCGCGATCCGTCGGGCAACAAGCTGTGCGCGCTGCACCGCGTCGTCTGACTTTCTGAGGGCTTATGCGCGGTGAGGCGGGATTGCTGGCGGATCTGGATGCGCTCGCCATCCCCTTCATCGCGCACGAGCATGTCGCGGTGTTCACCGTCGCCGAAAGCGACACGGTGAATGCCGCGATTCCCGGCGCGCACACCAAAAATCTGTTCCTGAAGGACGCGGGCGGGGCCTTCTGGCTCGTCACCGTGCCGGGCGAAGCGCGCGTCGACCTGAAAACGCTGCCCGCCGCGATCGGATGCAAGCGCGTGAGCTTCGGCAAGGCCGACGACATGCAGCGGCTGCTCGGCATCGCCCCGGGATCGGTGACGCCGCTTGCCGCGATCAACGCCGCACCGGGAAGCATCACGGTGGTGCTCGATGCCGGGCTTGCGGCTGCGGAGCGCGTCAACGTCCATCCGCTGCGCAACACCGGAACCATCGGCCTTGCGGGCGCAACGATCCTCGACCTCTTGCGTCATTGGGGGCATGAGCCGTTGATCGCTTCCATACCCGTGCAGGACAATCCATGACCCTCGAAACGCTATCGACCAATCGCAGCCATGGCGGCACGCAGGGCGTCTATCGCCATGCCAGCGACACCACCGGCACCGACATGACCTTTGCGGTGTTCGTTCCCGATCATGCGCCGGGCGCGAAGCTGCCGGTGCTGTGGTATCTGTCGGGGCTGACCTGCACCCATGCCAATGTGATGGAAAAGGGCGAATATCGCGCCGCCTGCGCGCAGCACGGCATCATCTTCATCGCTCCCGACACGAGCCCGCGCGGAGAGGGCGTGCCCGACGACCCCGAAGGCGCATGGGATTTCGGACTCGGCGCCGGCTTCTATGTGGATGCGACCGAGGCGCCATGGGCAAAGAATTACCGCATGCGCTCCTATATCGAGGATGAACTCCCGTCGGTAGTACTGCGCAATTTCCCGATGGCCGACATGACGCGGCAGGGGATCAGCGGTCATTCGATGGGTGGTCATGGCGCGCTGACCGTGGCGCTGCGCACGCCCGACCGCTTCCGCTCGGTCTCGGCCTTTTCGCCGATCGTCGCGCCGCTGCAATGCCCATGGGGCGAAAAGGCGCTGTCGAACTACCTCGGCGCCGATCGCGAGCCGTGGAGTCACTATGACGCCTGCGCGCTGATCGAAGGCGGCGCGCGCGTTGCCGACCTGCTCGTCGATCAGGGAGAGGCGGACAGCTTCCTCGAAGATCAGCTCAAGACGCATCTGCTGGTCGAGGCGTGCGAGAAGGCGGGGCAGAAAGCAGAAATCCGCATGCAGCCGGGCTATGACCACAGCTATTATTTCATCTCGACCTTCATGGCCGAGCATGTCGCCTGGCACGCGGAGCGGTTGAAGGCTTAGTTGCTCCCCTCCCGCCTGCGGGAGGGGAAGGGTCAAGGAAGCAGCAGCGTCGATCCCGTGGTCCGTCCCGCTTCCAGATCTTCGTGTGCGCGAGCCGCATCGCGGAGCGGGTAGCGCTGACCGATGGTGATCGCGACCGCGCCGTTTTCGATCATCTCGAACACGCGCGCGGCGCCGGCGGCGCGTTCGCCGGGATCGAGATAATAGTCGAACAAGGTCGGGCGCGTGACGAACTGCGATCCGTGCTGCGCCAGGATGCCGAGATTGACGCCGGTCACCGGCCCGCCGGCATTGCCGTAGCTGACGATCAGCCCGCGCCGCGCGGTGGCCTTGAGCGAGGTCGCCCAGGTCGCCATGCCGATGCCGTCGAAAGTGACGGGAACGCCTTGGCCGTCGGTGATTTCGCGGACGTGCGCGGCGACATCTTCGTCCCGGTAGCGGATGACATGGTCGGCGCCGGCGTCGCGCGCGGCCTGTTCCTTGGCTGCGGTGCTGACGGTGCCGATCACGGTGGCGCCGACGGCTTTCAGCCATTGGACGAGGATCAGGCCAACACCGCCGGCGGCGGCGTGGACGAGCACCGGCCAGCCCGCCTCGACCTTGGCGCAGCGTTCGACGAGCGCTTCGACCGTGCAGGCCTTGAGCAGCGCGGCGGCCGCGGTCTCGTCGTCGATCGCCGCGGGCAGCTTGAACAGCGCGGCTGCGGGGACGAGCCGCGCGGTCGCATAGGCCGTGCGGCGGGGGCCGAAGGTCGCGACGCGGTCGCCGGGCTTCAGCCCGTGGACGTCGGCACCGATCGCCACGATCTCGCCCGCCGCCTCGAGCCCCAGACCGCCAGGAAGGTCGACCGGGTAGGTGCCGTCGCGATGATAGGCGTCGATATAATTGAGCCCGACCGCAGTCTGGCGGACCAGCACCTCGCCCGGGCCGGGGGCGCCCAGCGTGACGCTGCGCCACTGGATGACGTCGGGTCCGCCCTGCTTCTCGATAAAGGCTTCAACCGCTTCCATACGTCCTCTCCTGCTGTTCGCCCGATTTGGGACGGCGGCGGAGAGGGCGCAAGGGCTCTACGCCTTAATATTTCCCGGTCTTGCGCGGGTTGCGCTGGCCGTAGGGTTTGGGCTTGTAACGGTCTG
This sequence comes from Sphingopyxis sp. MC1, assembly GCF_000371385.1. Taxonomy (NCBI): domain Bacteria; kingdom Pseudomonadati; phylum Pseudomonadota; class Alphaproteobacteria; order Sphingomonadales; family Sphingopyxidaceae; genus Sphingopyxis; species Sphingopyxis sp. MC1. The sequence continues at coordinate 15,966 of NZ_AOUN01000024.1, forward strand.
TGCCGCCGCCGGGGGCGCCGGGGCCGCGCGGTTTGCGCGGACCGTCGCCGCGCGGGCCGTCGTGGCGCGGGCCAGCGTCGCGGCGCCCGCCCTTATGGGGGCGCGTGTCGCGGCGCGGCGGATAGGTGCTGCCTTCGGGCGCCGGGGTGATGGCGACGCCGCTATCGTCTTCGCCATCCTTGTTCGCGGTGCGCGACACGGCTTCGGCGAAGCGATCGGCGATCGCGAGCGGGATGTTGAACAGCGTTTCGTTGGGGCCGATGCGGATCGCGCCGATTTCGTGCTTGGTCACATGGCCGCGGCGACAGAGCAGCGGCAGGATCCAGCGCGGATCGGCGTTCTGGCGGCGGCCGATGTTGAGCCGGAACCAGACGCTGTCGTCGAACTGTTCGCGGTCCGCCCCACGATCGGCGCGCTCGAGACGCTCACCGCGTTCGGGGCGCTCGCCGCGCGGGCGCGGGCCGTTATCGATCAGATCCTCGGGCGGCGGCATCGTCGCGCGGTGCGCGCGGACGAGCGCGGCGGCGATGTCTTCTGCGCTGCGCTCCGCGAGCAGGCGCTGGCCGAGTTCGATGTCATCAGCCTCATGTTCGACCGGCGCGAGCAGCGCCTCGATCAGCCGTTCCTTGTCGCGCGCGCGCACGTCGGTCGCCGTCGGCGCGTTCATCCATTGAGCGTCGATCTTCGCACCGCGCAGCATACCGTCGACGCGGCGGCGGCGCGGATAGGGGACGATGAGCACGGCGGTGCCCTTTTTCCCCGCGCGACCGGTGCGGCCCGAGCGGTGCTGAAGCGTTTCGGCATCGCGCGGGATTTCAACGTGAATGACGAGGCTGAGGCTCGGCAGGTCGATACCGCGCGCGGCGACGTCGGTCGCGACGCAGACGCGTGCGCGGCGGTCGCGCAGTGCCTGCAGCGCGTGGTTGCGTTCGGACTGGCTGTGCTCGCCCGACAGCGCCACCGCCGCGAAGCCGCGTTCGAGGAGGCTGGCGTGGAGGCGGCGGACATTGTCGCGCGTGGCGCAGAACAGCATTGCCGTGTCGGCCTCGTGCAACCGCAGCAAATTGACGACCGCGCCCTCGATATCGGCGGGGGCGACGGTGACGACCTGATAGGCGATGTCGCCATGGCCGCGATCTTCGCCGACGGTCGAGATGCGCAGCGCGTCGCGTTGATAATGTTTGGCAAGCTGGGCGATCGGCTTGGGGATCGTCGCCGAAAAGAGCAAAGTGCGGCGCGTTTCGGGGGTCGCGTCGAGGATTTCCTCAAGGTCTTCGCGAAAGCCCATGTCGAGCATTTCGTCGGCCTCGTCGAGCACGGCGACGCGCAGCGATTCCAGGTCGAGAGCGCCGCGTTCGAGATGGTCGCGCAGGCGGCCGGGGGTACCGACGACGATGTGCACGCCCTGGCTGAGCATCCGGCGCTCGCGGCTTGCATCCATGCCGCCGACGCAGGTCGCGATGCGCGCGCCGGCCTTCGCGTAGAGCCAGCTCAGTTCGCGGCTGACCTGCAACGCGAGTTCGCGCGTCGGTGCGATGATCAGCGCCAGTGGCGCGGCCGCGAAGGGCAGGCGCCCATCCTCGAGCAATTCGCCGGCCATGGCGAGACCAAAGGCAACGGTCTTGCCCGATCCGGTCTGTGCCGAGACGAGCAGGTCGCGGCCGACAGCTTCGGCTTCGACGACGTGGGTCTGGACGGGGGTGAGTCCTTCATAGCCGCGCGCGGCAAGGGCGTCCGCAAGGACGGGCGAGAGATTTTCAAAAGGCATTTTATTCTTCTTATCCTGTGCAGCAAAGGCGCCGCTGTTTGGTCCTCGCTGCCCAGTCTGCGTCCCGGGGTCTGTCGCCCGCGATCGAAACACTGGTCATGGATGCCGAAACCCGTTCGGCATGACGAAGAAATATCTGGGTTTTTTCCTAAAGAGCCTGACCCGCCGTGTATCCGCTGGCCCAAGCCCATTGAAAATTATAGCCGCCCAGCCACCCGGTGACGTCCACGGCTTCGCCGACCGCATACAGTCCCGGCACGCTTTTGGCCATCATTGTTTGCGATGAGAGATTTGCGGTCGAAATGCCGCCCACCGTCACTTCGGCCTTGGCGAAGCCTTCGGTGCCGTTCGGACGGAAGGTCCAGCGCGCCAGCCGCGCCTCGGCATCGGCGAGCTTGCGGTCGGTCTGCGCGCCGAGCTCGCCGGGCAGCGCCAGCCGCTCGGCGAGTGTCTGCGCCAGCCGATCGGGCAAGGGCAGCGTTGCGGCGAGCGTGGCGCGTGGACGCGCGCGCTTTGCGTCGATCAGCCAGCCGGGTGCGGCGGCGGGCAGGAAATCGATCGTTACCGGATCGCCGGGACGCCAATAGCTGCTGATCTGGAGGATCGCCGGACCCGACAGCCCCTTGTGGGTGAACAGCGCCGCTTCGCGGAACGCCGCCTTGCCGGCGTGTGCTTCGACCGGGGTTGCGACACCCGACAGGTCGCGGAACAGCACATCGTCACCGCCGAGCGTCAGCGGGACGAGCGCGGGGCGCGGCTCGACGATTTTCAGGCCGAACTGGCGCGCCAGATCGTAAGCAAAGCCGGTCGCACCCATCTTCGGGATCGATGGGCCGCCGGTAGCGATGACGAGGTTGGACGCGCGGACAGGCCGGTCGCCGAAGGCGACGGAGAAGATGCCATCCGCATGCGTGACCGCGCGCACCGGCTGGCCGCAGCGGACTTCAACTCCGCCCTTTGCACATTCCTCGAGCAGCATCGCCACGATCTGTTTCGCCGACCCATCGCAGAACAGCTGGCCGAGCGTCTTTTCGTGATGTGCAATGCCATAGGCATCGACCAGCGCGATAAAATCGGCGGGCGTGTAGCGCGCGAGCGCCGATTTGGCGAAATGCGGATTCGCCGAAATATAGCGGTCGGGCGCGGTGTGGATATTGGTGAAATTGCAGCGGCCGCCGCCCGAGATCAGGATTTTCTTGCCCACCTGCTCGGCATGGTCGAGCAGCAGGACGCGGCGACCCCTTTGCCCCGCGACCGCGGCGCACATCAGCCCGGCCGCGCCGGCACCCAGCACGATGGCATCATAATCGGGGGCGGTCATGCGAGGGACGTCAGCGCAGCTTTGCGATCGACAGGCCGTCGGCCTTGGCGCGGATCTTAACCGACTCTTCGCTGCGCGTCAGGGCCTTGGCGATGGCCTTGAGCGCCATGCCCTTTTTTGCCAGCGTGTGGAGCTTGTCGATTTCGGCGGCGGTCCACGGCTGCTTGTGGCGTTCGAACTTGTCCTTCATGCCATTTCCTCCGCATCGGGCGCGGCGGCAAGGACGGTGATGGCATCCTCGCGGCTCTGGAATTCGACGTTCTCGCCGACCTCGGCGCCCATCAGGGCGCGGCCGAGCGGCGCGGTGAAGGCGATCCGCCCTGCCGCCGGATCGGCTTCGTCATGCCCGACGATCGTCACGGCGCGCTCGGTACCCGCGAGCCGATAGCGTACCGCGCTGCCGACCCCGACGATCCCGTCCGCGGGCGCGACCTGCACCTCCGCGGTCGCGTGGCGCGTGGCGACATAGCGCTGGCGGCGTTGCAATTTCTTGCGCGCATCGTCGGTTTCCGCCGCCGCGATGGCGGCTTCGATCTGCGCGAGTTCTTCGCCGAGCAGACGATGTCCGCGCGGGGTCACCAGATTGGCGCCCGGCGGGATCGGCCATTCGAAGACCGGTTCCATATGTTCGTCATCGCTTTCGCGGCGAAAAGCTACACTCATACATACCCTATTGAAAATAAACGATAAAATTTAGAGGGTGGGATACGAAATCACCCCAAATTGTGCATAGTTGTGCATAGTTGTGTTTTGGTGGGATACGCCGAGTTTGTCACGTATCCCACTGGGGTCTCGTCGTGAGGCACGAGTTCAGATGCCCCCGTAGCACTCCTCGCCGTAGCGGTCGAACACGATTTCATCGCCGTCATGTATGTTAAGTCGCATGCAGCAGAGGTTCAGTTTGTGCATAAGCGATGGAGGGTTGAGCGCCTTGGCCTGCTTTCGCTTGCATGGCCCCTCCCTCCTTCCGTTCGTCCGCCGATCGAAAATTTTTTATGCTCTTTGGTCTCAATCGAGCTTTTTTCGGCGCCATTTTCTTCGTTGGTCGCCCGCTTTGCTTACTCTGACGTCATCCCATGGATCATAGGGAGTCAAAGACTCCGCCGAAAGGCGATCAATGAAAACATCTAACGCTTTCCGATCCCATAGTGTCCTTCGGCCAAATCTGATCGGGAGTGGAAAATTGGCTTGTGACTTTATGTGGTCGAAAGTCCGTTCACTGACGCCGAGGTATGCGGCCGCCATGTCGTTTCCCAGCAGTCGAGGCACTGGCGGCGTCGTTACAGTGCGATCCGTTGGAGACTTCCTGACAGATTTCATGTCGCGCAAACCTCAGACCGAGCGAGCCAACCGCTCGCATCCCTCATCAGCAATTACATATTATAGTTGATAAATTTCAATCCTCCATTCCGGCAGGGTCCGCTACATGGACGTGCGCCTCCAAGTTGGGTTGAACTTCAAGAGGCTGCGCATTGCCCGCGGACTGACCCAGGAGCAGGCATCCGAACTGACCGGGGTGAGCCAGCAGTATCTAAGCGGCCTTGAGCGTGGACGCCGCAACCCGACGGTCTTGACGCTTCACGAGTTAAGCCGGCCTCTGGGAATAGACCCCATGGAGCTGTTGCGGCCAATCGTTAGATGACTTTTACCCGTTTATCCCTTTGACGCACGTGTAGAGAAGCGCGTTCTCCAACTGCCTAGTGGGGCTTTTACGAGATTACGATATCCGCATGGCTGCGTAATTCTACGCGCCCACCACCACCAAGGGTTTCTAGGAATACTTTAACGCCTTCCCGCCGGACGTATTTGAATGCCGGGACAAAGTCAGTGTCACCTGTCACGACGACGACCGCTCGAACCATTTCGCGCAGCGCAAGCCGTGCCATATCCATCCCAATGCGGATATCGACGCCTTTCTGGCTCATATCGAGGACGAAGTCGTCATCTTGCAAAGCGCGTGGCGTTTTCATCAACTCTTTCGCGACGCGAGACTTCATTTTCCAGACATAAGGCGACAAGGATACCGAACCCATACGAAGAGCAAAATGAGGCTTTAGAATCAATCGGTCATAGAGCGCTTGCGCCTCATTGAAGCGCGTGGTCGCCGCCAGAGGAAATGCTTCCCCAGAGATGGGCTTTTTGACGGTATCAGTGGACGGGTAGGCGTCGTAATAATAAATGCGCAGCAGCTCGTAATCAGCGACTAAGGGCAGCGCCATAATGCGCTGGCATTCCGCCTCGACCTGATCAGCCGTCGCAGGTTGTTTATTGCGGTCTTTAAGGAGCTTGGTGATATACCCACCATCGACCAGAATTGCGTATAGCGGCTTTTGCAAACGCGCCCCCTAAAAGGGTGGAGCCGACCCACACCTAGCCCGTAAAGGCATCGCGTAATGCGACTTGTCGGAATGAGCCGGCTCACTGGTCTATCTCGTTGCACCGCGCAGCGGCGCTGTATGCCCTATATAGCCCCGACATTATGCAGCTTCAATTGTGAGCGGTTGGAGGGACATAGCTGGAACTTTCATGCCAAACCCGCCCCTTCGGTCATAGCCACACTCCATATTGCATTTCGGCTTGAACATGGTATGAGTGACTAATGAGTGGCGAGAATCCCCATCATCAGATCGTGAACGAAAGCCAGCTTTTTGGCTGGCGTCATCGCGTCCAACAGATCGAAGAGGAGATTCGGAGCTTGGGTGCGGAAAAGGAGAAGTTGGTCTCGCTAATTTCGATGGCGGAAAGGTTGTCGGACGAAGCGCGTCGGCTCGCGGCCGCGAGAGGTGATGACTCATCATCTGGAAAATTCATCAATGAAGCTCTTAGTGAGCTGGAAGAAAAGGACGCATTTCCCAAGGCTGTCATGGCCATTGTCGAGAGGGCGGCAGATGGTGCCACTTATGATGACATTAGGGAGGCAATCCTCCTTAGCCCACTCTCCAAACGCTTCCGCAAGAGTGATAAAGGGTTCTACCATGCGCTGCGACGGCTGAAAAACGCTGACGCGCTCGTCGATTATCGCGGTTACGTGTTTACGCCTGAAAACTTGCGAAGCTATCTGCGAAAGGTCGAAGCAGGCATCAAGCCGGACAAGGACACGACGCGCTCAATGTCCCGTGCGACCAAAATGACTAACATGATTCTCGAGGTCGTCGCGGCCTCGCCTGGATTGGTAGCGAAGGAAGTCATCGGAGAGCTCTGCAAGCGCGATGCGGAGATTGCAGAGCGATTGGAAGGCAATGACGGTAGCGCTTACAATGCAATTGCGCGCTTCAAGAAGCGCGGAGAAATTGAAGGGTTCGGCCATCTGGAGCGACAGTTGCGGATCGGTCCGAATGCAAGCGAGGAATTTAAAAGATTGGCCAAATCGGGCGTCGTAATCCCGTTGGCAAAAAGGACTGAAGCGCCAAGCGGACGAACCGCTGGCGCCTCAGATGGTCCTCTCTTTGGGACGACACCCCGAAGTTAGGATCCGTTTCAACCCCCATTCCCTGCACGGGAGAAAGGAAGGTGATAGCATGACGGCGTTAATAAGAATCTAGCCGGTTGAACCGGCAGGCCCCCAGCCGTCATGCTGGGGGCCATATAGCAAATCTGCGAGATTCAGTCTATAGGGTGTGCATAGGACGCATTTCCCTAGCGGACGCATTTGCGCCAGGCGATTCAGAGTCCTTCATCAAACCGGCCCAGTCAGAAGGCGTTGGCCCCGTCGATCGCTCTGAATTGTAGGCAATGACTGGGCGCGTCACAGCGACCCAACCAGAAGGTCAAACATCCCGTTTATCCGCTCGCGGTAGCCTTTCAGCCTGAAAGGCTACGGTCGGCATCAAGCAACTGAAATAGCGTGATTTTTATCTGTTCCCGTATCCCGCCCATATCCCACGGCGCATTAGGGCGCACGGAGCAACGTAATCGTATCCCACTAAAATCGCCAAAACTCGATATTTTATAATCTTTTCAGACGCTTACGTTGTAATAAAATTACGTAGCATTCCGCGGCGGAACGCTACGCTCACGTTTCTCTCTCGGTATCGGGGAAGGGAAAGGCTCCTTTGCCGCGCGAAGGTGGCGACAAGATGGCGCGCTGTAACCTTGCCGGGCGGCGCGGCGAATTTCCCTTCGATGCCATCCCCCCGCATCCCCCTTTGTTGTGAATGGAGTGAAGAATGAGCAATGCCTTGAAACTGTCGCTGGCCGCCTCGGCCGTTCTGGCCATGGCCGCCGGCGCGATGGCGCCGGGAACCGCCGCCGCGGCCGGAAAGACCGAAAAATGCTTCGGTGTCGCGCTGAAGGGCAAGAATGATTGCGCCGCCGGCCCGGGCACGAGCTGCGCCGGTACCTCGACCGTCAATTATCAGGGCAATGCCTGGAAGTCGGTTCCGGCCGGCACCTGCGTCAAGATGGGCGGCACGCTGACCGCGCATGAGGGCAATGCCAAGCCGGTGCCGCAAAAGAAGAGCTGAGCCCCCGCCGTGTCCGCCTCCACTACCCCCCGGCTGCCCCGAAGCGCCGGCATAGGACTGAAATCTCAGCATTATGCCGCGCTTCTTGCCGCGGTGGAGGCGGGCACGGCACCCGCCTGGGCCGAAATCCACCCCCAGAATTATTTCGGCCCGGGCGGGGCCCCGCATCGCTGGCTGACCGCGGTCGCCGAGCATATGCCGCTCAGCTTTCATTCGGTCGGCCTGTCGCTGGGGTCGTCGGGCGGCGTCGATCGCGGCGAGCTCGATGCGCTGGCGGCGCTGTGCGCGCGCTATGTGCCTGCCATGGTGTCGGACCATCTGAGCTGGAGCAACGGCCCCGGTGACAAATTTCCCGACCTGTTGCCGATGCCCTATACCAGCGCCGCGCTCGTGCATTTTGCGGGCGAAGTGGCGCGCGTGCAGGACCGGCTCGGCCGCACGATCCTCATCGAAAATCCGTCGCGCTATCTTGCCTTTGCGGCAAGCAATTGGTGCGAGGTCGATTTCCTGCACGAATTGTGTCGCCGGACCGGCTGCGGCCTGTTGCTCGACATCAATAACATTCTCGTTTCCGCCCATAATCTGGATCGCGACCCCGAAGCCTGGCTTGACGCCTTCGACCCGCGGCTGGTCGGCGAAATTCATGTGGCGGGCCATGCGGTAAAGCCCGATGGCGACGGCGGCACGATCGCCATCGACGATCATGGATCGCCGGTCGGCGCGGCCTGCTGGACTTTGCTCGACCGCTTTCTGCACCGGGCAGGGCCGACGCCGGTGCTCGTCGAATGGGACAGCGACGTTCCGGATTATGCGGTGCTACACGCCGAAGCCGTGCGCGCCGACACGCTCATCGCGGCCTGTTCACCCGTCACCGCCGATGCTTGAGCGCGATCAGGCCGCCATCACCGCGGCGATCAACGGCGGGCCCGACCATTTGCCCGACTGGCTGTTCGCGGGCGATCCGGCGCAGATCCTGCGCGGGCTGCGCGTCCATGCCAATACGATCTCGCACGCGCGGCTCGTCGCGCTGGAGGAGACGTTTCCGCTATGCCGCGATCTGCTGGGCGCCGAAACATTCAACCGGCTGTCGCGGCATTATGTCGAAACAAACGGCGCGCGGCGTCGGGCGTTGGCCGATATCGGCGCCGGCTTTGCCGACTGGCTGCGCGTAAAAGCACCGCCGCCCGCGCAGGACCTCGCCCGGATCGAATGGGCGTGGCTCGAATGTTATCACGCCGCGGACGCGCCCGCGCTGACCTTGGCCGAACTGGCGGGGCAGAGCGAGGCGGCGCTGCTGTCGCTGGCGGTCCGGCGGCATCCCGCCGCGCGGATCGTCCGCCTGTCGAGCGATGCAGCGGCGGCGCTCGACCCCGCGCTCGCGGCGGCACGGCTCGTGCTCCTCGCCCGGCCCGATGCGGAGGTGCGCGTTCACGCGCTTGCCCCTGCCGAAGCCGCGGCGCTGGCGCTGGCCGATGATTTCGGCCCGCTGCGTAACCTGATCGCGCTTCTTGCCGAAAAGCATCCGGGCGGCGGCGCGGCGATCGCGTCGCTGATCGCCACCGGGGCGCTCGAAACGGCGCAGGAAGAAGGATAGCATGAAGCAGATTGTCGCATTTTACGATCGCGGCGTGGCGATCGTTTCCGGCCGGCTCGCCGAAAGTGTCGCCCTGCTGTTGCTGCGCGTCGCGCTGGGCGGCGTCTTCTGGCGATCGGGGCAGACGAAGGTGGTCGAAGGGAGCTTCCTTACCATCGATCCCAACACTTATGATCTGTTCCGCAACGAATTTGCAGGCCTGCCGCTCGACGCCTCGATCGCGGTGCCGCTGACGACCTGGGCCGAGCATATCTTCCCTGCGCTGTTGATCATCGGCCTTGCCAGCCGCTTTTCGGCGGCCGCGCTGCTGGTGATGACGCTCGTCATCCAGATATTCGTCTTTCCAGACGCGTGGTGGCCGGTCCATTCGCTGTGGACCGCGATGGCCGCGATCCTGATCGTGCGCGGCGGCGGCCTGTTTTCCCTCGACGCCTTGCTTGTTAGGATGCGCGGGAAATGAGCCTCGACGAACCTTCGCTCGCGCGCCTGATGGCCGCTTCGCAGCGGGGGGACCGTGCGGCCTATCGCGCGCTGCTCGGCGATTGCCGGACATGGCTCGCGCGCTATTTCGCGCGGCGGATCGCGCCGCATCAGGTCGACGATCTGATCCAGGAAACTTTGGTGTCGATGCATCGCAAGCTGGCGACCTGGGACAGCGATCGCGCCTTTCTGCCGTGGCTCGCCGCCATCGCGCGCTATCGCTGGATCGACATGCTGCGCCGCCAGCGTGACGAGGCCGAGCTCGGCGACAATGACGCCGCCGTGGGCGCCGAGGACGAAGCGGTCCATGCACGGCTCAGCCTCGATCATCTGCTCGCGCTGTTGCCGCCGAAACAGGCGCAGGCGATCACGCTGGTCAAGATCGAGGGCGCGTCGATCGCCGAGGCATCGCGGATTTGCGGGCAGAGCGAATCGCTGGTGAAGGTGAATATTCATCGCGGCTTGAAAAAGCTCAGCCAATATATTGAAAGCGAATGACATGACGGACGTATCGATCGACGATCTGATCGACGGCCTGGCCGATGATCTGAAGCCGATCCGGCCGCGCCGGCTGCTGCGCGGCGGGGCCTGGGCCGCGGCGGCGTGGCTGATCGGCGGCGGCACCCTGCTGTGGCTGCTGGGGATGCGGCACGATCTGGCTCATGGTGCCTCTATGGCGCCGATGCCGATGTTCGCCTTCTGGCTAATCGTCGCGCTGGGACTGGCCGCAACCTGGAGCGCCTTGCGCATGGGGCTGCCCGGAGTCGGGCGCGACTATAGCGGGTGGCGCTGGGCCGGGCTCGCGGCGCTCGCGCTGCCGCTGACGGCGCTCGTCGTCGGGCTGGGCGATACCCATGCGGCGATGCACGGGATGGACCCGCACGGCGGGATGCGCTGCACGCTCGACGGACTGGTTGCCGGGCTCGGGGTCGGAGCCGCGCTGTTCGCGTGGTTGAAGGGCGGTGCCCCGACCTCGCTCGAACGCGCCGGCTGGGTTGTCGGGGTCGCGGCAGGTGCGGCTGGTGCGGCGGTGCTCGCGCTTCATTGTTCGTCGGACAATATGGTCCATATCGCGCTGTGGCACGGGCTTGTCGTCATCCTGTCGGCGATTGCCGGGCGCCTGATCCTGCCGCCGCTGCTGCGCTGGTAGGACGGACTGGACAGTATGCCTCCTCTGTGTTAGGCGACTAATACAGAGGAGATTGATGATGCGAAACCGGTTGATTGGCGTTTTGCCGCTGGCGCTTGTGATGGCGACCGCGGCCTGTGGCGGATCTTTCACGATCGACAGCGACAAGGACAGCAAGTCGGGTGCCCGCGATGCGGGACCGGTTACCACCCGCGGCTTCGCGCTGAACGGCTTCACCGGCGTCAAGGTCACCGGCCCCGACGATGTCACGATTCGCCAGGGCGACGCCTTCGCCATCACGGCCAAGGGGCCGCAAGGCGAGCTCGACCAGCTCGAGATCGTGACCGACGGCTCGACATTGTCGATCGGCCGCAAGCGCGACGGCTTCAGCTTCGGCGGGCGCGACCATGAGGGTGTCGAGATCAGCATCACCATGCCGAAACTGTCGATGCTGCGCCTGACCGGATCGGGTTCGATCGACGCCGACAGCGTCGATGGCGACGCGCTGGAGGCGACGGTGACCGGATCGGGCGACCTCAAGATCGCGAAGATGACCGGACAGAGCGCTAAAATCGCGATCTCGGGGTCTGGCGACGTCGATATCGGCGGCGGTACGGTCAATTCGGGCGCGATCAGCGTGACCGGATCGGGCGACGTCGATGCCAAGGGGCTTGCGGCGCAGACGCTCGACGTGTCGGTCGCGGGATCGGGCAATGTCGAAGGACGGGCGAGCGGCACCGCGGCGATCAATATCCTGGGGTCAGGCGATGTGACGCTGACCGGCGGTGCGACCTGCACCTCGCGCGAAATGGGATCGGGCACCGCGACCTGCAAATGATCGCGCGCTGGTGCCGCCGCCGCGAACCGGTTAAGGCGGCGGCATGACCAGCATCATGCGATGGGCCGCGATCGCGGCGACCGCCCTCTTGTCCGCTGCGTCGGCGCACGCCGCCGAAAAGCGCTTCGGCCTCACCAGTTTCGCGGCGATCGAAGTCGGCGCCGATGTCGATGTCGAGGTGGTGACGCGCGCGCCGGTGAGCGCGGTGGCAACGGGATCGCAGGATGCGCTCGACCGGCTGACCGTCGAAAATCGCGACGGACGGCTGGTGATCGGGATGCGCCAGTTCGCGGGTGATGACCGCCGCGGCAGTTCGCCGGGCGCGGTGCTGCTCCGCATCAACGCCGCGACGCTGCAATCGGCAACGCTGGTCGGCGCGGGGTCGCTTCACATCGACGGGATGAAGGGCCAGCGCGTCGCACTCGGCCTGCGCGGTCCGGGCAAGCTGAGCGTCGACGCCGTCGATACCGACCGGTTGGCCGTTGCGATGATCGGCAACGGCACGCTGACGCTTGGCGGCAAGGCGAAGCAGGCGCAGATGACGCTGTCGGGCTCGGGAGTCGTCGATGCCGGCAAGCTGGCGGTCGACGGACTGATTTCGGACAGCGAAGGGACGGGCGACCATATCTTCAACGCGGTCAAATCGGCCGCGATCACCACGCGCGGCAGCGGCAAGACCGTGGTGCTGGGGCGCCCCGTCTGCACCGTGCGCAACGTCGGCACCGGCACGGTGGCGTGCGGCAGGGCGCGCTAGGGCGCGCGGCGGGACACGGAAGGGACGCTGGCATGAGCGACGATTTTCTTCAGGGCACCGTGCATCAGGCGGGCGACGATATGCAGACCGCGATATGCGCCGATCCGGCGGTCTTCGCGCTGTGGCAAGGGCTGACGCCGCTCGGGCGCAATGAATTCATCTGCTGGGTGGAGGATGCGAAACAGGCGGCGACGCGCGCCCGGCGCATCGGCCGGACCGTCGAGGAGTTGCAGGAAGGCAAGAAGCGCCCCTGCTGCTGGGCGGGGTGCATCCACCGCACCGACAAGGCGCCAAGCCGGTGGCAACAGGCGGTGCTGATCGACGGCAAGGCGAAGGCGCGCTAGGCGGAGCCGGGACGACGCACATTGCGCCGCCACTAGCCCGCCGCCGCGCTTCCTAGCTGGCGCTTTTGAAGCTTTCGGTACCGGCCCAGCCGCGTTCGGACACGTCCACCATCACATTCTCCGGCCCCGTCATCTTGTACTCGGCATTGTCCTTGGCGGGGTTTTTGCCGAGGCCTTGCGCCAGATTGACGTCGTGGCGCGGCGCGTAGCCCGAATTTTCGAAGCGTTCGACCACTTCGGCGATATCGTCGCACTGGAAACCGATGTGGTGCAGCCCGGTATAGCCTTCGGGAAATTCCATTCCCGCGGCGGGGCGGTTCTTGAAGCAGAGCAGCGCGATGTTGATGTGGCCGTCGGTGACATAATAGCCGCGCGCGTTGCGGCTATCGATCTTGCCCGCGACGGTCCAGCCGAGGACTTCGGTGAAGAAGCCGACCGAATTGTCGGGGTCGGCCGAGGCGATTGCCACATGGCGGAGGCGGGTGGTCATCGGGGAAACCTTTCTATGTTCCGATACGAATGGGGCTGACGAGATCGTGCAGCGCCGCGACGATGCTTTGTGCGGTGATGCGGCCGGTGCCGGGATTTTCGTCGGTGGGGATATTCTCGATCGCGAGTTCGAAGCGCGCGCTGTCCGAATCGACGATGATGCGGTGCGTGTTGCGCGTAAGGGCCGGGTCGGCCCAGATTTCGAGCCGCGTCTGGTCGGGGCCTGTTCCGGCCAGGCCCAATGCAGCGGCGACATTGACGTTGGCCGGAAAGGCGATGGCACCTTCGCGCGCGCTGCCTTCGAATATCTTCAGCGGTTCGTCGATTTCAGTGAGATCGATGCCGTTGCGCACGACATGGTCGGCCTTGACGAGCGATTTGACCGGTTTGCGCGTCACCATCGTCACCGAATGGATCGAGCCGACCGCCGCCGCGCGCACCGCATCGAGACCGAGCAGCGCGCCGGTGGCCAGGATGATGCGGCCGCCATGGTCGCGCGCGAACCCGGCCGCCCCGGGCCATTGCATCAACGCCGCGCCGCTGACCGTAACCAGCGTCTTGCCTGCGCATAATGTCGCTTCGGCGATGTCGCGGAACGCCGCGGTCGGCGCGCTGTCGACGATGACATCGGACAAGGCGACGAGTTCGTCGGTGTCGACGATCGGCACCGGCCGTGCAAGCTGTGCCATGGCGACTTCGGCGCGGGTGCGATCACCTGCCGAGACGGCGGCAAGCGCCAGCGGCAGATCGCTATTCTCGATATGGCGCGCGACGACGCGGCCGATGGTGCCGAACCCGGCGATGCCAATGCGTTTCATGACCTTGCGCTAAGGGGGTATTGCTATATGCGATAATATCGATTGTCCGTTTCGCTATCTGCGAACGGCTATAAAGACGCTTGGACCACCGCTATCTATTTTTGATTATAGATAGGCGCATTTTCTATCTTTGACTGCATATCGTCTGCCCCGCACAAGCAGGATCGAACTGTTGGGGGAGGCCATGCAGGCGCTTTTGAATCCGGATATGGCGATGCTCGCGGCGATGATGCTGTTGACCGGCGCGGTCGGCGGCGTGATCGCGGGGATGCTGGGCGTCGGCGGCGGGATCGTGATCGTCCCGGTGCTCGACCTCGTGCTCGCGGCACTGGGCATCGATTCCTCCGTGCGCATGCACGTCGCCGTTGCGACCTCGCTTGCGACGATCATCCCCACCGCTATCTCCTCATCGCGCGCGCACGAAGCGAAGGGCGCGGTCGATCATGACCAGCTCAGGTGCTGGGGCGTCGCGATCTTCCTCGGAGCGATCGCGGGCGTGCTGCTCGCGAGCCGCGTCAGCGGCGACGTGCTGTCGGCGGTGTTCGGCATCGTCGCTTTGCTCGTCGCGGTGAAGATGCTGCTGCCGCTGGAGGGCAAGCATATCGCCGAGACGATGCCGGAGGGCGTGGCCGGGCAGGCGATCCCCTTCGCGATCGGCGGCATTTCGAGCATGATGGGGATCGGCGGCGGGACGCTCAGCGTGCCCGTGATGACCTTGTTCAACGTGCCCATCCATCGCGCGGTGGGCACCGCGGCGCTATTCGGGCTGCTGATCAGCGCGCCCGCCGCGGTCGCCTTCGTCGTTACCGGCTGGCACGTCGAAGGCCTGCCGCCGGGCAGCCTTGGCTATGTCAATCTGATCGGCCTTGCCGTCATCGGCCCCGCAACCTTCGTCACCGCGCCGTGGGGCGCCCGCATCGCGCATGCGCTCTCCAAACGCCAGCTCAGCATCCTGTTCGGCCTCTTTCTCACCGTCGTCGCGGTGCGGATGCTGATCCGGGCCTTCGGGTGAGCGGGGGGTGGCGACATTCGACCGCCGTGCGGCACTGGCCGCGATCGGCGCCGGCCTTGCTCTCGGCTGCGCCGCGCCCGGCTTCGCACGCAATTTTCAGAAGGATGATCTACGCATGACCCGCTTTGCCCTTGCCACCCGCCTCACACCGGACGGTGCGCGCCCGATGATCCGGGTCGGCGACGCTTTTCATGATTTGCACGATGCGGCGGCAACGCATGGCTTTACCGCGGTGGCGGACGATGTCACCACGATCATACGCGACTGGGATACCCGCCGCGAAGGGCTGTTCGCGCTCGCCCATGTGCTGGAAGGCGCGGCGGGCGGAATCGACGCGCCCACGCTTGCGGCGCCGTTCGAGCCGCGGCGCATCTTCGCCGCCGCGTCGAACTTCATCGAACATGCCGAGGAAATGCAGACCAAGCTCGCCGCCAAGGCCGAGAGCGAGCCGTATATCTTCCTCAAGACCGTCGAGAGCGTCGTCGGCCTGAACGAAACGGTCGTCGTCCCGTCGCAGGTGTCGCGCCCCGACTGGGAGGTCGAACTCGGCGTCGTCCTCGGCCGCGCGGGCAAGAATGTCGCGGCGGCCGACGCGCATGACCTGATCGCTGGCTATACGATCGTCAACGACGTCTCGGCGCGCGACCGCACCCGGCGCAGCGACTTTCCCTTCTCGCACGACTGGTTCCGCGGCAAGAGCTTCGACAGCTTCACGCCGCTCGGCCCCGTATTCGTCCCGCGCGACTGCCTCGGCGATCCGCACGCCATCCGCTTGGGGCTCAAGGTCAATGGCGAGGCGATGCAGGACGGCAACACGTCCGAGATGATCTTCAACATCTACGAACAGATTGCCTATCTGTCGACGATCCTCGAACTCCGGTCGGGCGACCTGATCGCCTCGGGCACCCCCGCCGGGGTCGGCATGGGGCGCGGCGTCTTCCTGAAGGACGGCGACGTCATGGATGCCTGGGTCGAAGGGATCGGCGAGCTTCGCAACCCCGTTTCCGCGCCACACCTGCCGCGCGCATGACGCCTCGGGCCGCCTTTTCGCGCCACGCGCTGATCGCGCCGCTGCTCGTCGTTGCGGCCATCGCCGTGCTGACGCTGTGGAGCGCCTTCGGCGGCAACGCGCCGCAGGCCGCGAAGCAGGCGGAAGGAGCGCGAACCGTGCGCTTCAACATGGCGTGGCTGCCGCAGGGCAGCATGGCGGGCATTTTCGTCGCGATCGACAAAGGCTATTTCGCCGATGCCGGACTCAACGTCGAAGCGGTGCGCGGTTTCGGCGGCATGCGGACCGCGAACGAACTCGACCAGGGCATGTTTGAATTCGCCTATATCGACCCGCTGTCGGTCGCGCTCAGCCGCGCGAAGGGTGGCAAGGTGCGGATGATCGGCGGCATCAACATGCGGCTTCCCGCCGGCGCCTGCTTCGTCAAGGAGCGGCACAAGATCGCGAAGCCCGCCGACCTTGCCGGACTGCGCTTCGGCGCCGGGCAAAGCTCGATGATCCAGGCGCTGCTTCCGGCGTGGCTCAAGGACAATGGCGTCGATCCGGCGCGCGTCGAGCAGATCCAGCTCGATCCGGCGATCGTGGTTTCGTCGCTTGTCGAGGGGCGGATCGACGCCGCCGAATGCTGGCTCGGCAATTCGATGGCGCTGTTCGACAAGGCGGCGAAGGCGAAGGGCGTCAGCATCGGCCGCATCGCCTATGCCGATTTCGGGCTCGATGTATACGGCAGCGGCTTCGCGACGCAGGACGTGCTTATCGAGAGGGATCCCGAGCTGGTGCGCGCCTTCCTCAAGGCGGCCTATCGCGGTTACGCCGACGCGGCGCGCGATCCGAAGGGAGCGCTCGCGATCATCCGCGAATCCTATCCGCTGCTCGACGAGGCGGTGACCGAACGCCAGATCCGCGAGACCGCCGACCTGATGGCGGCCGAGGGCGGTTCGCATCGCCTGACGCCCGAAAAGGTCGCGCGCACAGTCACCTATCTGCAGGCGAGCGGCCAGCTTCGGGGCTTTGACCAGACGCCGCAGCTCTTCACCAACGCCTTCGTTCCGATGGGGCATCAGCCATGACCGATCCCGCTTCCTACCGCCCGCGCCCGACGCGGCTCGGCCACCTCGTGCTCAAGGTACGCGACATCGACCGGAGCCTCGCTTTCTATACCGAGGTCGTCGGGTTGACCGTGTCCGACTGGATCGACCATCATATGGTCTTCCTGCGTGCCAGCGAGGATCACCACGACCTCGCGCTGCTCCAGCTGCCGCCGGGTCATACCGATATTCCCGAAGGCCATTATCCCGCGGTCGAGCATTTCTCCTACCGCCTCGAAACGATCGAGGAGATGGAGAAGGTCGCCGAGATGCTCGTCGCGCGCGCCATCCCGATCGACCGCGGCATCGGCAAGCATGGCCCGGGGGCGAACAGCTTCCTCGTCTTCCGCGACCCCGACGGCAACAATGTCGAATTCTACACCGACATGACGCAGATCACCGCCGGCAGCCCCTATGAACCCTCGGTTTGGGACGGCAAGGACCTCGAAACCTTCGACCGCTGGCACCTTGATCGCTTCCTCGTACCGCCACCGGCGCGCATCGTCGCCTTGCTGGGCAAGGACGGCGACGCGTGAGCAGGTGGTTCAATCGCGACGCCGCGATCAGCATCGCCTTCTTTGCGGCGCTCGGCCTCGCATGGGAATATGGCGTCCGCTGGTCGGGGGTACAGTCCTACCTGCTGCCGCCGCCGAGCGCGATCCTCGGCGAGCTTTGGCAGTCGCGCGGGCCGATCCTGTCGCAGAGCCTCGTCACGCTGACCGAGGTGTTCTGGGGCTTCATCATCGCGGTCGCGCTCGGCGTCCCAATCGCGGCGCTAATCTATTTCTCGCGCACCGCGAAAAGCACGGTCTATCCGCTGTTCGTCGCGTTGCAGAGCGTCCCCAAGATCGGACTCGCGCCGCTGATCGTCGTCTGGTTCGGCTACGGCCTCGCGTCGAAGCTGATCATGGCGTTCCTCTTCGCCTTCTTCCCGATCATCATCGCGACGCTCGGTGGACTGGCGAGCACGCCCGCGCATCTCGAAGAGCATTTCCGCGCACTCCGTGCCTCGCCGATGCAAAGCTTCTGGCGGCTGCGTGTGCCCGCCGCGCTGCCGAGCTTCCTCGACGGTTGCAAGGTCGCGATGCCGCTCGGGGTGATCGGTGCGGTCGTCGGCGAATTCGTCGGCTCTAACGACGGGCTCGGCAATCTTATCCTCACGGCCTCCGGTTCGGGCCATACGACGCTGACCTTTGCAGCGTTGATCGCGGTGACCTTGCTGTCGCTCCTTCTTTTCTATGGCGTCGCCTATTGGGAACGCTTCATCTGGTGGCGCGCGGCATGAGCGCGGTGATCTCCATGGCCGGTGCCGGCAAGGCATTCGATGGCCGCAAGGTGCTGACCAACGTCAGCGCCGAAATCGGCGCGGCCGAATTCGTCTCGGTGCTCGGGCCTTCGGGCTGCGGCAAGAGCACGCTGCTCCGCCTGATCGCCGGACTCGAGCCCTTCGAAGACGGCGGCATATTGTTCAACGGCGCGGTGGTGCAGGCCCCGTCGCCCGACATGGGCTTCGTCTTCCAGACCTCGAACCTGCTGCCCTGGCTCAATGTCCGCGACAATCTGCTGCTCGGGGTTGATCTCGACCCGGCGGCGAAACGTCCCGACGCGGCGGCGCTGGCCAAACTGGTGGAGACGCTGGGGCTGACAGGTTTCGAGGACAGCCATCCGCACCAGCTTTCGGGCGGGATGCGCCACCGCGTCGCGATCGGTCAGGCGCTCGCCCGCGGACCGCAGGTGCTGCTGATGGACGAGCCCTTCGGGGCGCTCGACGCGTTGACGCGCGACCGGCTCAATATGGAGCTGCTGCGCATCTGGCAGCGCGACCGCAAGACGGTGCTGCTCGTCACTCACAGCATTTCGGAAGCCGTACTGCTCTCCGACCGCGTGCTGGTGATGTCGGAGCGGCCGGGGACGATTATCGAGGATGTCCGCATCGACCTGCCGCGCCCGCGCGATCCGAGCATGACGCGCGAGGATCCGGCGTTTGGCGACTATGTCGTGCGGCTCAGCAAATTGATGGGAGTATCGTGATGGACAGCGGTATGCTGGCGACGGCGGGTGCCGAAATATACTGGCAGGCGCTTGGGGAGGGCCCCGCGGTCGTGCTTGCGCACGGCGTCGGCGGCAACCATGCGATCTGGTATCGCCAGATCGATGCGCTCTCGCGCTCGAACCGCGTCATCACCTTCGACCATCGCGGCTTCGGCCTGTCGCGCGACCTCGACGGGCGCGGGCGCGACGCCTTCGTCGAAGACCTGACGGCGCTGCTCGACCACCTGGGGGAAGCGAAGGTGGCGCTCGTCGGTCAATCGATGGGCGCCGGCACCTGCATCGGTTTCGCACACCGCGCGCCCGAGCGTGTTGCCGCGCTCGCGATCTGCGACAGCCTGCACGGGATTGCCGAAAGCGCCGAGATCAAGACGATCATGGACGCCGCGCGCGCGAACACCGCCGACCTCGCGCAGATCGAGCGCGTGCTTGGCGCCAATGCACCGCGCGAGCTGGCGGCGCTCTATCGCCAGATCGCAAGCTTCAACATCGCCGATCGCCACAATCTGGCGGGCCGCTTCGACGCGCGTCCCGCGGTCGATCTCGGCGGTAAGGGGTTCCCGATTCTCTTCCTTTGCGGGGTCGAGGATCGGCTTTTCCCGATCGAGGCGGTGCGCGTCGCGCAGGCCGAGGTGCCGAGCTCCTTCCTCGTCGAGATCAACGACGCGGGCCATTCGGCCTTTCTCGAAGCACCCACACAGTTCAACGACACGATACTGTCGCTGCTCCAGATGGCGGGCCACGTCGGCAAGGCGGGCGCGGCGCACAGCAATGCCGCGGGCTACGTCCCGGTCGGGGGTGCGGCGTGACCGGCTATCCCTTCGCTGATCGGCCCGTTCTCAACTATGTCGATGGCGCTTTCGTCGAGGGCGATGGCTGGTTCGACAATGTGAACCCGGTCGACGGCAGCGTCGCCGGGCGCGTGTCGCAGGCGAGCCGCGACCTCGTCGACCGCGCCGTCGCTGCCGGGCGCGCGGCGCTCAAGGGGCCGTGGGGCAAGATGTCGCAGGCCGAGCGCTGCAAGCTGCTCGTCCGCATCGCCGAGGGGATCGAAGCGCGCTTCGACGAGTTCGCCGCGGCCGAGATCGCCGACACCGGCAAGTCGCTGCATCAGGCACGGACGATCGATATCCCGCGCGGCGCCGCCAATTTCCGCGCCTTCGCCGCGATCGCCGAGGCGCGCGCGATGCCGAGCTTCCGCACCGATCTGCCGGGCGGACGCAGCGCGATCAACTATGCGATCGCGCGGCCCTTGGGTGTCGTCGCGATCGTCTCGCCGTGGAACCTGCCGCTGCTGCTGATGACGTGGAAGGTCGCGCCCGCGCTCGCCTGCGGCAATGTCGTGGTCGTCAAGCCGAGCGAGGAAACGCCCTCGACTGCGACCCTGCTCGCCGAGGTGATGGATGCGGCAGGGCTGCCGCCGGGGGTGTTCAACCTCGTCCACGGCTTCGGCGCCGACTCGACCGGCGAATGGCTGACCGCCAACCCCGATATCGACGCGATCACCTTCACCGGCGAATCCGCGACCGGCGGCGCGATCATGCGCGTCGCCGCGGCCGGGGTGAAACCCGTGTCGTTCGAACTCGGCGGCAAGAATGCCGCGCTCGTCTTCGCCGACTGCGATTTCGACGAGGCGGTCGCGGGGGCGATGCGCTCGGTCTTCTCGAACTGCGGACAGGTGTGCTTGTGCACCGAGCGCATCTATGTCGAGCGGCCGATCTTCGACCGCTTCGTCGCCACGCTCGCCGAACGCGCGAAGGCGCTGACCGTCGGCGATCCGTGGTCGGGTGCCGACATGGGACCGCTGATCTCGCATGGCCACCGCGAGAAGGTGCTGTCCTATTATGCGCTCGCGCGCGAAGAAGGCGCGACGGTCGTGACAGGCGGCGGCGTTCCCGAACTCGATGGTGCACTCGCGGGCGGCGCCTTCGTACAGCCGACGATCCTGACCGGGCTCGCCGACGATGCGCGCTGCGTGCGCGAGGAGATTTTCGGCCCCGTCTGCCACATCGCGCCCTTCGACAGCGAGGAAGAGGCGATCGAACGCGCCAACGATACCGATTATGGCCTTGCCGCGGCGATCTGGACGCGCGACGCCGGTCGTGCGCACCGCGTTGCGGCACAGATGGAGGTGGGCATCGTCTGGGTCAACGAATGGTTCCTGCGCGACCTTCGTACGCCCTTCGGCGGTATGAAGCTGTCGGGCATCGGCCGCGAAGGCGGCGAACATTCGCTGAATTTCTATTCCGAACCGACCAATATCTGCGTGAAGCTGTAAGAGGATAATATGGCCGACATTGCCGCCATCGCCGCAAGGCTCGACGAAGCCGCCCTCGGTGCCCGCGCGATCGCGCAGATCACCGGGCAAGAGGGCGAATTGCCGCTCGCCGAAGCCTATGAAATCCAGCGCGCCGCGATCGACCGGCGCCTCGCGCGCGGCGCAACGCTCGTCGGGGTGAAGATGGGGTTCACCAGCGAAGCCAAGATGATCCAGATGGGGCTCAAGGACCAGATTTGGGGCCGGCTGACCTCCGACATGGTCGTCGTCAACGGCGCCGCGATCGAGCGCGCACGCTTCATCCACCCGCGCGTCGAGCCCGAGGTCGCTGTGCGACTGAAGGCGCCGCTCGCGGGCGAGGTCACGCGTGCGGAAGCGCTCGCCGCGGTCGATGCGGTCGCCGCAGCGCTCGAGATCATCGACAGCCGCTACGAGAATTTCCGCTTCGCGCTCGGCGATGTCGTCGCCGACAATGCGTCGTCGTCGGCCTTCGTCACCGGGCCGTGGCTTGCCGCCGATACCGACGTGTCGGACGTCGCGATGACGATGCGCGTCGATGGCGAGCTTGTGGAGACGGGGACGAGCGCGGCGATCCTCGGCGATCCGATCCGCTCGCTCGTCGCCGCGGCGCGGCTTGCGGGGGCGGCAGGGCTGGTGCTTCAGCCGGGCTGGACCATAATGCTCGGCGGCGCGACCGCCGCGGCCGCGATCGGCACCGCGCGCAGCGTATCGCTCGACGCAGGCCATCTCGGCCGCGTCGGCTTCACGATCGAAGGAGGCGCGGCATGAGCGAGAGTGAGGGCAGGGTTATCCCCGGCAAGGCGCGCCCGCGCGGGCGTTTTCCGCACTATCGCCGCGCCGGCGATTTCGTCTTCGTCTCGGGCACCAGCTCGCGCCGCGCCGACAACAGTTTCGCAGGCGCCTCAGCCGACGAGTTCGGCACCGTCACCCTCGACATCGCCGCGCAGACGCGCGCGGTGATAGAGAATATCGCCGCGATCCTCGCCGACGCGGGCGGTTCGCTCGCCGACGTCGTCGATGTAACGAGTTTCCTCGTCAGCATGAACGATTTCGGCGGCTATAACGCTGTCTATGCCGAATATTTCGACGAAGCCGGTCCCGCGCGGACGACCGTCGCGGTCCACCAGCTTCCCCACCCGCATCTGCTGATCGAGATCAAGGCGACTGCCTTCATCCCGCGCGCGCCCAAAGGATGACGCCATGCTGACTTATGGACTGCCCTTTAACTTCCGCGAATGGATCGAAGATCATCGCGACGTGCTGCGACCCCCGGTCGGCAATGCGCAGATCTGGGAAGATGCCGACTTCATCGTCACCGTCGTCGGCGGTCCGAACCAGCGCACCGACTATCATGTCGATCCGCTCGAGGAGTTTTTCTACCAGATCGAGGGCGACATGAACCTGCGCCTGTGGACCGATGACGGCCCGAAGGACATGCCGATCCGCGAAGGCGACATTTTCCTGTTGCCGCCGAACGTCCCGCACTCGCCGCAGCGCCCCGTCGCGGGCAGCGTCGGCCTCGTTATCGAACGCAAGCGCCTCGACGGGTTGATCGACGCCTTCCAATGGTATTGCGACGATTGCGGCCATATCGTCCATCGCGTCGAGGTGCAGCTCCAGAGCATCGTCCGCGATCTGCCGCCCTTGTTCGAAGCCTTCTACGCCAGCGAGGAACTGCGCACCTGCGGCCACTGCGGCGCCGTCCATCCGGGCAAAGCGCGATGACGGCAACCCACGAAGCCGTCGCCCGTCGCCTGCGCGATGCCTATGCGGGCGGGGTTGTCCCGCCGCTGCGCGATGCGCTGGATCCGACCGATGCCTCGGGCGCTTATGCGGTGCAGACGATCAACACGCGCTTCTGGGAAGCGCAGGGCCGGCGGATTGTCGGGCGCAAGGCGGGGCTGACCGCGAAGGCGGTGCAGGCGCAACTCGGCGTCGACCAGCCCGACTTCGGCGTCCTGTTCGACGACATGCGCGTCGCCGATCGCGGACGCCTCGACCCGGCACGCACGATCCAGCCGAAGGCCGAGGCCGAGATCGCTTTCATCCTGGATGCCGACCTGCCGAGTGCCGATACGACGCCCGATCAGGTCGCAGCGGCAGTGGCGTCGGTTCACGCCGCGATCGAGATCGTAGACAGCCGCATCGCCGACTGGAAAATCAGCTTCGCCGACACCGTGGCGGATAATGGCTCCTCGGCCTTCTTCGTGCTGGCCGACGAAGGCCTGCCGCTCGCCGGGCTCGACCTCGAAGGCGCGGCGATGGAGATGACCGTCAATGGCGCGGTCGCTTCGACCGGCGTCGGCGCCGCCGCGCTTGGCAACCCGCTCAATGCCGCGGCCTGGCTCGCGCGGACGCTGGCGGGGCGCGGCGAGCCGCTGAAGGCCGGCGATATCCTGCTCGCGGGCGCGCTCGGGCCGATGGTTGCGCTGACCCCCGGCGACCATGTCGAGGCACGCATCGCCGGCATCGGCACCTGCAGTTTTACATACAAGGCATAGCGAAATGACGAAGACCGCCAATGGCAAGACCAAGGTCGCGATCATCGGGTCGGGCAATATCGGCACCGACCTGATGATCAAGATCATGCGCCTGTCCGACACGCTCGAAATGGGCGCCTTCGTCGGCATCGATCCCGAGAGCGACGGGTTGAAGCGGGCCGAACGGCTCGGCGTTCCGATCACCGCCGACGGTCTTGATGGGCTGATCGCCATGCCGGGCTTCGCCGACATCGGCATCGTCTTCGACGCGACCTCGGCGGGGGCGCACCAGCGGCACAGCGACGTGCTGATCGCGCACGGCAAGCGCGTCGTCGACCTGACCCCGGCGGCGATCGGTCCCTACACGATCCCGCCGGTCAACGGCGACGCGCACCTCGATGCCGATAACGTCAACATGGTGACCTGCGGCGGGCAGGCGACGATCCCGATCGTCGCGGCCGTGAACCGCGTCGCCAAGGTGCATTATGGCGAGATTGTCGCCTCGATCTCGTCGAAAAGCGCCGGCCCCGGCACGCGCGCCAATATCGACGAGTTCACCGAAACGACGAGCGAGGCGATCGTAAAGGTTGGCGGTGCGACGCGCGGCAAGGCGATCATCGTCCTCAACCCCGCCGAACCGCCGCTGATCATGCGCGATACCGTCTATTGCCTGTGCGACGACGGCGACCGTGCGGCGATCCGCCAGTCGGTCGAGGATATGGTCGCCGAAGTACAGGCCTATGTCCCCGGCTATCGCCTCAAGCAGGCGGTCCAGTTCGAAAGCATCGGCGGCAATGCGCCCTTACGCATTCCCGAAATGGGCGGCAGCTTCACGGGCCTGAAGGTCAGCGTCTTCCTCGAGGTTGAGGGCGCGGCGCATTATCTGCCGGCCTATGCGGGCAATCTCGACATCATGACCTCGGCGGCACTCAAGACCGCCGAGAAGATCGCGCTCCGCATGAACGAAGGAGTGGCCGCATGAGCTTCGACCCGACCACGACCAAACTCTATATCCAGGACGTCACCCTCCGCGACGGAATGCACGCGATCCGCCACCAATATGGGCTCGATCATGTGCAGGCGATCGCCCGCGCGCTCGACCGGGCAAAGGTCGATGCGATCGAGGTGTCGCATGGCGATGGGCTGAGCGGTTCCTCCTTCAATTACGGCTTCGGCGCCCACACCGACTGGGACTGGATCGGCGCGGTCGCCGAGGTACTCGAGCATAGCGTGCTGACGACCCTGCTGCTCCCCGGCATCGGGACGATCCACGACCTGAAGCACGCTTACGAAATGGGCGTGCGCTCGGTCCGCATCGCGACGCATTGCACCGAGGCGGATGTCGCGAAACAGCATATCGAGTTTGCGCGCGGGCTCGGCATGGACGTCGCCGGCTTCCTGATGATGAGCCACATGTCGGAGCCCCACGCGCTCGCGAACCAGGCGAAGCTGATGGAGGATTATGGCGCACATTGCGTCTATGTCACCGACAGCGGCGGCGCGCTGACGATGGACGGTTATGCGGCGCGCCTCGCCGCCTATGACTGCGTCCTCAAGCCCGAGACGCAGCGCGGGGTCCACGCGCACCACAATCTCAGCCTCGGCGTCGCGAACAGCATCGTCGCGGTGCAGAATGGTGCGATCCGCGTCGACGCCAGCCTCGCCGGCATGGGGGCAGGGGCGGGCAATGCGCCGCTCGAAGTCTTCATCGCCGCCGCCGATGTATATGGCTGGAACCATGGCTGCGACCTGTTCGCGCTGATGGATGCGGCCGAGGAACTGGTGCGCCCGCTGCAGGACCGCCCGGTGCGCGTCGATCGCGAGACGCTGACGCTCGGCTATGCGGGGGTTTACTCCAGCTTCCTCCGACATGCCGAAAAAGCGGCGGCCGAGCACGGCCTCGACACGCGCGCGATCCTCGTCGAACTCGGCCGCCGCAAGATGGTCGGCGGACAGGAAGACATGATCGTCGATGTCGCGCTCGACATGGCGAAGCAATAGGCGCCGGTCGCCGGACTGCGCAGCCGACCTAGGGGCGGGGAGACAGCGCGTCGATCAGCGACGCCGTGCCGCTGCCGCGGCGGGCGGGACGGGGCTGGTCGGGGTGCGGCGCCCAGCCGCTGAAATGAATGATACGGAATTGCTCGGCAATGCGCCCGTCGGGGTCGGCGCCTTCGGCAAAGGCGACCGCGATGCGCGCGGCTTCGGCGCGTGTCAGCGGCAGCGGCGTCGGCGTGAGGCGGCTCGTGAGGCCCGCCGCGCGCAGATCGCGCACGAGCCCCGGCAGCGCCGCATAGCGCACCGTCAGCGCCTCGACATCGACGACGGGCAACGCAAAGCCGGTGCGCTGGAGCAGATTGCCCATCGCGGCGAGGTCGATCTGCGGGTGCATCCGCGCGATGGTGCGCACCCCCTCTGCCATCGTCGCACGGCGCAGGCGCGGCAGGCTGCCGTCGCCGACAAAGGCGCCGAGCAGCAGGCCGTCGGGCGCCAGCAGCGCGCGCAGCCGCACCAGCGCACCGGGAACGTCGTTCACGGCGTCGAGACCGCCGGGCCAGACGATCAGATCATATTGGCCGAGCGGCAGGTTGATTGCATCGACTTCACCGACGATCGCTCCCGTCGCCGCGGCGAGCCGCGGTCCGGCCTCGAAGAGGTCGAGCGCCCGTCCGCGTGCGCGCAACGCGTCGGCAAGCGCGGCATCGTGGGCGCCGATCAGCAAGATGCGGTCGAAGTCGCGCGTGACCATTTCCAGCCGGTCGAGCAGCGTTTCGGCCAGGATCGGCGCCAGGAAATTGGCATCAGCGGGCAGGCGCGCCAGCCGGTCGCGTTGGGCGCGGTGGCGGGCGGCGGAAAAGAGCGGCGGCGGCTGCGACATGGGCGCGCTTGTGCCGCCGGGCGCGATGTTTCACAAGAGGCCGATGGCGACGATGGCCGAAGACAGCGAGGATGATGCGCCGGCGCCGGCGGCGCCCGTCCTGTCGCGCGGCATTCGCCGACTGGGCACGGCGCTCCTCGATTATGCGCTGCCGCCGCGTTGTCCGGGGTGCGGGCTGGTGGTGGGTGAAGTCGGGCAGTTCTGCCTCGATTGCTGGAATTCGCTGCATTTTCTGGATGGCCCTTCATGCGCCCGCTGTTCGGTGCCGCTGCCGACGGCGCTCCCCGGCGTCGTGAGCGAATGCGGCGCGTGCCTGGCCGATCCGCCACCGTTCGACGGCGCGCCAGCGGCTTTGGCCTATGGACCCGTCGCACGGACGGTGGCGCTACGGCTCAAATATGGACGGCGCCTTGGCCATGCCCGGCTGATGGCGCGCCTGATGGCGCGGCCTTTTGAGGCGCTGGCGGGCGAAGCCGAACCGCTGCTCGTGCCCGTTCCGTTGCACCGCTGGCGGCTCTGGTCGCGCGGCTTCAATCAGGCGGCGCTGATCGCCGACGAACTGGCGCGGCTGACCGGCGCGGCGCATGATCCGCATCTGCTTGTCCGGCGCAAGGCGACCGCGGCGCTGCGCGGCAAGGGGCGCCGCGAGCGTGAGAAGATCGTCGCGGGGGCCTTCGCGCTGGCGCCCGATGCCAAGGTGCGCGCCGCGGGTCGGCACCTCATCCTTATCGATGATGTGCATGCCAGCGGGGCGACGCTGCGTGCTGCGGCGCGGGCGCTGCGCCGCAGCGGTGCCGCGCGCGTGTCGGCGCTCTGCTGGGCGCGCGTCGTCCGCGATGTGCCGGACAATGCCGCGCCATTTGACTTTGCGGCGCTCGATTCCGATATGCAGCGGTGAAAGGATGAAATCAGTCCCATGGCCAGGATCGAAGTCTATACCAAATTCCTCTGCCCCTATTGCACGCGGGCGAAGGCGCTGCTCGAGAACAAGGGCGCCGCGTTCGAGGAGATCGACGTGACGATGGACCGCGCCGGTTTCGACGCGATGGTCGCACGGGCTGGCGGTCGCCGCACGGTGCCGCAGGTGTTCATCGATGGCCGGCATATCGGCGGCAGCGACGATCTGGCGGCGCTCGATGCACGGGGCGGGCTCGACCCGCTGCTCGGCGCGGGCTGACTCTTGATCGTCTTCGATCTCTGCTGCGACGCCGGGGATCACCGGTTCGAGGCCTGGTTCGCGAGCAGCGACAGCTTCGCCGACCAGCAGGCCCGCGGCCTGATCGCCTGCCCGATATGCGGCGACAGCAGGGTGAAGAAGGCGGTGATGGCGCCGCGCGTCGGCGCCAAGTCGAACCAGCAGGCGGTCGCCGCGCCGACAGCCGCACCGGCACCCGATGCAGCACCCTCTGCCGAAATGGTCCAGGCAGTTCTTGCAGCGATCGCCGCCAAACAGGCCGAGATGTTGCCGCAATCGCGCTGGGTCGGACGCGATTTTGCCGATGCCGCGCGCGCGATGCACGAAGGCCGCGCGCCCGAAGACCTGATCTACGGGCAGACCTCGCCCGAAGAGGCGCAGGCGCTGCACGACGACGGGATCGCCGCCATGCCACTCCTCGTCCCGATCGCGCCGCCCGACGCAATCAACTGACCGCGCCGATTGACGCTGCGCGCCTTGCCCCGCTAAACGAGCGCCGACGCGCCCGTAGCTCAGCAGGATAGAGCATCAGATTCCTAATCTGGGGGCCACAGGTTCGAATCCTGTCGGGCGCACCAAGTCCCTTACGGCATTTTCACGGGTGTCCGCCCGCTCGAGCGCATCCCAGCGCAGGCGTTGAACCGCATAACATGCGGCTTTCGCACGGGCGTGAAGGTCGGCGTCGGGCTTATGTCTTTCAAAAAATGGCATCTTCGGGCGCGGGCGGTCGTGTCGTCGGCGGCGGCGGGTGATCGGCGCAACAAGTGTCGCTCGCGATATGGCCATTTTGGAATAGTGATGCGTGCATAATCTATTATATCGATATATTGTGGCGACCTATCCATACCCGGCGATCAACAAGGCCAGTGTCGACAGTGCCGCATTTGAAGGCAAAGGCGCATGGCTGCTCGGGAGGTAGAAAATGGGATCTAGGGGGAATCTGCGCTGGGCGCTTCTGGCAACCGCGGCGGCACAATTGACGCCGGCGACGGCATTTGCGCAATCGGCACCCGACGAGGCTGCGGCCGCGGCACCGGGTGACGAGATCGTGGTGACGGCGCGCAAGCGCGAGGAGAGCCTGCAGGATGTGCCGATCTCGGTTCAGGCGTTCAGCAGCGCGGCGCTCGAACGCGCCGGAATCAAGGATTTCTCTGAAGTCGCTTACCGCGTTCCGGGCCTGAAGCTCAGCGCCGAGCGGGCGGTCGACACCGAACTCTTCATTCGCGGCATCGGCTCCGATATTCAGGGTGCGGGCGCCGATGCGGCGGTCGGCATCTTCGTCGACGGCGCCTATCTGTCGCGCGGCACGGGATCGCTGCTCGACCTCTATGACCTTGAACGCGTCGAGGTGCTGAAGGGGCCGCAGGCGTTGCGCTTCGGCAAGAGCGTCGTCGGCGGCCTGATCAACTATGTGACCAAGAAGCCCGGCGATACGTTCGAAGGACGGTTCGAGGCGACCTATGGCAATTACAACCGCCTCGACGTCGCCGGATCGGTGCGCGGGCCGGTGTCCGACACGTTGAGCCTGGGCCTTGTCGCCAGTTCGCGCAGCCATGACGGTTATGCGAAGAATTTGCGCGGCGGCGACGAGGAAGACCAGAATATGCAGTCGGTGCGTGCCCAGCTTCGCTGGCGACCGACGCCATCGCTCGACGTCAATCTGGCTGCCGACTACACCCGCCACCGCGACGGGGCGCGCTGGGTCGATATCCTCATTCCGGGCGACAGTGAGGAAGTGACCTATCTCGGCTATTATGCGCCGACGATCGATAGCCTGCCGGGCTTCGTGCTGCCGAACCGCAACGCGCCCTTCAAGAGCGCCGATCCGCGGTCGGGAAATCATAATTTCACGGGTTTCCAGAACAGCGACATGTACGGGGTCAGCGGTACGATCGACTGGCAGGCCGGCGGCGGGCTCAGCGTCACGTCGCAAACCGTCTATCGCGACAGTTCGCTGACGGCGCGCGAAGACGGGTCGGGGATGCTTTTCAACTTCCCGATCGGTCCCGCGACCAACGCGCCCGACATCACCTCGGCGATGGTTGCTGGGCTCGACACTTATCTGGCCACCGTTCCCGACAGCTATTTCGACAGCGGCAAGGGCGAGGATGTGACGCAATTCTCGCAGGAACTGCGCCTGCGCTGGGATAATGGCGGCCCGCTCCGTATCGAAGGTGGCGCCTATTATCTGCACGAGAATATCCGCCGCGCCGAGGATGTGAACTTCCTCTTCCCCGACTATCAGGCGATCGAGGAATTCGCCTTCGCCATGGCCTATGGCGGCACCCCCGCGACGCCGTCACCGGGATCGAACCACACCGTCACCACCTCGCGCAACGACAATGTCGGCGTCTTCGGCGAGCTCAGCTACAGCATCACCGACAAGCTGACTTTCGAGGCCGGACTGCGCTACGCCTATGACCACAAACGCTATTCGAACAACCGCTCCGGCGTGTCGTTCGAGGGTGAGGCCGTCAATTTCGTGGTCGGCGAAACGCGCAGCTGGGATGCATGGTTGCCGAGTGCGACGCTGCGTTTCGAACCGAGCAACGATGTCACGCTCTACGCCCGCTATGCCAAGGGCTACAAGCCCGGCGGCTGGACCGGCGAGGACGCAAACACGCCCGCAGAGGCGCTGGTATCGTTCGACCCGGAAACCGCCAACAGCTTCGAGGTCGGCGCAAAGCTCGCGCTGGCAGGCCGGCGCCTGTTCATCAATGCGGCGGCCTATTATACCAACTATGACAATCTGCAGACCAACCAGTTCCTGTCACCGGGGCCGGGAATGCCGCCCGACAATTTCGTCTTCAATGCGAAGAACGGTACGCGCGCCTACGGCCTGGAGCTCGATTTCCAGGCGCGCATCACCGACGCCTTCACCCTGTCGGGCAATTATGCCTATTCGCGCTGCAATTTCACCGGCGAACTGATCATCGACGATGAGGGAACCGATCTCGACGGCAATACGTGTCGCCGCACGCCCAAACACGCCTTCAATGTCGCCGCCAATCTCGACCAGCCGATCGCCGATAATCTGGTGCTCGTTCTGGGTAGCGATTTCCAATATACCGGCGCGAATTTCTTCGACAATCCGAACACGCCCATCCTGAAGTTCGACTCCGAAATCCTGCTCAATGCACGGATCGGTCTGCGCGATGCCGACGACAAATGGGAAGTGACGGCGTGGGCGAAGAATCTCACGAACGAGCTCAACTTCACCAGCAAGCTCGAACTGTTCGGAACCATCTATTCCACCTACATCCCGCCGCGCACCTACGGCGTGACCGCGCGGTTCCGCTTCTAGGGTCGATGAGGACCACAATGATCGTCATTGCGAGGAGTGAGGCAATTCAGAGCGGTTTACGCCTACTCTGGATTGCCGCGTCGCTTCGCTCGCAATGACGATGTGAGTCAACGAGAAGGAGGAATCATAATGAAGCGCGGTATCAAGATCATGGCGGGGACCAGTCTGGCAGTCGCCGCTCTGCTCAGCGCGACCGCGCCTATGGCGGCGGATTGGAGCGGCAGTCATGCCGACGCGCCGATCGACGTTCGCGATCCCTGGCTGAAAGCCTGGATCGCGGCGACGCCCGACAATCCTCCCAAGGATCCGGTGCCGGGCGTCGATTATGGCATGAATCCCGATGGCAGCTTCCGGCATCCGGTCGCGACCCGATTGACCAACGATCCGCCGTCTTTTCCGGGGCAGCTCGATCATTGGGACCAGAACAGCTATGCCAAGAATGTGAAGGTTATCGCCTTCTATCCAACGGTAACGTCGCCCTGGCATGCGTGGGCGAACGTCGTCGATTTTTCCGGCCGCCGCTATCTTTACACCCACGACCGCGACTATCTGCGCATCCTTGACGTTACCGATCCGCGCAAGGCGAAGATCGTCTGGTCGAAGGGCGGCGTATGGAGCGCCAAGGGATCGAGCGAGGATTGGGATCCGTCGGCGGTCACCGATTATTTCGGCGGCGTCACGGTGGCTTGGAGCAAGAAGCTGCAACGAAATGTCCTGGTCGCCTCTTACGAGATCGGCCGTTTCGGCCTGATGGAGGACAAGCGCCGCGAGCCCGACAAGGTCGCTGCGCAGCGGCACTATAATTCGCTCAAGGGTTTCAAGGTCTTCGTTATGAACGGGCCGACGCCCGACAAATGGGACCTGATCGCGACGCGCACCACCGACTACAAACATCCCGATGCGCCCGTGGGCGAGCAGCAGGGATCGGGCGCGCTCGACGCGGCGACATGGTTCGGGGGCAAATATATGCTTCTCTCGTCGGCGCCCGACGACAGCTATTCGCTCACCGAATATCCCGACTATCTCTATTCGCCCGGCTATCAGGTCTGGGACATGGAGGATCCCGCCGATCCGAAGTTCGTTTCGCAGATCACCGTCCCCGGCCAGCGCCTCGGCGATCCCGAAAGCGAAGCGGCGTACCGAGCCAATCCGCGCGCGGGCAACCGGACGAGCTGGATGGGTTCGCGCTATCCGATCGTGACGTCGAAGCCGGTCGAGGCGGGCGGCAAGATCGGCTTCGGCGGCATGGGCGGCCTCGGCTTCTACAGCTTCGACCTCAGCGATCCGGCGAACCCCAAGACGCTCGGCCATCTGTCGGTGCCGCCGAGCTATGCGGGGACCGAGTTCGACAATGTCGATGTCAGCCAATATGACCGCACCGGCTTCGTCTTTTCCAACGGCTATCCGATGAACGAAAGCTGTTACGAGCCGTTCAAGCCGATCTATTCGATCGACGTGCGCGATCCCGCGCATCCGAAGGTCGCGGCGACTTTCCCGCGCCCGACGCCGCCGCCCGAGGCCTCCTTCACCGATTTCTGCCAGCGTCGCGGCAGCTTCGGACCGAAACGGTCGGGCGGGCTGACCCAGCCCCAGCGCGGCCGGCAGGGCCTTGCCATCTATGCCTTTTACAACGCCGGTATCCAGATTTTCGACGTCAAGGACCCGGCAAAGCCGACGATCGCGGGCTATTTCGTTCCGCGCTTCGCCAACGAAAAGGAAATGCCAGACTATACGTTCGGCAATTCCACGTTCGCGGTCTACACCGAATATGACCGCAACATCATCTGGGCCTTTTCGGTGAACGGCGTCTACGCGCTGTCGAGCCCGCTGCTCGGCAAGCCGAACCTCGGTGCGCCGAAGAATATCTGGCCCGAGCGGAAATAGAAAGTTGTTCGTCACCCCGGCGAAGGCCGGGGTCTAGACGGTGCGGTGAGACGCGAGGTCGGGATCCCGGCCTTCGCCGGGATGACGGAAGAAATGTTTTAGAAGGACAAACGGATGCGCACAGCCACAATGGCGCTGGCGGGGGCCTTGCTCCTTGCCGGATGCTCCAACACGCCCGGTAAACAGGCGCCGCAGGCTCCCGCCGAACCCGCGGGCGACAATATCCTGCACATCAGCTGGGGCGGAATTGCCGAAGCGGATGCGGGCGAGGCGAAGCGCCACTGGTCGACCTGGGCGATAAACCTGGTCGATGGTGGGCCTGCCTATGGCTGGCTGTCGGACAAGGGCGTCACGCTGCCGCACGCGCTGAATTTCGAGCTGGCTGGCACCGGAAAGATCGATGCCGTCGCGCTCGACAACCGGTTCGAGCCGGTGGTGCGTGAGGATGGATCGATGTCGCAGACCGCCGAAGGGTCGCCGGTACGGCGCTTCGCGCTGCTCGGCTCGGACAAGGGGCCGGAGGGGCCCTATGAAACACTGGTCGAGGGGGAGGCGAAAGCGGACGCGCGAACCGTCGTGAAACTGCCGACGGCCGCATCGGCACGCTGGCTCCGACTGCGCATCGACAGCAATTGGAAGGGCCGCGGGCCGACGCGGCTTTCCGATCTTGCCGTGCTCGGCACGCTCGATCGCCGCGGCGACGCGGCGGTTGCCGATGCCGATGCGAGCGGCGTCTATTCGCACGAATATGGCCCGATCCTGTTGCGGCAGCAGGGCAATGAGATATTCGGTTGCTACAACGACGGGCTCGGCACGCTGCGCGGGACGGTATTCGGGCGCATCATGCGGCTTGCCTGGTATTCGAAGGAAGAGGGCAGCATCGGCGCGGCGACGCTGGTCGCGGCGAACGGCAAGCTCTATGGCTTCTGGTATCGCCCCGAAGACAAGATGGGCAGCCCGTGGAATGCGGTGAGGGAAGGCGGCCTTGCGGGCGCCGACCTCGGCAAGTGTCGCGCGGCGCTCTATCCGTCTTCCTGACATCGAGGACGCCCTTTTCATGACCCTGCCATTTGCCGTTGCCGCACCTTCTGCCGAGATTGCCGGCAGCGCCGATCGCTTTCCGGTTCGCCGTATTTTTTGCGTCGGCAAGAATTACGCCGATCATGCGCGCGAAATGGGCGGCGATCCGACGCGGGAGCCACCCTTCTTCTTTTCGAAGCCCGCCGACGCGCTCGTCGGAGCGACCGCCGACATCGCGATGCCGCCGCGCACCGACAATCTGCATCACGAGATCGAGCTGGTGGTGGCGCTGGGCAAAGGCGGTGCGAATATCGCGGCGGCCGACGCTCTGTCGCATATCTTCGGCTATGCCGTCGGCAACGACCTGACGCGCCGCGATTTGCAAGCCGACGCAAAGGCCGCCGGGCGGCCGTGGGACATGGCAAAGGGCTTCGACCATAGCGCCGTCCTGTCGCCGATTCGCCCGGCCACCGAGGTCGGCCACCCGACGCACGCGCGCATCTGGCTGTCGGTCAATGGCGAGCCGCGGCAGGCGGGCGACATCACCGACATGATCTGGCCGGTGG
The DNA here is from genome assembly GCF_000371385.1 of Sphingopyxis sp. MC1. Taxonomy (NCBI): domain Bacteria; kingdom Pseudomonadati; phylum Pseudomonadota; class Alphaproteobacteria; order Sphingomonadales; family Sphingopyxidaceae; genus Sphingopyxis; species Sphingopyxis sp. MC1. The sequence continues at coordinate 50,748 of NZ_AOUN01000024.1, forward strand.
CCGACATCATTGCCGAACTGTCGGCCTATGTCGAACTGCGGCCCGGCGACCTGATCTACACCGGCACGCCCGCGGGGGTAGGCCGTATCGTCGCGGGCGATGTCGTCGAAGGCGGTGTCGACGGCATCGGGACCATAGCCAACCGCTTCCTATAACCGCATCGATATATCATGACGGCCATTCGGTATTTTTTGTGTATGGCTTCGGCGCCTAGGCCGGTCGCGAAACTGGCTCTCGGATGAAGGATCGCACATGACATCGACCACAGTCGCCCGTAACGTCGTAACGGGGCTGCGCGATCTGGGCGTCCGCCATATCTTCGGCGTGCCGAGCGGCGGCTGGGTCGATTATATGGAAGCGATCCGCACGACCGACGGTATCGATTTCGTTCTGGCCAGCCACGAAGGCGGCGCGGGCTTCATGGCCGACGTCTGCGGGCGACTGACCGGCGTTCCGGGAGTGTGCTTCGGCACCTTCGGTCCCGGCGCGACCAATCTTGCGACCGGCGTCGGCGGCGCGACGCTCGATCGATCGCCTATGCTCGCGCTGACCGACGAGATGCCGGCGCCGCTGCGCGGCCGCACGGTCCAGATGGGGATCGACCATCAGGCGCTGTTCGCGCCGCTGACCAAGGCGACGATGCGGATTGCGGCGGACACGGCGGTCGACACGTTGGTCGAGGCCGCGCGTATCGCGCTGTCGGGGCGCCCCGGCGCAGTGCATGTCGGCCTGCCGCAGGGAATGAGCGCCGAAGCCGTCGAAGCGCAGGCGATCGGTGCGGTCGAGGCCGACCCGCTGCCGATGCCCGACCCCGCCGCGACCGCCGCGCTGGTCGCCGCCTTTGCCGCCGCCGAACGGCCTGTCCTCGCAATCGGTCTCGGTGCCGTTCACGCCGGGGTGCAGGACCGCATCGCCGCGCTCGCCGAGCGCTTCGGCCTGCCGGTGCTGCTCACCCCGATGGCGAAGGGCATGATCGCCGAGGATCATCCGAATTACGCCGGGGTGCTCTTCCACGCGCTCTCCGACATGGTGGGACAGACCCATGCCGAGGCCGATCTGGTCCTCGCGGTCGGCTATGACCCGATCGAGTTCAATTACGAAAGCTGGATGAAGGACGGGCTGGCGCTCGCCAGCATCGACGTCGTGCCCGCCGATATCGACCGCGACAAGCATCCGGTCGCCGCCGAGGTCGTCGGTTCTATCGGGCCGGCGCTCGACGCGCTGCTGGCGCTGCCCGCTGCCAACAAGCGCTGGGACCTCGCCGCGCTCGCCGATCGCAAGGCCGCGATGTTCGCGAAGCTTGCGGGGCGGGACGGCGCCTTCGCGCCTTGCGCGGCCCTCGACGTGCTGCGCGACGTGCTGCCTGACAATGGCATCATGACGTGCGATGTCGGCGCGCACACCCATTTGATCGGGCAGCACTGGCGCACGCCGAAACCCGGCACGCAGATCATGACCAACGGCTGGTCAGCGATGGGTTTCGGCCTTCCCGCCGCAATCGCCGCGAAGCTCTGTCGCCCCGAGGTGCCGGTCTGCTGCGTGCTCGGCGACGGCGGCTTCCTGATGACCGCGGGCGAACTGGCGACCGCCGTGCGCGAAAAGCTGCCGCTGGTGATCGTGATCTTCACCGACAACGACCTCGCGCTGATCCGCATCAAGCAGGAAAAGAAATCCAATCCCATCTATGGCACCCCGGTGCGCGCCGAGGGAACGATCGGCGGCCCGTCGCTGTTCGGTGTGCCGGTAACGGTCGCGCGCGATCCGGCGGAATTTCGGGCGGCACTCGTTGCGGGCTTTGCCGCGGACGGGCCGGTGATCGTCGAGGCCCTGCTCGACAGCCGCGAATATGACGACCTGGTGCTGCGCAAGGACAAGCCATGATGCACGCCGCCTTGGGCAGCGAACGGTCGCTGCTGATCGGCGGCCGCTGGGAAGCGGCGGAGCAGGTGATGCCGGTGACCAACCCGTGGTCGGGCGAGGCACTCGGCGCGGTCGCCTGCGCCGATCCTTCTCACGTCGCGCGCGCGGTGGCGAGCGCGCTGCGCGGTGCCGAGGCGATGCGCGATCTGTCGAGCGGTGCGCGGTCGCGCATCCTCCACGCCGCTGCCGCCGCGCTGGAGGCGGAAGCCGAAAGCTTCGCCGCAGCGATCACGGCGGAAACGGGCAAGCCGATCCGCGCCGCCCGGCGCGAAGTGGCGCGCGCGGTCAACACGCTGCGATTGTCGGGCGAGGAGGCGGTGCGGCTTGCGGGCGAGACGCTTGCCTTTGACAGCTTTCCCGGCGGCGAAGCGCGGTCGGGCCACTATGTCCTCGAACCTGTCGGGGTGGTCGCCGCGATCACACCGTTCAACGATCCGCTCAACCTTGTCTGTCACAAGCTCGGTCCCGCCTTCGCCGCGGGCAACGCCGTTGTGCTCAAGCCCGCGGAGCAGGCGCCGCTCGTCGCGATCCGGCTCGCCCGCCTGCTGCTCGCCGCTGGCCTGCCCGGCGAAGCGCTCAACCTGCTCACCGGGCGCGGCGGCGATTTTGGCGACGCGCTGACCGGGCACGCCGATGTGGCGATGGTCAGCTTTACCGGTGGAGCAAAGGTGGCGCAGGCGATCTGCCGCGCGGCCGGGATCAAGCGGCTGGCGATGGAACTTGGCGGCAACGGTCCGGTGATCGTGATGGACGATGCCGATGTCGGGAGGGCTGCGGCCGCCTGCGCGGCGGGCGCTTTTGGCGCGGCGGGGCAGAATTGCGTCGGGGTGCAGCGAATCTATGTCCATGATGCGATCCATGACGTCTTTCAGGCCGCGCTCGTCGCCGCGACCGAAGCATTGCGCGTCGGCGATCCGCTGGACCCGGCAACCGACGTCGGGCCGATGATCGGCGGTGACGAGGCGGCGCGCGTCATCGCCTGGGTCGACGACGCGGTCGCGCGCGGCGCGACCCTGCTTACGGGCGGTGAGCGGGCCGGGGCGCTGGTGCGGCCGACGCTGCTTGCCGATGTTCCGGGCGACGCGCCGGTGGCCTGTCATGAAGCCTTCGGTCCCATCGCGAGCCTGTTTCGCTTCGCTAACCTGGACGAAGCCATCGACGCCGCGAACGGCGCCGACTACGCGATCCACGCGGCTATCTTCACCGAATCGCACCGCACCGCCCGCCATGCGGCGCGGTGGCTGCGTGCGGCGGGGGTGATGATCAACGATTCGACCGACTACCGCCTCGATGCCATGCCGTTCGGCGGTGCCGGACGCGGGAATATGGGGCGCGAGGGGGTGCGCTTTGCGGCGCGCGAAATGTCGCAGACGAAGGTGATTTGCTACCATGACGCTTGATAGTCTCGATCGCGCCGCCTGTGCGGCCATGGATGCCGCCGATCCGCTCGCTCCCTTGCGCGATCGCTTCGATATCCCGACGGGGATGATCTATCTCGACGGCAATTCGCTCGGCGCGATGCCAAAGGGCGCGGCGGCGCGCGCGCACGACGTGGTGACCCGCGAATGGGGCGCCGACCTGATCAAGAGCTGGAACAGCGCGGGCTGGTTCGACCTGCCGGTGCGCCTCGGCGACAAGCTTGCCCCGCTGATCGGTGCGGGGGACGGCGAGGTCATCGTCTGCGATTCGACAAGCCAGAATCTGTTCAAGGTGCTGTCGGCGGCGGTCGCGCTCCGCCCGGACCGCAAGGTCTTGATCCTCGAAGGCAGCAATTTCCCGACCAACAATTACATTGCCCAGGGCGTTGCCGCCGCGACCGGCGGGCGCGTGGAGGTGCGGCTCTGCGAAAAGGACGAGATCGCGGATGCGATCGACGAGGACACGATCGCGGTCGCGATCACCCACGTCCATTACAAGACCGGGCATATCCACGACATGGCCGCGATCACCGCGCGCGCGCAGGCGGCCGGGGCGCTCGCGATCTGGGATTTGTGCCACAGCGCGGGCGCGATGCCGGTCGACCTGTGTAGCGCGGGCGCCGACTTCGCGGTCGGCTGCACCTATAAATATCTGAACGGCGGTCCGGGCTCACCCGCCTTCCTGTTCGCGGCAAAGCGGCACCAGGGTCAGGCGCTGCAGCCCGTGACCGGCTGGTGGGGTCATGCCGCGCCCTTCGCTTTCGAGCCCGGCTATCGGCCGCAGCGCGACATTCGCCAGTTCCTGATCGGCACGCAGCCGATCCTGTCGATGGCGCTGGTCGAAGTCGGTCTGGACATCCATCGCGCCGCTGACATGAACGCGATCCGCACCAAGTCGATGGCGCTGACCGACCTGTTCATCCGGCTCGTCGAGGAGCGTTGCGTCGGCCATGGCTTCACCCTCGCGTCCCCGCGCGAGGCGGCGGCGCGCGGCAGTCAGGTGTCCTTTGCGCACGCCGATGGTTATCCGATCATGCGCGCGCTGATCGCAGCGGGCGTGATCGGCGATTTCCGCGCGCCCGATACGGTGCGTTTCGGCTTCACGCCGCTCTATGTCGGCTATGCCGATGTCTGGGATGCGGTCGACCGGCTGGTGACGATCATGGATGGCGGGATATGGAAACGACCCGAACATCAAATCCGCGACGCGGTGACCTGAATGCGGGGGCAGGGGGAATGACGATGAACGAACAGGCCTATCTCGACCGCGAGGCGGGGCTCGAGCGCGGACTCAGCAAAGCGCAGATCATCATGATCGGCCTTGGCGGGGCGATCGGTACCGGCCTGTTCATGGGATCGGGCATCGCGATCGGCTACGCCGGGCCGGGCGTCCTGATCAGCTATCTGATCGCGGCACTGGTCGCGGTCATCATGGTGTTCAGCCTGTCGGAGATGGCGGTCGTCCATCCTACGGCGGGTTCGTTCGGCACCTATGCCGAAATCTACCTTGGCCCGATGATGGGCTTCATCGTGCGCTATACCTACTGGATCCAGCAGGTGCTGCTGATCGGCAGCGAGGCGGTTGCGGTCGGCATCTATATGGGATGGTGGTTGCCCGACACGCCGGTGTGGATGTGGGCGCTGGGCAGCGCGGCGACGGTCGTCTGGGTCAATACGCGCGCGGTGCATAATTTCGGGTCGGTCGAATATTGGCTGACCGTCATCAAGGTGTCGGCGATCGTCGGCTTCATCATCGTGGGCCTGAGCCGTATCTTTGGTATCGTCGGCGATCCGGTCGGGCTGCACAATGTCACCGGGCTTGCCGGCGGTTTCCTGCCCAACGGCTTTTCGGGCGTCTGGATGGCCGTGCTGATGGCGCTGTTTTCGTTCATGGGGCTGGAGTTCGTCGTCGGCACCGCGAGCGAGGCGAAAGACCCGAAGGAGGCGATACCGGCGGCGCTGCGCACGATGGCGGCGCGGCTGTTCCTCTTCTACATCCTGGCTTTGTTCATCATCGTCGCCTTTATGCCGTGGACCGAATCGGGCGCGAAGGTCGTGACCGAAAGCCCGTTCGTAAAGATGTTCGCCAGCGCAGGGATTCCCTATGCCGCCGGCATCATGAACTTCGTTGTCGCGACCGCCGCGCTGTCGGCGATGAACACCAGCATCTACCTGGGATCGCGCATGCTCTTTTCGCTCGCGCGCGGCGGCTATGCGCCGCGAAAGCTGGGGGAACTCAACGCGCAGCATGTCCCGATGCGCGCAACGATGGTCACCGGCGTCGGCATCCTCGCCGCCGCGTCGCTGTCGATCCTTACCCCGCTCGCCTATAATTATCTTTTCGGGATCGTGCTGTTCGGCGGTCTGCTCGTCTGGGGTGCAATCCTCGTCAGTCACCTGCGTTTTCGGCGACGCCATCGCGGCGCCGATCTGCCGGTGCAGATGCCCTTCTTCCCTTATGCCCAGCTTTTGGGGCTGGCGCTGCTGGGGGCGATCGGTGTGACGATGGCGGTCGATGCCGACTGGCAGGTCGCCGTCTTTGCGGGTGGCCCGTGGCTAGTGCTGATCGCTGCGGCCTATTTCGTCTGGCGGCGCGTGTCGCCCTCGGCGGAAGCCGGCTGATCCTGCCCCAGTTCGCTGCGAATCTCTGCGGCGACCTCGTGGACGACGTCCATGAAATAGGCGGCGGCCGCCGACAGTTCGACATTGGCATGCGTCGTCGCGCCGATCCGCGAACTGGCGCCTTCGAGCGTTACGGGCAGCGCGACGAGGCCCGCCTGACCGATGCCCACCTGATGCGGCATCGCCGCCACCATGTCGGTGCTCATCAACAGCGCGTGATTGGTCAGGATCGACACCGATTCGATCACGTCGAGCGGCGGTTCCAGATCTTCGTGGCGAAAGGCCTGGTCGATCTGGCGGCGCAGCGATGTCTGCGTCGGCGGCATCACCCACGCCTGATCGACCAGGTCGGCGAGCGTCAGGGCGGCGCGCTGCGTCAGCGGATGGCCGGCGCGCACCATGATCGACACGGTGTCGAGGTACAGCACATCCTGCTTTAGGCCCTCGCGCTCGCGATATTCGGGCAGGCGGCCGAGCACGACGTCGATGTCGCCGGTGCGCAGACCGGGCATCAGCCGGTCGATCGTGCCTTCGGCGACCGTCACCGCGATCCCCGGCCGCCGCTCGCGCAGTCGCGCCAGCGCGCGCGGCAGCAGCGAGGTCGATGCCGCAAGCAATGTGCCGACATGGACCCGCCCCGACAGACCTTCTTCCAGCGATTGCAATTCCTCGCCGGCATGGCGAAGCTGCGCAAGGATCAGCTTCCCATGCTTGATCATGACCGCGCCGAAATCGGTCGGGGTGACGCCGCGCGACGAGCGCTCGAAGAGCTGGACGCCCAAGGCGTCCTCCAACTCCTTGATGCTCTTCGTGGCCGCGGGCTGGGCGATGTTGAGCGCCTGCGAACCCTTCAGCACCGTGCCTTCGTCGGCGATGGCGGTCAGCAGCCGCAACTGACGCAGCTTCAGGCGTCCGAGCAGGAAATTCTCGTGAAATTTTGGCATGATGTATCTCCCACCCGGTTCGGACAGGATATAGCCATTTTGTAATAGCGAGGGCAAGTCTGGGGATTATTGTTGATAGCTACCCGTCGTTACTCAACCGCATGGCCCGCGCGCTCCGGCGACCCGCGGGGTGTTTGAAGGACAAGGGTGCGGCGACAATTATGATGGACAATCCAGCGCAACGGGCGGCCGTGATCGACATGCACAGCCACTTCTTTCCGGCGATGGATGCCGCCTATCGCGCCCGCGCCGAAGCCGACGGTCTGCCGTGGCTGCGCGATGACGGCGACGGCAGCGGCTTCATCATGTCGGGCGCCAAGATGTTCCGCCCCGTCGACGATATATTGTGGAATCCCGCGCGCCGCGTCGAAGCGCTCGACCAGCAGGGGATCGACCTGCAAATCATCTGCGCGACGCCGATCATGTTCGGCTATAGTCGGCCCGCCGGGCAGGCGCTCGAATGTGCGCAGCGCTTCAATGACGCGGCGCTCGAATTTTGCGGCCACGCGCCGCATCGGATGAAGTCTCTGGCGCAGGTGCCGTTGCAGGATATCGACCGCTCGTGCCGCGAGGTCAGCCGCGCGATGGAATGCGGCCATCTTGGCGTCCAGATCGGCAATCATATGGGGCTGCGCAACCTCGACGATGAAGGCATCCTGACCTTTCTCACCCACTGCGCCGAAGTGGGTGCGGCGGTGCTCGTCCACCCGTGGGACATGATGGCACGCGAACGCATGCCCAAATATATGCTGCCCTGGCTCGTCGCGATGCCCGCCGAGACGCAGCTTTCGATCCTGTCGCTGATCCTGTCGGGCGCCTTCGAACGCCTGCCGAAAAGCCTGCGCATCTGTTTCGGTCACGGCGGCGGCAGTTTCGCCTTTCTGCTCGGCCGCGTCGAAAATGCCTGGAAATATCGGGATATCGTCCGTGTCGATTGCCCGAACCCGCCCTCGACCTATGTCGATCGCTTTTTCGTCGATTCAGCGGTGTTCGATCCGCACGCGCTGACCCTGCTCGTTGAAGTGATGGGCGAAGACCGTATCCTGCTCGGTTCGGACCATCCGTTTCCGCTCGGCGAGCAGGACATCGGCCAGCTCGTTCGCGATCACAGCGGCCTGTCGGGCGTGCAGAAGGCCAAGATATTCAGCGGCAATTCCCGCAGGTTTCTGAATCTGTAGCGCACACCGTCTTTCGCGCCCGACCGGCGCGTCAATGCGCCGCGGCGCCGCCGAGGCCGTCGATCTTTTTCGATTGCTTGGCGATCAGGCCGGGGAAGAAGCGCGCGAGGCGACCGAGGCGGCGCGCCATCTTGCCGACGGGGACATGCACGCGGTCGCCGTGAACGGCATCCCACGCTGCCTTTGCGACATCCTGCACCGGCGAGATTTCGAAACCGCTCGCCGACAGGCGGTCGCGGGCCGGCTCGTTGCTGTCGGCGCTGACCTGATCGAGCAAAGGCGTGTCGATGAAGCCGGGCATCAGCGAGCGAACCTTGATCCCATATTTGGCGAACTCGATCTCCAGCCCCTCGGTCAGCCCGCGCACCGCGAACTTCGTCGCCGAATAGACGGCAAGCCCGGCGACGCCATAGAAGCCCGACGCCGATCCGGTGTTGAGGATCGCCGATCCGGGGGTCGCGCGCAGCAACGGCATCGCCATGTAGATGCCGTTGACGACGCCGCCGAAATTGATGGCGATCAGCCGGTCCGCCTCTTCGGGCGGCATGTCGAGGAACTGGCCGCCCGATCCGATACCGGCGTTGTTGAACAGGACGTCGAGGCGACCGCCGCTCGCGGCTGCGAATTCGGCAAGGGCAGCTTTCCATTGGTCGCGGTCGCGTACGTCCATGACATGGCGCGACGAGGCGCCTTCGGGAAGCAGCGCGGCGGTTTCGTCGATGCCCTGCTTGTTCACGTCGGCGATCCCGACGAACCAACCCTGCGCCGCGAAATATTGCGCGGTGGCACGGCCGATGCCCGATCCGCCGCCGGTGATGAATATCGCCTTCCGTGCCATCCCGTCCTCCCTGACATGTTTGTCAGTAGAGAACAGGCGAAGTTGACGCGCCCGTCAAGCGCAATCGCGGCGCCCGGCGCAAACGGGCTTTGACAGCGATGCGCGCGGCGATATGGAGCAAGTGGGGTCGCAGGGGAGTGTCAGACGATGAACAAGCTGTTTTTGGCCGCCGCACTGGCGGTCGTTTCGATCCCAACGGCTGCAACCGCACAGGCTCCGAATGCCGCGCTGACGATCGGCGACTATGTCGCGGCCATGCGCACGACAATCGGGACGGTATTCGAGGGCGGTATCCAGATCCTGGCGGTAGACGCCGAGGACAATACGCTGGTGATTACCGTGACCGGACCCGACGGATGGCGGGCCGACGCAACGCCGCAGCAGGTTTCCGATGCCCTCGTCATAGGCTTCTGCGAAACCTCGCCCGAATTCTTCCGGTCCAGCCACATCACGATGCGCGTCGATTCGATCGATATGAAGGCCAAGACGAAGGGGCCGGTGGTCGCGGATTGCCCATCGGGCGGCGCGTGAGGGCGTCGCACGTCGTTCCGCCGCCTCTGGACGTCCGCCTCCTTTCACCCTATGTTCATGCACCAGCGCGCTATATGCGGCGCGTTGGATTGGAATAGGGGCGATTCTTGCGGTTATTGCTGACCCTTTTGGCGCTGCTCACCGGCTTCGCGACCGCGGACCGGGCGATGGCGGCGCCTGCCACGCCCGTGGCAATGGGGTCGCTGGTCCTGCTCGCCGAAAGCGCGAACAAGGCCGAGGCGAGCGATAGCGAACGCCGACCAACCACCGCTACCCCGACTCGCCGCACGACGAGCGGCGGCAGCGGCAAGCCGCGCAAGGCGGCCCCGCCGCATCTTCCCGGCCTCCTCACCGGCAGCGACCGCGCGCTCGAATAGCCTTTTGGCGATGCCCTGACGGGCCAGGCTCCGAATGATCGGGGCCTTTTTCTGCATATTCGTGCGGCGCGTCCGCCACCCTTTTCGATAATCCAAGGAAATCCGCCATGTTCGGCAGCATTGCCAAGAGCCTGTTCGGCTCGTCCAACGACCGCTACGTCAATTCGATCCGCAAGACCGTCGCCAAGATCAACGCCTTCGAGCCCGAAATGGAAGCGAAGAGCGACGAGGAATTGAAGGCGCAGACTCCGAAGTTCCGCGCCCGGCTCGATGCCGGCGAAACGCTCGACGACATCCTGCCCGAAGCCTTTGCGACGGTTCGCGAAGCGGCAAAGCGCACGCTTGGCATGCGCCATTTCGACGTGCAGATGATTGGCGGCATCGTCCTCCACCGCGGCGAAATCGCCGAAATGGCGACGGGCGAAGGCAAGACGCTGATGGCGACTTTGCCCTGCTATCTGAATGCGCTCGAGAGCAAAGGCGTTCACGTCGTCACCGTGAACGATTATCTGGCCCGCCGCGACGCCGAATGGATGGGCACCGTTTATGGCTTTCTGGGGCTGACGACCGGGATCATCGTTCCCAACCTCAACGAAACCGAACGCCGCGCCGCCTATAACAGCGACATCACCTATGCGACGAACAACGAGCTGGGTTTCGACTATCTGCGCGACAACATGAAATATGACCGCGGCCAGATGGTCCATCGCCCGTTCAATTTCGGCATCGTCGACGAAGTCGATTCGATCCTGATCGACGAAGCGCGTACGCCGCTGATCATCTCCGGCCCGACCGACGACAAATCCGAACTCTATATCCGCGTCAACGAAGTGGTGCTCCAGCTCGGCGAAGAGGATTATGAGAAGGACGAAAAGGCGAAGTCGATCAGCCTGACCGAAGAAGGCACCGAGCATGTCGAGCGATTGCTCGAAAACGCCGGGCTGCTCCAGGGCAGCAACCTCTACGACATCGAGAACACGCAGGTCGTCCATCACGTCAACCAGGCCCTGAAAGCCATCGTGATGTTCCGCCGCGACACCGACTATATCGTCAAGGACGGCAAGGTCGTCATCATCGACGAATTCACCGGCCGCATGATGGATGGCCGCCGCTGGTCCGACGGCCTGCACCAGGCGGTCGAGGCGAAAGAGGGCGTGAATATCGAGCCCGAAAACCAGACGCTCGCCTCGATCACCTTCCAGAATTATTTCCGCATGTATCCTAAGCTGTCTGGCATGACCGGCACCGCGGCGACCGAGGCGGCCGAATTCTTCGAAATCTACAAGATGAACGTCGTCACCATCCCGACGAACCGCCCGATCGCGCGCATCGATGAGGAAGATGAATTCTACAAGAATATCACCGACAAGTTCGGCGCGATCGCACGCACGATCCGCGATGCGAACGAGCGCGGCCAGCCGGTGCTGGTCGGCACGGTGTCGATCGAGAAGTCCGAGCTTCTGTCCTCCTATCTCGAAAAGGAAGGCGTGCCGCACAGCGTCCTCAACGCGCGCTTCCATGAAAGCGAAGCGCATATCGTCGCGCAGGCCGGCCGCGCCGGCGCGGTGACAATCGCGACGAACATGGCGGGCCGCGGCACCGACATCAAACTCGGCGGCAGCGAAGAATTCCGCATTGAGGACGAGCTGAAGGACATGCCCGAAGGCGCCGAACGCGACGCCGCCGAGGCACGAATCCGCGAGGAAGTCGCCGCCGAGCGAGAGGCGGTGAAGGCCGCCGGCGGGTTGTTTGTGCTCGCCACCGAGCGTCACGAAAGCCGCCGCATCGACAACCAGCTGCGTGGCCGTTCGGGCCGTCAGGGCGACCCCGGCCTGTCGAAATTCTACCTCTGCCTCGACGACGATCTGCTTCGCATCTTCGGTCCCGACACGCTGTTCGCCAAGATGATGAACAAGAATCTCGAGGATGGCGAAGCGATCGGATCGAAGTGGCTGTCGAAGGCGATCGAGACGGCGCAGAAGAAGGTCGAGGCGCGCAACTACGACATCCGCAAGCAGGTGGTCGAATATGACAACGTCATGAACGACCAGCGCAAGGTGATCTACGAACAGCGCGGCGAGATCATCGACAGCGAAACGGTCGATGACGCGATGACGGCGATGCGTGCCGAAACGGTCAATGCGATCGTCGCCGATGCGTGCCCGCCGGGCAGCTATCCCGAGCAATGGGACATCGAGGCGATGAAGGAGCGGGTGGCGAACATCCTCGACCTCAGCCCGCCGTTCGATGAATGGATGCAGGAAGATGCGGTCGACGCCGAGATCTTCGAGGAGCGCATCCAGCAGATGGCCGACGCGGCCGCCGCCGAAAAGGCGGCGCAAGTCGACCAGGAAAGCTGGCGCGGTATCGAAAAGTCGATCCTGCTCCAGACGCTGGACCATCATTGGAAGGACCATCTCGCGACGCTCGACGCATTGCGGCAGGCGATCTTCCTGCGCGCCTATGCGCAAAAGCAGCCGATCAACGAATATAAGGCCGAGGCTTTCGGGCTGTTCGAACGGATGCTGCAGAATATCCGCGAGGATGTGACGCGCACCGTGGCGCGGATCGATTTCCAGTTCCAGGAACCCGAACCGATGCCGCTGCCCGACCTGCCAGACTTCCTGACCACGCACATCGATCCCTTCACCGGCGAGGACAACAGCGCCGATATCGACGGCGGCTCGCTGGGCGTGATCGCCGACACGCTGCCGCCGATGCAGGTGCCGCGCCCCGATCTTCCCGAAGGCGAAAATCCCTATGCGGCGCTGGAGATCAGCCGCAACGCGCCGTGCCCCTGTGGTTCGGGCCGCAAGTACAAGCACTGCCACGGGCAGCTTTGACGGCATAGGACGGCGGGGCCGCGCGCCGGTGCGCGCGGCCCTTCGCGCCGTGACGAGGCCGCTTGCCATCGCGCGGCGGCGCGATTAGCATCTTTCCCATAAGCTTGGTGGCCGTGTAGCCGCCGGGCGACGTAGCAGGTCGGAACAGGGCGCCGCGTTTATCGTGCGCGGTTGGCGTGGCTGTTGCGTGGAAAGGGTCGGAGCATTTCCTTCTTCGACGAGATGATAACCGGGGATGGCGGGACCAGGCCGCCCTATCGCGAATATTGCGAATGGTTCGATGCCGAGGATGCCCAGCGCATCCAGCGCAAGACGCAGCAGGCCGAAGCCTTTTTTCGCACCACTGGCATTACCTTCAACGTCTATGGCGAGGCCGACGCCGACGAGCGACTGATCCCGTTCGACGTCGTGCCGCGGATCATCGCGGCGGGCGAATGGCGGCGCCTGTCGCGCGGGATCGAACAGCGGGTGCGCGCGCTCAACGCCTTTCTCTACGACATTTATCACCGGCAGGAGATTTTGCGCGCCGGCCGGGTGCCGACCGCGTTGATCGCGCGCAACGATGCCTTCCTGCCGATGATGATGGGCATGGATCCGCCCGGCGGCGTCTATACCCATATCAGCGGCATCGATATCGTCCGCACCGGCGCCGACGAATTCTATGTGCTGGAGGATAATGCCCGCACTCCGTCGGGGGTGTCCTACATGCTCGAGAATCGCGAAACGATGCTCCAGATGTTTCCGGAGCTCTTCGCGAAAGTACCGGTGCGCGAGGTCGGCGACTATCCGATCAACCTCCTGAAATCGCTGTCGGCCTGTGCGCCGCCGATGTGCAGCGGTACGCCGACCGTCGCGGTGCTGACGCCGGGCATCCACAACAGCGCCTATTTCGAGCACAGCTTCCTAGCCGATCAGATGGGCGCCGAACTGGTCGAAGGGCATGACCTGCGCGTCGTCGATGGCCGGGTCGCGATGCGCACGACGCAGGGCTATCGCGCGATCGACGTCCTTTACCGCCGCGTCGACGATGACTTTCTCGACCCGCTGAATTTCCGTCCCGATTCGATGCTGGGAGTGCCGGGGATATGGGACGTCTATCGCGCGGGCGGCATCACGATTGCCAATGCGCCGGGGACCGGGATCGCCGATGACAAGGCGCTCTATAGTTACATGCCCGACATCATCGAATTCTACACCGGCGAAAAGGCGCTGTTACCCAACGTGCCGACGTGGCGATGCAGCGAGCCCGAACATCTGCGCGAGGTGCTCGACCGGCTTCCCGAACTGGTGGTGAAGGAAGTGCACGGGTCGGGCGGCTATGGAATGCTCGTCGGGCCGACCGCAAGCCGGAAGGAAATCGCAGCGTTCCGCGCCAAGCTGGAGGCAAACCCCGGCAATTATATCGCCCAGCCGACCCTGTCGCTTTCGACGGTGCCGATCTTCACCAAAAAGGGCCTTGCGCCGCGGCATGTCGATCTGCGTCCCTTTGTCCTGATGTCGCCGCAGGGCGTCACCATCACCCCCGGCGGCCTGACGCGCGTCGCGATGACGAGGGGATCGCTGGTCGTGAACAGCAGCCAAGGTGGCGGCACCAAGGACACCTGGGTGTTGGAGGACTGATGGGGATGGCGCTTGGCACGGGGATCGGTTTCAACCCCCTCCCGCCTGCGGGAGGGGCTGCGAGACTTGCGAACTCGTTCGCTAGTCGCAGCGGGGTGGGCATGCAGCGCGATCGGTCTACCCACCCCGCTGCGCCTAGGCAGCAAGCTACCAAGCCTCGCTTCCCCTCCCGCTTGCGGGAGGGGAAGGAGGCGCGCCCATGCTAGGCAAAACCGCAGGCAGCCTCTTTTGGATGGCGCGCTATCTTGAACGAAGCGAGAATAATGCGCGGCTGATCGACGCGGGCTTTCGCATCGCGCTCACCCGGTCGCAGACGGCGCCCGCCGAATGGCGCTCGATATTGGAGACCGCGGGGGTCGATCAGGCATTCCTGGCGACGCACGATGATTACAGCTCGGCGCGCGTCGTCGATTTCCTGCTGCGCGACCCGGCCAACCCGTCGAGCATCCTGTCGATCGTCAAGCACGCGCGCGACAATGCGCGCACCGCGCGTACCGCGCTGACGCGCGAGGTGTGGGAGGCGGTGAATACGAGCTGGATGACGTTGACCGACCTGCTCAAGCGGCCGGTGCGCGAGGACGATCTGCCCGACGTGCTCGCCGCGATCCGTCAGCAGAGTGCGCAGGTGCGTGGTGCGCTGACCGGCACGATGCTGCGCAACGATGGCTATAATTTCGCGCGGCTGGGCACCTTCCTCGAACGCGCCGACAACACGGCGCGCATTCTCGACGTAAAATATTATCTGCTGCTGCCCTCGGTCGCGCATATCGGCACGTCGATCGACAATGTGCAGTGGGAAACGATCCTGCGGTCGGTCTCGGCGCACCGCGCCTATCGCTGGCTTTACGGGGCCGAGATCAGCGCGCTCAAGATCGCCGAATTCCTGATCCTTTATGGCCAGATGCCGCGCAGCCTCGCCTTTTGCTGCGCCAAGATGCAGGACAATCTTGCCTGGCTGCAGCGCGGCTATGGCGAAGAGACCGAGGCAGGGCGGATGGCCGATGCCCTGTGCCGGCAAAAGCTCGCGGGGCCGATCCAGGCGATCTTCGATGGTGGCCTGCACGAACATCTGACCGATTTCCTGTCCGCCAATTCGGCGCTCGCGATGCAGATCGAGCGCGATTACCGTTTCGTGGAGTGACGATGTTCCTGCGTGTCGAACATACCACCCATTATCGCTATGACGCTCCCGTCGGCTATGCGCTGCAACAACTGCGCCTGACCCCCAAGGACCGGCCGGGCCAGCAGCGGATCCACGACTGGACGATCGAAGTCGAGGGCGGGGAAAAGCAGCTCCATTATGTCGATCATCACGGCAATGGCGTCGATCTGATCGCGGTGCACGGCGGCGATGCCGAACTTGTCATCCGGTGCCACGGCGCGGTCGAACTGCTCACCACCGACGGGGTGATCGGGGCGCATCGCGGGGCGATGCCGCTGTGGACCTTCCTCCGCCCGACGCCGCTCACGCGTGCGGGACGGGGCGTGCGCGCGCTGACCGCCGGATTGGGCCGCGACTTTGCGAACGATATCGAACGCGCGCATGCGCTGTCGGCGGCGATCCTCGACCGGCTGGCCTATCGCATCGGCGTCACCGATGCCGAAACGACCGCCGAACAGGCGTTGGGGGGCGAGGGCGGGGTGTGCCAGGATCACGCCCATATCTTCATCGCCGCGATGCGCCATCTGGGCCATCCTGCGCGTTATGTGTCGGGCTATCTCAGCATGGACGACCGCACCCATCAGGACGCCACCCACGCCTGGGCCGAGGCGCATTTCGCCCATATCGGCTGGATCGGCTTCGACGTCAGCAACGGCCATTCGCCCGACGAGCGCTATATCCGCGTCGCGACGGGGCTCGATTATCGCGACGCCGCCCCGGTTCGCGGCATGCGCTATGGTGCGGCGCAGGAAAATCTGGTTGTCCAATTGCAGGTGCAGCAATAATCGGGACATCACAGGGGCGGGACGGGGATTCGATGACCTATTGCGTGGGCATGCGTTTGAACAAGGGGCTGGTGTTCATGTCGGACACCCGCACCAACGCCGGCGTCGACGACATATCGCAGGTGCGCAAGATGCGCAGCTGGCACGTGCCGGGCGAGCGCGTGATCACGCTGATGTCGGCGGGCAATCTGGCGACCACCCAGGCGGTCGTCAGCCTGCTCGACGAGCGTACCAAGGCACCCGAGGAACGCCAGCCGTCGATCCTGCAGGCGCCGTCGATGTTCCAGGTCGCGACGATCGTCGGGGAAACGCTGCGCCAGATCGTGCTGCGCTACGGCGCCGAAGGGCCGGCCGCCGAATCGATCTTTCGCGCCTCGTTGATCGTCGGCGGGCAGATTGCCGGCGCCGAACCGCGCCTGTTCCTGATCTATCCCGAGGGCAATTTCATCGAAGCGGGGGAGGATAATCCCTTCTTTCAGATCGGCGAAACCAAATATGGCCGCCCGATCATCGTGCGGTCCTACGATCCCGCCATGTCGTTTGAGGATGCGGTCAAGCTGCTGTGCGTCTCGTTCGATTCGACGATCCGCGCCAACGCCGGGGTCGACCTGCCGATCGACCTGAAGGTCCACGAACGCGACGATTTCCACGGCGTCCACGAACGCCGCTTCGAACGCGACGATCCCTATTTCCACAATGTGTCGCACGGCTGGGCCGAAGCGCTGGGCATCGCACTAGCCGAACTGCCGGACTTCCATTTCTAAATCCCCCTCCCGCTTGCGGGAGGGGGTGAGGGTTACCGGTTCTTCCGGCCTTCGATCAGCCCGTCGACCAGGCTCGGGTCCGCCAGCGTCGACGTGTCGCCGAGCGAGCCGAAGTCATTCTCCGCGATCTTGCGCAGAATCCGCCGCATGATCTTGCCCGACCGGGTCTTCGGAAGGGCGGGGGTCAGGTGGATATGGTCGGGCGTCGCGATCGGGCCGATTTCCGTGCGCACCTGCTGCCGTAGCGCGGCGGCAATCTCTTCGGTCGGCTCGACCCCCGCATTCAGCGTGACATAGGCGTAGATGCCTTGGCCCTTGATGTCGTGCGGAAAGCCGACGACCGCAGCTTCGGCGACCAGATCGTGCAGCACGAGCGCGCTTTCGACCTCGGCGGTGCCCATGCGGTGGCCCGAGACGTTGATGACATCGTCGACCCGCCCGGTGATCCGCCAATAGCCCTCGGCATCGCGGCGGCAGCCATCGCCGGTGAAATATTTGCCCTTGTAGGTCGAAAAATAGGTCTGGATGAAGCGGTCATGGTCGCCATAGACCGTCCGCGCCTGCCCCGGCCAGCTATGCGTGATGCACAGATTGCCCTCGGTCGCGCCGCCGACCTGCTCGTCGGCAAGCACCGCACCGTCGGCGTCGACGAGTTGCGGCCGAACGCCGAAGAAGGGGCGCCCCGCACTGCCCGGCTGCATCGGATGCGCGCCGGGAAGCGTCGTGATCATGATGCCGCCGGTCTCGGTCTGCCACCAGGTATCGACGACGGGGATGCGGCCCTTGCCGACGAGATGGTGATACCAACGCCATGCCTCGGGATTGATCGGTTCGCCGACGCTGCCGAGCAGCCGGAGCGTCGACAGGTCGTGGCGCGTCACATAATCGTCGCCTTCGCGCATCAGCGCGCGGATCGCGGTCGGCGCGGTGTAGAGGATGTTGACCCGGTGTTTGTCGACGACCTGCCAGAAACGGTCGTGGTCCGGATAATTGGGTACGCCTTCGAACATCAGCGTCGTCGCGCCATTCTGAAGCGGGCCGTAGACGACATAGCTGTGCCCCGTGACCCAGCCGATGTCGGCGGTGCACCAGAAGATTTCGCCCGGCCGATAATCGAACCCGTACCAGAAGGTAGACGCGGTCCACACGCTGTAGCCGCCGACGGTGTGCAGCACGCCCTTGGGCTTACCCGTCGAGCCTGAGGTGTAGAGGATGAACAGCGGATCTTCCGCGCCCATCGGTTCGCACGGGCAGTCGGCGTCGACATCGGCCGACAGCGCATCGTACCAATGGTCGCGGCCTTCCTGCATTGCGACATCGCCGCCGGTGTGCGCGATGACGAGCACGCCCTTTACCTCGACGCGCTCGAGTGCCTTGTCGACATTGGCCTTAAGCGGGATCGTCTTGCCGCCGCGCAGCCCTTCGTCGGCGCAGATCACCCAGTCGCTGCCGCAATCTTCGATCCGCCCGTGGATCGCCTCGGGCGAAAAGCCGCCGAAGATGACGCTGTGGATCGCGCCGATGCGCGCGCAGGCGAGCATCGCCATCGCGCCTTCGGGGATCATCGGCATATAGATGGTGACGCGGTCGCCCTTGCGGACGCCCATCTTCTTGAGCGTGTTGGCCATGCGGATCGTGTCGGCGAGCAGCGCGGCATAGCTGATGTGCCGCACCTCGCCATCGGGGGCGTCGGGTTCAAAGATGATCGCGGTGCGCATCCCATGGCCCGCGGCGACATGGCGGTCGAGCGCATTGTGGCAAAGGTTGAGAACGCCGTCCTCATACCATTTGATGCTGACGGGATCGTAGGACCAGCCCGCGATCTTCGTTGGCGGCGTCATCCAGTCGATGCGCTGTGCCTGATCGGCCCAGAAACCGTCGGGATCGTCGATGCTGGCGGCGTAGAGCCGGTCATAGTCGGCCGCGCTGCAATGCGTGTTCGCGGCGGCATCGGCGGGCACGGGGACGAAGGGTTCGGAGGGGGGTAGTTCGGACACTGCATCTCTCCTCTATTTGCTATCCCCTTAGCCGTTCGCATCGAGCGAAGTCGAGATGCCCTATCGTCATTGCGCGCCGTCGTAGTGTCTCGACTTCGCTCGACACGAACGGGGGTGGAGTATTATGCGGCTGCCCGATGGCGTGGACGAAAGGACGAAGGATGGCCGGGATCGAGAAAATGACAGCAGGCCTGCTCGATACGCTCGGCGTGGAGCACGCGCTGTACACCCAGGGTTCGATGCCGTCCCATTCGCCGCTGACCGGTGAGCAGATCGCGGCGGTGCGGATCGCCGATGCCGCCGACACCGACGCCGCGCTCGCGGCCGCCGGTGCGGCGTTCCGCGCGTGGCGCGACGTGCCCGCCCCACGCCGCGGCGAACTGGTGCGGTTGTTCGGCGAAGAACTGCGCGCCGCCAAGGATGATCTTGCGATGCTGGTGACGATCGAAGCCGGCAAGATTCCGTCCGAAGGCGCTGGCGAGGTGCAGGAGATGATAGACATCTGCGACTTTGCTGTCGGCCTGTCGCGCCAGCTTCACGGCCTCACCATCGCGACCGAGCGACCCGGGCACAGGATGATGGAGATATGGCACCCGCTGGGCGTCGTGGGCGTCATCTCCGCCTTCAATTTTCCGGTCGCCGTCTGGGCATGGAATGCCGCGCTAGCGCTCGTCTGCGGCAATAGCGTGGTTTGGAAGCCTTCCGAAAAGACGCCGCTTACCGCCTTGGCGACGCAGGCGATTTTCGAGCGCGCGTTGCGGCGGTTCGGCGATGCGCCCGCGGGATTGTCGCAGGTTCTGATCGGCGGGCGCGAGACGGGCGAGGCGCTGGTCGACGATACCCGCGTCCCGCTCGTCTCCGCGACGGGATCGACGCGCATGGGCCGCGCGGTGGCGCCGCGCCTCGCGCAGCGGTTCGCGCGTGCGATCCTCGAACTGGGCGGTAATAACGGCGTGATCGTTGCGCCATCGGCCGACCTCGACCTTGCGCTGCGCGGCGTCGCCTTCGGCGCGATGGGCACCGCGGGGCAGCGCTGCACGACGACGCGGCGGCTGTTTGTCCACGACAGCATCTATGACGGCTTCGTCGCGCGGTTGAAGGCGGCCTATGCCAGCGTCGGCGTCGGCAATCCGCTGGAAAGCACGGTGCTGGTCGGCCCGCTGATCGACCGCGCTGCCTATGAGGCGATGCAGGCAGCGCTGTCGGCGGCCAAGGCCGCAGGCGGCGTCGTGCATGGCGGCGAGCGGGTCGGCGACGGCGCGAGCTATTATGTCCGTCCCGCACTGGTCGAAATGCCCGGCCAGGCCGGCCCGGTGCTGGAGGAGACGTTCGCGCCGATCCTCTATGTCATGCGCTACGACGATCTCGACACCGCGATCCGCCTGCACAACGATGTCGCGGCAGGGCTGTCGTCGGCGATTTTCACCACCGATCTGCGCGAAGCCGAGCGCTTCCTGGCCGCGAGCGATTGCGGCATCGCCAACGTCAACCTCGGCACATCGGGCGCCGAGATCGGCGGGGCGTTCGGCGGCGAGAAGGAAACCGGCGGCGGACGCGAGAGCGGGTCGGATGCGTGGCGGCAATATATGCGCCGCGCGACGAACACGGTAAACTATTCCGACGCGCTGCCGCTCGCGCAGGGGGTGTCGTTCGACGTCGGCTAGCGCTGTGGAAGCGGCGCAGTCAGGTCGATCCGCGCGATCTCGCGGATCTTGTCGCCGTCGATCCGGGCTTCGACCAGGCTCGTGCCCATGAGGCCGAAGATGCGGCCGTTCAGAAACACCGGCCGTGAATTGCCGTACCAGTCGATGCACGAAACTTCGCATATATAGCTGGCGTCGGTTTCGACCTGATCGGCCGGCGTTGCGGCAAGCGCACCGGCGTCGGCAAGCTGCCCGGTTGGTGATTTGGTCAGGAAGCTGAGGTCGGAGGTATCCGAGCGCCACCACCATCGTCTCGACTCCGCGCTCAGCTTGACGGTCGGCAGGCCGATGATCCCATTGCCCGCTTCGTCGACAATGCTGTTGAAGGCATGGCTGCGGCCTTCGCTTTCGTATCGGTCCGGCAGGAAGGCAGACGAGAGGATATGCGCGTCCTTGCCGAGACCGATCAGCGTCAGAGTCAGGCCGCGGTCGTCGCGATAGCCATTGACGATGACGTCATTGCCCACGCGTTCGGTGCGAACGATATTGTGGGGAACGTCGATCACCAGCGCGTCCTTCGGGCGCTTGACCGGCACGGCAACGACCTTGCTCGATTGCGGGGGCGTGTCGGGGTCGGGCGGATCGCCGCTCCAGCCATTGCGTCCGCCGAACACGAGCCAATCGTCGGCAAACCGATTTTCGACAATCGCCTTGCCTGTCGATGGAAGCGGCGTGAAGGCGCTGTCCGCTACGGGTTGGAAGATCGTGTCGAAGACGCCGGTACGGATTTTCAGAAAGGCGTTTTGCGCGGGTTCAGCATAGCCTGAACGGCAGCGGATGCTGCGCCAGTCGACCAAGGCGCGAAATTCCCCGTCGCGTTCATCCATCGAAAGATGATCGTAGGGCGCGCCCGAAACGCCGACGACGCCTGGCGCGCGGCTGCCGATCGGCAGGCGATAGAGCGCGCCCGGAGCAACGTCGCGGCGGTCGGCGCGCGGCCGATCGAGGGGGGCGCCATCCTCGGCCTGATCTTCGTCGCAACCGGGCAAATGCCACCACTCCCGATCGCCGAACGCCGATGTCCAAAGATAGACGGCTTCGGGCGACACGAACATTTCGGCCTTTCGAGGCCCCACAAATCCGGTCGTGCGGCATTCCAGGCTGCGCTTGCTGTCGAAGCCGCCAAGCGGACAGAGCGAGATTGCGTGGACGGTCGGGTCGTCCGTCCGCAACACCGGTTTGTAGATCGATCGCGCATCGAGCAACGGGGTGCCGCGCGCTTGGCGCGTCTTGCGCTCCGCTTCGGGCAGCCACCGCCTCAGTATCGGGCGTGCGTCGCGTTCCTCGAACTGGTCGAGCGCATAGGGCGTGTATACGACGAGCGTGTCGCCGACGATGCGCGTGGCATAATTGTCGACGTCGTAATAATCGTCGGACGTGATGAGGAAGACGCCTTCGCTTGCCACCTTGCCGCTCGCCTGATCGAGCTTGAAGATCGACATTTCGGTCGCATCGTCATCATAGCTGTAGGCAGTGACGATGATATGATCGTCCTGAACGAGCATCTCATCGTACCAATCGGCACCCTCGAAATCCTTGTCCCACCGCTGCTTCCCGGGCCGGTCCGGCGGCAGGTGCCGATAGACGTCGGCCCGGTCGGTAAGCTGCATCGTCTTCACATTGATCGCAAAGATCCGACCGTCCTGCAAAACGAGCAGATAGTCGCCGATCTGCTTGACGATATCGCCCTCGTCAACGCCAGCGGTCTGGACGTTCGTGATCGACGTCGGCGCCGCGGCGCGCGACCCGGTCACGATAACGTCTCTCACGCCACCTTCGCCGGGGCAGTCCTCGGGCTTTTCGCATAAGGGGTCGCCGCCTTGCATCGCCGCCGCGACGACGATTTCCGAGGATCGCGCGGTATAGCGTTCACGTCGGTCGCGCAGCCGTTCGAGCGACCGGAGATACGCCCGGAATTCGCCTTCGCTCGCATAAGGGACGAGCTCGGGCGAAGTTATCTGATCGAGCCGCTTGTCGTCGATCGCCGGGAGTGGCGCGGAGGCGGTTTGGGGCGTTGCGGGCGCCGAAGCGCAGGCCGCGAGCGATGCTGCCATGCCGATCGTCAACAGACCACGCACCATATCGCTTCCCCCCTTGCCCGGATGAGGAATATCATCAACGCTGGTGAGGGTTTAGCGCAAATATGTACCAGTCAGAGGCTCTGCCAGCCGAAGCGGCCGTCGCCCAGCGCCACGACTTCACCCGCCGTCCCCACGGGCTCCTTCGCGCCATCGGTCAGGAACGCCAGCATCGCGGCGTCGCCGACATCGACATGCGCCAATGTGCGCCGACCCTCGGGCGTGCGCGCGACCACGACGCCCGCCCTTGGCGCGCCATCGCGGCCGTAGAAGACGGTATAGCTCTCGATCGTTGCCGGCCCCGCATAATCTTCTACCAGATCCGGCACCGGTCCGCGCTTGGCCTCGGCTTCGGCCTGATAGTCGAAATCCTGCGGGAAGCTGGCGGGGGCGATCGGCTCCTTGCCCAGCACAATGCAATGATTGTCGGTGGCGAAGCCGCCATTGGCGAAGAGGAAGCCGTAGCGGCCTTCGCGGCGGAGTTTTTCCACCATCGAGACGATTGCGTGGCTCATATAATTGGCGATCGGGCCGCCGCCGAAGGTCAGCCCGCCGAACACCGTCGCGGGGCGGTCGACCGGCCAGCCGAGCGTGCGGCGTGCCATCTTCGGCACGCAGGGGAAGCAGCTGTAGAGCTCGACGAAATCGAAATCCTGCGCGGTCATGCCGTTGAGCGCTAGCGTGCGGTTGATCGAGGTTTCCATGCTGACGCTGCCGTTATAGCGGTCGCGGCGGAGGATACTCGGCGGCTCCTTCGCGGCGGCGCCCATGCCCACGTAAATCAGCCGGTCCTCGGATATGCCGCGGCGGCGCGCTTCGGCCAGGCTGGCGACGAGGAAACCCGCCCC
The DNA here is from genome assembly GCF_000371385.1 of Sphingopyxis sp. MC1. Lineage (NCBI taxonomy): Bacteria > Pseudomonadati > Pseudomonadota > Alphaproteobacteria > Sphingomonadales > Sphingopyxidaceae > Sphingopyxis > Sphingopyxis sp. MC1. Next base: position 74,376 of record NZ_AOUN01000024.1, read on the forward strand.
CTGATTGACCGACGAATTGGCGACCATCAGCTTGGAATAAGGAAAGGCGATCGGCCGGTTGCGCTCGTCAACGCGCAGAATGTCGGCGGGGGTTGCGGACTTGCGGATCCAGGCGCCTTCGTTTGCCGCCGCAACCTCCGAAAAGCGCGACCAGATTTCGGCGCTCTCGCCCTGCGCTTCGGCAAGGCTCTGGCCCCATGCGGCGCGCGTCGCATTTTCATAGAGCGGATAGACGTCGACCGGCGCGGCGAGGCCGTGCTTCTGCGCATAATCGGGCTCGCGCCGCGTCGCGACCTTGCGGATCGCGTTATAGCTCTTGTCCTCGCCGCTCGAGGCCTTGGCGGCGCGGCCCGCCGCGGTGCGCAGCGCCTCGGCGCCGACGATGGCCGCGAGCTTCACCTCGCCCGCGCCGATGCGGTTCGCCGCTTCGTTGAGCAGGCGTACCGGCGTATCTCCGTGTGGCGCCGCCGACTGGTAATTGATCGCCGGGCTGGCGCCGATGGCGGCGGCCAGCGGTTCGGGCAGTTTGCCGAGGCTGTGAAAGCTGATCTGGTCGACGATCGCGAGGCTGTCGATCTCGGCGAGCGGCACGCCGGCGTCTTCGGCGGCGACCCGCAGCGCCGCGACCATCAGCCCGAGCGAGTCGAGCCCTTCGTCGGGGTCGGCGGGGCGGTCGTTGACCTGGCCAACGCCGATGATGACGGGAATGCGCTCGGGATCGGTCATGGTCATATCAGCGCGCTTTCCATTCGGGCTTGCGCTTTTCGGCAAAGGCGCGCGGGCCTTCGCGCGCGTCTTCGCTGCGCATCAAGGCGCTGCGTTCGAGGGTGTTGTGCTCCCAATAGGGCGCGTCGGCGGCGATGCGGCCGTCCTGGATGCCGAGCGCGACGCGCTTCGATGCCTGGACCGACAGCGGCGCGTTGGCGGCAATCTTGTCGGCAAGCGCAAGCGCGGTCGGCATCAGCTCGGCGAGCGGCACGACATGGTTGACGAGGCCGAATTGCGCGGCGCGCGCGGCAGGGATCGGGTCGCCGGTCAGCATATGCTCCATCGCCAGCTTGCGCGGCATCTGCTGCGCAAGGCGGAAGGCTCCGCCCGCCGCGGCGAACAGCCCGACCTTGACTTCGGGCAGCCCGAATTGGGCGTGCTCGGCAGCGACGATGATGTCGCTCATCAGCGCGATCTCGCAGCCGCCGCCGAAGGCGAAGCCGTTGACCGCGGCGATGATCGGCTTCGAGATCGGGTGCGACACCATGCCCGCGAAGCCCCATGCAAGCTGATCGGGGTCCGACGGCGCGAGGCTCTCGCCGCGCGACAGCGCGACGAGGTCGGCGCCGGCGCAAAAGCTCTTGTCGCCCGCGCCGGTGATGACGACGGCGCGGATTTCGGGGTCGTTCTCGGCGGTTTCGAGCGCGGTGCCGATGCCGACATGGACCGCGGCGTTGACCGCGTTGCGCGCCTCGGGTCGGTTGATCGTGACGATCAGCACATGGCCGCGGCGTTCGGTAAGAATGGTGGTGTCGGTCATCGCGAATCTCTCCCTTTCGGACGAGTATCGCGGGAGGTTAACGTTTACGTCAACTGTAATCCTCCCTGTCGCGAAGCGATGGGGAGGGGGACCATCCGCAGGATGGTGGAGGGGCGGCGACGCCGCGTCATGGCCCCTCCGTCAGCGCTTCGCGCTGCCACCTCCCCATGCCTGCGGCACAGGGAGGATCATTTTCAGATCGACTGCCCGGTCTTGGCCCAGTCGGCCAGGAAGCCTTCGATGCCCTTTTCGGTCAGGACATGCTTGAACAATCCCTTGATGACCGACGGCGGCGCGGTCATCACGTCGGCGCCGATCTTGGCGGCTTCGAGGACGTGGATGCCGTGGCGCACGCTCGCGACCAGGATTTCGGTCTCGAAGGCATAATTGTCGTAGATCAGCCGGATGTCGGCGATCAACTGCATGCCGTCGAAGCCATTGTCGTCGTGGCGGCCCACGAAGGGCGAAACGAAGGTCGCGCCCGCCTTTGCCGCGAGCAGCGCCTGCGTCGCTGAGAAGCAGAGCGTGACATTGACCATCGTGCCGTCGCTGGTCAGCGCCTTGCAGGTCTTGAGTCCGTCGATCGTCAGCGGCACCTTGATGCAGACATTGTCGGCGATCTTGCGGAGGATTTCGGCCTCCTTCATCATCGTTTCATGGTCGAGCGCGACGACCTCGGCCGAGACCGGGCCATCGACAAGCGCGCAGATTTCCTTCGTCACTTCCTTGAAGTCGCGGCCCGACTTGGCGATCAGCGACGGGTTGGTGGTCACGCCGTCGAGCAGCCCCGTTGCGGTCAGTTCCTTGATGTCGGCGATTTCGGCGGTGTCGGCGAAGAATTTCATGGCGCGGGGTTCCTTGCGGGCAGGGTGATTCGGGTTTGAAGCTGCCGTAAAGCGGTTTGATCGTCATTGCGAGCGAAGCGAAGCAATCTCCCGCCATCGGCCTTGCGCAAAGTCGAGAGCGGGAGATTGCCGCGTCGCTACGCTCCTCGCAATGACCGAGAGGAAAGCGCTGGCGTTCCATCTTTGTTCCGATTATGCGAGCCGCATGGCCAAAGCAAAGCGTCAATATGTCTGCCAGAATTGCGGATCGGTCTCGTATCGGTGGCAGGGGCAATGCGCCGATTGCGGCGAGTGGAATACCCTGATCGAAGAGACGAGCGAAACCGTCTTTTCAGCCAAGCACGACCTGTCGAAAGGCGGGCGGTCACTGGCGCTCGAGACGCTGGGCGAGCATAGCCCGATGCCGGAGCGGATGCTGTGCGGCATCGCCGAATTCGACCGGGCGCTCGGCGGCGGCTTCGTCGCCGGATCGGCGACGCTGATCGGCGGCGATCCGGGGATCGGCAAGTCGACCTTGTTGTTGCAAGCGGCCGGGCGGCTCGCGAAGGCGGGCAAGTCGGTCGTCTATATCAGCGGCGAGGAAGCGGCGGGTCAGGTGCGGCTGCGCGCGCAGCGGCTGGGACTCGGCGACGCGCCGGTCGCGCTGGCGAGCGCGACGTCGGTGCGCGACATATTGGCGACGCTCGACAGCCGCGACGCCGATTTCGTCGTCATCGATTCGATCCAGACGATGCACAGCGACCTCATCGACAGCGCGCCGGGAACGGTGAGCCAGGTCCGCGCGAGCGCGCAGGAACTGATCCGCTATGCCAAGGACGGCGGCGCCGCGATCGTCCTCGTCGGGCATGTCACCAAGGATGGCACGATCGCAGGTCCGCGCGTCCTCGAACATATGGTCGATACGGTGCTGGCGTTCGAGGGCGAGCGCAGCCATCAATATCGTATCCTGCGCGCGGTGAAGAACCGCTTTGGCGGCACCGACGAAATCGGCGTCTTCGCGATGGGCGAGGAAGGGCTGGGCGAGGTCAGCAACCCGTCGAGCCTGTTCCTGACCGACCGCAGCCGCGACGTGCCGGGATCGGTCGTCTTCCCGGCGCTGGAGGGGACGCGCCCGGTGCTGGTGGAGGTGCAGGCGCTGACCGTGCGGCTGGCGAGCGGCGCGACGCCGCGCCGCGCCGTCGTCGGCTGGGACAGCGGGCGCCTGGCGATGGTGCTTGCGGTGCTCGAAGCGCGCTGCGGGCTCCAGATGGGCGGCGCCGAGGTTTATCTCAACATTGCGGGCGGCTATCGTCTGACCGATCCCGCCGCCGATCTTGCGGTCGCGGCGGCGCTGATTTCGGCTTTCAGCGAGCGACCGGTTCCTGCCGATGCGATCGTCTTCGGCGAATTGTCGCTGTCGGGCGAAATTCGCCCTGTCGCGCACGACGCGCTGCGCCTGCGCGAAGCCGCGAAGCTCGGTTTTTCAAGGGGCTGGGGACCGAAGGGGATGAAGGCTGTGAACGGCATCGGCGTTACCGGCTTCACGCGGCTCGGCGAACTCGTTGACCTGATGCTCGGGCGCGACTAGCGACCGGCAGATGGGAAGTCTGACGGCTCTGGATATCATCGTGCTGACGCTGGTCGGTGGCGGCGCAGTGCTCGGTTTTTCGCGCGGGCTGGTGCAGGAGGTGACGACGCTGCTCGCCTGGGTGCTGGCGATCGCGGCGGTGCGCTTTTTTCATCCGGCAGTGACCGAGTTCGTGTCGCGTTGGGTCGGAACCGCGGGCGGAGCTGCGATGCTCGCCTTCGTTCTGCTTTTCGGTATCGTCTTCGGCCTCGCCAAATGGGGGTCGCGGGCGATGGGGCAGCGCAGCCGTGCCTCGATCGTCGGCGGTATCGACCGTGGGCTCGGTGCGGGTTTCGGGGCGGTGAAGGGGCTATTGATCGCCGCGATCGGCTTCATGCTCGTTACGCTTCTCTATGACATCGGCTATGGCAATGCGCAGCGTCCCGAATGGATGGAGCAGAGCCGCACCTATCCCGCACTCAACGCGACGAGCGCCGCGCTGAGCAAGGTGATCGCCGAGCGGCGGGCCGAAGCGCGCGCCGCCGAAAGCACGACCGTGAAGCAGGACGCGCCCGACGCGGCCGCGAAATGAGCGCGCCGCTGTATAACCGCGACATATTGGCGCTGGCAGTCGCCAATGCCGATTACCCGCCGCTGCCCGAGGCGCGCCATCATATCTCGGCGCGCGCGCCGCTGTGCGGCAGCGCGATCATCCTCGACCTCGACGCCGATGCGGGTGGGCGGGTGACGAAAGTCGGCCTGCACGTCGAAGCCTGCGCGCTGGGACAGGCGTCGGCGGCGCTGGTCGCTCGCCACGCGCCCGGCCGTGCGCTCGATGACATTCGTGCCGCGCGCGCCGCCATCGCAGCCTGGTTCGCGGGCGAGGGCGCAATGCCCGACTGGCCCGGCTTCGATCTTCTTGCGCCGGCGCGCGACTATCCGGCGCGGCAGGGCGCTATATTGCTGCCCTTCGATGCCGCCATCGCCGCGCTTGAGGATGACGAGGTGACGGCATGACTTTTCTCCTCGCGGCAACGGCGCCGGCCGTCACCGAGGTGGCGGCGCGCACCCCGACCGATACGCTGTTGTTCGAAGGCGCGGTGCTGCTGGGCGTCGCGACGTTGTTCGTGTTGATCTTCCGCCGTTTGGGGCTCGGCGCGGTGCTTGGCTATCTGATCGCCGGCGCGCTCGTCGGGCCGCACGGTCTGGGTCTCGTCGGCGGCGGCGAGTCGAAGCTGCAGATCGCTGAGATCGGCATCGCCTTCCTGTTGTTCCTCGTCGGCCTCGAACTGCATCCGCGGCGGCTTTGGCAGCTTCGCCGCGCCATCTTCGGGCTCGGCCTGGCGCAGGTTGTCGTCACCGGGCTGATCCTGACCGGGCTGATCTTCGTGACGCTGGGCTTCAGCCCCGCAGCGGCGCTCGCGCTCGGCCTGCCGCTCGCGCTGTCGTCGACGGCGCAGGTGCTTCCGAGCCTCAAAAGCTCGGGCCGGATCAACTCGCCCTTCGGCGAAAAAGCCTTTTCGATCCTGCTCTTTCAGGATCTGGCGATCGTCCCGATGATCACGATCATCGCCGCGCTGTCGCGGGCGCCCGCCGATCCGTCGGCGCCGCCGGGCGCGCTGCTGGCGCTTTATACGCTGCTTGCCATCGCGGGGCTGGTCCTCGCCGGCCGGTTCGTCGTCAATCCGCTGCTGCGCCTCGTCGCGCGCTATGGCGAGCGCGAGCTGTTCGTCGTCGTCGGTCTGCTCGTCGTGCTGGCGAGTTCGGCGCTGATGCACAGCCTGCATGTCTCGACTGCGCTCGGCGCCTTCGTCGCGGGTGTGATGCTCGCCGATTCGCCGTATCGCCACGAGATAGAGGCCGATGTCGAACCCTTCCGCCTGATTCTGCTCGGCCTGTTCTTCCTGGCCGTCGGCATGGTGCTGGACGTCAACGTGATCCTCGCCGATCCGCTGCGTGTCCTGCTGCTCGCGGCGGGTCTGGTCGCGGTCAAGGTGGTGGTGCTGACGCTGCTCGTGCGCGCATTCGGCAAATCGTGGAAAACCGCGCTCGGCCTCGCGCTGTTGCTCAGCCAGGGCGGCGAATTCGGCTTCCTGCTCTTTACCCAAGCCGCCGACGCGCTGCTTATCGCGCCCGAGGCGGCGAGCCTGTTCAGCGCGGTGGTAACACTGTCGATGGTATCGACGCCGTTCCTGATGCTGTTCGCGCGCAATCTCGAATTCTCGCCCGATCGCGATGGCGACGAACTCGAAGGACCCGACGATGCACCGCGCGGCTCGGCGCTCGTCATCGGCTATGGCCGCTTCGGCCAGATCGTCGCGCAGATGCTCCACGCGGTCGATTGTTCGGTCACGCTGATCGACAAGAAGCCGAGCCAGATCGAATTGTCTGGCCGGTTCGACACCAAGGTCTATTTCGGCGACGGGCTGCGGCTCGACCTGCTCCGCCGCGCGGGCGCGGAGGAGGCGCGGGTCATCATCTATTGCATCGACGACGCCACGGTTGATGCCGAAGTATTGCGTCCGATCGTCGAAGCCTTCCCGCAGGCGAAGATATTGACGCGCGTTTTCGACCGGCGCCAGTTGATGGCGATCGAGGGTGCGGGAACGGCAGGCGCGGTGCGCGAGGTGTTCGAAAGCTCGATCGCGCTCGGCCTGATGGCGCTCGAAAAGCTCGACGTCGATCCGCGCCAGATGGAAGATGTCGAGGCGGCGCTGCGCCAGCTCGACGCGACGCGCCTCGCCGCGCAGATGGACGAAGGCGACCTCGCGGCGGGCAAGGATCACCGTTTCAAGCCCGGCGGCGGCCGCGAGTCGGCCAGCGTGCTGGAAAAATTACGCCAGCGGCGTCAGGAGGCAAAGGCCGCCGCGCGCGACGAGGAAGCGATGCAGGCGGCCGACCCCGAGTCGGCGTGACGCGTCCGCTGACCGCAGCGTCTGGCGCCTAAGCCGCCTGCGCGTCTAGAAAATCCGCAACGCTATCGAGCCCATATTCGTCGGTGACGAAACTCTGCCCGATGCCGCGCGTCAGGATCAGCGGCAGTTTGCCGCCGCGTACCTTCTTGTCATGCGCCATATGCGCGGCAAGCGCGGCGCCGCCAATGTTGATGCCCGCGCTGGCCAGGCTGTGCGGCAAGTCGACGCTCGCCAGATGCGCGCGTACGCGTTCGGCATCGGCGGCGGAACACAGGCCCTTCGCCGCCGAAAACCGATGCGCGAGGACCATGCCCGCCGCAACCGCTTCACCGTGCAGCAGCCGCGCTGAATAGCCCGTTTCGGCCTCAAGCGCGTGGCCGAAGCTGTGGCCCAGATTGAGCAGCGCGCGGATATCCTGCGTTTCGCGTTCGTCGGCGGCGACGATCCGGGCCTTCGCCGCGACGCTGTGCGCGATGGCACAGGCGCGCGCGGCGGCATCGCCAGCCAGCAGAGCGGCACCATTCGCCTCGCACCAGGCAAAGAAGTCCGCGTCGTCGATCAGGCCGTATTTGACGACTTCGGCATAGCCCGCGCCGAGCTCGCGGCGGGGGAGGGTGGCCAGCGTCGCGGGGTCGATGACGACCAGCGCCGGCTGGTGAAAGGCGCCGATCAAATTCTTGCCGGCAGGGACGTTGATCGCGGTCTTGCCGCCGACGCTGCTATCGACCTGCGCGAGTAGCGTCGTCGGCACCTGGATGAAGGCGCAGCCGCGCTTGACGATGCTGCACGCAAAACCGACGAGATCGCCGATCACGCCGCCACCGAGTGCGATCACATGATCGCTGCGTTCGACGCCTTCGCCGATCAGCCATTCGGTCAGCCGCGCCAGTCCCTCCCAGCTTTTCGTTGCTTCGCCTGCGGGCAGGACGAGCGAGGAAAAGGAAATGCCCTCTGCACCCAGCGCGGCACCGACCTTGGCCAGATAGGCATCGGCCACGTGGGTATCGGTGACGATCATCGTGCGCGGACGCTTCAGTAGCGGGGCGACATGCGCGCCCAATGCGTCGAGCAGTCCCTCGCCGATCAGGATCGGATAGCTGCGCGCGCCAAGTTCGACGGTCAGTCTGGTCATTGCGGTTTCCATTGCGACAGCGCCTCCAGGATCGCGCGCACCGTATGTTCGTGCGGATTGCTTGCCGAGCTGACGCGGATATGCGCCTCGGCATAAACGGGATTGCGGATCGCGGCGAGTTCGCGCAGCACCTCACCGGGATCGCGATCCTTGAGCAGCGGGCGATGGCTGCGGCGCCCGACGCGCTCGACCAGGGTCGCGACGTCGGCGTCGAGCCAGATGCACAGGCTTTTGCCCAGGATCAGCGCGCGCGTCTCGTCGTTCATGAAGGCGCCGCCGCCTGTCGCGAGCACCAGCGGCCGACCGGCGAGCAGGCGCGCGATCACGCGGCGTTCGCCGTCGCGGAAATGCGCTTCGCCGAAGCGCGCGAAAATGTCGGATATCGTCATGCCGGCGGCGCGTTCGATTTCGTCATCGGCGTCGGCGAAGCGCATGCCGAGCCGCTGCGCCAGGCGGCGGCCGATCGTCGATTTGCCCGATCCCATCAACCCGACGAGCACGATCGGCCGCGCGCGAATTGCGGGCGCGATGTCCGGGGCCGGGCTTTTCGGGTTTCGCGACATGGTGCGCGCGGCTATACCGCAGGAACCGCGCGGGACAATGATTTTGCTGCGCCGCGCAAATTTGGGTCGAGCCGGCACGGGTGGCACAGGATATTGCGCGCAACGCAAGGATCGGGAAAAGGGCGCTGGGTCGCCGGGATTTGCGCCCTGGCGCTGCTGCTGGCGTTCGGTCTGTTCCTCTATTGGCTGGGACGACCGATCGAGGCGAAGATGATTGAGGTGGACGTGACCGACAAGATTGCCGAAAGCGCGGCGCAATGACGAAGAAACTGCTCGCGCTGACCCTGGGACTGTCGGGAACCGCACTCGCCGCTGCGCTTGTGCTTCCGGCGGTCGCGCAGGAATCGCTCTTGCCCGAAGGCTTCGGCAAGCCCGCCGATACGCCCGCACCGCGCCCGGCACCGACGCCATCGCAGACCCCGGCACCATCATCGACCGCCGCACCCAAAGGCGGCCAGAGCGGTGCGACGACCCTTGCGCCGTCAACCGTCGCGACGCTCGACAGCGGCGACACCGACACGGGCGATGAGGCCAGCGATGGCGAGGAAGGCACCTCCGGCCAGCTCAAATACGACCTGCCGCCCGGCGCGCGCCGGCTGTTGACGCGGGTCGGGCCGCTGACGCCCGAAACCGGCGGGATGGCGCCCGATGCCTTCGGGGTGCGCGGCCAATATGCGGCGGCGATCATGCGCAGCATGCGCGGTCAGGTCGCCTCGCGCTGGGGCCAGATATTGCTGCGCCGCGCGCTCGCGTCTGCGATCGACACGCCCGATACGATCAGCGGCGCCGACCTTGCCGCCGACCGCGCGGGGCTGCTTTTGCGGCTCGGCGAATCGACCACCGCGCGGATGATCGTGCAGTCGGTCGATTATGACCGCGCGACCCCGCGGCTCGTCGCGACCGCCCAGCAGACCTATCTGGCGAACGCCGATCCGTCGGGGCTTTGTCCTTATGTCCCCGCAGGGCTTGCCCATGGCGACGAGCAAAGCTGGCGGCTCGCCGCGGCAATGTGCGCCGGGATGTCGGGCGAGGCCGGACCCGCGGGCTGGGCGATCGGCCGGGTACGGTCAAGCGGCAAGATCAGCAATTTTGACATTCTGCTCGCCGAACGTGTGCTCGGCGCAACGGGCGCCGGCCGCCGTTCGACAACGATCGAATGGGACAAGGTCGGGCGCCTGACGAGCTGGCGCTTTGGCCTGGCGACCGCGACGGGAATCGACATTCCGGCACCGCTGCGCGCCACGGAGGCCGGTTCGATCCGAAGCTGGACGGTACTCGCGCCGATGACGCCGATGGGCGACCGCATCGCTGCCGCTCCCTATGCCGCATCGCGCGGCGTGCTATCGAGCGAAGCCTATGTCTCGCTGCTCAGCGCCGCGTCGAGCGAGGAGGAGCCCCCCGAAGCGCTCGCGGCGCAGACCGATCTGCTGCGCAGCGCGTTCAGCGGCGCCAATGCCGCCGATCGCTATACCGCGATGGCGGAATATTGGTCCGCGGGCACCGGCGCGACGGCGCGCTATGCCGCGCTTGTCGCAACCGCGCGAGCCGCCGCCGCGCTGCCCACCGGCGCCGATGTCGGCGCCGATCCGTGGCAGTTGCTGGGATCGATGCTGACCGCGGGATATGACAATCGCGCGGTGCAATGGGTGTCGAAACTGTCGGTCGGCGGCCACGGCTGGGGCATCATGGCGGTCGGGTCGCCGCGCCCGCTGACCGGTGTCGGCGCGGGGTCGATCGGCAGCTTCGCCAGCGACGACGACAGTGCCGAATCCTTGCGGTCGAAATTCCTGCTTGCGGGTCTCGCGGGCCTCGGCCGCATCGATGCCGGGCAGGCATCGTCGGCGGCGAGCGATCTGGGCGTCGATTTGGGCAAGCAGACGCGCTGGACGCGTGCGATTTCCGAAGCCGCCGAGCGGCGCGAACCCGGCATGGTCGCGCTGCTTGCCGCGGCCGGGATGCAGGGCGAATGGGACAAGATACCGCCCTATCACCTCTATCATATCGTCCGGGCGCTCCACGACGTCGGGCTCGACGCCGAAGCCCGGATGATCGCGGCCGAAGCGCTGGTGCGTGTCTGACGCGCGCCTGATCGACCGCTTCCTCGAGATGATGTCCGCCGAACGGGGGGCATCGCGCAATACCATCCTGGCTTATCGCCGCGACCTCGAACAGGCGGCCGAACTGGTGCGCGGTTCGCTCGCCGCCGCCGACGCCGCCGCGCTGCGCGCATTGATGGCCGCATATCGGACGCTGGCGGCGAGCAGCGCCGCACGCAAATTGTCGGCGCTGCGGCAGTTCTTCGCGTTTCTGGAGGATGAGGGCGAGCGCACCGACAATCCGGCGCTCGACATCGCGCGTCCCGCCACGCGCCGTCCGCTGCCGCGCATTCTGTCGCACGATGATGTCGACCGGCTGTTCGCGCAGGCTAGCGAGGAGGCAGCGGGGGAGGCAGCGCCCGCGAGCGCCATGCGCATGCTGCTGCTGCTCGAACTGCTCTACGGCTCCGGACTGCGCGCGAGCGAGCTGGTGTCGCTGCCGCGCCGTGCAGTTGCGGGCGAACGGCAATTTCTGATCGTGCGCGGCAAGGGCGACAAGGAACGGCTGGTGCCGCTGTCCGACCGGGCGCGCGAAGCGCTCGATCGCTGGCTGCCGCTGCTCGCCGACGGAGCGCCCTGGCTGTTCCCGTCGGGCAAGGCGCATGTGTCGCGCGTACGGCTGTTCCAGATGCTGCGCGAACTGGCAGCACGCGCCGGGGTCGATCCCGCGGGGGTCAGTCCGCACGTCCTGCGCCACGCCTTCGCCACCCATCTGCTGGAGGGCGGGGCCGACCTGCGCGCGTTGCAGATGATGCTCGGCCACGCCGACATCGCGACGACCGAAATTTACACCCATGTCGATAGTCGGCGGCTCGTCGAGTTGGTCAATCGGCGCCATCCCTTGGCGCAGATGCGGGCCGTTGACGTTGCGGCGCCTTCGGCCTAGCGCTCCCCTATGACAGCCTTTCTCGATTTCGAAAAACAGGTCGCCGCGCTCGATCGCCAGATTGCCGAATTGCGTGAAATGGGGGACGATCCGTCGCTCAATATCGATGGCGACATCGCCCGGCTTGAGGACAAGTCCTCGAAGATGCTGCGCGACATCTATGCCAAGCTGACGCCCTGGCAAAAGACACAGGTCGCCCGCCACCCCGACCGGCCGCATTTCAAACATTATGTCGCGGGCCTGTTCGACGACTGGATGCCGCTCGCCGGCGATCGCAATTTCGGCGACGATCAGGCGATTCTGGGCGGCCTCGCCCGCTTTCGCGGTCGGCGCGTGATGGTGATCGGGCATGAGAAGGGCGACGACATTCCGTCGCGCATGAAGCATAATTTCGGCATGGCGAAGCCCGAAGGCTATCGCAAGGCGATCCGCCTAATGCAGCTTGCCGATCGCTTCGGACTGCCGGTGGTGACACTGGTCGATACGTCGGGCGCGTTTCCGGGCATCCAGGCCGAGGAGCGCGGTCAGGCGGAAGCGATCGCGCGGTCGACCGAACAATGCCTTGCGCTCGGCGTTCCGATGGTTGCAGCAATCGTCGGCGAGGGCGGCTCGGGCGGCGCCATTGCGCTTGCGGCCGCCAACCGCGTGTTGATGTTCGAACATGCCGTATATTCGGTGATCTCGCCCGAAGGCTGTGCGTCGATCCTGTGGCGCACCGCCGACAAGGCGCCCGATGCGGCAACCGCGATGAAGATGTCGGCGCAGGATCTGCTGGGGCTGAAGGTCATCGATCGTATCGTGACTGAGCCCGTCGGCGGCGCGCACCGGGCGCCCGAAGTGGCCATCCAGTCGCTCGGCGATGCACTCGCGCAGGAACTCGACGGCTTGCAGGGCCAGTCGCGTGAGCGGCTGCGCACAGACCGCGAAGACAAGTTCCTTGCGATGGGGCGCGCCTGAAGCGGCGGAACCCGAACGGATGTTGTTGGTTGGAATCGTCATTGCGAGGAGCCGAAGGCGACGCGGCAATCCAGAGTATGCGTAAACCGCGCTGGATTGCTTCGCTGCGCTCGCAATGACGAAGCGCATAAGGGAGGCGGTGACGATGCGGAAGACGAAATGCAGGCTGGCAACGGTGTTCGCGCTGTCGGCGTTGGTGTTTACCGGGGCCGCCCAGGCGCAGCTCAAGGCAATCCGCACCGCGACCAGCATCTCGCCCGCCGAGCGCAAGCAGGGCGATGAGGCGCATCCGCAACTGCTCGCCGAATTCGGCGGTGCCTATGCCGGGCCGCAGGCCGCCTATGTGAACCGCATCGGCCAGAATATCGCCGTGCAGTCGGGCCTGTCGCGCAGCCCGAGCGACTTCACCGTGACGCTGCTCAATTCGCCGGTGAACAACGCCTTCGCGATCCCCGGCGGTTATGTTTACGTCACGCGCCAGTTGATGGCGCTGATGAACGACGAGGCCGAACTCGCCGGTGTGCTCGGCCACGAAGTCGGCCATGTCGCTGCGCAGCATAGCAAGAAGCGCCAGTCGGCGGCGACGCGCAACACCATCCTCGGCGTTCTCGCGTCGGTGCTTGGCGGCGCGATCGGCGACAATGGAGGGCTGCTCGGCGGGCTCGGCGGCCTGTTGCAGAATAATGCGATGCAGGTGGCGCAGCTTGCGACGCTGGGTTTCTCGCGCTCACAGGAACTCGAGGCCGACCAACTCGGCGTCCAATATCTGAAGCGCGCCGATTATGATCCGATGGCGCTTTCGACGATGCTGGCGAGCCTTGCGAACCAGACCAACCTCGAGGCGCGACTGGCGGGCGGCGATGCGCGGTCACTACCCGAATGGGCGAGCACCCATCCCGATCCGGCGTCGCGCGTGCGCAATGCGCAGACGCTCGCCTCGCGGGTCGGCACCGGCGGCGTGCGCAACGCCGACGCCTTCCTCGCGTCGGTTGACGGCGTGCTCTATGGCGATGATCCGGCGCAGGGTGTGGTCGAGGGCAGGGATTTTCTGCATCCCGACCTGCGTTTGCGCTTCACCGTCCCGAACGGCTTTGCAATGCAGAACGGCACCAGCGCGGTGTCGATCAGCGGCAATGGCGGGCAGGCGCAATTTTCGACCGCGGCGTATAACGGCGACATGACCGCCTATATTGCCAATGTGTTCAAGGCGGTTGCAGGCGATGCCAAAATTACGCCCGGCCCCATTCAGCGCACGACAGTGAACGGTATCCCGGCCTATTTTTCTTCGGCGCGGGCGAACAGCCAGTCGGGGCAGGTCGATGTGACCGTCTTCGCTTATGAATTTGCGCCGAAAAGCGCTTTCCACTTCGTGACCCTGGCCAAGGCCGGCGGATCGGGCGTTTTCAATCCGATGTTCGGCAGCGTCCGGCGGTTGACGGCAAGCGAGGCGGCCGCGATCCGGCCGCGGCGCGTCGATGTGGTGACGGTGAAAAGCGGCGACACGGTCGCCAGCCTGTCGCGGCGCATGGCCTATACCGACCTTCAGGGCGAACGGTTCCAGGTGCTGAACCGGCTGGCTGCGAACAGCGCCTTGCAGCCGGGGCAGAAAGTGAAGATCGTCACTTACGCGAACCGATAATTGCGCGCGCCGGGGGGAATTTCCGAGCGCAGCCGAGGCCGCGACGGTGCGGTTCCCGCTTCGCTCGAACGGGCCCCTCGTCTTCGCTCGGGAATGCGGAGTGTCGCGGATTGGAGCGGCGAGCCAGCCCCCGGCCCCCGACGCGAAAAAGGGCGGTGGATCGCTCCACCGCCCTTTCCCTTGGTCGGAAACGGGTTCCGATTACGGCGTCGGCGTTTAGCCGCCGCTCTTGTCCAGACCTGCCTGTAGGCCGCTGTCGACCTTGCCGAAGGTGGCGGTCACGCTGTCGCCGACATTGCCCATCACGGTGATGGCGGCAATCGCGATCAGAGCGGCGATCAGGCCGTATTCAATGGCAGTCGCGGCCTTGTTGTCGCGAACGAATTTCTTGAAAAACTTCATGTCTGGTCTCCTGACAATCACTTACCCCGTTGACGTTCTGGTCGTTGTCAACGCTGTGACATCTATGCCCAATTGGTTTTGAAAGGATTAATCGGCGGGCGCCGCATTTCCGGCGACTGTCCCATTTCAGGAATTGCGGGCCATCGCCTGCGTGGCTTCATCGCCCACCCGATTCCACAGGATGCTGGTCTTGTCCGCGACCGCGCCGATGGCAAAGATCGCGCCGATGAAGATCAGCGCCAGCACGAGGCCATATTCCACGGCCGTCGCGGCTTTGACCGATCCGATCAGTTTGTTGAAAAAGCCCATTGTTCCACCCTCGACCGAACCTATAGCAGTCCGGCATCGTCTCTCTGGCACAGGAAGGTTAATGATTTGACTGCGTCCGGCCCCGGAAATCCGCCGAAAAACTTGCTCTTCGTGGTCGCGGCGGCGCTGGTCGACGGCGACGGGCGGCTGCTCGTCCAGCGGCGTCCGGCGGGTAAGCCACTGGCGGGGCTATGGGAATTTCCGGGCGGAAAGCTGGAGGAGGGGGAGACGCCCGAACAGGCGCTGATCCGCGAACTGGCGGAAGAATTGGCGATCGACGTCGAAGCGGCCTGCCTCGCGCCCGCCTGTTTCGCGAGCGACACGCTGGGGGACCGCCACCTGCTGCTGCTCGTCTATGTCTGCCGCAAGTGGCGCGGCACGCCCGCCGCCCGCCATGCGGAGGCGCTGCGCTGGGTGCGGCCGGCCGAATTATATGCGCTCGACATGCCACCCGCCGACAAACCGCTTATCGGCCTCCTCGAAGCGTTGATTTAGCGGCGATAGGAGCGGCCGGGCGCCGGCAGTTCGCCGTCCGTCGGTCCGTCCCACGCGACGAAGGCGATATCGTCGATCCGCACCGGCTTTCCATCGATTTGCAACAGCGGACGCAGGGGCAGTTCCTCGTCACCGGGCGCAAGGTCGACGTCGAAGCGGAAATCGGTCCATGCGCCGCCGGTCAGCGCGGCCGTGCCGATCGGCTGCCACGGTGCGCTTTCGATCGCCTTGGTCATGCCGCTGCCCTTCGGTTGCAACTGGACGAAGGCCGCTAGCGTCGCGGCGCTATCGCTGCGCGCGCGGCCGACCAGCGTGTAGCGGCGTGCATTCCCGTTGCGAAAGAAGGTCGTCGGCGCGACGGTGGCCGATGATGCCCCCGCATCGGGGCGCAGCGCGAGCGCGTGCCCGCCGCCAAAGTCGCCGCCGACGAAATCGATGCTGCCATTCTCGCTTGCCCAGCTCCGGTCGGTCGCGTCGTCGTACCGCGCCGCTTCGAAATCGCCGCGCAGGATCAGATCGCGGCCGGTCATCGCGCCTGTGGCAGCCGTGCAAGGTGCGGCTGCGTCGAGTGCATAGCGGTAGGCGACAACTCCGGAAATCGACGTCGCGGCGCATTCGCGCAGCGGTACAGGCTGCTGCTGCGGGGTGATCACACCATGCCCGCCGGACAGGGCGATCTGTGTGCCGCGCTCTGCCGACAGGTCGACGATGCGGTGAAGCGCTGCTTGCCGGATCGCGCCCGTCGCGGGAACGGGGCGATAGTCGAGGAGCTGGATCGGCAGAATTTCGGCGCGAAACAAGGTGCCGCCGTCCATCCAGACTTTCAGCGCATAGGTCGCCTGCGTTTCGGGGAAATATTGGTCGAAGACAAAATTGCCGAGCGAATAGGCGATCAGCCGCCCCTTATAGAGTTCGAGCCCGTGCGACACATGTGGGTGGTGCGACACGACGAGCACCGCGCCCTTGTCGATCGCCAGCTTCATCCGCCGTTCGCTGATGTCGGTGGGGCGGTCGCTATATTCGCTGCTGCCGTGATATTGGACGATGGGCATGCGCCCGGCCGCGACTTCGCGGGTAACGGCGGTCTCGATATTCTCGTCGCTGCCGAAGGCGGCCCCGCCCTTGGCGCTTTCGGCGACCTGATTGGGCTCGACGCGTCCCTTCCAGCCGACGAAACCGAGCATCGCATAGGGCTGTCCGCCAACCTCGATGCGGGCAGCCTTCAGTGCTTCCGCTTCGTTTCGGCCGGCACCCGACCAGGGGAGTTTCGCCTTGTCGAGCGCCGCCAGTGTCGAGGCAAGGCCCGGTTCGACATAGTCATAGACATGATTGTTGCCGAGCGTGACATAATCGATCCCGGCATCGGCGAGCACCTGCGCCGCATCGCGGTGGGTATAGAAGACCACCGTCTTGTCGGGTGCGTCGCCCAGATCCTCGGCCGCGAGTACCGTCTCGAGATTGACCGAGGCAAGGTCGGCGCCTGCGAAGTAGGGACGCATCGGCGCGAGCAGCCGCGCCATGTCGGCGGCGCGGGTCGCGGGATGGATCAAGGTGCGCTCGCCCCAGATCGGCTTTTCATAGCGGCGCGCCATCATGACATCGCCGCCGAAGAAAAATTCGACACGGCCCGGCGCGCGCGCCACGACTTCGAGCTGCGGCAGCACGCGCTTGCCGTCCTTCGTGCCCAGTTCGGCGGCGGCGAAGGCGAAATCGGCGTCGAAGATCGCCGGGCCGCGCAGGCTGATCCGGTAATCGGCTGCGTTGGGCAGCGATGCCGCAAGGCTGCCATCGCGCGCAATCGGCACCGGTTGGCCATTGATGCGCGCTTCTACCGCCTGGACATCGACCGTGCCCCCGACGACCGCGACCGTTCCCTCGATGCCGCGGATCGACGCGGGCGCTTCGGCGGCTGCGGCGAGAGGTGCTGCGAGCGGAACGCCCGCGGCGAGCGCGGCGGCGGCGCCCAAATGTCCCCAGAAACGCATCGGTCGCGCCATCACAAATCCTTATTTGGCGAAGAGTTGGTCGAGATCGGCAAAGGCCTTGAATTCGAGGGCATTGCCCGCCGGATCGTGGAAGAACATCGTCGACTGCTCGCCCGGCTGGCCGGGAAAGCGCGTGTGCGGCTCGATGACGAAGCGGACGCCCTGATCCTGGAGCCGCGCCGCAAGCGCGCGCCATTCGTCGGGCGGCAGGACGACGCCGAAATGCGGAACCGGCACGTCGTGGCCGTCGACCGGATTATGGCCAGCCACCGCATCGCGCCGCGCGACGCGGTGCGCGACGATCTGGTGCCCATAGAGGTTGAAGTCGATCCAGTCGCAGTCGCTGCGCCCCTCGGGGCAACCGAGGACGGTGCCATAGAAATGCCGCGCCGCGTCGAGATCATCGACGGGAAAGGCAAAATGAAAGGGCGCAAGCTGAGCCATATCACTCATCCTTCAAATTTTTCGCCAGAAAGGCGAGGACGTCGCTTTCCGTCGCCGCCTTGGCTGCGGCATTGGCGGCAACCGACTGACGCGATTCGGTGGGGGTGTCATAGCCGTGCGTCGCGCCCTTGAAACTGGTCAGCGTGATGTCGCCGCCCTTGTCGCGGCTGCGCGCGACCAGCTTTTCGCATGATGCGGGCGACACTTCCTCGTCGGCGGTGCCGATGAAGACGCGCACCGGCGCGTAGGGGCGATAGCCCTGCTTGTCGAAGCGACGCTTGAGCCCGCAGCCGGGGTAAAGCGCGATGCCGACGCGAAAGCCGATCTTGCGCATGTCGCCCGGCTTGTCGTCGGCCATGGCGGCGAGGGTCGCGCTCGCGCCGTTCGACCAGCCGAGCAGTGCGACGCGCGTGCCCGCCACATCGGCGCGCTGCTGAAGATAGCGCAGGGCGCCATAGGCATGGAGCGGGCGGTAGGTGACCTCGTTCACTTCGGCGGGGCGGTCCTTGTAGGTGCCGGCGCGAAAGCCCGTCGGATAGCCGAGCGGGCCGAAGTCATCGACCATCAGCGCCACATAGCCGCTGCGCGCGAGCAGACGCCCCCACGCCCGGTGCCGCGATGCGAGGGTCGCCGCATCATATTTCCCCTTGGCAAGCGACGAATAGGCGCCGGCGCGTCCGTGCATCATCACAACGGCGGGCGATTGCGCGGGGGCATTGTCCGTCTTGAAGACATAGCCCTTGATCATCGTCTTGCCGTCGCGGCTGGGGAATTCGACCGCTTCGACCGACACGCGCTGCGCAGCCGCGGGAACGGCGAGGGTCATGCTGGCGGCAAGCGCCGCGAGCGGGATGAAACGCATCATCGTCATTTCCTTTCGAGCGTGATCGTTCGCGCAACGCCGTCGCGGCGCGGGTCGGCGGCGCCATCGAAGCCGCCATCCCGGATCATGACGCCGTGGAGTCCCGATTCCTCACCCGATCCGGCACGGACTTCGACGCCGCGCCGCGCCATTTCGGCGCGCATTGCGGGCGGAAAGCGGCTTTCCTCGCCAGCGAAAGTTGTGCCGCGGGCGACCAGATTGGGGAGCGCGACCGCCTTTTGCAGCGGTAGTCCCCAATCGATTACGCCGATCAGCGCCTTCGACACATAGGCAAGGATCGCGTTGCCGCCCGGCGACCCGATCGCGCCGGCAAGGCTGCGGTCGCGGTGCAAAATCACGAGCGGGGTCATCGAAGACCGCGGCCGCTTGCCCGGCGCGATGGCGTTGGGACCGGTGGGGACGAACGAAAAGTCGGTCATCTGGTTGTTCAGGAAGAAGCCGTCGACCATGCGCCCCGATCCGAAATAGCTTTCGACCGTGGTGGTCATCGACACCGCATTGCCGTCGCCGTCGATGATCACGAAGTGCGAGGTGCCCGGAACTTCATCGGTGGCGTCCGCCGCCGCGACGACCGCACCGGGCGGAGTTCCGGCAGAGGGCGGCGGGCCGGCCCGGTCCTTGATGAGCGCGGCGCGGGCAGCGACATAGGCGGGATCGAGCAGCCCCTTGACCGGGACGTTCGGCACATCGCCGACATAAGCGTCGCGGTCGGCATACATCAGCCGGCTCGCTTCGGCATATTCGACCCAAGCGACCGCGTCGTCGGGGCCGCGCGCCGCGATATCGCTATGTTCGATCATCGCCATAAGCTGCAGCAAGCCCACCCCGCTCGACGGCGGCGGCGGCGCGCAGAGCAGATAGACGCGATAGCCATTGCACAGCGCCTGCCGGACCACGGGGCGATAGCCGGCAAGATCGGCTGCAGTCATGCTGCCCGGCAAGGCGCCTTCGTGCAGCCGCGCGACAATGCGCGCGGCAGTGGCGCCGCGATAGAGGGCGTCGGCGCCCTCGGCGGCAAGGCGCTGGACGAAGGCGGCATAGGCGGGATTGCGCAGCGTGTCGCCGGCGCGAACCTTGTCGCCATGCCCGTCGCTGAAATAGCGCACCACATCGGGCGCGCTCGCCTGCGGGTAGGGGCCGTGGACGAAGCGTTCGAGGCGGGCGGTGACGGTGAAGCCTTCGCGTGCCGTCCGCTCGGCGCTGCCGAAGAGGTCGCGCCATGCGAGCTTCCCGCGGTCGTGCTGCGCCAGCGCCAGCATCGCCACCGCGCCCGGAACCCCGGTCGCGCGGCCGCTGAGCACCGCGGTCCGGAAGGGCAGCGGGTTGCCGTCCGCATCGAGAAACATGTCCGGGGTCGCGCCGGCGGGCGCGGTTTCGCGCCCGTCATAGACGGTGACGCCGCGCGTGGCGGCGTCATAATAGACCATGAAGGCCCCGCCGCCGAGCCCCGAGCTTTGCGGTTCGACCAGCCCGAGCATCGCCTGGACTGCGACGGCTGCGTCGACGGCGTTGCCGCCGCGACGCAGCACGTCGAGCCCCGCTTCGACCGCGAGTGGATGCGCGGCCGCGACGAACGCCTGCTCGTCGGCGGAAGAGGGAGCGGACGCCGCGGGCGGAGCGACCGTTTGCGGCGGCGCGACCGGCGCGCAGGCCGCGAGCAGGCCGGCGGCGAGCAGGAACAGGCGGCGGCGCATCATGGTTCCACCGCCAGCGCGCCGGGGCGCCGCGGATCGGCGGCGCCGAGGAACAGGCCCTTTTCTATCATGATCGATTGTTCGCTGCCCATCGTTTCATCGCTGGTGATCGGATGGCCCATCGCCTTCAGCGCGGCGACGGTGTCCGGGTTGAAATTGGGTTCGACGCGCAGCGTGTCGCTCGCACCCTGATAGATGCGCGGTTGGTGCGTCGCTTCGGCGATGTTCATGCCATGATCGATGACGTTGACGAGAACCTGCACGACCGAGGTGATGATCGTGCTGCCGCCGGGGGTTCCGGTGACGATCCACGGCTTGCCGTCCTTCATCACGATCGTCGGCATCTGCGTCGACAGCATGCGCTTGCCCGGCGCCATCGCGTTGAGCGGTGGCGGTGTCCCGGTTCGCTGGGCCTCCCAGGCCTGTTCGTGGCTGAAATTGTTCATCTCGTTATTGAGGAGGATGCCCGTTCCCGCGATCATCACCCCCGATCCGAAGTCCGAACCGAGCGTGAAGGTCGTCGAGACGACATTGCCGTCCTTGTCGGCGACCGAGAAATGCGTCGTCGAGGGGCTTTCGTAGCGGAGCGGGTCGCCGAAAGGCATGGCGTCGATCGGCTTGGCGCGCGCGGGGTCGATCAGTTTCGCGCGCTCGGCGGCATAGGCTTTCGAAATGAAACCGCCGACCGGCGCGGTGACGAAAGCGGGATCGCCCAGCGCGCGGTAGCGGTCAACATAGCCGAGCTTCATCGCCTCGGCCATCACATGCAGCGACGCCGCCGAATTGGCGCCCATCGCCTTGACGTCGAAATGTTCGAGCTGGTTGAGGATATTGAGCAGCGTTGCCCCGCCCGCGCTCGATGGCGGCGCGGTGTAGATGGTGTAACCGCGGTAGCTGCCGACCAGCGGGGCGCGCTCCTGCGGGCGATAGGCGGCGAGGTCGTCGAGCGTGATGAGCCCGCCATGCGCCTTCATGTCGGCGGCGATCCGGCGCGCGACTTCGTCCTTGTAAAAGCCGTCGGCGCCATGCTGCGCTATCTCGCCCAGCGTCCAGGCGAGGTCGGGGCGCTTCATCACCTCGTCCTTTTGGTACAGACTGCCGTCGGGCTTGTAGAAGGCGGCCTTGCCCGCCGCGCTCTTCGACAGCCGATCCTTGCCCCAGCTGAAAACGAAAGCCTCGTCGGCGCTCAGCCGCACGCCGTCGGCGGCCAGCGCGATGGCGGGAGCGACAATCTTGTCCCACGACAGCTTGCCCCATTTGCGATGGGCATAGTCGAAACCCGCGACCGTTCCCGGCACCGCGGGCGCCACATAGCCGTAGCTCGCGACCGCGCGCTCCTTGCCGCGATTGTCGACGAACATGGCGGGGGTCGCGGCGCGTGGGGCGACCGAGCGGAAATCGATCACGCGCACCTCGCCCGAGGCGGCGTCGTAGACGCTCATATAGCCGTCGCCGCCGATATTGCCCGCGCGCGGCAGCGTAACCGACAGGGCGAAGCCGACCGCGATCGCGGCATCGACGGCATTGCCGCCTTCGCGCAGGATCTTCGCGCCGACCTCGCTGGCGATGGCGTTCTGGCTGACCACCATGCCGCGCGTTCCCACCGTCGGCGAATGGATCGACGGATATTCGAGGAGGTGGCGGCTCTGCGCGGCGAGCGGCGCGGGGAGTGCCAGCGTCAGCGCGAGCGAAGCGGCGATCAGGCGGCGGAAGATCATCGGCGAACCCTTTTCTTATTCTCTGACGGCCGGTCGGGAAGACGGCGCGGGAGGGGGAGCCCCCACGCCGCCTGTCCCGGCGACCCGGCGGCGGTCAGAAACGCTTGCTGATCGAAGCGTAGAACTGACGGCCGCGGTTGCTGTACAGATCGCCGATATAGCCGAAGCTCTGATCGGCGAGCGGCGCGAGCTCGTTGAACAGGTTGCGCACCCCGATGCGGAAGCGCGTATCCTTGAGCGGGCCCTTCTCGGCCTCATATTGCACATAGAGGCTGTGCGACATGTAATCCTTGACGCGGAACAGCGTGCCGTCGGCCAGCGCCGCCGAGGTGTCGTTCACCGGGCCGACATAGCTGCCGTACCAGCCGGCGCCCCAGCCCTTGTAGCGCCAGGTCAGGCTGGCCGATCCGCGCCACTTCGGACGGCCATTCTGTTCGACTAGGCTTTCGGCGCCCGAGATGATGATCGTCGGATCGATATCGCCCGACGTCTGGGCGTCGAGCAGCATCTGCTGCATGTCGCCCGGCACCTGATAGAATTCGAGCAGGCGCGCCGCGTTGACGCGCAGGCTGATGTCGCCGATGCCGGTGTTGCGCACCTGATAATAGAGGCCGAAGTCGATGCCGCGGACGCGGCGCGGGCTGAGGTTGGTGTAATTGTCGATCACCTGGATCACGTCGCCGACCGGTGCGATTCCGGTGCCGTCGAAGTCGTCGATGTCGGCGGGCGTCGGATCGGCGCGCTGAACATTGGGGTTCGACGAACCCTGCAGACGGAGCAAATAGTCTAGGATGAGTGCATTGGAGTCGCCGAACAGGCCGATGACCTGCTTTTGCCGGATTTCCCAATAGTCGGTGGTCAGCGTCAAACGACCCGCCGCGCCGAAATTCATCTGGAAAGTCCCGCCGACCGACAGGTTTTGAGCCGTTTCGGGTTTCAGCTCCTTGCTGCCCGACCGGTTGCTGACGATGCCCTGTGCCTGACCGCACTCGTCGAAATTGGCGATGCGCGCCGCGCGCAGGTCTGCCTCGCAGCGGATCCAGTCGGTGCGCGTGTTTGACCGCTGGATACCATTTTCGAACAATTGCGGCAGGTTCGGCGCGCGGAAGCTTTCGGACCAGCTGCCGCGCAGCTGGAAGTTGCGCACCGGATACCAGGACAAGGCGATCTTCGGCTTCGCGACCGATCCGAAGCCCTGATAGGATTCGGCGCGGCCCGCAAGTTGCAGGTCCAGTGCATGGACCAGCGGCACATTCATCTCGGGCGAGACCAGCGGCACCGCAAATTCGAGGAAGGCCGACAGCACATCGCGCGACCCGCTGCTGTCGGGGGTCGGGCTTGCGCCCATCGCGTCGCTGCCGTTCGACGAACCGTCGGGCGCGACGTAGAAGATCGTGCCGTCGAGCCGGTCGTCGCGATCGTCCGCAAAGGTTTCGTGACGGAATTCGACGCCGGTCGCCATCCCGACCCGGCCGCCCGGCAGTTCGAACAGGTCGTTCTTGCTGAGCTTGAAATCGGCGAGGTAAAGCTCGGTCGTGCTGATGCGGCCGATATCGACCATGAAGCTGTCGATCACCTCCTGCGGATTGGGCGAGGAATCGAGCGTGCCGGGATTGAGCGGATCGCCGCCGTTGAACGGGTTATAGGCGGTCGCATCGGTACGGCTCAGCGCTTCTTCGAACAGCGTCATCGAAATCGTGTGCATGCTGTCCTTGGTCCGGGCGCGCGAGTAAAGCGCCGCGGTGTCGAAATCGAAGCCGAGCAGCTTGCCGCGCAGCCCGCCGAGGAAGCGGGTGGTGTCGTTCTTGACGTTGACGATCGTCGGGCCGGCATCGACCGGGCGATAGTCGATCAGTTCGATCGGCACCCCGGCATCGGACACGCCGGTCAGACCCGGAATCCGGTTCGGGCTGCCGACCGGACCGAAGGGGTTCCAATAGCCGTTGGCGGGGATGATCAGCCGCTGGCTCGACAGGTTGGTTTCGGTATCGCGGTAGGCGCGATAATCCGAATGATACCAGCCTGCCTCGGCATAGAATTCCAGCCCCGAATCAAATTCATGATTCAGGAAGCCGAACAGGTTGAAGCGATTGTTGCGTCCCAGAATCGTGCGCAGATAGTTGGTGTCGTACCTCAGATTTTCGTCGCTCGAGATTGTCGA
Organism: Sphingopyxis sp. MC1; assembly: GCF_000371385.1. Classification (NCBI taxonomy): domain Bacteria; kingdom Pseudomonadati; phylum Pseudomonadota; class Alphaproteobacteria; order Sphingomonadales; family Sphingopyxidaceae; genus Sphingopyxis; species Sphingopyxis sp. MC1. The sequence goes on from NZ_AOUN01000024.1 coordinate 98,574, forward strand.
TAGCGAGCTGTTGTCCCAGCAGGTGCCGGCATATTGGGTCGGCGCGATGCAGCCGTCGTTGGTGTCGGGCTGGACATGGAAGATGCCGCTGGTCGTCAGCGCGACGCCGTCGATGCGCGCCGTCGTGGTCGAGGGGGCGTAACTGTTCGTCAGACGCTGGAATTCGCCCCAGATGGTATCGACCGATGTGTTGCGGAAATCGGTGTCGCCCTCGAACGCCGTCCCGACGAGCAGCGGGCGCAGGTCCGACGAGCGCGAGTTGTAGCGTTCGCGCGCATAAAGCGGGTCGCGGTGGTTGAACGACCCGAACAGCGAAATGTTGGTGCGGCCGTCATTGAACGTGTGGCCCGCTTCGAACGACAGTTCATATTCGCGCTGATCGCTGTCGTCGGTCAGGCTATATTCGCCGGTAACGCGCAGCCCATTGAAATTGTCCTTGAGCACGGTGTTGACGACGCCGGCGACCGCATCCGATCCATAGATGGCGGCGGCGCCGTCGAGCAGAACCTCGACGCGGCGGACCCCCGTCACCGGGATGGTGTTGGTGTTGACGCTTTGCACCGGAACCAGATTTTCGGACTGGGTGCCGGGGTGCAGCACCATGCGGCGCCCGTTGAGAAGGACGAGCGTGTTGCCCGTGCCCAGCGCGCGCAGGTTGATCGACGCGACGTCGCCGCGCGCGTCGTTGATGCCGCCGGCGTCGCGGCTTTCGTTGAAGGCGACATCGCCCGCCTGCGGAATGGCGCGGAACAGGTCGTCACCGCTCGTCGCGGCAATGGCGTCGATATCCTGTTCGTTGAGCAACGTCAGCGGCAGCGCCCCCGCGACGTCGGCGCCCTTGATCTGCGATCCGGTGACCACGATCGCTTCGCCCGAGTCCTGTTCGATATCCTCGGCGATTTGCGGTTCGGGTTCGGCGCGGTCCTGCGCCATGGCGGCGGTTGCACTGGCGAGCAGCGAAATGCCGCCCATCAGGCTGATGAATTTTTGACCCCTGTTCATGCTAATGGCCCTTCCCTGAGATTTGGCAGATAAGCGGTTGTATTTTTGTATTAATCCTCTCGATCGATAAGCGCGGCGACGCGCGCGGCGGACCCTGCGGCATAGGTCCAGCCCAGCGCCCCGTGCCCGGTGTTCGCGATCACCCCCGGCGCGATCGGCCGTGTGATCGGAAGCGAATCGGGGGTCATGGGCCGCAGCCCCGCCCAGCTCGATTCGATCGCGTCATAGGTCGCCGCTTCGGGTAGCGCGGCGCGGGCGCTGGCGATCAACGTGGCGAGCCGCCGCGGATCGACCGCGGCGTCGCGCTGCGCCAGGTCGGCGAGGCCGGCAATCCGCATGCGATTGCCCAGCCGGGCGAAAACGACCCGGTTCGCAGCGTCGGTGATGCTGACCGTCGGCGCGGCCGCGCCCGGCCCGGCGGTGATCGAATAGCCCTTCATCGGCACGATCGGCAGGCGGACGCCGAAGCTCCGCGCCAGCGCGAGCGATCCCGTGCCCGAACATAATAGGATCCGGTCGGCGGCGAACCGCCGACCGTCCCGCGCGACGATCGCGGGGCGCCGCGCGTCGGGCTCGATCGCGGCAATGTCGGTGCGGAACCAGCTCGCGCTTTGTCCATGCGCCGCCAAGACAGCCCGTGCGCCGTTGCAGAAGCGATAGGGGTCGCCCACTTCCTCGCCGCGGTCGAACACCGCGCCGGCGATTTCCGGCCGGATCGCGCCCAGCGCGGGTTCGATCGCCACCGCTTGGCTGGCGTCGATCAGGCTTTGCCTCGCGCCATGTTCGGCCTTCATCGCGGCGACACGCTCGGCCGCCGCAAAGCTTTTGGCGCTGCGATAGAGGATGAGCTTGCCGGGGGCGCTGCGCGCAAATTCGATGCCGTGCCGCTGCGTCAGCCGGTCGAGCGCCGCGCGCGATTCGATGGCGAGCATCATGCCGGCCAGCGTGTTGCGGCGGAACCGCCCCGCCGAGGCATTGCGCAGAAAGGCGATGCCCCAGCGCAGCAAATCGGGATCGAGCGACGGCGAGAGGCGAAAGGCCGGGTCCAGCCCCATCAACAGCCGTGGCAATTGCGCGACGGTCGACGGGCTCGCAAAAGCGTCGGTATAGGCATAGCTCAACTGCGCGCCATTGGCGAAGGAGGTGCCAAGACCCGGGCCCTCGGCCGCGTCGACGAGCGTGACGCGGTGCCCGCGGTCGGAAAGGGTCAGCGCGGTCGCCATGCCGACGACGCCGGCGCCGATCACGATCAGCTCCTGCGGCCGCCTTGTCTGCGGCGGTTCGTCCAGTCCGAACGTGGCCCGCATCGATCAACCCGATCCCCCTGTGGCAGGGCGAAAGGGAAAATGCCGCCGCCTGCTCTCGGGGCAGAATATCGAAGGGTCACGCCGCGCAAATATGCAACATTTGTGACATCCATAGCCAAAAGCTATGGGCGGTCGGCACGGATCCCCTCGAGCGTGTCTTCGAGTGTGCGCAGGAACTGGCGCGCGATCTTCGACGGCGGCCGGTCCTCCAGCGTGACGTAGGAGACGGTGAACCCCAGTGGCGGGTCGGTCGGTAGCCAGCGATAGCCGGGCGATTGCCAGGCGCGCGCGGTGAATTCGTCGATCACCGTGACGCCGCCCTCGAGCTGGGCCAGACGCGCCGCGATGAAGAAGGTCTGGACCGACACCGATTCGCGATAGGTAATGCCGCGATCGCGCGCCGCGCGGGTGAGGACGTCGCCGATCGGCCCCGTTGCCGCCACGCCAATGACGTCGCGATGGGCCAGCTGGTCGAGTGCAAGGCGCGGGCCGGCATCGGCGAAGGCGCCGTCGGGGAAGAAGACGACCAGCTCGCCTTCCGCCAGCAGCGAGCGCGTCAGGCGCGGATGGCGCGGCGGCGTATAGGCGATCGCGATGTCGGTTTCGCGCTCGATCAGCGATTGCACCAGATCGTCATGGTGATGCGTATGCACCTCGAAGGTCACGCGCGGCCATTCGCGGCGGAACTGGGCCATCGCCTGCGGTACGACGTCGAGCGCCAGGCTGGGCACGATGCCGAGCCGGATATGCCCGCCGCCCGCTTGCGACAGATTGCGCGCGGTATGCTGGAGCGAGGTGATGCGGTCGAAAATATCGCCCGCCTCGTGCATCAGCGCATGCGCCTCGTCGGTGGGGACGAGGCGGCCGCGGGCGAGCTGGAACAGCGAGAAGCCCAGACCGTCCTCGGCATGGCGCAGCGTCTTCGATACCGAAGGCTGCGACACGCCAAGCACGCGCGCGGCGGCGCTGATCGACCCGTGCGTATAGACGGCGTGAAAGACTTCGATCTGGCGAAAGCGCATGCCGCGACTGTACTCCCGCAAAAGCTGGGGTCCAGTGCCCTTTACGCTCATGCGCGCTGCGCGATCGCCTCGACCTCGATCAGGGCGCCGTCGGCAAGCAACGCCGAAACCACCGTCGAGCGCGCAGGGAAGGGCGCGCCGAAATGGCGGCGATAGGCCGCGTTGAACGCGGCGCCGAACCGCGCGTCGGTCAGCCAAGCCGTCACCTTGACGACATCGGCGGCGGTGCAGCCTTCGGCGGCGAGCACGGCGATCAGATTGGCGAGCGCCTGCTCGGCCTGCGCTTCGATTCCTCCGGCGACGATCTTGCCGTCGTCGCCGCGCGCGAGCTGTCCGGATGTGAAGACGAGCGACCCGGCGCAGCGGGCAGGGGAAAGCGGCGGTCCCGACATGATGATCTTCTCCTGTTTGGTGGCGACAGGTTTCTACGCGCAGACCATTGAGCAAAATATCGCCGATCGGCGGGTGATCCATAGCCTTGAGCTATAGATTTCAGTTTCGGAAAGGCGTCGAGCGCGGGCGGCTGCGGCGGAAAATTTTGCTGACGACTTGTCCGGTCCCCCGAGTGCCTTAACGGTCGCCGTAGCGTAAACTGTTGCTTTTTGGTCACGAATTTCGGGAAAATCCGCCATTGTCACCGCGATGGCGTTGACGCGGCCCGCCGCCGTATTACAGCGACCAGTCACCGCTAGTGCATCCCCTCCTTAGGCCCGATGGGTCACCTCTGGCGGTATGGAGAGAGAGACTATCATGACTTTGCGCAACATTTTGTTGGGCGCCACGATGCTGTGCGCCGCGACCACCCCCGCCATCGCTTTCGCTCAGGACACCGCCGAGGCGCCCGCAAGCGACACCGATTATGGCAATGACATCATCGTCACCGCGACCAAGCGCTCGCAGACGCTTCAGGATACGCCGATCGCCGTTTCGGTGACCTCGGCCGCCGATATCCAGAACGCGCAGATCCGCGACCTTATCGACCTGCAGTCGGCGGTCCCCAGCCTTCGCGTGTCGCAGCTCCAGTCGAGCGCGAACACCAACTTCATCATCCGCGGCTTCGGCAACGGCGCGAACAATCCGGGCATCGAACCCTCGGTCGGCGTCTTCATCGACGGCGTCTATCGTTCGCGTTCGGCCGCCCAGATCGGCGACCTTCCCAATGTCGAGCGCATCGAAGTGCTGCGCGGTCCGCAGTCGACGCTGTTCGGCAAGAATGCGTCGGCAGGCGTCATCAGCATCGTCACGCAGAAGCCGCAGTATGAATTCGGCGGTTCGGTCGAGGCGAGCTACGGCAATTATGATGCCTTCGTCATCAAGGGCGACATCACCGGTCCGATCAGCGACAAGATCGCCTTCTCGCTCGGCGGCAACTACAACCGCCGCGACGGCTATGCCCGCGACGTCAACCTCGACACCGACGTCAACGATCGCAACCGCTGGGGCGTGCGCGGCCAGCTGCTGTTCGAACCGACCGAGGCGCTGACGATCCGCCTGATCGGCGATTATGACAAGATCGACGAGAATTGCTGCATCGCCGGCAACGTTATCGCCGGCCCGACGGTCGCGATCACCAATGCCCTCGCGGGCGGCCCCAGCGTCGATGCGAACAATCCCTTTTCGTATCGCGTCTACAACAACTTCCTGTCGTCGAACCTGATCAAGAATTACGGCGGTTCGGGCCAGATCGACTATGATCTCGGCAACATGTCGCTGACCTCGATCAGCGCCTATCGCGAAGTTCGCTCCAACACCAACCAGGATTCGGACTTCACCAGCGCCGACCTGATCGGGCAGAAGTCGGACGATACCGCGATCAACACCTTCACGCAGGAACTGCGTCTGGCCTAGGATTTCGACGGCCCGATCAACTTCCTGATCGGCGGCTATTATTTCAACGAGAAGATCAAGCAGCACAGCCAGATCTATTTCGGCGACGATTTCCGCGCCTATGGCAATGCGCTGATCCAGGCGGCAAGCGGCGGGGCGCTGAGCGTTCCGGTGCTTGAAGGGACGCTTGGCACGCTCGAAGGCAACCCGGCCAAATATGTGGGCACCTTCTTCCGCGCCGGTGACGGCATGGACGAATATTACGGCATGAAGAACACGGCTTGGTCGATCTTCGGCACGGTGGATTTCGACGTGACCGATCGCCTGACGCTGACCCTCGGTGGCAACTACACCAAGGACAAGAAGCGCTTCACGACCGACGTGACGAGCACCGACGTCTTTTCGGGCATCGACCTCGATGCAGCGGCCTATGCGCCGTTCCGCAATCAGCTGATCTATCAGGGCGGCCTCGCTCAAACGATCGGCGGTCCCGATGTCCTTAACCTCGGACGCCCGGCGACTGCCGCAGAAATCGCGGCGTTTGCGGGCGCAAATCCCACTGCCTTTGCCGGAATCTCGGGGCAGGTCCAGGCTATTGCCGACGCAAACCAGAACAACCCGGCGGCGAACCCGCTGAAACCGCTGAAGGATTTCCAGTTCCTGCCGCCCTTCCTGAATGTTCCGAACAGCGTCGAACCCGGCAAGACCAACGACGGCGACTTCAGCTACAGCGCGCGTCTGGCCTATAAGCTGACCGACACGGTCAACGTCTATGCGACCTATGCGACGGGCTTCAAGGCAAGCTCGGTCAACCTGTCGCGCGACAGCCGTCCGCTCGCCAGCGACCTGCCGGCGATCATCGCAGGCGGTCTCGGCACCGCGAATCTGGTGTCGGGCACCCGCTTTGCGGCGCCCGAGGAATCGACGGTGTACGAAGCCGGGCTGAAGGCACAGTGGTCGGTCGCGGCCTTGAACCTTGCGGTGTTCAAGCAGTCGATCAAGGGCTTCCAGTCGAACGTCTTCACCGGCACCGGCTTCGCGCTCGCCAACGCGGGCAAGCAGTCGACCTGGGGCCTCGAGTTCGACGGTTCGGTCCGTCCGGTGCAGGGGCTGAACCTGTCGCTGGCGGTGACCTGGCTCGATCCGAAGTACGACAGCTTCGTCGCCTCGGCGTTCGGTGACCTGTCGGGCAAGAAGCCCGCGGGCATCCCCGATCTGTCGGTTTCGATGGGCGGTACCTATACCTATGAATTCGCGGGCGGGACGAAGGCGATCGCGCACGTCGACTATCAGTATGAAAGCCCGACGCAGATCGTCGACGGCCTGTCGGGCTTCCCCGCCAGCGTCGCGCAGAATCTGAAGCGTGAAGTCAACCAGCTCAACGCGTCGTTCACCGTCGCGCTGACCAACGGCTTCGAACTGGGCGTGTGGGGCCGCAACCTGACCAATGCGCAATATCTGACGACGATCTTCAACGCCGTCGCGCAGGCGGGCAGCGTGTCGGGCTATCCCAGCCAGCCGCGCACCTATGGCGTCACCGGCCGCTTCAAATTCTGACCGGCCCCGGCGGCGCCAAGCGCCGCCGGATCGGCCATTCGGGCAAAAGAAAACCCCGGCCTCTCATGCGAGAGGCCGGGGTCCTTTTTCGGGCGTTGCCGCCGCCGGATCTTAGAATTTCACACCGGCGCCGATGCCGTAACGGCGGGGTTCGAGCGTGAAGATGTTGGTGAACAGCCCCGACGACTGATCGGTCAGATACAGGCCGGTCGTTGCATTATTATCGAAGATATTCTGGATGAAGCCGCGCACATACCAGCGGTCGTCACGCCCGTTGAGCTGGAGTTGGGCATTGGCTTGGGCATAGCCCTTCACCTTGTTCACCCGGCCGTTGAAGATATTGCCATAGCTTTCGCCGGTATAGGTGAGGTCGAGGCGCGGGACGAGCGTCATGCCGCTGGAGAAGTTGACCGTGTGCTGGACACCGGCGGAGAATTTGAAATTGGGCGCCTGCGGCAGCGCATTGCCCTTGATGCTCACGGGCACGCCGCCGCCGTAGACTGTAATGGCGCCGCCCGTGCCGGCAGCCGCGGCTTCAAGAGCATTGCAACTGCTGAAGGCGCCGGTGGCGGCCCCAAGGTTTGCATCGGACGGAAAGGCTTCCGGTCCCCGCAGTCCATTGGCCGCCGTCAAGCCCTTCGAGGCGTTGATACCATTGTTAACCGCCGTGACGAAGCCATCGGCGGCAGCCTGGCCGCCGACATTAGCCACCACTGCGCAATTGAAGGCTTGGGTGATGTCCTTGATGATGACCGAATTGGGCAGGCCGCCTGACGGGTCACGCTGGTTCACGAACAGCTTATCGTCGGTAACCTTAGTCTTCAGATAGCTGAAGCCCAGATTGATGAGCCAGTCGGGATCGGGGCGCACCATAGCTTCGGCCTCGAAGCCGTAGATATTTGCATTGACATTGTCGTTGACCGATGTGCGCGCGACGATGCGGCTCAATTGCAAGCCCTTATATTTGTAATAAAAGCCGGTGAGATTAAGCTGGAGCGCGCCGTTTCCGAAGGTATTTTTGGAACCGACCTCGAAGGCATCGATGATTTCCGGCGCGAATGTTTCGGTCACGCCCGGGACATTGAATTGCAGCGCCGGGTTGATGCCGCCCGATTTATAGCCGCGCGAATAGGAGGCGTAGAGGAGGTTGTCGGGGGTAATCTTGAAGTCGATCACCGCGCGGCCCGTCACTTCGTCGAACTTCTGGGTGCGGTCGCGAATTCTTTGCGCGCCCGGCAGGCCGGTGACGCCGGCGTCCGCGTCATAACCTGCCGAATCGGGCGAGTTGAAGATGTCGCCGGTGGTCCCGTAAGGAACGAGGAACGACGCCAGGGTCGAATTGGACAGGTCGTGCTTCTTGTCGTTGTTGTAGCGCAATCCGACGGTGAATTTCAGACGATCGCTTGCTTCGAAATAAGCCTCGCCGAACAGGCCGTAGGAATTGAGCGTCAGGCTTTCGTTATGGTTCTTGAAATAGGGAGATCCCAGATAGGAGGGATCCTTTCCGTTGGCGAAAGCTGAGAAGGTTCCGAAAAGGCTCGCAAAATAGTCGATCGAGAAGGCGTTGATATAATAGTCGACATTGGTTGATTTCGACCTCGCGTAGATGCCGCCGAGCAGGAAGTTGAACGGTCCGTCGAAATCGCTGCTGATGATCGCTTCGCCTGACCAGCTTTCATTCTTGCCGACCGAGCGGTCGAACGCCAATGCGTTGTCGCCGCACACCCCATCGCCGCCGAATACGCCCAAGCCATTCGGATTGGTGTTAGACGTGCATAGCTTGCCTGTCGGGCCATCGGGGATCAATGCAGCGGCGATCGGTGCGAAATAAGCCGCTGATCCCGGGATGAAGGCCGGACTTGCAACGCCCGTCGGAATGCCGTTGGCGGCGAGGTAGGCCAAGGCGTTGAGGCCCGGCTGGATCGTCGCGCGATTGGCGACGTCGAGGTTGTAGTCCTGCCGTGAATCGACGCGGGTGCGCTGATAGATGCCGGTCAGGCCCAGCTTGATCGCGCCGAAATTATGCTCGAAATGCGCCTGTGCTTGAATTTCGTCGGTGAAATATTCCGGCGTGAAATCGGTATTGACGGTCCGGACGTCGGCCGGCTCGATAGCGCCGGCATTGGCGTCCGCGCCATAGAGGCTGCCGGTGCCGAGGCCGAGCAGGGGAGAGATGCCGTTGAGCGCGAACACTTCGCGCGATCCCAGCACACTGGGGAAGGTTGCGTTGCCGTTCACCTTTTCGGCATCGCGGCGATTATTCAGGCAGCCGAGAACGCCGGTCGGGTCGCGCTGGCAAAATTGTTTCTGGATGCGCAGCCGGTCATCCTTTTCTCGGAAATAATAGCCCATCAGGTCGAGCGAGGTATCGGGGCTGGGCTCCCAGCGTAGCGAACCGCGGACCGCATACATTTCGCGGCCGTCGATATGGCTGTCATCGAACAGATTCTTGGTATAGCCTCCGCGCTTCAAATAAAATCCCGCGGCCCGAAGCGCGAGCGTGTCGCCGAGGGGAACATTGACCATCCCCTTGACCTTCCAGGCATCGAAATTGCCATACTCGCCATCGGCACTCGCCTGGAATTGCCCAACTTTCGGCTTCGCCGTGACGAAATTCACGACACCGGACGTGGCGTTGCGACCGAAGAGCGTGCCTTGCGGACCACGAAGAACCTCAATGCGCTCGAGATCAAAATATTCGGTTTCGAAAATGCGGGTGCCGAACAGGGGGGAACCATTGACGTGAATAGCTGTGGCGCTGTCGCAACTTGAGCCGACGCACAAATCTCCGATGCCGCGGATCGTGAAGCTCGAGCCGGTAAAATTGCCCTTGGAGAAAGTGACATTGGGAAGCGTCAGCTGAAGGTCGGACGCATTGTCGATCTGTTGCTTTTCCAACGCTTCCGCCGAAAAGGCGCTGACGGCAATCGGAACGTCTTGCAGACGTTCGGACTGGCGCTGCGCGGTGACGACGATTTCGCCATAGGGGTCGGAGCTGGAGCCGCCGCTCTGCGCATGGGCCGGCGTTGCCACCGCCATGGCCAGGACGGACGTTCCAATCAGTGCCTTGAACTTCATCTATTCCTCCCTTTTTCGACCCCGCAGTCCACGGGTTCGCCCAAATTCAATTTGTGGTCAGGGGAGGGGATTCGACCGGGCATGCCAGAAGGCGCCGGGCCGCGGGGGCCAAGCGCCAGTGAGTATCCCACCTGCCAGCGGTGCTGGTCATCGTCCTCTCCCACCGGCGTCGGGGAAAACGCCGGCCTCTCCGGATTACGGTCCGCTTGAGCGAACTCTGTAATGATTGAAAACTGCGCTGACTTTACCAAAGCGTCAAGTGGCTTGTTGGCGGGAAAATTCGAAAGGAAATTGCGGCTCTGCACAATCGGAAAAGGGTTGGATTCCGCAACGTAAAGCATCGGCGACCGAACAAAAACTTGCGCGCACGCTCTTGCTTATCGGGGCAATCGTCCCGAAATGTGCGGCAAGAAAGCAACAGTGAAAGCGGGGATATGACGAGCAGCACGACCGAAATCGGACCCGACGGCAAGGTGGTGGTTCCCGATCATGTCGCCGCCGCGGTGCGGACGCTGATTGAA